>NZ_JAPEMB010000001.1:6271521-6892325 GCF_026343125.1 Streptomyces sp. NBC_00094 | reverse complement strand
CGGGCCGCCGAGCACGTCGGCGAAGACCTCCGGCCGGGCGCGGCGGACCTCGGCGAGCAGGGCCACGGCCGCCGCCCATCGCGGATCGGACCGGTACCGCCGGTGGGCGACGCGGAGCAGCAGGAGGTTGCGGTTGCGGCGGGCCGTGCGCAGGGCGGCGAGGACCACCGGACCGGGGACACCGGCCGCCAGGGGCCTCCAGAGGTCCTGCGGGGAGACGAGCGGGGACGGAGGGCGGACGCTCACCCGCCGTGCCCCGCACCCCGGTCGCCGGGGGTACGGACGGCCCCCTCACCCCGGTCGCCGGGGGTACGGACGGCCGCCGCCCCCGACCCCCCGGCGGCCGGGACGTCGGCGGCGACGGCCTTCGCCACGTGCCCGATGAAGCGGACGAGGTCGGGGCAGTACACGGACGGGTTGTCGTGGCCCGCACCGCCGGATCCCTCGCGGTAGCGGTGCGGATAGTGCCCGCCGCCGCACACGGCGACCAGCGGGCAGGCCCGGCAGCCCGCGCAGAGGCCCGCCCGGCCGGCCTGGCGGGCCGCGACGCCCGGGTGGCGGAGCAGCGCGTCGAACGGGTCGCGGTGCACGCTGAGCCCCGTCCGGTCGGCCCCGTCGTACGTCGTCTTGAGGTGGTCGGAGAGGGTCAGCGAGCCGTCGGTGTCGATCACGGCGAGCCGGCTCGGGGCCCCGCCGATCGCCTCGCTGCCGGAGTCGCCGCCGAGGAGCAGATCGATCACGGAGTCGAAGAGGGTGACGCGCGGCGCCCGGCCGGCGCTTGCGTACCAGCGGTCGAAGACGGGGACGAGCCAGTCGGCGTACGGGGTGCGGGTGGGATCGGGGACGCGGCCGGGCGGGGGGACGGTCCAGTTTCCGAGCGGCAGGATGAGGGTGAGGGCGGGCGGATCGTACGAGAGCAGGTGCTCGTACGTGGCGAGCGGGTCGGTCGACGGGTCGACCGTGGTGAGCAGGCCGGCCCAGAGCGGACGGTGTTCGGGGCGGGCGAGGAGTCGCAGCGCACCGGCCACCCGGGCGTGGCTGCCGCGGCCGGCCGGGTCGCGGCGGTGCCGGTCGTGGACGGCCGGCGGGCCGTCGAGACTGACCCCGATCCGGATGCCCTCGGTGCGGCAGAGCCTCAGGAGCGGCTCGTCGAGGAGGGTCCCGTTGGTCTGGAGAGCCACCTCGGCACGGGTGGCGGCGGGCAGCGCGGTCCGTAGTCCGCGGACGAAGCGGGCGAGGAACTCCCCGCCCGCGAGGAGGGGTTCGCCGCCGTGCAGGATGACCCGCACGGAGGGGAGGGCGTGCCCGCGGGCGTGCTCGGCGATCCGCCGGACGATACGCCCGGCCGTCGCCGGGGCCATGCCGACCGGCTGGGAGCGCCAGCCCCGGTCCGCGCTCTCGTACACGTAGCAGTAGTGGCAGGCGAGGTTGCAGCGGCTGTGCACCTTGACCAGGAACTCCCGGAACGGGAGCGGCGGTCGGGGGTGCTCGGGCACGGTCACACCGGCGGGTCGTCGGTGGGTACGGCGGACGAGTCGTAGGCGGCGAGCGGCGCCTCCTCGGCGGTCAGCCGGTCGAGGACGCGCCGGGCGGCGCGGGCGAGCACGGGATTCGGCGCGTCGAGAAGCTCCTCCAGCGAAAGCCCGGCGAGGTCGGGGAGCGCCGCGAGGTCAGGGATCGCCGCACGGTCAGGCAGCGCCGCGAGATCGGGGAGGCCTTCGAGATCCGGGAGGCCGTCGAGATCGGGCAGGCTCACGAGGCCCGCCGGGTCCGTCGCTCCCGATGCCCTCGCGGGCAGTACGACGTCCGGACCTCGCTCGAGTGGACCGGCCCTCATGCGCTCCCCCTGTCGCGCTCGTGTCCCACAGCCCGTCCGCCTCCGGCGTCGCCGGGCGTCGCCGCGCCGCGTCGGGCGCGGAGCCGTGCGGGCTCCTCCCCGTGTCATGGCCAATCATCGGCCCGGCCAAACAGTTGGCCGACCGTCGACGGCGTGATCGAGGTGGCCGGGCGGTCGATCGAAGCGGCGAGGCGATGGAGCGCTCCGGCCCTCCCCTGGGCCACAATGCTAGGCGACACCGTTCGAACAGCCCGGGGGATCCGATGAGTTGGAAGAGAAGGACCACAGGCCCTCGCTCCACCGTCGGGCGTCCTCTGCCACGGTCCGTGGCCCGGCTGTTCCCCTCTCCGGAGGCCTCGACGGACCCGCTGTCCCGCTGGATCGCGCCGGCCCTGCTGATCGGCGTGGTGGCGGGACTGGGTGCGGTGGCCCTGTTCGGACTCCTCCACCTGTGCACCGTGTTCCTCCTTGAGGACATCGCCGGATTCCGTCCGTATCTGACCTCCGCCGAGGGCGGACCTCGCGACCTGGTCCCGTCCGAACGCCCCTGGGCCGTCCCGCTGGTGGCCGCCGGAGGCGCGCTGCTCGCCACGGCGTTCGCCGTCTGGCTGGCCCCCGAGGCACGCGGGCACGGCACGGACGCGGCGATCGCCGCCGCACACCACGACCCTGCGGGGATGCGCGGCCGGGTGACGGTGGTGAAGCTCGTCGCGTCGGCGCTGACCATCGGCTCCGGCGGATCGGGGGGTACGGAGGGGCCCGCCGCGCAGATCTCGGCGGCGTTCGGCTCGGTGATCGCGCGCCGTACCGGCATGTCACGCCGACAGGCCCGTACCGCGCTGGTGATCGGACTCGCCGCGGGCGTCGGCGCGATCTTCCAGGCGCCGCTGGGCGGGGCGCTGCTCGGCGCGGAGCTTCTGTACCGCAGGGACATGGACGCGCGGGTGCTTCCGAAGGCGCTCGTGGCGGCCTGCGCGGGGTGGCTGGTCTTCGGCGCGTTCTACGGCTTCGCGCCCGTCCTCGGACGGCACGGGGCGGACGGACCGGGCTTCGGGGTGGGCGACTTCGTCCTGATCGCCGTGACCGGGCTGCTGTGCGGCCTGGCCGGACGGCTCTACACGGGCACCTTCTACGCCGTGCACCTGCGCGCCGAGGCCCGTGTGCGGTCCGTACCGGCCAGGATCGCCGCGCCGGTGGCCGCCGCCCTGCTCGTGGGCGTCCTCGGGCTGCTCGTGCCGGGGGTGCTGGGCACGGGGTACGGCCTGATGGAGGCGCTCACCGACCGCGAGCTCGTCGCGGGACTTCCCGTCCTGCTGCTGCTCGCCATCCCGCTCGCGAAGATCGCGGGCACGGCCCTGACCGTCGGCTCCGGCGGCTCGGGCGGCATCTTCGGACCGTGCATGGTCGTGGGCGCGGGAACGGGCGCACTCGCCTGGCGCCTGGGCGAGGCGCTGCACCTGCCGTCGGCGGGACCGCTCCCGTACGTGGTCGTGGGCATGGCAGCCTGCCTGGGCCCGGTGGCCAACGCCCCGCTCGGCGTGCTGGTCATGGCGACGGAAATGGTCGCGGACGCCTCGCTCCTGGGACCCGGCATGCTGGCGGTCCTGTGCGCGTCGGCGGTGACGGGCCGTACGACGCTCTACCGCAGCCAGCAGGAACGCCGCCCGCCGGAGACCCCCGAGCCCGAAGCGACACAGACCCCGAGCACACCCACACCGACACGGACTCCGAACACACCAACACCGGCACCGGCACCGGCACCCGCACCCGCACCCGCACCCGCACGAGACCTCATCCACAGGCCGACGGACGGCGCACCGCCCGAGGGTCCGGCAACGGGCCCGGCATCCGAACCTGTCACCGGACCCGCGGTCCCGCCGATGGCTCAGCCGTCGCCGGCCGCCCCGGCCTGCGCTTCCGACTGATCCCCGCTGTCACTCGCGACCGACGCGGCCTCGACCTCCTCGGCCCGTCGCCCCTGCTCGCCCCGCTCCCAGACCATCTTGACCTTGAGGTGCCCCTCGACCCCGGTCCGGGCGATCACCGCACCGGTCTCGACGTTGAACTTCACCCCGAACTCGAGCTCCACGGTCGACGGCGGCGCGGGCAGCGACACCATCCGCTCCAGCGTCCGCCCGGCCATCTCGCGGATCCGGTCGATCCCTTCCTCGAACCGCCCCGCCGCGACCTCCACCGCCCCGCTCCCCGACCGGTCACGGCTCCGGGCCCGCACGATCTCCGGGTCCTGGTCCTCGAAGGCCACGTACACCGCGGCTTCCCCACCGCCGAGTTCGAACCGCGCCAACTCCTCCGGCATGTCCCCTCCGCCCCTCCGGACCGGGCCGCGTTGCCCGGCGATTCAGCCTACGACGCAAGGCGCCGGGGCACATCGACGTGTGGACAGGACCGGTCGCGCGGACTGCTCCCCCCTGCTTCCGGGAACGATCGAGGGGCCGGCCCCAGGGCGGCCGCAGGGCATCAGCCCGCCGGCCGGTCCGGAAGCCGAAAGCCGTCGAACAGATCGTCCATTCCGCGCAGGGCCAGCCAGTCGGGGGTGGCGCGGACCACGAGGTCGCGGGCCGCCGCGGCCAGCGGGTGGCGGAGGGCACCCAGGCGGCCGACCCGGCGGGCGCGGACGCGCACGGCGTCGGTGCGGTCGCGCCGGGCGGCGGTGTACGCGACGAGGGCCGCCGGGATGCCGTCCGAGCCGTCACCGCCGTCCCCGGCAGGCAGCAGATGGGCGAGGACCACCGCGTCCTCGATGGCCTGGCAGCCGCCCTGGCCGAGGTTCGGGGCCATGGCGTGGGCGGCGTCACCGAGCCACGCGATCCGGCCGTGGTCCAGGCGCGGGAGCGGGGCGGCCAGTTCGTGGAGGTCGTGCCGAAGGACATCGGCGGGGGCGAGGCGGTCGACGCGGTCCAGGAGGGCCGGAATCGGGTCGTGCCAGGAGCCGAAGCGACGGCGGAGTTCGGCACGGTGGTCGGCCGACCGTACGCCGGCCGGAACGACCGCGGTGGCGTAGAGGTAGAACCGGCCGTCGGAGAGCGGGGTCACGCCGAACCGCTCACCCCGTCCCCAGGTCTCGCTCATGGCCTGTATCCCCAGGTCCGGAGCGTCCACGAGGGCCCGCCAGGCGGTCTCGCCGATGTAGCGCAGGCCGGGATGGCCGGGGAAGTACGCGCGGCGCAGCGGGCTGTGGATGCCGTCGGCGGCGACGACCAGGTCGGCGGGAAGGTCCGGACCGGCTTCCGTACGCAGGACCGGGCGGCCCGCGGCGTCGTCGATGGCGGTCACGGCGGTGCCGTAGCGGAGGGCCTCCGTCGGCAGGGCGGAGGCCAGGGCGACGGCGAGGGCCGGGCGTGGGACGGCGATCGGGGGTGTCCCGTAGCGCGCCGCCAGTTCGGCGGTTCCGGTCCGGGTGAGCCACCGACCGTCCCGGCGACGCACACCCATCACGGCGGGTACGGCGCTGCCGGTGGCCTGGGTGACGTCGACGTCGATGGTGTGGAGTGCGCGCAGCGCGTTGGGGGCGAGACCGATGCCGGCACCGGTGACGGGGGGTTCCGGGGCGCGTTCGCAGACGGTGACGTGCCAGCCGTGGCGGTGCAGTGCCACCGCGGCCGTGAGGCCGCCTATCCCGGCTCCGACCACGACCACGCGACGTCTCGGCATGGAGCTCTCCCTTCGGTTCGGGCACTCGCTGCCGCCGGGGAGCCGCAGCTGGTCCACGCACACTCGCGCACCGCGCGACCGCCGCAGGCGCACGACGGTCATCGCCGACCGCTCCCATGCTCACGAGAGCCGGCATGCACCACGTCGAATTGTGGCAGCCGGCACGATCGGGACAGTGGGCCGCCTCCGCTACGAAGCACGTGCGACCGCTGAGCGAAACACCCCGCGGCTTTCGCTTTCGCCTCCTCCGGCAGGTAGTTTCGGCGGTCCATGCCAGGTCGCGTCTCAGGAGGTCTCGGTGTCGGCGCCCGACGAAGGTCCGGGGGCACGCGAGCAGGAACCGACCCGGCTGCGTGTGCTGATCGCGGACGACAGCTTCCTGATCCGGGAGGGTCTGAGCAGGCTCCTGGAGCTCAGTGACGCCGTCGAGGTCGTCGGCACCTGCGCCGACGAGCCCTCGACCGTCGCCGCCGTCGCCGCCGCCCCACCGGACGTACTGCTCTGCGACATCCGGATGCCGCCGTCGTTCACGGACGAGGGAGTACGCCTGGCCGACGGACTCCGGCGCTCCCACCCGGGCGTCGGAGTGATGCTGCTCAGCCAGGAGCGGCACGTCGATCTGGCGGCCCGGCTCCTGGAGTCGGGGGCGGCGGGCCGCGGCTACCTCCTCAAGGACCGGGTCCACGACCTCGACCTGCTCGTCTCCGCCGTCCGGTCGGTGGCCCGGGGCGAGTGCCACATCGACGCCGCACTCGTCGAGGACCTGGTCCGCCGGCGCCGCACCGAGGCCTCGGCCCTCGACAGCCTCACGCCGCGCCAGCGCCAACTGCTCGCGGACATCGCCGAGGGCAGGAGCAACGCCGCCATCGCCCGCGCCCGGTTCCTCTCCGTTCGGGCCGTCGAGAAGCACGTCAGCGAGATCTTCGGCCGGCTCGGCCTCACCGGTGACGCCGACATCAGCAGGCGGGTGCGGGCCACACTCCTGTACCTCGACGCGAACCGGCGATGACCGGCCTCCCCGGATCCGCGGCGGTGCTCGCGACGGTCGGCGTGGTGCTGACGCTCCTGGCCGCGGCAGTGCTGGGACGGCGCCCGCAGGACCGGAGGCTCGCCCGCCTGCTGGTCCTGCTGTGCGTGACGTACGCGGTGCGCGGGCTCGGCGCCTCGGACGTCCCGTGGGTCTTCGGCCTGGGCCGCGCCCTGGGGCAGCTCGCCGAGTTCGTCCTGGTCTGGGTGATGCTGAGCTTCCCCACCGGACGGCTTCGATCGCGGCGCGACCGCGTCATCGTGGCCATGAGCGCCTTCAGCGCCACGGTCCTGTGGCTGCCGACCGTCCTGTTCTCGGCCGCCGTGCCCCTGCCCGGCCCGCTCGTGCCGTGCGCCCCGGACTGCCCACGGAACGTGCTCCTCGTCGAGGACCTCCCACAGGTGGCCGACGGGTTCCTCACGGCCTTCCGCTGGCTCAGCGCCACGATCCTGCTGTCGGTCGCCCTCTCCCTCCTGGACCGGCTGGTCCGCTCCGGACCGGGCGCCCGCCGGACGCTGGCGCCGCTGCTCGTCGTGTCCATCCTGCGCACCCTGGCCGTCGCCGTGTTCGTCGTCACGAACGGCGCGGTGTTGTCGGGGGCGGCCCTGACCCTGCTGTTCTGGGCGGTGCCCCTCGCCATGCTCCTCGGCCTGCTGCTGGCCCGTCTCCACGCGGCGGGCGTACTCCTCCGACTGGTGTCGGGGCTCCAGCACCGACCGGACGCGGACGCGCTGCGACGGGTCATGGCCACGGCTCTGCGGGATCCCGGTCTCGACATCGTCTACTGGCTGCCGGACCGGTCCCGGTGGGCGGACTCCGCCGGGGTGCTCCACAGCACGGTGCCGGTGTCCCGCCCGGGGCAGGCGGTCACCCCCGTCGACGGGAGCGACGGGGAGCCGCTGGCCCGTGTCGTGCACGACGAGGTGCTCCTCGACCAGCCTGCGCTGCTGGCAGCCGTGACCCAGAGCGTCCGGATGGCGCTGGAGACCAACCGGGACGCGGCGGAACTCGCGCTCTCCGGAGCGCGGATCGCCGACGCCCGGGACAGCGCCCGCCGGGCGATCGAGCGCGATCTGCACGACGGCGCCCAGCAACGGCTCATCGCGCTGCGGATGAAGGTGAGCGTCCTCTCCCGGCTGCTGCCGCAGGACGCCCGGCGCGCCGCCCGGCTGGCCGAGGAGCTCGGCCCCGACGTGGACGCCGCCCTACGGGAGATCCGGGACGTCGCCCATGGCGCGGGCCCCCGGCTGCTGCACGGCGAGGGGCTGTCCGCCGCCCTCGCCGACGCGGTCGGGAGGTTCCCGGAGGCCGTGTCCCTGCGGATCGAGGGCGTCGGCCGGTATCCGGGTGCGGTGGAGAGCGCGGTGTACTTCACCTGCCTGGAAGCCGTACAGAACGCCGTCAAGCACGCGGGGCCGACGAGTACGGTCACCGTCGAGCTGACGGACGACGGGCGTCGCCTGTCGTTCTCCGTACGGGACGACGGCCCTGGCTTGTCACCCGCCGACTCGGCCGGGTCCGGCGGACCGCCCGGAGCGGGCCTGGCCAACATGCGCGCCCGCATGTCGGCCTGCGGTGGAGAGGTGAGCGTCGTCGGACGCCCCGGCGAGGGCACCGAGGTGCGCGGTCACCTTCCCCTGCGGCACGAGGACGCCTGACCCGGCGGACCGCACCCGGCTCCGTACCCCCGTTCCCTCTCCGCCGAAGACACCAGAAAACCGAACCCCCCTGGTACGGGCCACTGCCTTGGGCGGTTCACGGGCTTCGGCGAGGCTTCGGCCGACGACGAAGTCAGGAGACCTCCATGCGCAACCGCGTGCACAAGCGATGGCTCGTCCCGGTGGTGGCCGCGGCCCTCGCCGGAGCGATGGCCGCCGGGACGCCCACCGCCTCGGCGGGCGGCACCGCTCCCACGGCGGGCCACGGGCCGACGCAGGCCCCCACTGCCCCGTCCCTCGTCCAGGGCCCCGGCAGCGACTGCTTCTGGTACTACGGCGGGATCGGCGCCGATCCCCTGTTCAACATCGCCTATCCCGACGCCGGCGCCGTCTACTGGGCCGCCTACTACCGTCGGCCCGCGGGATCGAAGCTGACGCTGGAGGGCACGTACCCGCACGCGCGGTACTTCTCCTTCATCTCGTACGACCGCCTCGGCCAGCCCGTGGACGGCATCGCGGACTACCAGATCGCCCCGAACGAGGGCTCCGCCAACCCGTTCGCACCGGGCGCCCGGCGCAACACCCCCGCCACGAAGCGCGGCTACACCGTGTCGTTCGACCACACGGCCAACTACGACGCGGCCACCGGGAAGCCCGCGTTCACCATCCGCGACCCGCGCAACGACGAACCGCAGCGCAACGCCCTGCGCACCATCCCCACGGCCTCCCTCGGCCAGACGCCCCTGGGCGTCGAGACCGGTTCGGACGGTGTCCGGTACGAGACCGACCTCGTCCTCATGCGGGTGTACGTCCCGGACCGCGGCAAGGACCTCACCGGCGGTGTCGGACTGCCCCGGCCGACCCTGACCCTCGCCGACGGGAAGAAGCTCACCGGCCAGGCCGCCTGCGACGCGACGGACTCCGAATCGAAGGACCACGCGCGTCTCGACAAGGGCGCCACCCGTCTGCCCGAGCCGTCGTCGCTGACCCTGAGCGAGGCCACCTACAGCGCTCTGCGGTACCCCGACCGGATCCCCGACAGCGCCGACATGCTGCCGAACACACCGGGCGTCCAGGTCCAGGTCTTCCCGCCGACCGGCCCCAAGACCCCCGCGTCGTACGCGAGCCCGCCGCCCGGCGTGCTGTTCCAGACCAAGCGCGCGGTGGACCCCGCCTTCCCCGCCACCTACTCCCCCGGCGCCGGCCACGGCACCTCGCGGACGACCAGGTGGACGGCCCAGTACGACCGCTCGTACCTGCTGCAGACCTGGACCGGTGACGACACCGTCGGAGCGAATCCCACACCCGGCCGGACCGGCGGCGGGTTCTTCCCGAACATCCACAACAACTACGTGCGCACGGTCCTGAGCGGCAAGCTCGGCCAGGTGGCCGTCATCAAGGGCAAGCTGCCCACCGCCGTCTCCACCCGCGACCACGACCCCGTGATGGGCTCCGCCCAGGTGCGCTACGCCTCGTTCTGCGTGAACGAGTCCGTCTACACCACCCGCGTCATGGACTGCGCGTACGACGAGGAGGTGCCGGTCGACAAGAACGGCGACTACACCATCGTCGTCAGCCTGGACCAGGACCGGCCGCAGAACGCGCGCACGGCGTGCGGAGTCGCGTACCTCGCGCGGACGGCCCGGGGAGACGGCTACCAGGACCAGGACTTCGCCTGGTTCCAGATCCGGAACATGCTGCCCGACACCGGCTTCCACCAGGCGGTCCAGAACACGAAGGTCCCCGGGGACGAGGCCACGGCCATGGGCTCCCACCTGCCGAACGTCACCTACATGAGCACGGACCGGTTCGAGGCGAAGGGCTGCGCCCGCCGCTGAACGCGTAACGCTTCTCCTCGGGTTGGTCCCCCACCGGACCCCGAAAACGCGTCAGGGGCCGTTTCAGATTTCTCTGAAACGGCCCCTGACCTGCGACTTCGAAAAGTCGGGACGACAGGATTTGAACCTGCGACCCCTTGACCCCCAGTCAAGTGCGCTACCAAGCTGCGCCACGTCCCGATGCGCGTCTGACCTGGGGTTTCCCCTGGCTGAACGCGCATGAGAACGATACCGCACTTTCTCCGGTGGTCACGAACCCTTTGCGGCGCCCGGGCGTGGGGTGCACGCCGGGGGCGTGCCGGTCACTCTCCGTAACGCTTCCATGCGCCCCCCGGTGCGCTCGCACGCCCGTGGCGAGGGGTCCGGGAGCGGGGAGGGCGGGGGCGAGGCCCGAGTTCTCGGGGTGGGACGAGGTCGGGCGGATTCAGGAATTCCGGTTCTTTGTTGACGAAGGGGCTCATGTGGTGACGTCAGGGACCCCCTCGCCATATGCCGCGGAGTTCGTTGCCCTTGCCATGTGGCAGAAAGATGCCCACGGGGAAGGGACTCCGGATCGGAGCGTGTGGGTCAACACCACACGAAACACAGTCAGGTTCCATCGTCAACAGCTCCTGTTTCGGACAAAAGTCGTGGCGATATTGCTCCGTCCCGGAAAGATCAACACCATGAAGAGGTCGGCCTGTTCGGGACGGGACCACTGCCGATGCACCACCTGTTCGGTCGATCACCGAGCAGGCGTTTCGCAGGGGAGGACTCGAATGGACGGCTACTTCAGCAGTCGACTGCATCATCAGCTCAGGGAGACGGTCCGCGACTTCGCGGAGCGTGAGGTTCGGCCACGCATAGCCGAGATGGAGGCGTCCCGAACGGTCCACCACGAGCTCTCCCGGCTCATCGCGCGGCAGGGCTGGCTGGGTGCGACAATCAGCCAGGAATATGGCGGTATGGGCGCCGGTCATCTGGCCAAGACGATCATCATCGAGGAGCTCTCCCGGGTCAGCGGCGCGATGGGCGCCATGGTCCAGGCCTCGCAGCTCGGTACCGCCAAGATCGTTCACTTCGGCAGCGACGAACAGCGCAAGACCTGGCTTCCGGCCGTGGCCGCCGGCGAGTGCCTGCCGACCATCGCGGTCACCGAGCCCGAGTCCGGCGGTCACGTCCTCGGGATGAGCGCCAGCGCGGTCCGGGACGGCGACGACTACATCCTCAACGGCAGCAAGGTCTTCGTCGGCAACAGCCACGTGGGCGATCTGCACGGCGTCGTGGTCAGAACCGGTCCCGGATCGAAGGGGCTCACCGCCTTCCTGGTCGAATCCGATCGCCCCGGTTTCAGGACCGGTCCGCAGCAGCCCGCCATGGGACTCCACGGCTTCAGCTTCGGCGAGCTGATCTTCGAGAACTGCCGCGTGCCGGCCTCCCATCGCCTCGGCGACGAGGGCGACGGCCTCGCCGTGGCGTACTCCTCCAGCGTCCTGTACGGGCGGGCCAACCTCACCGCCGTCTCCCTCGGCATCCACCAGGCGATCCTGGAGGAGACCACCCGGTTCGCCTCCGAGCGCATCCGCTACGGCAAGCCGCTCCACGACCTCCCCACGGTCAAGCTGAAGCTGGGCCAGATGCAGTCCCGGCTGATGACGGCCCGGCTGGCCGCGTACCACTCCGTGCACCTGCTCGACCAGGGCATGTCCTGCGACGCCGAGCTGATGAACGCGAAGCTCGTCAACGTCGAGTCGGCGATCGACTCCGGCCGCAACGCCATGGAGATCCACGCCGCCTCCGGCCTCTTCACGGACCGGGCCATCGAGCGGTACCTCCGGGACGCGCACCACATCTTCGCCCCGGCCGGCACCTCCGACATCCAGCTCCTGCGGCTGGCCGAGGTGGCCCTCGGCCAGGACAAGGGCAGCTGGTCGGAGCGGCTCTCCGAGCTGGTCCGCACCCAGGAGCTCGAACCGACACCGGCCTGACCGATCGGGGAACGCGGACGGGGCCCTGCTACGGCGACACACGCCGTACCAGGGCCCCGTCCGCGTTCCCCGCGGTGGCGGGTCAGAACATGCCGTCCTCACGGCGGTGGATCTGTTCCACCAGCTCCGCCGCCATCGCCTTGATCGTCTCCAGACCGGCACGGCCCCACGGCCGGACGTCGGTGTCGACCACGCAGATCGTGCCCAGCGCGACGCCGGAACGGTCGATCAGCGGCGCCCCCATGTAGGAGCGGATCCCGATCTCGTCCACGACCGGGTTCCCCGCGAAGCGCGGGTAGTCGCAGACGTCCTCCAGGACGAGCGCCTTGCGCCGCACCACCACGTGCGGGCAGTAGCCGTGGTCACGGGCCATGTAGCGGCCGACGCCACCGGTGTTCGCCGCGGCCGCGCCCAGGTCGCTGCCCGAGTGGGTGCCCTCCGGGGTGTGCAGCCCGGCGAAGAACTGCCGGTTCTCGTCGATGAAGTTGACCATCGAGAACGGCGCCCCGGTCACGTCCGCGAGCCGGTGGGCGAACTCGTCGAACGCCGGCTCCGGTCGCTCCCCCAGGCCGAGTTCGCGGAGCCGCTGCACGCGCGCGGGCGCGTCCTTGTCGATGGGGGTCAGCAGGAGATGACCGGTCGGGTCATAGGTCATGACGTGGCTCCGAAGCTCGGCACGGCGGCCGGGATGGTGGTGAGCAGATGCTGTACGAGGGTCAGCAGGGTGCGGATGCCGGAGCTGGAGATCCGGGCGTCGCACGCGACGACCGGCACCTCCGGCCTGAGGTCGAGGGCGGCCCGTACCTCGTCCGGCTCGTAGCGGTAGGCGCCGTCGAACTCGTTGACCGCCACGACGAACCGGATGCCCCGCCGCTCGAAGAAGTCGACGGCGGAGAAGCACTCCTGGAGCCTGCGGGTGTCGGCGAGGACGACCGCCCCGAGCGCGCCTTCGGAGAGCTCGTCCCACATGAACCAGAAGCGCTCCTGGCCGGGAGTGCCGAACAGGTACAGCACATGGCGGTCGTCGAGCGTCATCCGGCCGAAGTCCATGGCCACGGTGGTCGTGGTCTTGGACTCCACGCCCTCCAGACTGTCGGTGCCCACGCTGACCGAGGTCAACAGCTCCTCGGTGCTCAGCGGTTCGATCTCGCTGACCGCGCCCACGAAGGTCGTCTTGCCCACGCCGAATCCGCCCGCCACCAGGATCTTGAGCGCGGTGGGGAAGGGGTCGGTCGCGAAACTCTCGTGGCGCTCAGAGCCGTTGTCGTAGGCCATCGAGCACTGCCTCCAGCAAGGAACGGTCGGTTGGGTTGGCTTGGAACCGGGGGGCCCGGGCGGTGAGCGCCCCGCAGTCCACGAGGTCGGAGAGCAGGACCTTGGTGACGACGGCCGGAAGCCGTAAGTGCGCGGCGATCTCGGCCACCGAGGTGGGCCCGCCGCACAGCCCGAGGGCCAGGCTGTGCTCGGGTCCCATGTGCGCCTGCGGGGACGATCCGGTCGCCATCACCATGGAGAGCAGGTCCAGCGTGGTGCTGGGCTTGGTCCGGCCGCCGCTCACGGTGTACGGCCGGATCAGCCGGCCCGCCGCGTCGTCGAGCCAGGGCCCTTCCTGATGGGACGTCACGTTCACTGCCCGATGCCACCTGCCGCGCCGGCCGCCTGCCGGGCCGGGGTGACGAGGTACGGCCGGACGCTCTTGACGAGCATCGCCATCTCGTAGCCGAGCACGGCGGCGTCCGCCTCGCGCCCTGCGAGGACGGCCAGGCAGGTACCCGAACCCGCGGTGGAGACGAACAGGAGCGTGGAGTCGAGCTCCACGACCACCTGACGGACCTCGCCGCCGTCGCCGAACCGGGCGCCCGCGCTCCGGCCGAGCGAGTACAGGCCGGAGGCAAGGGCCGCCATGTGGTCGGCGGCGTCGGGGTCGAGGCCGTGGACGGATTTCACGAGGCCGTCGGAGGAGAGCAGAACGGCGTTGCGGGTGTAGGGGACCCGCTGGACCAGTCCGCTCAGCAGCCAGTCGAGATCCGAGGAATGGCCGATCGGCGCATTGCTCGCCATGGTGCATCTACTCCTTGTGCGCGTCGCCTGGACGCAGCGGTTCGTGGGGGGCGGGCTGGGACTCGGCGAGGCCGATTCCACGCTGGAACGCGGCCATCAGGCCGGGATCGTGCAGGGCGTGCTCCTCGGGCTTGCGGGCCACGGGCTCGTCGCGCAGCTGCGGTACGAGGTGTTCCTGGGCGCGCCGCTTGGGGAGGAGGGGCCGGCCGGGGGCCTCGGCACGGGGGGCCGGGGGCGCCGGGGGCAGCAGCGGGGCCGTGTGCTCGGAGCCGGCCGACTGGGCCGGTATCGAGGGGGTGGAACCGGCGTCCGCGTGGCCGTCGAGGTGGCCGTTCAGCTGCGTGTTCGTACGGGGGTACGCGAGCGGGTCCTGCGCCGGGGCCTCCTCGTGGCGGGCGGAGACCCGCTGCGGGAAGGGCTCGGGCGCCGACGCGGCCATGGACGCGGGGGCCATGGGCTCGGAGGCCAGGGACGAGGAGGCCATGGGCTCGAAAGCCGGGGCCTCGAAGGCCGGGGACGCGGAGGCCTGGGCGTGGAGCGGGGCCTGGGCCTGTGCGTGGACCGGCGCCTGGACCGGAGCCTGCGGCTGCGGCTGCGGCTGCGGCTGCGGCTGGATCTGCACCTGGGTCTGCGGGACCGCCGGGGAGCCAACGGCCGCGGCGGCCTGCCGCTCGTGCTGTGCCAGCCCCTCGGGGTCGGCGCCGAGGAGGCCCTGCGGCAGCACGAGGACGGCCTGGACGCCGCCGTAGATGTTCGACTGGAGCCGTACCGCGATGCCGTGCCGGCGGGCGAGCGCCGAGACGACGAACAGGCCGATGCGGCCGTCCTGGAGCAGATGCGCGACGTTGACCTGGTCGGGATCGGAGAGCAGGGCGTTCATCTTGTTCTGCTCGGTGACGGGCATGCCCAGGCCGCGGTCCTCGACCTCGATCGCGAGGCCGGCCGTGACGTACTGGGCGCGCAGCAGCACCGTGGTGTGCGGGGCGGAGAACAGTGTCGCGTTCTCGACGAGTTCGGCGAGGAGGTGGATGACGTCGGCCACGGCATGGCCCCGGAGCGTACCGTCGATCGGCGGTACGAGTTTCACGCGCGGGTACTGCTCGACCTCGGCGATCGAGGAGCGCAGGACCTCGGTCATGGTCACCGGGTTGGACCACTGGCGGCGGGAGATCGCGCCGCCGAGCACCGCGAGGTTCTCGGCGTGGCGGCGGATGCGGGTGGCCAGGTGGTCGACGTGGAACAGGCCCTTGAGCAGCTCCGGGTCCTCGACCTCGTTCTCCAGCTCGTCGAGGAGCTGGATCTCGCGGTGGACGAGGGACTGCAGGCGTCGGGCGAGGTTGACGAAGACCTCGACCTTCTGTTCGTTGCCGACGCTGCTGGAGAGTCGGGACGCCTGGACGACGGCCGCGACGGCGGCCTCGTGCGAGCGGTTCAACTCCTGTGACAGAAGGTCGAATTCGTCACCCGTCGCGGGGCCCGAAGGCATCGCGGGGCGGGGCGGGAGCCCCTCTCCCCTGCGCAACTGTTCGACGATCGTACGGAGTTCGCTCTGGCCGCGGGCGCTGGAGCGCCGCAGGGCGTTACAGCGGTCGAGGACCGCCTTGGCCGCCCGGTCGGCGCCGAGCGCGGCGGCGGTGACGGAGGCGACCGTGAGGGCGGCCGCGCCGGTCAGCGCGGCCCAGAGGCCGGGCGTCGGGGTGGCTCCCGTGGAGCGGATGGTGAAGAGGACGGCCGCCGCGCCGCCCAGTGCCACCGCGACGGCGGGGAGCACGGAGGTGCGCAGGAGTTGGGGGCGTATGCGGGCTTCCGTCGAATGCGGCGCGGGGGGCTGCGCCGGAGGGGTGCTACTGGTGCCGGGGGCGGAGCGGGCGCCCGACCGGCCGTGGCGCCCGCCCTCGCGTCGATCGGACCGCGAGGCGGGTGCGCGAAGTTGAGACATGAGTGTCCTTGGTACGTGCCCAGGAATCGGCGTACTGCGGGGTACAGGGGGGGCGGACTACGGGGTACTTGCGGGGTGCTTCAGCTGCTGTTTCAGGGGGAGTGTTGCGAGCGTGCGGAGAGCCTACCGATGATCACCAACCACACACTGTAGTCGTCAACCGTTCATGTGCGGTGCGCAGTTGGCAAACTTACCCGTAGAGCGGCCCGGTCTGGTATCGCCCCTCGCGCAACAGGCCGAGAACCATCTGGCCGAAAATGAACGGACTGACCCTGACGGCACGCCGGCGACCGGGAACGGAAGCGTGCGGAGGCGCTCGTACACCTCCGCCCTCTGCGGAAACACTCCCTGACCGGAATCCACCGGCGGATCCGCGAACCAGCCGACCCGCACCCCCGCCACGGCGTGCGTGCGACCTCCGGAGCACCGCGGCCGGCATCCGACCCGGACTCCACGGAAGCCGGCCCGGCACCCGGACCGACGCTCACTCCGCGCACGCGCCCACCCTGCCCGTGACCCTCGGTAAGAGCGGAACCTCCTCGACCACCGACGGAAACCGGCCGACGCGCCCCGGCGAATCGATGGCCGCACCCGTTCCGGTCGTCATCCGAGCGCGACCGGCTGGGGATTCCGGCCCGCACCGACTTTATTCGGTCATTGACAGAACTTACTCGGCCTCCTACGTTGACCGGCAGCGATCACGCCGTCGACCACGACCGGCGCGCCTCCCCGCGACGGTCCGACATCAGCAGACCCGACACCAGGTGGTATTCATGACCCCTTCGTCCCCGATCGATCGTCGCCGCGTCCTGCAATGGGGAGCGCTCGGCGGCCTCGCTGTGGCGTTCGCCCCCGGCACGGCGGCCGCGGGCACGCCCCGTGCCCGGATCACCGACCTCGGCCCGGCGGTGAACAACTTCTCACTGGCCGCCGGCATCCCCGTCGGCGATCGGGTGTACGTCGCCTCGCGCAACATCGACCCCATGCGCATCGTGGGCTACGACCTCACCACGCAGAAGGTCACGAGCATCACGCCAGGGCCCGGGATCAGCACCCAGCTGCTGGCCGCCGACCCCGACGGCCGCTTCCTCTACTCGGCGATCGACGAACGCGGAGGTGCCGAGCCCGGGTTCATCCGGCTCGACCTGTCGCAGCCGGAGGCCCCGAAGGAGGACCTCGCGTCGCTGGGCGGCCTGAAGCCCTATGCGATCGCGATGGCGCCCGACGGTGTGCTGTTCTTCGGTGGTCAGGAGACCGCTCCACGGCTCCGGATGTACGACCCGGCGTCCGGCACTCTGACGGAGATCACCGGACCGGATCCCCACGTGCCGATGATCCGCTGCCTGGTGGCGACCGAACACCACGTCTACATCGGCACCGGCGCGTCCCTCGGAGCGACTCCGACGAGCACCCGAGCGGGACTGTTCGTCATGGATCGCGCCACCGGCGCGTACACCTCCCTGCTGCCCCCCGAGTTCGCCGACGCCGTCGAGGTGCGCGACATCGCCCTCAAGGGCGACACGCTCTACGCCTGCGCCACCCCCGCGGACGGGGCCACGGTCGCGATCATCGACCTCGCCGACCCGAGCCGGTACCGACTGCTGCGTCACGGCGGCAAGTTCCTGCGCCTGCCGGTCTTCGTGGGCGAGGACAAGGTGTACTTCAACGGCGGCACGCTGGTCGAGCTCACGCCGAGCACCGGGGTCTTCCGTGAGGTCGAGCTCCAGGAAGGCGAGTTCGGCGAGATCTGGGGGCTGTGGGCACGGGACGGGTCGGTGATGGCCGTCTCGGCGTTCGGCCTCGTCTACCAGGTCGACCCCGCCACCGGGCGGACCACGACCTACGACCTGGTGGCCGGAGGCGCTCCGGCCGACCCCCAACTGGCGATGTCGGTCGCGGCCGGAGCCGACGGCGTCTACGTGGGCGGCACCAACGCGGTGATGCGCCATGACCTCCGCGACGGCACGAAGACCCGGATCCTCGCACCGAGCGAGGCCAAGGACATCCTCATCCACGAGCGCGTGGCCTATTTCGCGCAGTACAACGGCATCGGCATCCTCGCCCACGACCCGCGGGTCGACGGCGAATGGACCCGCAAGCCGGCCCTCCTGCCGCCCGGCCAGAACCGGCCGCACCAGATCGTCTGGGACGACAGGAACCAGGTGGCGCTGATCGGCCTCCAGTCCGACACCCTCGGCGGCGGCTCGCTGATGACGTTCGACCCGAGGACCTCCGAGACGACGGTCGCCGTCAACCCGATCGACACGACCCAGATGGTGCGGACCGTCGCGGCACACGACGGCATCGCCTACCTCGGCGGGCAGAACGTCGGCAACAGCGGCGGGACCGTGGTGGCGTGGGACCCGTCGTCCCACCGCGAGCTGTGGCGGATGACTCCGCAGACCAAGCCGACCGGCGTCACCGGCCTTGCCGTACTGGGCCGCCATCTGTACGTCATGTGCCACCGGGGCGGCTTCTTCGTGGTCGACCTGACGACGCGGCAGGTGATCCACACCGCGAACCACGGGCCGGTGGTGCCCAACTACGGCACGCTCCTGGTGAACCGCGGGCAGGTGTTCTGCACTTCCGGCAAGGCCTTCTTCCGGTTCGACCCGCGAACCTTCGAGCGCACCGACCTGGCCACCCTGAACGGCGAGTGGTACGGCATCCCGCGCGCGGCGGTCGACGAGCGAGGCCGGTTCTACGCGATCCGCGGCCGCAACCTGATCCGCATCGAGCTCGAAGACCGCTGACCCGCGTCTCAGCGCTCCGCGCGGCGAGCACCACGCTGCGCAGGTCCTCGAAGCCCAGATCCTCGAAGCGCAGATCCTCGAAGCGCGTCCTCCGGCGCCTGTCGCGACAGGTGCCGGAGGACGCGCCGTCGGCCCGCGAGCCACAGGCCGATCACCCGGACAAGGCCGCGTGGCAGCCACTAGAACGCCTCCGCCGCGAGGGTCGCTCCGGCTCGCCGGAGCCAGTGCGGGGCGTGCGCGCGGGCCGAGGCGTCGTCGCCCGCGAGTGCGGTCAGGGAGAGCAACGTGTGGGCCCTGTCGTCGGCCGCGGCCACCCGCCCTGCCACCACCGCGGCGGACGTGCCCGCCCTGTGGGCCCGGTGCAACGACTCGCCGACCGCCTTGCCGAGGGCGCTGGTCCGGTCGAAGCACCCCTCACCGGTGATCAGCAGGTCGGCGGCGTCGAGTTCGCGGTCGAGGGCGAGCAGGTCGGCGATGGCTGCCGACCCGGGCACGACCTGGGCGTCCCAGGCGGCCGCGAGGCCGTAGGCCGTGCCGCCGGCCGCCCCGGCGCCGGGGGCTTCGGGGTCCCCGCCGAGCAGTGCGGCCAGGCGGGCGAGCCCGCGGTCCAGGTGGGCGACCTCCCCCGGTCCCGCGCCCTTCTGCGGGCCGTAGACGGCCGCCGCGCCCTCCGGCCCCCGCAGGGGGTTCGTCACGTCGCTCAGCAGGAGAACTCCACCGGGCGGCGGCGGGCGAAGCGCCGTGAGGTCGGCCGTGACGGCCTGGACGAGGGCGCCGCCGCCGTCCGGGAGGAGACGGCCGTCGGCGTCGAGCAGCCTCAGGCCCAGCGCACTCAGGAGTCCGGCGCCGCCGTCGGTGGAGGCGGAGCCTCCCAGGGCCACCACGAGGCGCCGGGCGCCGTCGTCCAGGGCACGCGCGATCGTCTCACCGGTGCCGCGTGTGGTGGCCGTGAGCGGGGCGCTTCGGCCTTCCAGCAGCGGAAGGCCGCTGGCGACGGCGAGTTCGACCAGTGCCGTGCCGTCGGGGAGCATCGCGTACGCCCCGTCGACGCCACGCCCGTCGGGGCCGGCGCACCCCGGGACCGCGCGCACTTCCGCGCCGGGTGTGGCCGACGCGACGGCTTCGAGGGTGCCCTCGCCGCCGTCCGCCATGGGCAGCAGAACCAGGTCGTCGTGCGGCCGGACGGAGCGCCAGCCGTCGGCCAGGGCGCGCGCCGCCTGCGCCGCCGTCGCGGTCCCCTTGAAGGAATCGGGGGCTATGAGGATCTTCATGGGCCCCCCACATGGGCCAGGTGGGCCAAGGCAGCCCGGTGCGCGTCGGGCCCCTCGACGGTGAGGAAGCCGCCGCGGCACAGGCTGCTGAGCTGCCGGGTGGTGACCTGGTTCGACGGCAGGCGCTCCACGCCGTTCACGCGTCCACCCCCGAGACCTGGAGGAACTGGCGCATCCGGTGGGCGGCGAGCTCCGGGTCGGGAAGGACGCCGGCCGCGTCGGCGAGCCGGAACAGCTCGGTCAGATGGGGGACGGAACGCCCGCTCTGAGCTCCGGCCACCATGGTGAAGTGCGTCTGGTGGCCGGCCAGCCAGGCGAGGAAGACCACGCCGGTCTTGTAGTGGTACGTCGGTGTGGCGAACAGGTGCCGGGCCAGCGGCAGGGTGGGCTCCATCAGGGCGTCGTACCGCGCGGTGTCGCCGACGTCCAGGGCCCGCAGCGCGGCAGCCGCGACCTCGGCGATGGGGTCGAAGACGCCCAGCAGCGCGTCGCTGTGACCGGCCTCGTCGCCGCGGATCAAGTCGGGATAGTGGAAGTCGTCGCCCGTGTACAGGCGTACGCCCTCCGGCAGGGCGCGCCGTAGCGCGATCTCGCGGTCGGCGTCCAGGAGGGACACCTTGATGCCGTCGACGCGCGGCTCGTTCTCCCTGATCAGGTCGAGCACCGTGTCGGTCGCGTCGTCCAGGTTCGCGCCACCCCAGTAGCCGGCCAGTGCGGGGTCGAACATCTCGCCCAGCCAGTGCAGGATCACCGGTTGCGAAGCGGTGTCGATGACCTCGCCGTACACGTGGAGGTAGTCCTCGGGGCCCTTGGCCACCGCGGCCAGTGCGCGGCTCGCCATCAGGATCGGCCGGGCACCGGCCTCCTCCACGACGGCCAGCTGTTCCTGGTAGGCGTCGATGACGGCGGGCAGGGAGGGGGGCCCGGTGAGGTGATCGGTGCCGACGCCGCAGGCCAGGCGTCCGCCCACGGCGCGGGCCTCGGCTCCGGACCGGGTGATGAGTTCACGGGTGGCGTGCCAGTCGAGGCCCATGCCGCGCTGGGCCGTGTCCATGGCGTCGGCGACGCCCAGGCCGAGGGACCACAGGTGCCGCCGGAAGGCGAGCGTGGTGTCCCAGTCGACGGCCGCGGGTGCTCCCGGGCGGTTGTCCCCCAGGGGATCGGCGACCACATGGGCGGCGGCGTACACGACCCGGGAGGTGATCGGGCGGTCGGGCACGTCGAGGACGGCGGGGGCGCGGAGGCGGTGGGGGCCGTCCGGGAGGCGCAGGACGAGTGTCATCGGATCTCCAGGGCGGGCACGTCGAGACGGCGGCCTTCGCGTGCGGAGCGCAGGCCGAGTTCGGCGAGCTGGACGCCCTTGGCGCCCTCCAGCAGGTCCCAGTGGTATGCGGAGCCGGTCACCACGTGCTTGAGGAAGAGCTCCCACTGGATCTTGAATCCGTTGTCGAACTCGCCGTTGTCCGGGACCTGCTGCCACTGGTCGCGGAACGACTCGGTCACGGGCAGGTCCGGGTTCCAGACCGGCTTCGGCGTCAGGGAGCGGTGCTGGACACGGCAGTTGCGCAGACCCGCGACGGCGCTGCCCTCGGTGCCGTCCACCTGGAACTCGACGAGCTCGTCGCGGTCGACCCGTACGGCCCAGGAGGAGTTGATCTGGGCGGTGATGCCGCCCTCCAGCTCGAAGACGCCGTAGGCGGCGTCGTCCGCCGTCGCCGGGTAGCTCCGGCCCTGCTCGTCGACCCGCTCGGGAATGTGGGTCGCGGTGTGCGCGTACACGGAGCGGACCTCGCCGAACAGGCCGTCCAGCACGTACCGCCAGTGCGGGAACATGTCGAGGATCATGCCGCCGCCGTCCTCGGCACGGTAGTTCCAGGAGGGGCGCTGGGCGGTCTGCCAGTCGCCTTCGAAGACCCAGTAGCCGAACTCGCCGCGTACGGAGAGGATCCGGCCGAAGAAGCCGCTGTCGATGAGGCGCTTGAGCTTCAGCAGGCCCGGCAGGAACAGCTTGTCCTGCACGGCGCCGTTGCACACGCCCGCCTCGCGTGCCAGCCGGGCCAGTTCCAGTGCGGCGTCGAGGGATTCGGCGGTCGGCTTCTCGGTGTAGACGTGCTTGCCGGCCGCGATCGCGGTGCGGATGGCCTTCTCCCGCGCCGGGGTGACCTGGGCGTCGAAGTAGATCTGGGCGAGCGGGTGGGCCAGGGCCTCGTCCAGGTCCGTGGTCCAGTGCTCCAGGCCGTGTCGGTCCGCCAGTTCCTTCAGTTTGCGGTCGCTGCGGCCGACGAGGATCGGTTCGGGCCAGATGACGGTTCCGTCGTCCAGGGGCAGACCGCCCTGTTCGCGGATGGCCAGCACGGAGCGGACCAGGTGCTGGCGGTAGCCCATGCGGCCGGTCACGCCGTTCATCACGATGCCTATGACTGTGCGGCTCATTCTCGTGTCTCCCTCTGAGGTGATGTGCAACCGAGCGCAGAAAGCGCTTGCTATGCGGTAGATGGATACCCCGCCTCTCCAGGTGAGAGGTCGGGGTCGGCGGTGCGGTAGGGCCCGGCGGACCTGTGTCGGTCAGCCGGCGTCCGCGACGCAGCGGAAGCCGATGTTGCCGGCGCTGCTGTCAGGGGTGTTGGAGCTGCGGGCGTCGACGCGGTAGCGGAAGCAGTAGCTGTCGTGGCACAGGTAGGAGCCGCCGCGCATCACCTTGCGGTCCCCGCTCGGCGGCCCGACGGGATCCGTCCGCGGGCCGGTGGCGTGCCACGTGGGGTGGAACCAGTCGGCGCACCACTCCCACACGTTGCCGCACGTGTTGTACAGCCCGTACCCGTTGGGCTCATAGGCGTCGGCCGGAGCGGTGCCGAGGTAGCCGTCCGCGCCGGTGTTGGACGCGGGGAACTCGCCCTGCCACACGTTCATCCGGTGCACCCCGCCGGGCTCACGCTCGTCGCCCCACGGGTAACGGGCCTGCGGCAGACCGCCACGGGCCGCGTACTCCCACTCGGCCTCGGTGGGCAGGCGTTTGCCCGCCCACCTCGCGAAGGCGCGGGCGTCGCGCCAGGTGACATGGACCACCGGGTGGTCCATGCGGTCGGCGATGTCCGATCCGGGGCCTTCCGGCCTGCGCCAGTCCGCGTGCGCGACCTCCCGCCACCACGGCGTCGCCGGTACGGGGCGGCCGCCGCGTACGTCGTCGGGCAGCAGACCGGCGAACACGAACGACGTGCCGAACCGCTCCGCCAGCGTCACCCACCCGGTGGCGTCGACGAACTCGGCGAACGCCTCGTTGGTGACCGTCGTGGTGTCGATCAGGAACGGGGCGAGGCGGATCTCGCGCACCGGTCCCTCGCCGTCGGCGGCGTACCCGTCGTCGGCGTCGGTGCCCATGAGGAACGTACCGCCGGGCAGGAGCGCCATGCCGGGAGGTCGGGACGGGGACCGTTCCGCCGCCGCGCTCGGCTCCCCCGCCGCGCTCGGCTCCCCCGCCATGCTCGGCTCCGTCGCGGGCGGCTGCCGCTCTCTCCCCGTCTCCCGGCTCGCGGAGCAGCACGACCGCTGACGGGTCATGACAGGGTCACCGGTGCGCCGCTCGTGCGGCTGCGGTGGGCGGCCTCGACGATCGCGACGATGTCGAGCACCTCCGCCTCGGGGACGTTGGGCGTGCCGGTGCGGCAGGCGTCGACGATCGAGGTGAGCAGCCCGGTGAGCATCGGCGGTCCGGCCTCGATGGTGAACTCGCCTTCTCCGCCGGGACCGCTGACGCGCCCCGTCGTGAGCGGTGACCACCGTTCCTCGCCGCCGAGGGTCGCCACCCGCCCGTCCGACCAGGTCAGCGTGACCCTGTCGCCGGTCGAGGCGTCGACGTGCGCGCATCCCGGCCCGAGCGCCGCGACCGCGAGGTCGACCAGGTGCACGCCGTACCAGGCCAGGAACGGGTGGCCCGGCTGGGTGGGCAGCGGGCCGGTCAGATCGACGCGGTCGACCCGGCCCCGGTCGGCGGCGCGCCGGAACTCGGGTGTGAAGCGTTTCGGCGAGCCGGCCAGCGGCAGGCACCCGTGGGCACCGGCCGTCGCCAGCATGGCCCGGGCGTCGTCGGTCGTGAGAGCGAATCGCGTGTCGACGTAGACCGGCTTGCCGAGCGGCGCCAGCCGGGTGAAGTACCCGGCGTGGGTACGGGCGTCGGAGGCGACGACGAGCAGGGCGTCACAGCGCTCGGCGACCTCCTCGGGAGTGTCGTACAGCGCCACCCCCAGATCGGAGACCTCCTGGGCGAACGCGTCGATGCGGTCCCGGCCGAGCGGGAAGTCCCCGGCCGCCACGCCCTTCCAGGCCGCGACGACCGTGCCGCCCGCCACCGTGCCGGTGACTCCGTCGCCGAACAGCCGGGTGAAGGACGGCGCGTGCGGGGAGTCGACGCCGATGAGTCCGAACCGCAGGGGTGTTGCCGTCATGTCGTACGTCATCCCTTCACCCCCGACGAGGTGACGCCGGCGACGATGTGCCGCTGGAGGACCATGAAGATCACGAAGCAGGGGATGAAGCTCACGAGGGCGGCGGACATGATGCCGGCCGTGGACACCGTCTCGGTGTGCAGGGTGGCGAGTCCGACGGTCAGGGTGCGGGCCACGTCGGTCTGGCCGACGACGAGCGGCCACAGGAGGTCGTTCCAGTGCCACAGGAAGACGAAGATGGCGAGCGTGGCGAGCACCGGCCGGATCAGCGGCAGCACGATCTGCACGAAGGTGCGCCACTCCCCCGCCCCGTCGATCCGTGCCGCGTCGAAGAGTTCGTCGGGCAGGTCGCGGACGAACTGCCGGATGAGGAAGACCGCCTGGGCGTTGGCGAGGGTCGGCATGATCAGGCCCCACAGCGTGTTCACCCCGTCCATGCGGGCCACCAGGATGAAGGTGGGGATGAGCGTGGCCTGCATCGGCACCATCAGGGTGGCGACGATCGCCCACAGCACCGCGTTGCGCCCGGGGAACCGCTTGCGCACCAGGGCGTAGGCGGCCATGGAGGCGGTGAGGAGGATGACCACCACGGAGACCACGGAGTAGACGAAGGAGTTCAGCAGCCAGAGCGGGAACTCTCCGACCTCGAAGATCCGCGTGATGTTGTCGAGCGTCAGGGAATCGGGGATCGCGTGCGGCAGCGTGGGCGCGTCCTCGGGCGAGAGGGCGAGGACGACGACGGCGATCAGCGGCGCGACGGTGAACAGGGAGATGACGGTGAGGGCGAGGGCCGGCAGCCGGTTGCGGGGCCGGCGGGCTCCGGGGTGGCCTGCGTCGAGGGTGGAGCGCTGGGTGGTCACGTGATCTCCTTGCCTTCGACGAGGCGCCGCTGGACGAGGGACAGGACGAGCACGATCACGAAGAGCACCATGCCGATCGCCGCCGCGTAGCCGAAGTCGAGGAACTTGAAGCCCTCGTCGTAGAGGAAGTAGATGAGGCTGTGGCTGGCCCGGTTGGGGCCGCCGCCGGTCATCACGTAGATGGTGTCGAACACCTGGAAGCCGATGATCGTCTCGATCACGAGGACGAAGAACATCACGGGCTTGAGCAGCGGGAGCGTCACGTGCCGGAACGCCTGCCAGCTGCTCGCCCCGTCGATGCGCGCCGCTTCGTGCACCTCGGCGGGCTGGGCCTTGAGCCCGGCGAGGAAGACGAGCATCGAGTACCCGAAGCCCTTCCACACCGAGACCAGCGCGAGGCTGGCGAGGACCAGGAGCTGGTCGCCGGTGAGGAACGGGACCGGGCCGATTCCGAGTCCGCCGAGCGCGGCGTTGAGCGGCCCGTCCATGTCGAAGATCCAGGACCAGATGATGCCGGCCATCACGAAGGAGCTGAGGTAGGGGACGAAGAGCACGGCCCGGAACGTGCCGGTGAACCGCACCATCTTGTTCAGGAGCAGTGCGCCGGCCAGGGAGACGACGATGATGAGCGGCACGAAGATGAGCACGTAGCTCACCGTCACGCCGAGGCTCTGCCAGAAGTGGGAGTCGGAGAACAGGCGCGTGTAGTTCTCGGCCCCCAGCCAGGTGACGTCGCCGTTGAGGCGGTAGCGCGTCAGGCTCATCGCCCCGGCGCCGGCGATGGGGAGGAACTTGAACACCGCGAAGATGACGAGCGTCGGCAGCACGAACAGGATGCCCGCCATGGCCTCACGGCGCTTCAGGCGTCGACGGGCCGTCCGCACGCTCGGTGAGACGTGCGGGGGCTCGGGTTGGCGGAACGGTCGGCTGTCCGAGCCGGTGCTCGGAGGTGTGTGCACGGACATGGCGGCCTATCAGCGGGAGGAGTGGGAGCGTGCGGTCGGTGGCGGGGGCCGCACGCTCCCCTGGCGGGTTCAGGACCGGGCGAGCAGGGCGCGCGCTTCCTCGGCGGCCTTCTTCAGCGCCTCCTTCGGCGTGAGGTCGCCGCCGAGGGCGGCCTGGATGTAGGGCGCGAGCGTGGCCATCACCTGGCGGGCCGCGGGTGAGGGCTCACCCGCGTTGGCGTACCGGAGGGTTTCGTTCAGGATCTTGAGGTCGGGGTCGGAGTCCGGAGCGTGGACGTCGACGCGGGTCGGCAGATTGCCCGCGGCCTCGTTGAGCGACTCCTGGGATTCGGCCGAGGAGAGGTACGAGAGCACCGTGTAGGCGGCTTCCCGGTTCTCCTCCTCGTTGATCGAGGTCAGGGACAGCAGGCCGGGGTTGCCGTAGGTCGCCCGGACCTTGCCCTCAAGGGGCAGGCCGAGGGTCACGTTCTCCTTGCCGAGGGCGGCGCGCATCTGCTTGAGCTCGGGCAGCGACGTGACGGGGCGCATCGCGACCTTGCCGGCAGCGATGGGGGCTCCTTCGACCTTGGGGCCTTCGGTGGCCGCCTCGGCAGGGAGGCCGCCCGCCTTCTTCAGGTCGACGAGGAACCGGAGAGCGGAGACGCCGGCGGGCGAGTCGAAGACGACGTCGTTGCCGTCGGTGCTGAAGACGAACCCACCGGCCTGCCAGAGCAGGGGGTAGAACGAGAGGTTCAGGGTCTGCTCGGGGCTGCCGGCGTAGTCCATGACGGCGATGCCCTTCTTGGCGAGTACCGGGGCGGCCTTGAGGACGTCGTCCCAGGTCTTCGGCAGGTCGAGGCCGGCATCGGCGAAGATCTTGGTGTTGTACGCGGTGGTGTTGACGTTCTGGAAGGCGGGGACGCCGTAGAGCTTGCCCTCGATGGTGGCGGCTTCGAGCGTCCCGGGAAGGAACTTCGTACGGTCGTCGGCGACGGCGTCGTCGACGGGAAGCAGCCCCCGCACCTTGTGGTAGGTCGCGGCCTGGTCGGGGGTGATCAGGACGATGTCCGGGCCGGAACCCGCGGCGAGGGCGGCGGATATCTGGGCGTCACGCTTGTCGAACGTCTGCAGTTCGATGTTCAGGTCGATGCCGGGGTGGGCCTTCTCGAAGGCGGCTTCGGTCCCGGCCCAGTACTTCTTGCTCGCGGCCTCGTCCTTGATGACGGGGTACATCCACAGCGTGACCTCGGCCTTGCCGTCACCGGAACCCGAGCCCGAGCAGGCCGTGATCGCCATGGTGGCGGCAGCGGCGAGGGCCGCGAAGCGAAGCGGTCGTGTGCTCATGCTGTTTCTCTCTCTCGTGGGGATGCGACGGCCTTGTCGGCAAGGGAGTGACAGAGGGGGGCGGAGGGACCGGGGAGCGGCTGCGTCCCGTGATCGTGGGCGGCGTCGCCCAGGGCGGTGAGAGCGTCCTGATGACGCCGCTGCAGCGGCGGCGCGCCGAGGAGCGGATCGCCGGTGGCGCGCATCCAGTCCAGCAACGCGGCGGCGAGTTCACCCCGGACGCCCTCGTAGGCGGGGTCCAGGGCACGGTTGTCCCGCTCGTGCGGATCGCGGGCCAGGTCGTACAGCTCCAGAGCGGGGCTGGAGCCGATGGTGGAGCCGCCGAGGTCCGCGGGGAGGCTGCGCCGTATCCACGACTGGGTGGGGTCCATGGCCCGCGGGGCGTTGGAGAAGTTCACGATCAACTTGTGTGACGCGGACCGCACCGAGCGCTTCGGGTCGTAGTAGATGTGGTGGGTGAGCTGCCCGAAGGTGTGGGTACGGGCCGGGCGGTCCTGTTCCACGACGGGGACCAGGCTGACGCCCTGACCGTCCGCCGGCTGGGGCAGGCCGACGAGTTCGAACAGGGTGGGCAGGACGTCGACATGGCTGACCTGGCCTTCGACGCGGCGTGCGCGCCAGTCGGGCCGGCCGGGTACGCGCATCATGAGGGCGACTTCCAGGCCCGGGTCGTAGAGGGTGCACTTCGCCCGGGGCAGCGCGAGGCCGTGGTCGGTGGTGAACACCACGAGGGTGTCGTCGCTCAGATCGAGCGCGTCGAGGTGGGCCAGGATGCTCCCGACGCCCTCGTCCATGTGGCGTACGGCGCCCTGCAGTTCGGCGATCTCCTCACGGGCGCCTTCGTCGTCCTTGAGGTACGGGGGGATGCCGAGCCCGAGGGAGTCGTCCGCGGTCACCGTGTCCCCGAGGAAGCCCATGACTCCGGGGCGGTCCCTCTTCGACGGTGTGCGGTGCGGCTCGTGGAATCCGACCTGCAGGTAGAAGGGGGTGTCCGAGGCGGCCGCCCGGTCGAGCGCCTCGACGGTGCGCTCGACGACCGTGTCCCGGTCGCCGCCGCTGCGGACCCGGTCGAAACCGAGGCGTTCGGCCACGACATCGTCCGGCAGGACCCGGGACTCGTGATGCACGCCGATGAGCTCGGTCCCGTACCCGGCCGCGCGCAGCCGGCCGGCGAGGTGGGTCGAGGGGTCGGTGAGGTCCCAACCGAAGGGGTCATGGGTGAGTCCGAGGACCCCGTTGGTCTGCGGGTACGTGCCGGTGAACAGGGAGGCCCGGGCGGGGCTGCAGTGCGGGGCGGTCGCGAACGCCCCTTCGAACAGCGCCGACTGCGCCGCGAGGGCGTCCAGATGCGGGGAGACCACGGTGGGGACCTCGTACGCGCCGAGGAACCGGCCCAGGTCGTGGCAGTGCAGCAGCAGGATGTTGCGTGCCGTGGTCACGTTCATCCCCTCCTCGCCAGGTCCTCGCGCGTCAGCGCGTGCTCCAGGGGCTCTCCGGCCAGGTGCCGGCGGATCTCCTCCACGACGATCCGCCCGGCGCGCCGCCGCGAGTCGGCGGTCGCACCCGCGACATGCGGCGTGAGGAGGGCGTTCGGCAGACGGCGCCAGCGGTCGTCGACGGGCAGCGGCTCGGTGTCGAACACGTCGAGAGCGGCATCGATCCGGCCCGAGGCGACCGCCTCGAACAAGGCGTCCATGTCGACGAGCGAGGGCCGGGAGGTGTTGACGAACCGTGTGCCGTCACGCATCGCGGCGATCTCGTCCGCGCCGATCATGCCGTGCGTCTCCGGTGTGGCGGGGGCGTGCACGGCGACGACGTCGCTCGACGTGAGCAGGTCCCGCAGTCCGGTGGTGGACTCGGCGAGCGGATCACCGGGCGGGACGTACGGGTCGTGGACGCGGATGTCGGCGCCCAGCGCCCGGCACATGTCGATGTAGCACCGTCCGGTGCGTGAGGCGCCGACGACTCCGATGCGGGCCCCGCCGATCTCGCGTGCCCGCTCGGAACCGGCGGCCGTCTCCCAGCTCCGGCCGGAGTGGAGCGCGTGGTCGTGCCGGTGGGTCCGGCGCAGCAGGGACAGGGTGAAGCCCAGGGAGAGCTCCGCCACGGCCGGGGCCATCGCCGCCCCCGCCTGGGAGACGGGCAGGCCGGTGGCCCAGAAGTCGTCGCCGACGAGCCAGTGGAGCGAGGACGCGGCGTGCATGACGAACCGCAGATCGGGTGCCAGGGCGAGGCGGGCGGCGTCGAGGCGGGGGAATCCCCAGGCGGTGACGAGTACGTGGACGCCGTCGAGGGCCTGGCGAAAGGCGTCCTCCGTCTGCAGCGCGGCCGGTTCCCGCTCGGTGACCTCACCGAGAGCGGCCAGTGCCTGGAGCGTCGTCGGAGGGAAGAAGGCTTCCTTCTCTTCTGGGGGGACGCTCAGGAGGATCCGGGTGTGTGAGCCCTGAAGACGCTGCTCCTGGCCCACTCCGAGGTGGTGACTCATGCGGTGGAAACTAACCAGGAGACTTACTTCTGTCAATGACCGAATAAAGTAGACTGGCTTTCCCGCCCCAAGTGGGAGACCCTGCCCATGCCGAGTGATCACCAGAAGGAACCGATAGCGATGAGGCCACGCGCCGGGAGCAAAGCCCTGATCCGCGAGATCAACGAAGCCCTGGTTCTCGACGTCGTCCGTGCGCACCGCCCGGTGGCCAGGGCGAGGATCGCCACCGAGACCGGACTGAGCCCGGCGACCGTCACCGGCATCACCTCCCGGCTGCTGGGCGCCGGACTCCTCACGGAGACCGACGCCGTACGCAGCACCGGAGGGAGGCCCGCCCGACTTCTCGACCTGGGCACCGACGCGGTGCTCGCCGCCGGCGTCAGGCTCTCGGACACCGACGCCTACGTGGTGCTGGTCGATCTGCGGGGAGACGTCGTCGCCTCCCACCAGGAGCCGCTGACCTCCACCCGCCCCCAGGACGTCGGCGAGAGCGTCGCCCGTGCGGTGGCCATCGCCGCCGCGAGCAGGACGTCCTCGACCCTCATCGGCGTCGGCGTCGCCGTGTCGGGCGTGGTCGACCAGCAGAGCGGCATCGTCCGGCACAGCGGATCGATGGGCTGGGAGAACGTACCGCTCCAGCGCCAGTTGACGGCGCTGCTGGAGACTCCCGTCGTCCTCGACAGCTACGTCAACTCCGTGGCTTCCGGCCTGCTGCTCTTCGACGGCGGACTCGCCGGCCGCAATCTCATGATCTTCAGCGTGGGAGCGAGCCTGGGAGCGTCCGTCGTGGTCGAGGGACGCATCCACCGTGGGTTCAGCGGCACCGCCGGGGGGTTCGCCCACTCCCGCGTCGGCACGGATGCCGGGCGGCCCTGCCACTGCGGCGCCAAGGACTGCCTGGAGACCTGGGCCAGTCACTGGGGTATCCAGCGGGAGCTGGAGAGGCGCGGCGTGAAGCCGGGAAGTCTCGTCGGGTGCGACGACGACGTCATCGCGAGCGCCGCCGACAGCCTCGGCACCGCCGTGGCCAACGCCGCCAAGATGTTCGGCCCGGAGCGGGTCGTGGTCGCCTTCACCCCCGAGATGAACGTTCCGGCACTCACCGCCGGGACGGAGGAGGTGTTCCGACGGCAGTACGCCCACGGCACCACCCCTCCGCCCGCCCTGGAGATCGCGGCGACCGGCCCCTCCAGCCACGCCTCCGGCGCCGCCTACACCGTCCTGGCGCGGCTCTTCACCGCCGACACCGCCGACACTTCCGACGCGGACGCCACCGGCGCCCGCGGCACCGTCACGGCAGGATGAGCCCGAGCCGGCAACGGCGGCGCATGGACGGTTCCGCACAGGCCACCTGCCTCTCGTTCACGGGGATCGCCGTCGTCCGCGTCCTCTGACCTCGCGGCCGCCCTCAGACGGCTGCCGCGGTGGTGAGCAGGTCGCGGGCGAGGAGCCCGGCGCCCAGGCATACGGCTACGTCCCCGAGGTCCGCCGGGACGACGGTGGGGAGCTTCTGGAACGTGATGCGTTCCGCCACGGCCGCACGCAGGGGTCCGAGCAGGGTTTCTCCGGCCTCGGCGAGGCCGCCGCCGATGATCAGTGCGCGGGGATCGAGGACCGTGAGCGCGGTGAGCAGGCCGTCGGCGAGGGCGTCGACCGCCGCCTGCCACACCCCGTTCGCCACCTCGTCGCCCGCCTCGACGGCCTTGGCGCAGGCGGCGGCGTCCGCGGCGGGGTCGCCGCTCGCCACGGCCCAGGCGCGGCCGATCGCGGCGGCGGAGGCCAGCGCGTCCAGGCAGCCGCGTCGGCCGCAGCCGCACACGGGGCCGCCGGGGCGGACGACGATGTGGCCGAGCTCGCCGGCGCGGCCGCCGGCCCCGGTCTCGATGCCGTCGTCGATGCCGATCGCACCGGCGATGCCGGTGCCGAGCGACACGTACAGGAACCGGCCGGTACCCCGGCCCGCCCCCAAGCGGCCCTCGGCGAGGCCGCCCGTGCGCACGTCGTGCCCGAGCGCGACGGGGATCCGCCCGAGCCTGTGCCTCAACAGACCCCGCAGCGGGACGTCCCGCCAGCCGAAATCGGCGCAGTGGACGGCGACGCCGCGCTCCGCGTCGACGACGCCGGGCACGGCGATCCCCGCGGCCTCCGCCGCCGTGCCGAAGTGCGTCCGTCCGTGGGCGCGCAGCTCCCGCGCGAAGCCGAGGACCGACTCCACGACCACGTCGGGCCCGTGCTCGCGCCCGGTGGCCCGCCGCGCCTCGTACAACAGCGCCCCGTCCAGCCCGACCAGAGCCGCTTTCATTCCGGTGCCGCCCACATCGAGGGCGATGACATGTCTCACGGGAGCACTCTCACTGGTGACTTCCAGGTCGTTCGGACCACTGGTTCGTGTCTCTTGCCGCGTCGTACCACGGCTGTACGGGGCGAGGACCTCCTCGCTGGGGAGGGAGGAGCCTCGCCCCGCGGGCTCATCCCTGGGAGAGATCCAGGACGCGGATGTCGTCGTGGTGGACGATCCGCGTCGGTACGTCTCCCTTCGCGAGCGTCTGGCCGGGCCGGTAGAGACCCCACTTGAGATAGCCGAAGTCCGCCGGGTTCACGGGGTGGAAGGTCTTCACGTTCGCGTACGTCTGCCGCAGCGTGTAAGCCGATTCGCCGGGCATACGGGTGGAGACCTTGTAGGAGCCGGTGTCGTCGTCCGTCCACTTCACGTCCACGCGGAAGTGCATCCACTGGCCGAGGTGGGGGCGGAAGTCGCCGACCACGGTGGACTGGAGGTTCAGCGTCGGCGAGCGGAAGGCGATGCTGTTCCGCTTGGTCATGAGGTAGAAGGACGGAAGGTTTCCGCCGGCGTGCTTCCCCTGGAAGATGATGTCCCCGGACTCCGACTCCCCGGACTCCCAGGTCTCCCAGTCCTTCAGCAGCACGCTGAACTCGTACCGCTGCTCGTCACCCACGACGAACTTGCCCTCGTGGACGTCGTTCGTGGCGCTCTCGCTGCGCGGGGCGCCGTCGGAGACGTAGCCGGGGTCGCCCAGGGTCACCTTGTGGGCGACGGCGTGGTCGGTTCCCGAAGGGACGACGTACGACGCGTCGGGCGCGGTCGCGTGCGTCGTGGTCAGGTTCGGAATGCCGGAGTTCAGCTGACCGTTCGTGTACTCGATGTCCAGCAGGGTCGAGGAAATGCCGGTGCCGCCGCACGAGCCCTCCGAAGCCCGGCTCGGGCCGTCCTGCCCCGCCTGCGCGGTGGCCAGGCCTGCGAGGGTGAGCGTCCCGGCCGCCGCCACGGCGATGACGGCCCGCTTCGTCGACTTCTTCATGATCAGATCACCGGCCTGTCTTCGACGCGGACGAGGTGGTGGCCGCGCATCGTGTAGAGCAGGCCCCGGCTGTCGGCGTTGACGTGCGGGCCGCTGTACCAGGCGCCGTTGATCTCGGGGACGACGGTGCTGACGGCGAACGTCTTGGGGTCGAAGCGGAAGAGGGTGGTGTCGGAGACGCCGTAGACGATGCCGCGGCTGGTGACCATGGCGGCGAAGCCGGGGCAGAGGGCGCGGTGGTCGGCGGTGTGGATCACCCGGCGGATGGTGACGTCGACGACGAAGAAGCCGCCCTTGCGCGTGAGTCCGTACAGGTGCTTGCCGTGCACTGCCAGTGCGGCCGTGCCCGTGGTCAGGGTCGCGGGGAGGTCGATACGCCACAGCTCGCGCCCGGCGACCGGGTCGAAGGCGACGATCGTGCCACGAGGCCCCTGCGTGGTGGGGTTGTCGCCGCCGAGGAACGCGACGCCTTCCCGGGTGGCGACGGCGCGCACCAGCTGGGTCGCGTCGACCGGGTTGATGTAGGCGGCCTTCTTGCCGGTCTTCGTGGAGTAGGTCCACAGGGAGCCGCCGCCCTCGGTGTCGGACTGCGCGCCGACCAGCAGGAGCTCGTTGACGGGGTCGTGGCAGACGTCGAGCGGACGGTTCTGTTCGCTCGGGAACGCCGCGAGCTGGTGGGGCTGTTCGTCGCGCGTGGGGTCGTACGTCCACATGCCCTGCGAGCTGTACTGGCCGGTGTAGAGCACCCCGTCCAGCACCTGGGCGTCCTTCGCCTCGCCGGGTGCCCGGAGGTTGACCACCTTGCCGTTGCGCAGGTCGTGGCGTGCGATGCCGTTGTTGCCGCCGACGTAGACGAACCGGTGGTCGGCGGCGATGCCCATCGTGGTCTGCGGAGTGACGGGTGCGCCCGCCTGGCCGAGGTCGGTGACGACGGACGTACCGGCGGACGTGTCGATCTCCGCGACGAAGCCGTAACCCGAGACGACGGTCAGCTTGCCGCCGGCGTGGTCCAGGCCCCAGATCTCGCCGAGGTCGCCGTCGAACGCGACGGGGGCGACGACCTTGCTCACCGTCGAGTAGGAGTGCAGGCCCGCATCGGTGGCGAAGTGGATCAGGTCGCCGTGCGCGGCCAGGTTCTTGACCACCTTGCCCGTGGTGGGCGTCACGGTGTACGAGGAGAGGTCGGCGAGGTCCATGACGGCGAGCTTGGCGGGCTCCGTCGATCCCGAGGTGCTGACGGCGAGGCGGCCGCCGAAGACCGCGAGGTCGCGCAGGCTGGGGTCCTTCTCCATCTCCGGCGGGGTGACGTTGGTGAAGGTGCGCGCCGCCCGGTCGTACGCGTACAGCGAGGCCTTGCTCGCTCCGTCCCCGCCGGCCAGGACGCTGCCGGCGCCGAAGAAGACCGCGGTGTCCGTGGCGGCGACGGCCCTGGCCAGGGTGGCCTTCGGGTCGGGGATGCCGAGATTGGTCACCGCGCCGGTGCCCGGGTCGTACATCCACAGCGCGGGCGCCTTCCCGGGGATCCCGCCCACCGCGTACACGGTGCCGTCCGGGGCGACGGCGAGGTCGCGGATGTCGCGGTCCTCGGTCCGGCCGACACCCACGGCGGGCTTGTCCGGGGTGGTCAGGTCCCAGCGGAAGATGTTCGGCTTGCCCTCGTCGCCCTTGGTCAGGATGCCCGCGTACAGGTACCTGCCGGTGGAGTCGGCGGCGAGCGCCTGGACCGAGTGGCCCACGCCGAGGACGGTCTGGGACACGACCTTGCGGGTCGGCAGGTGGAAGGCGATCACCCGGGTCGGTTCGAGGTTGCGGGACCCGATGTAGACGGTGTCACCGACCTGGAGCGCGCTCATGAGCGCGAACTGCTCGATGCCGGGGCCGAGGTCGGTGATGCGGGTGCAGGGTCCGTCGGCCGTGGCCGTGGCCTGTGCCGGTGCGGTCAGCAGCTGGGCCGTGGCGGCGGCGAGCCCGACGGCGCCACCTGCCTTGAGGAGCTGACGTCTGCCTATCGACGAGGGACGGTGCATGGGGGGACTCCTTGGGTCGTCGTGCGGGGACACGGAGAGGGAGGAGCGAGAGCCGTGGTGGGGAGCTCACGGCAGGGGTCGGCCGGTCCCCGGACGGACGGAGTCCGGGGACCGGACGTGTCAGGCCGACGTCGCGAGGGCGGCGTGGCGCACGGCGTGCGCGAACGGCTCCCCGGCGCAGTAGCGCTCGACCTCGTCGATGGCGCTGCTGGTGATCCGGTGGAGTTCGCCGCCGAGCGATCCGGCGATGTGCGGGGTGAGGAGAACGTTGGGCAGGGAGTAGAGCGGCGAGGTGGCGGGGAGCACCTCCGGCTCGGTGACGTCGATGACCGCACGGATGCGACCGGTCACGGCTTCGGCGGTGAGGGCGTCGGTGTCGACGAGGGATCCCCGTGCCGTGTTGATCAGCGTGGCGCCGTCCCGCATCAGTGACAGCCTGCGCGCGTCCAGCAGGTGGTGGGTCTCCGGCAGAGCCGGCGCGTGCAGCGAGACGACGTCCGAGCCGGCGACGAGTTCGTCGAGGCCGACGTGCCGGGCGCCCAGCTCCGCGGCCTGCGCGGCGTCGACGTGGGGGTCGGCGAGCAGCAGGTCGAGGTCGTAGGGCCGCAGCAGTTCGAGGACCTTGCGGCCCACGAGGGACGCGCCGACCAGGCCCACGGTCCGGCGGTAGTTGCCGAACCCGGGGAACCGCTGGGACCAGTCGAGGGCGGCACGGTGGTCGCGATAGAGGCCGCCGATGTCCAGGACCCGCTTGTTGGCGAAGAGGATCGCGGCGACCGTGTACTCGGCGACGGGGACGGCGTTGGCGGCGGCGGCCGAGGAGACCACCAGTCCGCGGTCCCAACAGGCCTGCGTCACATGGTGCTTGACGCTGCCCGCCGCGTGCACGATCGCCTTCAGCGCCGGCGCCCGTGCCAGGATCTCCTCGTCGAGGACGGGGCAGCCCCAGGACGTGATCAGGATCTCCACGTCCTCAAGGGCCGGCTCGTCGGTGAGGTCCTCGGCGACGTGGTCCGGGTCGATGTCGACGTACGCCGCCAGGCGCCGGATCTCGGCGGGCGGGAACAGCGCGTCCCGGTGGCGCCGCCCCATGGCGAACAGGGCGCGGGGGCGAGCGGTCGCGGTCGTGCTCGCGGTCGGGTTCGAGCGCATGGGTGCATTCCTCACGGTGGCGACCTACTTGACGGCGCCGGCGGTCATGCCGGACTTCCAGAACCGCTGCAGCATCAGGAAGACGGCGATCAGCGGGGCCACGGCCACGAGCGAGCCGACGACGGCGAGCAGGTAGTCCTCGGGATGGCCTTGGGTGAGCGCGGACGAGTACCAGACGTACAGGCCGAGGTTGACCGGGTAGAGGTCCTGGTCGGAGAGCATCACCAGGGGGAGGAAGAAGCTGTTCCAGATCTGGGTGAACTGGAAGAGGAAGATGGTCACGAAACCGGGCGCGATCATCGGGAACGCGATGCGGCAGAAGGTCCGGAACTCACTGGCCCCGTCCATCCGCGCCGCTTCCAGGACCTCGTCCGGCACGTACGACGCGCTGAAGACCCGGGCCAGGTACACGCCGAACGGGAAGACGAGGCCGGGGATGAACACGCCCCAGAACGTGTTCACGAGGCCGACTTTCGCGGCGAGCAGGTACAGCGGGATCGCCATCGCCGTACCGGGCACCATCACGCCCAGCAGCACCAGCGAGAACAGGCGCTCCTTGCCGGGAAACGAGAGCTTGTCGAACGCGTAGCCGGCCGCGACGCTGAACACCGAGGCCAGGAGCGCCCCGACACCGGCGTACAGCACCGTGTTGATCAGCCAGCGCAGGTAGACGCCGCCGTCCGCCGTGAACAGGTGCCCGAGGTTCTCGGTGAGACGGGTCTCCTCGCCGAGCGCAAAACCGTTCGTGCCGAACAGGTCCTCACGGCTCTTGGTCGAGGACATCAGCAGCCAGGTCAGCGGCAGCAGGGTGTAGACGGTGGCGAGGCCCAGCATCGCCGTGACCCCGGCCTTGGACAGCAGGGCGGACGGTGACTTCACAGGGCGGCCCTTGTCTCTACGAAGCGCCGGGCGACGGCCGGACGACGGCGGCGTCACGGGCGCGGGGGCCGGAGCGTCGAGCGTGGAGGACTTGGTCACGACGTGCTCCCGCGGCGTGAGATACGGGTGACGGCGAACGACAGCACGGCGGCGAACAGGGCGATCAGCAGGGAGGCGGCTGCCGCCAGGCCGAAGTCGTTGTTCTGGAAGGCGGCCGTCTGGACGTACATGTTGGGGGTGAAGCTGCTGCCGATCGCGCTGGAGGCGTTGTAGATGACCTTCGGTTCGGTGAACAGCTGGATCGAGCCGATGACCGTGAACAGCACGGCGAGGGCCACCGCGGGGTAGATCATCGGGACCTTGATGGACAGCGCCGTACGTATGGCGCCGGCGCCGTCGACCTTCGCCGCGTCGAGCGTCTCGCGGGGCACGGCCTGCAGAGCGGCGTAGAAGATGACCATGTTGTAGCCCATCCACTCCCACACGGCGATGTTGGCCGCGGAGAACACGGCGTTGTCGACCGACAGGAAGTCGACGTCGATGCCGCCGGACTCCAGGAAGTCGATCACCGGGCTCAGGCCGGGGGTGTAGAGGTACACCCAGATCAGCGCGGCGATCAGCCCCGGCACCGCGTGCGGCAGGAACAGCGCCAGCTGGAAGAACGACCGCGCCTTCGCCAGACCCGAGTCGAGCAGCAGGGCCAGGACCAGCGATCCGCCGATCATCACGGGGATGTAGACCGCGCAGTACACGGCGATGACGAGGAACCCGTCGCGGAACGCCTCGTCGGACAGGGCGCGGGCGTAGTTGCCCAGCCCCGAGAAGACGTTTTCGGTGCCGCCGAACCCAAGGCCGGAGGTGCGGGTGGTGAACAGGCTCAGCCATGCCGCGTACAGCAGGGGGGCGAGGGTGACGGCCGCGAACAGGCCGAGGAACGGGGTGAGGAGCAGTGCGGCGGTCCGGCGCTGACCTCGGGCGGATGGGCTTGCCATACCGGCCTTCCTTGGGTGAGGCGGGGGGGGGAGAGCGTGGTGCGGGAGGGAGCCGGGGACGGCCCGCCGCGTGGGCGGGGCCGACCCTCCGGGCTGCGGGCTCCTTAAGGGGCGGTGACCGTCAGGCCGCGCTGCTTCATCTGCGCGACCGTGGCCTGCTCGGCGGTGGTGAGGACACCGGGCAGGGTCACCGTGCCGCCGGCGACCTTAGGGAGCTGGTCGACGATGGCGGTGTTGGTGGCGCCCATGACCGGGCCCCAGGTCCAGCCCGGCAGGATGGCGTCGTAGGACCGCGCCATGAGGGAGTAGATGTCCTGCCCGCCGTAGTAGTCCGTCTTGAAGGCCGCCTTCGTGACCGGGACCAGCTTCGGATCGGCGGGAAACAGGCTGCTGGTGCCGGAGGACACCCAGGCCTTCATGCCCTCGGGGTCGGTGGTGATCCACTTGATGAACTCGGCGGCGGCACCGCTGTTGTCGGCCCCCTTCGGGATCACGAAGGACGAGCCTCCGTACATGCCCGAGGCCGGCTTGCCGTCCCAGGTGGGCACGGGCGCCACGGCCCACTTGCCCTTCTGGTCGGGGACGGTCGCCTGGAGCGCCCCGGCGCACCAGCTGGCGCAGATATAGGCGACGGTCTGGTTCTTCTGGACGCTCGTCCAGAAGGGGTCCAGCTGGCTCAGCGAACGGATCCGGTCCTTGCGGGCGAGGTCACCCCAGTAGGCGGCGACCTTGTTCGACGGGCCGTCGTCGACGGTGACCTTCCAGGAGTCCTTCTCGGTCGAGAACCACCGGCCGCCGGCCTGCCAGGAGAGCGCCTCCAGGACCCCGGGATTGTCGGTGTAGAGGACACCGCCGCGGGCGGCGGGGTCGGCCTTCTTCACCTGCTCGGTCATGTTCCGGTACGCGTCCCACGTGGTGGGGACGTCGATCTTGTGCCGGTTGAAGAAGTCCTTGCGGTACATCATCATCAGCGGCGCCGCGTCACGCGGGACGCCCCAGGTCCTGCCGCCGAGGTCGACCAGCTGCCGCGCCGCTTCGGGGAACCGCTCCTTCACCACCGGGCCGAGGGTGCCGCTCAGGTCCTCGACCTTGCCCTGGGCCGCGAACTCCGGCAGGTGCGGGTACTCGACCACCGCGACGTCCGGCACGGTGCCGGCCTTCACGGCGTTGGTGAGCTTGGAGTAGTACTCCTGGCCCGACGGGACCGTCTCGAAGGTCACCTTGATGTCCGGGTGGGTGGCGTTGAAGGCCTCGGCCACCTTGTCGGAGCCCTTGAGGAAGGACCAGAAGGTGACCTCGCCGGTCTTCTTCGCCTCGGTCGAGGAAGCACCCTGGTCCGCTCCGCCACCGCAGGCGGTGGCAAGCAGGGCGAGAGCCGTGACGGAGCCGGCCAGGACGGCCGAGGTTCTGCGAAGCATGATGTGCACCGATCGTTCGCTGGGGCGTTGACCGGAATCATTCGCCAGTGCATTCGCTTCGTCAATCCCCAAAGCTTCATTCGATAGATAACGAAGCCAATCGATGCGATGTGATGCCGCCTCCCCGTCGGCGTTCTACGCGCGCTCACCCGCTACGGCAGAGGCTCCACTGGAGTCCCGTACGCGCAGCTCCGGGCGGAGCAGCAGCTCGGCCAGGGGTGCGGCCGGATCGGCGAGTCGCCTTCTCATCAGGTCGACCGCCCACTCCCCCACGGCCCGCTTGGGCGGTGCCACGGCCGTGAGCGGCACATCGCTCAGCTCGGCGACCTCGTCGTCGTACGTCACGATCGCCAGATCCTCCGGAACGCGCAGCCCGCGCGCCTGAAGGAAGCCGACCAGGGCGACGGCATCGAGATCGTTGTGGACCAGGGCGGCCCGGACCCCACCCGCCTCGACCGCTCGCGCCAGCTCCTCGAACCACGCGGCCGACGCCGGTCCTTCGGCCGGGTCGACGCCGTATTCCGGACCCGCCGTCAGCCCGAGAGCCCGGCAGGCAGCCGTATAACCTTCGTGAATCAAAGGGGTGTTGGGGCTCTCCGCCCGGGCGACCAGGGCGATCCGCCCGTGCCCCAGCTCGGCGAGGTGACGGACCGCCAGGCCCGCTCCATAAGCGTGGTCCGACGCGACCTGCTCCAGCCGCCCGGCCTGCGAGCCTGCCCTGCGGTCCACGAGAACGACCGGTATCTCCAGGCCGGCCAGCCACTCTTCGGCCAGGCCCACGGGTTCGAGTCCGGCACGCGGCATCAGCAGCAGGCCGTCGACGCCCGCCGCGATCAGCCGTCGCACCTGCTCCTGATTGTCCGCCAGCGTCTCACCGGAAACCGCGAGCACGATGCGCACTCCCCGCGTGCGCGCGGCATCCTGCACTCCTCGGATGATCTCGGGGTAGTAGTAGCCCCCCGGTGGAACGATCAGCCCGAAGGCACCCCCCTGCCGCGTCCCGGGCCGGGGGACGGCAGGGGCGGCCACGACGGCCGCCTGCGCCGCGGTCGGCGACATGGCGCCGCCGTGGACGCGGACGATCAGCCCCCGGCCCGCCAGCTCCCGGACGTCCTGGCGCACGGTGACGGCGGAGACCCCCATCTCCTCCGCCGCGTCCTTCACCTTGATCGCTCCCCGGCGCTCGACCAGGCGAACGAGGACCTCACGCCGCTCTTCAGCCAGCACTCACGCACCCCCTCTCATCGCGAGCGAAGCCATTTGCTTTCACTCGACAAGTGAAAGGTATCAACCAAGCCGTGACACGTGTCGGTGTCGACATGGGCCGATGCCCCATCGGCCAGGGCACGCTCGGCGAATGTCGCGGGGGATCTGCTCGGCACCCGCTTCGCGGCTCAGCGGTAGGCGGCCCGGTCGAAGCGGCGCGTCAGCGACGGGGCAGATCCTGCTCCGTCCAGATGATCTTGCCCTCCCTGCCGTGCCGGGTTCCCCAGCGCTGGGCCAACTGCGCGACCAGCATCAGGCCGCGGCCACCCTCGTCGAAGAGGCGGGCCCGGCGCAGGTGAGGTGCCGTGCTGCTGGCGTCGGACACCTCGCAGACGAGGCTGCGGTCGTGAATGAGCCGGAGCCGGACCGGCGGTCGGCCATAACGGATGGCGTTGGTGACCAGCTCACTGACGATCAGCTCGGTGATGAACGCGCACTCCTCCAGTCCCCAGGCCGCCAGCTGCTCCGAGGCGTTCCGCCGGGCCCCGGCCACGGCCGCCGGGTCGGAGGGGATGTCCCAGGCGGCGACCCGGCCGACGTCGAGAGCGCGGGTGCGGGCCAGCAGGAGGGCGACATCGTCCTGGGGAAGGTCGGGCAGGAGTGCCCCGAGCACGGTGTCGCAGACCCGTTCCAGGGACGTGGCGGGTTGGGTCAGGGCATGACTCAGTACGTCGATCTCGTCGCCGGTGGTGCGGCTTCGGTGCTCGGTCAGGCCGTCGGTGTACAAGGCCAGCAGGCTGCCTTCCGGCAGTTCCAGCTCAACCGTCTCGAAGGGAAGTCCGCCGAGGCCCAGGGGCGGCCCGATCGGCAGATCGGGAGGAGCGGCCGCCGCGGGTGCGGAGCCTGCCACGGCGGGGAGGACGACACGTGGTGGCGCGTGTCCGGCGCTGGCCAGCGAGCAGACACGGGAGACCGGGTCGTAGACGGCGTAGAGGCACGTGGCGCTGATCTCGTCCTCGGCCGGCGACTCCTCCTGCTGGAGGCGGACGACGACATCATCGAGGTGGGTGAGCAGCTCATCGGGGGGCAGGTCGACGTCCGCGAGGGTCCGGACAGCCATCCGGAGCCGTCCCATGGTCGCGGAGGCGTGGATGCCGTGGCCGATCACATCACCGACCACGAGGGCGACGCGGGCCCCGGACAGCGGAATGACGTCGTACCAGTCTCCGCCCACCCCCGCGTGGGAGCCGGCCGGCTGGTACCGGGAGGCGACCTCCACGGCGGACTGCTCCGGTGGGTGCCGTTGCAGCAGGCTGCGCTGCAGGGTGAGCGCGGTGGAACGCTCGTGGGTGTAGCGGCGCGCGTTGTCGATGTACACGGCTGTTCGCTTGGTGATCTCCTGGGCGAGCAGCAGGTCGTCGTCGCTGAACGAGGCCGCCGTGCGGTGCCGGAAGAACTGGGCGAGGCCGAGGGTCTTCCCCCGGGCCTGCAGCGGCAGCACCAGCACGGAGTGGATTCCGTACTCGGCGACGACGGCCCTGTGATCGGGGCTCTGCGTCAGCCATGCCGGGGGCTTCGAGCCATCGAGGCGCCGGCGCCACGGCTGCCCCGTGGCCAGGACCTGCGCCGGCTCCGACCCTTCCGGGCAGATGTACGACTGACCGGTCTTGACGACGGAGTCCGGACAGCCTTCCCAGACGGACCGTTGCGCGACGCGGTGGAGGGTAGGAGGTCCGGGGGCCGGTTCGGCGTCCCGCTCCAGGAGCGCGGAGTCGAGCAGGTCGACGGCGACGAGGTCGGCGAAGTAGTCGGTGCCGACGGCGGCCAGCTCATCCGCGGTGCCGGCGATGTCCAGGGTCGTGCCCACCCGCACGTTGGCCTCGTTCACCAGGGACAACCGCCTCTGCACCCAGCGGTCGCGCTCCTCCTGGTACGCCGCGACCGCCTGCTCCGAGGTGCGGTCGATGAACGAGAGGATCATCCCGCTCAGCTTGACCGTCGCCGCGTTGATCAGCTCCGGGTCCTTCGTGAGCCGGTTCATCTCCGCGAGCATCGCGCGCAGGAGGCCGGCCTGCCCGTACCGGTACGTCCGCAGCAGGGTGCTGATGCGCCCTCCTTCCCGGGCGAACCTCCGGGCGTACTCCACGAAGGAGAGCGGCGCCTCGACCCGAGTGAGGTCGAGACCGTTCTCCAGGGCGTCACCCCACACCGCGATGTTGTCGGCGATGCTCGCCCCTCCCAGCGTGACGATGTCCTCGTACTCCGTGAGCTCGGGAACCTTCACGCTCAGGAGCTGCGACAGCTGGTCTGCCAGCTCGGCCGCCCGGGACACGACACCGCGAGCGGCCTTGGAAAGGATCACATCGACGTCGGACTCCACTACAGCAATGTAAGCCCGGCAAACCCGTGGCGCCCTGGCAGAGCCCGAGGGCTGTACCAGGCAGGATGCAGAGGTCATGCCCGGCCTGATCGGCAAGACGCCCCCTGGGCGGGGTGCGCGGTCCGGGGCCCCGCGGCGCGGGCCACGACGAGGAGGAAGAGTCCGCAGGCGGACACGAGCAGCCAACCCGGACGGGTCTCGGCGGCGAGGCGGACGGGGCCGTCGCCCGCGATCAGGCCACCGGCGACGGCGATGCCGACCGCCGCTCCGACCTGGCGCGCGGTGGAGGTGATCGCCCCCGCCACTCCGGCCCCGAGCGCCATGGGCAGGGTCGCGGCGCCGGTTGCGAGGGGTGTCCAGCCACGGGTGTGCTGCTGGAGGTAGAAGGTGTTGAGCAAGAGGGTCACGTTCAGCGCCACGAATACCGCCGTCGCGCCGAGCAGCGCCGTGACGAACGGCGGTCGGCGGAAGCGGCGTCCAGACGCTCATGGTGCCCTGGACGATGAGTTCGTCGGATGAACTCCACCAGGGCCGCGAACACGGGGAAGACCAGGCGCCCGCCGGGCGCGTGATCCGGCGTCGACCCGGCCGCACTCTGCTGCTTACCGATCTTGTTTCATCAATCGGTCGATCACTCAACAGGGGCCGGCTTCGGTGCCGCCGTGGCGGCGGAGGTAGGCCAGGACGGCGCGGACCCGGCGGTGGCCGCTGTCGCCGACCGACAGGCCGAGTTTGAGGAAGACACTGCCGATGTGTTTGTGGACGGCGTTGCCGGTGACGAAAAGCCGCTGGGCGATCGTGGCGTTGTCGTGCCCTTCGGCCATCAGAGCCAGGACCTCGCGTTCACGGGGAGTGAGGGCGTCGACCGGATCGCCGCGGCCGGCGAGGAGCTGGGCGATGACCTCGGGGTCCATGGCGGTGCCACCGGCAGCCACACGGCGCAGTGCGTCGGTGAACTCTGCGATACGGCTCACCCGGTCCTTGAGCAGATAGCCGATGCCGCCGCGGGTGTCCGAGAGGAGGCGGCCGGCGTATTCCTGCTCGACGTACTGGGACAGGACCAGGACGGGAAGTCCGGGGCGGTCGCGGCGGGCCCGGAGGGCGGCGCGGATACCCTCGTCGCGGAAGGTCGGGGGCAGCCGCACGTCCACGATGGTGACGTCCGGGCGGTGGGTCTCGACGGCGGCGAGGAAGCCGGGGGCGTCATCCGTGATCGCGGCGACCTCGAAGCCCTGGGAGCCCAGCAGGAGTTCGAGTCCGGAGGACAGCAGGACGTTGTCCTCGGCGATGACTACACGCACGGCAGCTCCACGGTGATGGTGGTCGGCCCGCCCGGCGGGCTGCTGATCTTCATGGTGCCGTCCAGGGCGGCGGCGCGGCGGCGAATTCCGTCCAGGCCGCTGCCTCTGGACGCGTCCGCTCCGCCGGTCCCGTCGTCGGTGATCTCTGCGGACAGCATCGCGCCGTTGAGGGTGACATGGACGGCGGCCTTGGTGGCTCGGCTGTGCCGGGCGATGTTCGCCAGCGCCTCGGTGACGGCGAAGTAGGCGACCGCCTCGACTGCGGCAGGGACCTCACCGAGCCGGCCGATGTCGATGCGGGTCGGCACGCCGGCCCTGGTGGCCAGGGTGCGGAGCGCGCCGACGAGGCCCTGGTCGGCCAGGACCGGAGGGTAGATGGTGCGGATGACGGAGCGCAGCTCGGTCATGGCCTCCTCGGTCTCGGCCTGGGTCTGCTGTACGAGCGCAGCGGCCGTGTCGGGGTCGTGGGGAAGGCTCTCCCCGGCCACGGCAAGCCGCATGGCGATGGCCACCAGCCGGGCCTGGGTGCCGTCGTGCAGGTCGCGTTCGATCCGGCGGAGTTCCGCGCCGTGCGCCTGCAGGACGTCTGTGCGCGTCCGGGTGAGTTCGGTGACGCGTGTGGCCAGTTGTTCCGCGGGAGTGGGTGCCAGGACTGCCAGGCAGCACCGCGCGTGCACCCGGGCGAGCGGTGGCAGGGCGATGGTCGCCAGCGCCGCCAGGAGCAGGAATTGTGCCGGACTGATCGTCAGCGCGAGGGCCCAGCTGTCGATACGGACACCGAGCAGCGGCAGCCGTGCCGGATCCGACGCGGGAAAGGCCCACCACCCCACGGTGATGCCGAGGATGAGGAGCAGGTTGCCCAGGCACAGCAGGGCGAGCATGCCCGCGGGCATGCCGGTGGCCACCTGGGTCACGAGCCACCCAAGGTCGCGGCGCAGGGAGCGTGGGCGAGGCTCCACCGGCCGGCCCAGCAGCGCCCCGGCGCGGCGGCGGTGGCGTTCCGCCCAGGGAGCTGCCAGCGACGGTACGCACAGCAGTGGCGCCGCCACGAGCGTCACCGTCGCGGTCATCAGGGTGCCGAGCAGGTAGCGTCCGCTGCGCCTGGCCCGGATCAAGGACTGGACCAAGGCCTGGAGCAACCGTGCGCGAGCTTTGCCGTCAACACCGTGCACTGGCTCGCCTTCGTCTGTCGTACGGGACCGGGAGCGGCCTTCGGACGCGCCACGGTACGTGCCCGGGCGCCCCCGCGGCGCTACAGCCAGCTGTAGGTTTCGAACGGCCGCCTGTGGTAGCGACCCGCAACTCGGCGTTTCCTAGCGTGGGATGCATGAGATCCGCAACCCCGGCCTCCGCGCCGAAGCACCGCCCGTCCCAGCAGCGTCACATCCGCATCGGCCGAGGGTGGCTGGCCGTCGCGGCGGCCGCACTCGGCACAGCCGGTGTGGCCACAGCTGCCCAACCCCCGGACAGCGCGGCCGCGCTGTCCGCGCCCGGCTACCGACAGGACGACCTGCGCAGGGACACCTCTGTCCTCCATGCGCTGGGGATCACTGGCGTCCAGGCGCGGGTGACCACTGCCTCCGGCCGGGATCTGGTCTCCGCCACGGGCGTCGCCGTGGCGGGCACGAACCGCCCGGTGCCCCGCGACGGCTACTTCCGGATAGCCAGCACCGGCAAGGCACTCATGGCCACTGTGGTCCTGCAGTTGGTCGGCGAGGGCCGACTGTCACTGGACGACACGGTAGACCGCCGGCTGCCCGGAGTGGTCGACGGCAACGGCAACGACGGACGGAAGATCACCGTCCGCCAGCTCCTGCAGAACACCAGCGGCCTCCACGACGACCTTCCCGGCTTCGACACCCCGGAGGAGTACTACCAGCACCGCTACGACACCTACACCCCCGAACAGATCGTCGCCCGGGCGATGAAGCACCACCCGGACTTCCAGCCCGGCACCGGCTTCGGCTACTCGAACACCGGCTACGTCGTCCTCGGCATGATCGTCGAAAAGGCCACCGGCCGTCCATGGCAGGAGGAGGTCGAGAGCCGGATCCTGAAACCGCTCGGTATGAACCACACCTACCTGCCGGGCACCACGCCCACCCTTCGTCGCCCGCACGCCGACGGCTACCAGGTCTTCGCCTCCGGCGAACGGACCGACGTCACCGAACAGATCGTCCCCGACCTCGGCGGCTATGTCTCCACCACGGCGGACGTCAACCGCTTCTTCCAGGGACTGCTGGGCGGCAAGCTGCTGTCCGAGGCGCGCATGGCCGAGATGCGGGACACCGTCCCGGTCGACAAGCGGCTCGAGGCGATCTGGCCCGGCGGACGCTACGGCCTCGGCTTGGTCAACCGCCCCCTGACCTGCGGCGGCAGCTACTGGAGCCACGAAGGCGGAGAAGCCGGCTACATCACCTTGAACGGCGCCACCGGCGACGGCAGCCGCACCGTCACCGTCTCCATGACCACCAGCTTCAACGACTTCGACAAGACGCTCCAGCAGCACAAGACCGCCAGCGAACTCGTCGACCGCGCGCTGTGCGACACCTCCGTCAACAGATAGGGAAAGTGACCGCCCGGGGCGTTCGTGCCGGCTCCGGGCCGCCACAAGCCGCTCCCTGCAGCGGCACCGACGGGCACGGGCGGTTGTTCAAGAGCCCGTGAGGCAAGAGAGGCTGCCGCTACCGGAGACCGGGGCCGTACCGGCGGGACGACGAGCGGCTGAGGGGAGCGCCCCCGCGGCAGGCGGAGCAGGCCCGTTCCCGGCGGTACGGGGGACTTGTCCGGAGACCGGTCCCCCGCCTCGTACTGCCGACGAATGCAGCGGCTCAGGACACTAGTCGGTCGGCTGCGTGTGCGAGCGGGCGCGGAACGGGCCTTCGTCGGCGAAGGCGTGGGCGGCGAAGCGTTCGCCCATCCGGCGGTACGCGGCGGCCGAGGGGTGCAGGCCGTCGGGGAGGTCGTCCACATCGGCCGGGCCGAGCAGTTCGCGTCCGTCGAGGTGGTGCAGGTGAGGATCGCGTGCCTGCCGGACCGCCACGATTCTTGCCAGCTCGTCGCGGACCACCTGCAGCGACAAGGCCCCACGGGCCACATCGGCCGGGTCCCCCAGCGCTGTGATCCTCCCGTCCCGGCCCACCGCGGTCGGGCCGGGGCGCGCGTCGAGTGCCGGGCAGCTCACCGGGGAGATCACCAGCAGCGGCGTGTCCGGGTGGCCGTCCCGGATCGTGTCCAGGAATCCGTGCACCGCCGGGCCGAACGTCCGCAGTCGGAAGGTGGCCAGGCCCACGATGTTGACGCCTGTCTTGAGGCTGATCAGGTCGGCCGGCATGTCGCGGATCGTCCGGGCGACATAGGGGTCCAGCATGTCGTTGCCCGGCTGGCTGAGGTTGGTCACCTCCACGCCCCCGAGCGCCGCCGCCACCACGGGCCAGGTGCCGGTGGGGCCGTCCGCTTCGAGACAGTGGCTGATGGAGCTTCCGTGGTGCACCCAGCGGGGCCGACCGTCGGGCAGGGGCGCCAGGACCTCACCGTCGGCACGGAGCGCCACCAGCTCCGTGGGGGTCTGCTGCGGCAGCCACAGCTCGACGTGCTTCATGCCGGTCGGCAGCCCGGCGAAACGTGCCGTTCCCGGCTTTCCCTGTATCAGTCGCTGCGCGGCCCCGGGGCGCGCCATGCGCACCACATGCCCCAACGGCGCTCGTCGGCGCCCGACAAGAGCACCGTCCACCGTCAGTTCCAGCATCCCGGTCGGCCGAGGCCGGGGGTCACTGTCGAGCTGCCCGGTGGAGGTGAGGACCTCGAACTCGAGCACCCGCGCATCGGTGCGGAACACCAGCCGCACCCCCGAAGGCATCACCGTTCCCCCGTAGACCGACGGGTCCTGGTACTGCTCCTTGGTCCACGCCGGCAATCGGCGCGGCATCACCCCCGCCGGCGTCCTCTCCAGGTCCAGCGCACCCCGAACCTCCACCGGTCCGCCCACCAGCGGATACTCCCGCATCGCCACTGTCACCGCTCCTCGGCTCTGGCCCGTCCGGCCTGGTAGGTGCCCAGCCGGAGCCATCGGGACCTCTCCAAGAACCTAGGGGGTGTCTGCCGTTCCCGTCGGATCCGGCCCGCCCGGCAGAAAGCGGCAGGGAGTCGCTGGAGATCAAGCGCATCGGATCTCTCCCTGCCCGAGCGAGGCCGAGCGCTTGGAGGCACGCACGCGAAGCTCCCGGCGGACACGGGGATCCCGTTCGAGATCCCGTCCACCAGGGGCTTCACCGTGGCGCAGGACCGCCCATCGCTCAGTGAGCCCTGTCAACCCGGGAAGGCCTCGGTGCACGGGGGAACCCCGTGCCCCACGTCACCGCTCGCCCGCGAGGTCGAGATCGTCGCTGCGCTTCTCCACCTCGGCCTCGGCACGTCGTGGGCGACGCCACGGGTGCGCGATCGGACGGGAGACCGCGCGCCACCACGACTCGTCCGGCAGCTTTCCCGCGGGCTCGAAGGGCTCGCCGGGCCGAGGGAACGCCGCCGCCTGGCCGGCCTCCTCGGCCGCGTCCCTCGTCCACTCCCCCGGCTCCGCCCACGCGTGGAACGCCAGGCTGAAGGTGCCCCAGTGGATGGGCAGCAGCACGCCGGCGGCGGCACCGCCCTGGAGGTCCAGATGGGCCCGAACGCCCTCCTCGGGGGTCATGTGGATGTCGGTCCAGAACTCCGAGTAGGCGCCGATCTGGATCATGGTGGCGTCGAAGGGGCCGTGCGCGGCGCCGATGTCCTTGAAGCCGGAGAAGTAACCGGTGTCCCCGCTGTGGAAGATCCGGTGCTCCGGCCCCTGGACGACCCAGGAGGCCCAGAGTGTGTGCTGCCGGTTGCGAATGCCCCGGCCGCAGAAGTGGCGGGCCGGGGTCGCCGTGAGCCGTAGACCGCCGATCTCGGTGGACTCGTTCCAGTCCAGCTCACGCAGACGGGACGCGGACACGCCCCAGCGCTCCAGGTGCGCGCCGACGCCGAGCGGCACCGCGAAGACGGTGTCGGTGGTGGCGAGCGCCTTGATCGTCGGCAGGTCGAGGTGGTCGTAGTGATCGTGCGAGATCACGACGACGTCGACCGGGCCGAGCGCGGCGAGGGGCGCGGGCACCGGGTGGAGTCGCTTGGGGCCGGCGAAGGGGAACGGGGAGCAGCGCTCGCCCCAGACCGGGTCGAAGAGGACCCGGTGGCCGTCGATCTCGGCGAGGACGCCGGAGTGCCCCATCCATGTGAGGCGCAGCCCGGTGGCCGGGGGTTTGGCCAGGTCGGCGACGGTGGTGGGGTGGACGGGGATCGCGCCGGTGGGGGCTCGGCGCGCGCGTCCTTCCCGTTCGAAGTAGATCTTGGCGAACTCCAGGGTGGAGCCGGAGGGCCCGCGTCTGGCGGGTTCGGGGTTCTGGAAGATCCCGTCCGCGAAGTTCGGCGAGCGATGGATGCGGGCGAGGCGCTCGCCCGCGGGATCCGCGCCGAAGGACTCGGGGCGCAGCGCGCGCAGCCGGGCCCGTGGCGAACGGTCGGAGCCGGTACCGGTCACAGGACCTCCTGATCTCTGGGGGTCGTTCCATTATGGGCGGCCCGCGCCGCCGACGGTCGGGAAGACCGGGCATACTGAATCGCCGTTCAGTAATACTCCCGAGGAGACGCGTGATGAGCCCCACCCCCCTGCTGTCCGTCGACTGGACCGACCACGTGACCGGCCGCCGCGGCCATCTGGTCGTCGACCGGCTCGTGCGCGGGGTGGCCAGCGGCGGCCTGCGGATGCGGGAGGGGTGCACGGTGGCCGAGGTCACCGGGCTCGCCCGTGGCATGACCATGAAGGAGGCCCTGCACTACGACCCGACGGCCCGGTACGTCCCGCTGGGCGGCGCCAAGGGCGGCATCGACTGCGATCCCCGGTCCCCCGAGGCGTACGGCGTCCTCGTGCGGTACCTGCGCGCCATGCGTCCGTACATCGAGCGCTTCTGGACCACCGGGGAGGACCTCGGACTCACCCAGGACCTGGTGGACCGGGCCGCGGCCGAGGCCGGACTCGTCTCCTCCATCCAGGCCGTGTACCCGCTCCTGGACGACGAGGCGACGGCCCGGAAGCGGCTCGCGGACGCGTTCGCGGTCGAGGTGGACGGCATCGGGCTCGACGAGCTCGTCGGCGGGCTCGGGGTCGCCGAGTCCGTACTCGTCGCCCTCGACCGGGCCGGTCGGGGGTACGCCGGGACCCGGGTGTCGGTGCAGGGGCTCGGCACGATGGGCGGGGCGACGGCCCGGTTCCTGGCGCGGGCCGGGCTGCGGGTGGTGGCCGTCGCCGACGTCCGGGGCACGATCGTGAACCCGGACGGGCTCGACGTCGAGGCGCTGCTCGCCGCCCGCGACGCCCACGGCGCCGTCGACCGCGCGGCACTGCGGCCCGGCGACCGGGAGGAGCCGGGGGACGCCTGGCTCGCGGTCGAGGCGGACGTCCTGGTGCCGGCGGCCGTCTCGTACGCGATCGACGCCGGGAACCAGGAGCGGATCACGGCCCGCTGGATCGCCGAGGCGGCCAACATGCCGGTCCTGCCGGAGGCCGAGGAGGCCCTCGCCGCGCGCGGAGTGACCGTGCTGCCCGACGTGGTCGTGAACTCCTGCACCAACGCCTGGTGGTGGTGGACGCTCTTCGGCGACATCGAGGCCGACGCCGAGCAGGCCTTCGAGCGGGTACGGGGATCGATGCGGGAGCTGGTCGGCGGCATGCTCGACCGGGCGGCGGCGGACGGCACGAGCCCGCGCGCCGCGGCGCACGCACTGGTCGAGGAGCGGCTGCCGCTGATCGCCGAGCGCTACGGCTGGTACTGAACCGACCACACTGCGGAGCCGCAGGCGATCATGACCGTGTCATGTGCTGTGTAGGCTTCCCGGCGTGGCGAGAGTGCGGTTGAGCGTGGCGGAGCGGCGGGACGAGCTGCTGCGGGCCGCCGTCGAACAGATCGAGGCGCGGGGCGTCGCCGCCGTCCGGATCTCCGACGTGGCCTCCGCGCTCGGGGTGAGCAACGCGCTGGTGCTCTACCACTTCTCGACCAAGGAGCAGCTGGTCGCCGCCGCCTTCTCGCACGCGGCCGAGGAAGACCTCGCCCGCCTGCGGAATCTGCTCGGGCGGCGCACCACGGCGGTGCGCCGACTGCGCGCCGCCGTGCGCTGGTACGCCCCGACCGGGCAGGCCAAGGGCTGGCGGCTGTGGATCGAGGGGTGGGCGGCCTCACTGCGCGACCCCGAGCTGCGCCGGGTCGCCGTGTCCCTGGACCGGGAGTGGAAGTCGGAGCTGGCCCGCGTGATCGCGGAGGGCGCGGCGGCCGGGGAGTTCCGCTGTACGGATCCGACCGGGGCGGCCTGGCGGCTCACCGCGTTCCTCGACGGCCTCGCGGTCCAGACGACGGCGTACGCCGGCTCCCTCTCGCGCACCGCGCTGCTGCGCTGGGCGGACGCGGCGCTGGCCCGTGAGCTGGGCCTGCCCGAGGACGGTGGGGCCGACGCCGGGGACGCCGTACGGGGCGACGCCCAGGGGGACGCCCCGTAGGGCGTAGGGGAGGGACGGCGGGCGGCGGAGCCGGAGCCGCCAGACCCGGCGGACCGCCGGACAGGCGGACAGGCGGACAGGCGGACCGGCGGACAGGCGGACCGCCAGGCCTCGTCCGATGTCAGAGCAGTTCGAACACCGCCGAGACGGTGACCTGCTCCTCGATCTCGCCCGGGGCCATCGGGACGCCCGGCTCGTCCGCGGGCATCGCCGGGGCGCCGCCGGGGCCGGGGCGCATCGAGTCGCCCTCGCTGAGCGAGACCAGCCGGCCGAGCCGGTGCCCGCTGAGGCGCGCGTGCTGGGAGGCCTTCTCGTACGCGTCGCGGTAGGCGGCCTCACGTGCCTTCACCCGCAGCGCCGACGGGTCGGCGACGTCGAAGACGACACCGTTGATCCTGCCCGCGTCCCCGGTGGCGTCGTTGACGGCGCCGATGACCTGCCCGGTCCTGTCGAGGTCACGCACCTTCACGGAGAAGGACTGCCCGGCCTGGTACCCGGTCACCTTGCTCTCCCCCTGGGCGTTCTGCGTGTACACCGGCGAGAGCGAGAGGCTGTCGGTCCGGATGTCCCGGTCGGCGATCCCCTGCTGGTGCAGCACGTCCAGCAACGCCTTGGCCGCGGTGTTCTGCGCCGCCATCGCCTCCTTCGCCGTCTTGCGGGTGGCCTCGACCCCGACGGACAGGATCGCCAGGTCCGGTGCGGAGGCGGCGCGGCCGCTCCCGTTGACGGAGACCGTGGCGGGCGCGGCCTCCCGGGCCGTGGCGCGGAGGGCAGTCCGCTCGGGCGCGGCGGCCAGGGCGGGGGCGGCCGCGCCGACGAGCAGCCCGCCGAGCACGGCGGTGGCGGCGAGGAGTCGGGCGGTGCGGGCGGGCTGGCGGGTCGTCACAGGCGGTCCCTTCGGGGGCGGGTGCCGGAGGCCCGGCGGGCACATCCCAGCACCCGGCGCGCCCGCCTCCCGTACGCCACTCCTGACCTGCGGCCCCCTTCACCTCTCCGTACCAGCCGGTCCCGAGCTCCCCGCTCGCGCTCAGGTCTGGACGAGCGGCGCGTACGCGTCGGATTCAAGCCCGAAGGTCCAGGCGACGCCCTCCCGCGCGGTCCGGGTCGTGGGCGGGACCCGGAGCCAGTACGTGCGGTGGCTGCCGTCCGGTTCGGGCGTGGAGTTGACCACCTCGACCATCGCCACGTCCTCGTCGTCCGCCAGCTCGACGCGCCACAGGACCCCCGTCTCGTCGCAGTGCTCGTGGCGGGCGCCCGACGCGGTGAGGTAGCGGTCGTAGCCGTAGTACTCCAGCATCACGCGCCGCAGTTCGGCGTTCTCCTCCGCCCGTATCCGCTCGGGGGTGAGGTCGGCGAGACCTGCCAGGAACGCGGCGGCCACCGGCATCCCGCGCCAGGCGTGGAGGGCGAAGCCGTCGGAGTAGGCGAGCGCCGGCCCGTCGCCCCGGTCGAGTCGTCCCGCCTCGTCCCGGTGGAGCTCCACGGGACGCTCACCGACCACGGCGACGTTCTCGTACGGCCACCACCAGCCCGCCTGTTCGGCGACGGCCGCGAGCCCCGCGAGGCGCTCGCCCCGCCCGTCGAACGCGGCGAGCCAGGCGGCGTCGTGCTGCCCCAGGACCGCGTCGAGCAGGACGAGCCGCACGGCGGTCTCCTCTCGGACGGACCCGCCGGAACCGGCCGTGACGGCCTCCGTCACGCCGGCCCGGATGCGGTCGGCGAGCGCCCGCGTGAGGTCCCAGAGCCCCGCGCCGGTCGCCTGCCAGTGCGCCGCCCAGCCGGCGGGGCCGAGCGTGTCGTGAAGGCGGCGCCGTTCCGCTGCCCAGGGCCGGGTGCGCACCGCGTCCCGTACCGAACGGCCCGGATCCGTGAGTCCCCGTACGAGCGCGACGGCCGCGAGCGGCGAGTCCGCCCAGAGCACGCGCGCGGGCTCGGCGAGCCCCGCCGTGCGGTAGGCGAGCCGGATCCCGGCCTCGGCCGCGGCGCGGTCGGCCGGCCCGGTGGCCGAGGCGACGGCCCGCCACTTGTCCTGTGCGGTGGTGCGGTTCATGCCGGTGTCCCCCATGTCGTCATACTCCTCAGTCCCTTTCACGCCTGCAGCCCCCTCAGGCACCCGCAGTCCCCTCGACACACGCAGTCCCCTCGACACACGCAGCCCCCTCCGCACATGCAGCCCCCGCAGCGCCCGCGACCCCCCGCCACGCCTGCAGCCCCCTCAGTCCGCGACGATCCGATAGGCGCCGGGCACGTACTCCCGCTGGCGCACCACCCGGTACCAGCCCTTGGGCAGCGCGATCGGCGCGTGCTCCTCGTGCACCACCCGGCCGCCCTCGGGCAGTTCGAGCAGGAACGGCCCGAGGGGGCCCGGCTCCCGCACGAGCCGGCCCGGTCCGGGGACGGCGTGGGCGTGCCCGGTCACCTCGCCGAGCGCGAGGACGAGGCGGCCCCTGGCGTCCCTCGACTCCCCCGTCGAGGCCTTCGCGCGGGCCGGTACGGCCGTCTCCTCGACGGGCGCGATCAGCACGTCTCCCTGCCGGTACATGGCTCTCCCCTCCCCGTTCGGCGCGGTCGCCCGAACACGAGAACGACGCTAGAGGCAGGGTCTGACAACCACCGGGAGCGCGCCCCGGGACGGGCCCCGGGCAGCCCCGCCGAACGGCGTTGTCGGTGCCACTTGGTAGAACTCTTGGCATCAGCCGATCAACGTCGTCCGTTGTCTGGAGCACCGTCATGACCATCGGGAAATACCAGCACGAGTTCCACGGCCTTCCCGTGTTCGACTTCCCGGGCGCCCGTGCGGACGCCGATGAGGACGCGCCCGCCTCCACCCCGCTTCCCGACGCCTCCGCGGTCGCCTGGCGGATCTCCGCCCCGACGTACAGCGAGCCCGGGGACGAGCTCTGGGAGCCGCTCTTCGAGCGGTTCCTCAAGACGATCGACCCGGCGCGGGTGCGCGCGCTGGTCGTCGGCGGCTGGGACGAGGCGTACGAGACCTCGTCCGCCCCCGTCGTCGAGGCGCTGATCGCCGCCCGTGACCGGCTCACGGACCTGCGGGCGGTGTTCCTCGGGGACATGACGGGCGAGGACTGCGAGATCTCCTGGATCGTCCAGTCCGATGTGACGCCGCTGCTCGCCGCCTACCCCGCGCTGCGGGAGTTCGGGGTGCGCGGAGGTACGGAGCTGGCGTTTCCCCCGATCCGGCACGACGGCCTGGAGACCCTGGTGGTCGAGACGGGCGGCCTGCCCGCCGAGGTCGTGCGCGGGATCGTCGGCAGCGAGCTGCCCGCCCTGGCGAACCTGGAACTCTGGCTCGGCACCGACACCTACGGCGGCGACAGCACCGTCGAGGACCTGGCGCCCCTGCTCTCCGGTACGGGCTTCCCCGCCCTGCGCCGCCTGGGCCTGCGCAACAGCGTCATCCAGGACGACGTCGCCACGGCCGTGGCCGGCGCCCCGGTCGTCGCCCGGATCGAGCGGCTCGACCTCTCCATGGGCGTCCTGACGGACGTGGGCGCGGCGGCCCTGCTCGACGGGCAGCCGCTCACCCACCTCACCCACCTCGACCTCTCCCACCACTACCTGTCGGAGGCCCTGCGTGAGCGGGTCCGCGGCGCGCTCGCCCCGCACGGCGTGACCGTCGTCCTCGACGACGCCCAGGAGCCGGAGGACTACGGTGACGGCGAGCTCCACCGATACGTCGCGGTAGCCGAATGACCGTCCGCCCGCGCCTCGTCGTCGTCGGCGATCCGGCGGGCCGCCGCGTCGCGTTCTTCCAGGACGCGCTGCGGACCGCCGGGCTGCCCGGGGCGCGGGTGGTGTCCTGGCCGGACGTGCTGCGCGGCCGGGCGCGGTTCGCCGCGGGCGAGACCGTACGGATCGACTCACCCGGCGAGGATCCGGAGGCCGACCGCCTGCTGCGCGGGGTCGACGACCCGGCCCGGGTCGAGGGTTCGGGCCGCTGGTACGCCCGGTTCACCACGGCCGTCGGGGGGCTCGCGGAGACCGCCGGGGAGGCGGGGGCCACGCTCGTCAACGACCCCGCCGAGCTCGCGGTCCTGTTCGACAAGCGGCTGAGCCACGGCCGGCTGAGGGCGGCCGGTGTGCCGGTGCCCGAGTCGCCGACCTCCGGACCCACCGCCCCGGCGGTGGCCGGCTGGGCGGACATCCGTGCGCTGCTCGACGTACCCGGGCTGCGCCGGGTGTTCGTGAAGCTCGCGCACGGCTCCTCCGCCTCGGGCGTGCTCGCGGTGGAGACGAACGGCGCGGGCAGGATCCAGGCCACCACCTCGGTCGAACGCCGCCCGGACGGACGCCTCTTCAACTCCCTGCGGGTCCGGCGCTACACGACCGAGCACGAGATCGCCGCGATCGTGGACGCTCTCGCCCCCGACGGCCTGCACGTCGAGCGCTGGCTGCCGAAGGCCACCCAGGGCGGCCGGGCCGCCGACCTGCGTGTGGTGGTGATCGACGGCCGGGCCACCCACGCCGTCGTCCGCACCAGCCGCTCCCCCATGACCAATCTGCACCTGGGCGGTGCCCGGGGAGATCTGACCGCCGCACGAGCCGCGATCGCCGCGGCCGGCGGGCGGTGGGAGGACGCGCTCGACGTGTGCGAGCGGGCCGCCGCGGCCTTCCCCGGCACCCGGTGCGTCGGCGTCGACCTGCTGCCCGCCACCGGCTGGCGCCGCTTCGCGGTGGGCGAGGTCAACGCCTTCGGTGATCTCCTGCCCTGTCTGACGGGCCTGCCCGGCAGCGGCGCCGAGAGCCTCGACACGTACGCGGCACAGGTCGCCGCCCAGTACCCCGCCACCGTCACCCGCCCCGCCAGCCCCACCCGCCCCACCAGCGCAAGCTCCCGCACCACAGGAACGAGCACCACGTGAACCAGCCCGACATGAACGCGGTCGTCGGCAGCCACGACCTCCTCCTGGTCACCCTCGACACGCTGCGGTACGACGTGGCGGTCGAGCTGGCGGCCGAGGGCCGCATCCCGAACCTGGCCCGGCACCTGCCCGGCGGCGTCTGGGAGCGGCGGCACGCGCCCGGCAGCTTCACGTACGCCTCCCACCAGGCGATCTTCGCCGGATTCCTGCCGACCCCGGCCGCCCCGGGGCCGCACCCCCGGCTCTTCGCGGCCCGTTTCGCCGGCAGCGAGTCGACCGCGGACGGCACCTTCGTCCACGACACCCCGGACCTCGTCTCGGCGCTCGCGGGCGAGGGCTACCGGACCGTCTGCGTCGGCGGGGTGGGGTTCTTCAACAAGCAGCCGCCCCTGGGCTCCGTACTTCCCGGCCTGTTCCAGGAGAGCCACTGGGAGCCGTCCTTCGGTGTCGCCTCCCCGACCTCCTTCGCGTCCCAGGTGACCCGTGCCGAGGAGGTCGTCGCCGCGCTCCCCCACGAGCGGCGGCTCTTCCTCTTCGTCAACGTGTCCGCGCTGCACCAGCCCAACTGGTTCCATCTGCCGGGGGCGACCCGCGAGACCGGGGACTCCCGGGCCACGCACGCGGCGGCCCTCGAGTACGTCGACCGGCACATCGGACAGCTCTTCGCCGCGATGAGCAGCCGACGCCCCTGCTTCGCGATCGTCTGCTCGGATCACGGCACCGCGTACGGAGAGGACGGCCACACCGGGCACCGGCTCGGCCATGAGGTCGTGTGGACCGTGCCGTACGCGCAGTTCGTCCTGGCGGGCCCGGACCGGGAGGCGTCGGCGTGAACGAGACCACCACCCCACGCCCGTACCGGAGCTACGTCTACGCCTACCCGCACAAGACGGCGTACCGCGCGCTCCCCGACCGGCCCGCCCTCGGCGCCCTCTGGGCGGCGGAGCCGAAGGACGCGCTCTCCCTCTACGCGCACATACCGTTCTGCGAGGTCCGCTGCGGCTTCTGCAACCTCTTCACCCGCATCGGCGCCCCGGACGAGCTGACCGGCCGCTACCTCGACGCCCTCGACCGCCAGGCGACGGCGGTCCGGGAGGCGCTCGGCGACCGTGCTCCGGTGCGGTTCGCCACGGCCGCGTTCGGCGGCGGCACGCCCACCTTCCTCACCGCCGGCGAGCTGGAGCGGCTGTGCGACATCGCCGAGAAGCGGATGGGGGTGGATCTGCGGGCCGTGCCGCTCTCCGTCGAGACCTCGCCCGCGACCGCGACCGCCGACCGGCTGGCGCTGCTCGCCGAGCGGGGCGCGACCCGGCTCAGCATCGGGGTGCAGAGCTTCGTGGAGGCCGAGGCGCGGGCGGCCGTGCGGCCGCAGCGCCGCGCCGACGTCGAGGCCGCGCTCGGCCGGATCCGGGACACCGGCGTGCCGGTCCTCAACATCGACCTGATCTACGGGATCGACGGGCAGACGGAGGCGTCCTGGCGCTCCTCGCTCGACGCGGCCCTCGCCTGGCGGCCCGAGGAGCTGTACCTCTACCCGCTGTACGTGCGGCCGCTCACCGGCCTCGGCCGGCTCTCCCCCGCCGCCGACCGGGAGTGGGACGAGCAGCGGCTGGGCCTCTACCGGTACGGCCGGGACCACCTCCGCGCGCACGGCTACGAGCAGGTGTCGATGCGGATGTTCCGGCGGACGGACGCCGCTCCCCTCGGCCCGGACGACTACGCGTGCCAGACGGACGGGATGATCGGCCTGGGCTGTGGGGCCCGCTCGTACACCTCGGCACTGCACTACTCCTTCGACTACGCGGTCGACATGCGGGAGATCCGCTCGATCATCGACGCCTACACGGAGACGCAGGACTTCTCGCGGGCCGAGGTGGGCCGGTGGGTCGACGCCGGGGAGGCCCGCCGCCGTCATCTGCTCCAGTCCCTGCTCCAGGCCGAGGGCATGTCGGTCGACGCGTACGAGGAGCGGTTCGGCTCCTCGCCCTTCGCGGACTTCCCGGCGGAGCTGGCCCGGTTCGAAGCCTTCGGCTGGCTCGACGGGGACGCCCCCACGGGGCTGCTGCGGCTCTCGCCGGAGGGGCTCGCGTACTCGGACGGGCTCGGACCGGAGCTGTTCTCCTCTGGTGTGCGGGCCGCCATGGCCGCGTACGAGCCGAAGTAGGGGGCGCGGCATGGATCTGACCCTGCTCTACCGTGGGCCGCTCTCCTCCTGTGACTTCGACTGCCCCTACTGTCCCTTCGCCAAGCGCCGGGACAGCCGCGAGCAGTTGCGAGCGGACCGGGCCGCGCTCGACCGGTTCACGGAGTGGGCCGCCGGGCAGACGGGCGACCGGCTGCGGATCCTCTTCACCCCGTGGGGCGAGGGCCTGGTGCGCTCCTGGTACCGGCGGGCGCTTGTCGACCTGTCGCGGCTGCCGCACGTCGAGCGGGTGGCGATCCAGACCAATCTGAGCTGCCGCACCGACTGGCTGGCGGAGGCGGACCCGGAGAGCGTGGCCCTCTGGTGCACGTACCACCCGGGCCAGACGCCGTACGAGCGGTTCCTCGGCAAGTGCCGCGAGCTGTCGGACCGGGGCATCCGGTTCAGCGTCGGCGTGGTCGGCCTGCCCGAGCACCGGGAGGACGCCCGCCGGCTGCGCGCCGACCTGCCGCCGCACGTCTACCTCTGGGTGAACGCGGCCGAGGGGCACACGTACACGGACGCGGAGGCCGAGGAGTGGACGGGAATCGATCCGCTCTTCCCGTACAGCAGACGGCCGCACCGCTCGGCGGGGCTGCCGTGCCGTACCGGCGAGTCGGTGATCTCGGTGGACGGCGAGGGGACGGTGCGGCGCTGCCACTTCGTCAAGGCCGAGCTGGGCAACCTGTACGACGGCTCGTACCGCGCCGCGCTCCGGCCCCGGGCCTGCCCCCTCGGCGTCTGCGACTGTCACATCGGCTACGTCCATCTGGAGACGCTGCCGCTGTACGACGTGTTCGCCGGCGGGGTCCTGGAGCGGATCCCGGCCGGCGGTCCGTCGCCTCTCGGAAGACCTCTCGGAAGACCTCTCGGAAGCGCTCTCGGAGCGGCTCTCAGAGAGGCATGAGGTCGGGGCGCTTGGCCTCGACGTGGTCGCCCGAGCTCTCGCCCCGCAGCCTGCGTCCGATCCAGGGCACGAGGTACTCCTTGGCCCAGTGGATGTCGTCGCGGCGCACCTCCAGCGTGCCGCGCGGGGGGCGCGGCGGCCACGGCTGGTCCGGGTCCGCGGGCACGGGCATGCCGAGGACCTGCGCGGCGCGCAGGGCGACCCGGGTGTGGCCGTCGGGCGAGAGGTGCAGCCGGTCGTCGTCCCAGGCCTGCAGGTCCTGGACCGACTTGAGGGACCACAGGTCGAGCACCGGGCAGTCGTAGCGGTCCGCGATGGACCGGACGTGGGCGGTGTAGGTGGCGATCTTGCCGCGCAGGTGCCGGAGCACGGGGATGTCACGGGTGTCGAAGCCGGTGGTCACCATCACGGTGCCGACGGCGGAGGTCAGGTCCGCGACGGCGCGCTCGAAGCGCTCGGCCACGTCGTCGGGGTCCGTGCCGGGACGGATGATGTCGTTGCCGCCGGCACAGAAGGTCACCAGGTCGGGGGCGAGTTCCTTCGCCCGGGGGACCTGTTCCGCCACGATCTGATCGAGAAGGCGCCCGCGTACGGCCAGGTTGGCGTAGCGGAAGGCGTCGTGCTCCGGCAGCTGGTCGGCGAGCAGGACCGCGAAACGGTCCGCCCAGCCGACATACGTCCCGTCGGGCCCGGGGTCTCCGACGCCCTCGGTGAAGCTGTCACCGATCGCCGCGTACGACCCGAATGCGTTCTTGTCTGTTGATCTCGAATCGTCTGCCACGGGAGCACATCCTTCCCTTTCGGCTGTGACCTACGCGACCGTAAGGAAGGGTTGACGGAGCGTGAGATATGCCACCGATAAAGATTCCGCCAAGCCGGAATAGGTCTCGGAATGTGTCAGGAACGCCGAAGGCCCGGCAGGAAACGCCGACGGCCCGGCACAGGAGTGCCGGGCCGTCGTTCGAGCGAGGGGTCTCAGATGGAGACGCCGTGCTGGCGCAGGTACGCGAGCGGGTCCACGTCGGAGCCGTAGCTCGGCGAGGTGCGGATCTCGAAGTGGAGGTGCGGTCCGGTGGAGTTGCCGGTGGAGCCGGAGAGGCCGATCTGCTGGCCACCGCTCACGGACTGGCCGGAGGAGATGGCGAGGGAGGAGAGGTGCGCGTACTGCGAGTAGCTGCCGTCGGCGTGCTGGATGACGACCTCGTTGCCGTAGGCGCCGCTCCAGCCGGCCGAGACGACGGTGCCGGCGCCGACGGCGCGGACGGTCGTACCGGAGGAGGCGATGAAGTCGACACCGGTGTGGTAGCCGGAGGACCACATGGAGCCGGAGGCGCGGTACGGGGTGGAGATGCCGCCGCTGACCGGGGAGACCCAGCCGGAAGCGGAGGCGGAGGAGCCGGTGGAGCGCGACGAGGTCGACGCGTCCGACTGGGCGGCGGTGGAGGTCGGGGCGGAGGAGCGCTCGCTGCTGCGGGAGGCGCGGGTCTCGTCGCCGGAGCCCTGCGAGGAGCTGCTCTTGCTGCTCTTCGGGCTGCTCTTCGGCGTGCTCTTCGGGGCGGCGGCCTTGGGCGCGGCGCTCTTCGGAGTGGCGGCCGCGGTGCTCTTGGCGCCGAGGGTGAGCTTCATGCCGGGCAGGATCAGCGAGGGGTTCTCACCGACGACCTGGCGGTTGTCCTCGTACAGCTTCTGCCAGCCGCCCGAGAGGTGGTGCTCGGTGGCGATCTTCGACAGGTAGTCGCCGCTGACGACGGAGTACGTCGTCGGCGCGGCCTTCACGGCGGCGGCGGGCGCGGCCTGGAGGGCGGCGGGGGCCTTCGCCTGAGCGGCGACGGCCACGACCTGGCCCGACACGGCGGCCGGGGCGGCCGGCTCGACGGCGTGGGCGGCGGTCGCACCGAAGAGCGGAAGGGCGACGACGGCACCTCCGGTACCGGCGGCGACGATTCCACGCGTGATGGGGTTGATCTTGGGGCGGCGGTGCTTACCGTTCGCGGGCATGACGAATTCCTCTCCGGCGCCTACGAGGTGAGCTGTCGGGTTCGGACTGGAGATGCCCGGCCGCGTTCTCACGCGGCTTCACCCCAAAGCCGTCCTGCGTCGCGGGACCGGCGTACTTCCTGGGTCCCCCGCTCCTGCCACGTTCGGGATGAGTGCGGATTCCGGACGGTGGCAGGATTCGGCGGTCCGACCGGATTGACGGTGACGCTAGACGAGTGGGGTCGGAGCGAACAAGCCGTAAATATCGCCCGGCATTACCTCGGTCGAATTCCGGGCGGAAATCCGGTCACCCTCCGTCGATGACGGTCCTTCGATTTCCTTTTTCCGTACGGGATTTGCTCCGGGCCGTCAGCCACGATCCGTCACCTCTATGACCCTGCTCACGCGGCACCCCGTCATCTCACCCTCAAACAGGGCTTGTTCTACCCAACATCCCATTTCGGACAGATCGCCCATTCCCGTCCGAGGGGGTGCGCTACCCCCTCCCCACCTGGATGATTGCCCTAGGAACCGATCTCGCATCGGGCGCCCGAACGTCGACACCCAGGAGCATCCGTGACGCAGCAGCTGCCGCAGGTCCCGCCCACCGAAGCGAACGAGCCCGAGCTGGCGGAGGTCCGCAACTTCCGGGACGTGGGCGGCCTGCCGACGACGGACGGGCGCGCCGTGCGGCCCGGTCGCCTCTTCCGCAGCGGCCACCTGGCCCACGCGACCGAGGCGGACGCCGCCTTCCTCGCCTCGCTGGGCCTGCACACCGTCTTCGACTTCCGCAACGAGGCCGACGTCAGGATCGAGGGCGCGGACGTCGAACTCCCCGGCGTGCGGAACGTGAACATACCGCTCAACGACCCGGCCGACGGCAAGGAGTTCTGGAAGCTGGTGCGCGACGGCGACATCGCCCAGCTGCGGGAGATCCTGGGCGACGACAAGGCGGCGACCCGAATGTCCGACTCGTACCGGAAGATGGTGATCGAGCGGACCTCGGAGCACAGCCGGATCCTGCACGCCATGGCGGAGGAGAGCGTCCCGGCCCTGATGCACTGCGCCGCGGGCAAGGACCGGGCCGGCCTCTCCATCGCCATCACGCTGCTCGCCCTCGGGGTCGAGCGGGAGGCGATCGAGGCCGACTACGTGAAGTCGAACGACCCGCACCGCCGCTACAAGGTGCGCCGCAGCTCCACCTCCGCGGACGCGATGTCGCCCGAGGTGATGGAGCTGCTGAGCCCGCTCTTCGACGCGCGGGCGGAGTACCTGCGGGCCGCCCTGGAGACGATCGAGGCGACCTGGGGCTCGGTGGAGACGTACCTCACGGAGGGGCTCAAGCTTGCTCCCGAGACCCGCGAGCGACTGCGGGAGCGCCTGCTCACCGAGGCGTGACCGTGAGACCGGGGGCCACCCTCACGGGACCCCCTACTAGGGGGTTTCTTGCCGATCAGGCCCCGCGAGCCCGGCCTGATCGGCAAGACGCCCCCTAGCTCTGCCCGCCCAGCGTGAACAGCAGGTAGAGGAATCCGGCGAAGAGGTGACCGGCGATCAGGTAGGCGAAGAGGCGGAGCACCAGCCCCTTGGGGAACTTGCCCTCACCGCGCTCTTCGCCGGTGACCAGTCGGGGCTTCTCGGACATATCGGTCCTTTCCGAAGGAGTGGCCGCTCCGGAGGAGCAGCCGCACGGGTTCAGCGCCGGTGCGGGGTTCCGTCGCCGAGGCACAGCTCGGCGACGGGACTCTGCATCAGGGTGTGGACGAAGAGCAGCTCGGCCCCGCCGGAGGTGGCGGCGCCGATGCGGTGCGGGGTGAGGGAGTCGAAGTGCGCGCTGTCCCCGGGATCGAGGACATGGACGGCGTCGCCGAGCGCGAGCCGCACCCGGCCCTCCAGGACGTGGATCCACTCCTCGCCGGGGTGGACGCGCACGATGTCGGCCCGGGTGGCGTACGGCACGTGGACGCGCAGGCACTGCAGGGCCCGGCCGGCGCCGCCCGCCTGCCGGTAGATCCAGCCGTCGGCCTCGACGGGCTCGGAGCGGTCGGCCCGGACGACCGGGTCGCGCTCGGGCGGTGTCTCGCCGAGGAGCTCGGAGACCGTCGTACCGTAGATACGGGCGAGGGCGAGCAGCATCGGCAGCGAGGGTTGCCGGTTCCCCGTCTCCAGGCGGGAGAGGTGGGCCGGCGAGAGGCCGGCCCGCTGGGCGGCGGCCTCCAGGGTGAGCCCCCGGCGGCGGCGCAGGGCCCGCAGCTGCGGGGCGACGTCGGGCAGGACGCCGGAGGTGGCGGGGTCCGGGGAGGTTTCCCCGGGGACGTGGTCCATGCGTCCATTCCGCCAGGATCATGCCTCTGAGGCAAGTTTCTTGCCTCAGAGGCAAAGATCCGGGGCCCGGACGGGTCAGCGTTGCGCCACGGCCTGCTTCACCAGCGTCTTCCCGAAGTCCCACATCAGCCCGCCGCCGCCGTGGGCCTCGTCCATGACCGCCGTGAAGGCGGTGACGAACCGGTCCACGTCCGCCTCGTCGATCACCAGCGGCGGGATCAGCTTGATCACCTCCAGATGGTCGCCGGAGACCTGGGTGAGGATCCGGTGCCGCTGGAGCAGGGGTACGACGACCATCTGGGCGAAGAGCCCCTTGCGGGCCGCCTGGAGCATGGCCCAGCGGCCGCGCAGCCCCAGCGAGGACGGCCGGCCGAACTCGATCCCGATCATCAGCCCGCGCCCGCGGACCTCGTGCAGCAGCTCGTACCGGGGTACGAGCTCCTCCAGCCGGGACCGGAGCAGTCCGCCGGTCCGCCGGACATGGGCGACCGTGTCCTCGCTCTCCATGACCGAGAGGACGGCGAGCCCGGCGGCCATGGCCTGCGCGTTCGATCCGAAGCTCGCCGAGTGGACGAGGACCCGGTCCATCGACGAGTAGACCTTCTTGAAGATCCAGTCCTTGCCGAGGGTGGCGCCGACCGGCACGTAGCCGCCGGAGAGCGCCTTGGCGACGCAGACCAGGTCCGGTTCGACCCCCGGCTCGTGCTGGTACGCGTAGAAGTCGCCGGTCCTGCCGAGGCCGGTCTGCACCTCGTCCACGATGAGCAGCGCGCCGTGCCGGTGCAGCAGCTCCTGGGCGGCGCGCAGGAAACCGGGCGGCGCCTCGTGGACGCCCTTGCCCTGGATCGGCTCCACGACGAAGGCGGCCACGTCGCCCCGGCGCAGCTCCCGCTCCAGGGCTTCGAGGTCGCCGAGGGCGATCGCGGTGTCCGGGAGCAGCGGGTCGAAGCCCTCCCGGAAGCCCTGCTCCCCGTTGACGGAGAGGGAGCCGGTGGTGAGTCCGTGGAAGGCGTGGTCGCAGTAGAGCACCCTCGGCCGCCCGGTGGCGTACCGGGCGAACTTCAGGGCGGTCTCCACGGCCTCGGTGCCGCTGTTGCCGAAGAAGACCCGGTCGAGGTGCGGGCTGTGGCTGAGCAGCCGCTCGGCGAGCAGTCCCGGCAGGGGCTGGCAGTCGAAGCGGGTGAGGTCGGCGAGCTGGGCGTCCAGGACGTCGTGGAGGGCCTTGCGGACGACGGGGTGGTGCCGTCCGAGGCCCATCACGCCGAAGCCGGCGAGCATGTCGAGGTGGTCGACGCCGTCGGCGTCCCAGAAGTGGGCGCCCTCCGCCCGCTCGTACACCTTGTCGAAGCCGATGGTGCGGAGCATGCGCGGCAGCTGGTGGTTGAGGTACGTGGCGTGCAACTCGTACCGCTCGCCGCCGCGCTCGGCGAGCAGCGCCCGCAGGTCGAACTCCCCGCTCGTCGCGCCCTCGCTCATCGTTCCCCCGCTCTCACGAGCTGTTCCCGGAGACGGTCTCCCTGATCGCGCGCAGGGATTCCTTGAGGGACCCCATGGTGGCGAGGACGGCGGTGGGTTCGTACCCGCAGTGCGCCATGCAGTTGGCGCAGCGCGGGTCCTTACCGCGGCCGTACTTGTCCCAGTCGGTGTCCTCGACGAGTTCGCGGTACGTGGGCACGTATCCGTCGCTCATCAGATAGCAGGGGCGCTGCCAGCCGAAGAGCGAGTAGTTGGGAATGGCCCAGGCCGTGCACGGGAAATCGGCCTTTCCTTCCAGGAAGTCCAGGAAGAGCGGGGAGTGGTTGAGGCGCCAGCGACGCCTGTTCCCGCCCGCGAAGGCCTTCTTGAAGAGTTCGCGGGTCTGCTCGACGCCGAGGAAGTGCTCCTGGTCGGGGGCCTTCTCGTAGGCGTAGGCGGGCGAGATCATCATTTCGTCGACCTGGAGGTCGTCGTTGAGGAAATTGAGCACCTCGATGATGGTCTGCGGGGTGTCGGTGTTGAAGAAGGTCGAATTGGTGGTGACGCGGAAGCCGCGCCGCTTGGCCTCCTTGATGGCCGCCACCGCCTCGTCGAACACACCCTCCTTGGCGACGGACTCGTCGTGCCGCTCGCGCAGGCCGTCGATGTGCACGGCGAAGGCGAAGTACGGCGAGGGCGTGAACTTCTCCAGCTTCTTGCGGAGCAGCATCGCGTTGGTGCAGAGGAAGACGTACTTCCTCCTGGCCACCAACTGGCGCACGATCTCGTGGATCTGAGGGTGCATCAAGGGCTCGCCGCCCGCGATGGACACCATGGGGGCGCCGGACTCCAGGACCGCTCCGACCGCCTGCGCGACCGGCATGCGCTGCTTGAGGACACCCGCCGGGTGCTGGATCTTCCCGCAGCCCTCGCACGCGAGGTTGCAGGCGTAAAGCGGCTCCAGCTCGACGATCAGCGGGAACTTCTCCCGCTTGCGGAGCTTCTGTTCGAAGAGGTAGGTCCCGACTCGGATGGACTGACGGAGCGGCATGGCCATAACTCGTTCACCTCCTGGGGAGCAGCAAAGAACGGTGCCATTCGAAGAAAGCGGGAAGGACGGCACGGAGAACACGGAAGGCCGATATTCCCCCGCGTACCGTGCCGATCCGGACCAGTTCATGTTCTGGAGCGTCCACGACCACCCGGACGGCCGCAACCGGGCGTCCGCCGGACCCGTCCCCGTACGCTCCGGACGTCCGCGCGGTACGGAGGGACGCGGCCGACTCCATGTCGACGGCGATCGCGCCGTCGGCCCGCAGGGCGGCCCGCTCGGGGCCGCGCACCACGTGATCGGAGCCGGTCAGCGGCCCGGTGTGGACGGCTCGCCCGGGCACCGCCCTGACCAGGGCCTTCACCAGGAGATCGGTGCCGACGCAGACGGTCGTGCCGTCGGGACCGCGGGTCTCCTCGGCGACGATCAGGTCCCCGGGGTGCATGCCCGGGGCGAGCCCGGCGCAGAAGCCGGAGGCGATGACGGCGGCGTCCCGCCATCCCTCCTCGCCGAGCGCCCGGGAGACGGCCCGGCGGGCCCGGTCCGGCCCCATGCCGGTACGCAGCACGGTCACCGGCCCCGGGGCGCCGTCGCGGGCCCCGCCGCGCAGGGCGAACCGCTCGATGCCGAGCGCGCAGGCGATCAGCAGCGGCGGGGCGGCGGCACCGGGGCCGGGTTCGCGGCCCATCACCCCTCCTCGCCGGCGGCGCCGGAGGCACGGCCCGCACGGGGCAGGGGCTCCCCGTACACGTACCGCCCGAGCGCCGTCAGCGGGAACACCTGGCGGTAGAGGTGGTAGTTGATGGAGAAGTCCCAGGGGAAGCCGGTGCCGGTGAAGTACGGCTCGTCCCAGGAGCCGTCCTCGCGCTGTGTCTCCACCAGCCAGGCGACACCCCGCCGGACGGGCTCGGACTCGCGCTCGCCGGCCGCGAGGAGGGCGATCAGGGCCCAGGCGGTCTGGGAGGCGGTGGAGGCACCGCGCCCGACCCACTGCTCGTCCTCGTACGAGCGGAGGTCCTCGCCCCAGCCCCCGTCCTCGTTCTGCGTGGAACCCAGCCAGACGACGGCCCGGCGGATCGCCGGGTGGGAGCCGGGCAGCCCGGCGGCGGTCAGAGCCGGGATCACCGAGCCCGTCCCGTACACGTGGTTGACGCCCCAGCGTCCGAACCAGGCGCCGTTCGGCTCCTGGTGGGCCAGCAGCCACTCGATTCCCCTGCGGGCTCTGGGGTGTCGGGCCTGTCCCTCGTAGGCGAGCATCTCCACCACGTGGGCGGTGACGTCGGCGGAGGGCGGGTCGATCACCTCGCCGAAGTCGCAGAACGGCAGCTTGTTGGGCAACACGCTGGTGTTGTCGGCGTCGAAGGCGCCCCAGGCCCCGTTCCGCGACTGCATGCCGAGCGTCCAGCGGGCGCCCCTGGCGATGGCCGCCTCGACCCGGGCGGGGTCGGGGTGGTCGACCCGGCGTAGGGCGAGGAGGACCTCGGCGGTGTCGTCGATGTCGGGGTAGTTGTCGTTGTGGAACTCGAACGCCCAGCCGCCCGGCGGGAGTCCGGGGCGGCGCACCGCCCAGTCGCCCTCCTTGGTGATCTCCTCGTCCAGCATCCAGTCGACGGCCTTCACCAGGGCCGGGTGGTCGGGGCGGAGCCCGGCGTCGGCGAGCGCGATGGTGGCGAGGCAGGTGTCCCAGACCGGTGACTGGCAGGCCTCGATCATGCGGGAGCCGTCCTCGCGCCAGACGGCGAAGCGGTCCAGCGACTCCAGCCCGGCGCGCATGACCGGGTGCTGGAGGTCGTAGCCGAGGAGGTGGAGGGCGATGACGGAGTAGACGGCGGGAGGCTGGATGCCGCCCCAGCAGCCGTCGTTCTCCTGACGCTCGACGATCCAGCGGGCGGCCACGTTCATGGCGCTCCCGCGCAGGGCGCGCGGGGCGACCCTGTGGTAGACGTGCAGCGCCTTGTCGAGCCGCTGGAAGATCCCGTCCCAGCCGGTGGCCGGGGCGACGGGCCGGGGCGGGTTCGGCCGGGCCGGATCGGTGTGCAGCTCGTCGAGGGGGAAGGGCGCCGGACGGACCGGGCGCTTCGCGGAGACCACGGTGAGCGGCACGATCGTCTGCCGGGCCCAGCAGCCGAAGTCGTAGATGTTGAGCGGGAACCACTTCGGCAGGAAGAGCAGCTCGGGGGGCAGCTCGGGCAGGTCCTCCCAGCGCCACCAGCCGAAGAGGGCCAGCCAGATCCGGGTGAAGACGCGGGCGGCGGCGATGCCGCCCCGCGCGCGGACCCAGGCGGAGGCGCGGGCCATGTGCGGGGCCTCGGGCGGGTCTCCCGCGAGCCGCAGCGCCACATAGGCCTCGACGGTGGCGGAGACCTCGCCGGGTCCGCCGTAGAAGGTGGCCCAGGCGCCGTCCTCCCGCTGCTCGCGGCGGATGTGGAGGGCCGCGGCCCTGAGGGTGTCGCCGTCGAGGATGCCCAGGAACTGGCGGAGGAGCAGGTCCTCGGCGTCCATGGTGACGTTGGTCTCCAGGTCGCCCTTCCACCAGCCCTCAGGGTCCTGGCGGGCGAGCAGGTGCTCGACGGCGCGTTCCGCGGCCCGTGCGGCGTCCTCGTCGAGCTTCCCCGGCGCGGTGGAGAACCCCTCCGGCGCGGTGTCGTGCGTCGTGCTGGCCGCGGCCGCCCGGGGGCCCACGGCCCCGGAGCTTCCGTCGGTCGTCGCTGTCATGGCTTCCCCTTTGTTGCAGTCGGTTACTTCTGCTCCTGCGGGTCTGCCGTCGGCCGGCGCCGGATGGCACCGGCCGGCGACCGCGAACTCATATCAGGGTGATGGTGATCATCTCTTCCGTACGACCACGAAGTCGGCCAGCGCGGTGAGCTGTTCCCGCACGCGGGCGGGCATGTCCACCTCGTGCAGGGCCTCGATCGCGACGGCGTGCTGGCGGCGGGCCTCCTGGGAGGTCCACTCACGTCCTCCGGCCTCCTCGATGAGGGCGGCCCGGAAGGCGAACTCCTCCTCGGAGAAGGTGTCGAAGTCGTTGGACTTGGCGTCCTCGGCGAGGAGCTCACCGAGCCGCTCGGAGGCGGATCCCCCGGCGGCGAGGGCGGCGACGACCGGGAGGGACTTCTTGCGCTGCCGCAGGTCGCTCCAGGTCTGCTTGCCGGTGGCCTCCGGGTCGCCCCAGATGCCGAGGAGGTCGTCGACGGCCTGGAAGGCGAGGCCGAGGTGGTAGCCGTACTCCTCCAGCTTGTCGGCGGTGCGGTCGTCGGCCCCGCCGAGGACCGCACCGATGGAGACGGCGCAGGCGAGCAGGGCCCCCGTCTTGTTGCCCTCCATCTCCAGGCACTCCTCGACGGTGACCCGCTCGCGGTGCTCGTACGAGATGTCCTGGGCCTGCCCGTCGATGAGCTTGCGGGTGGCCGTGGTCAGCCGACGGGTGGCGCGGCCGGCCTCGACGGTGCCGAGTTCGAGCAGCAGCTCGTTGGCGAGGGCGAAGAGGGCGTCGCCGACCAGGATGGCCTGCGCGGGGCCGTGCACCTTCCAGACGGTGTCGCGGTGACGGCGCTGCTCGTCGCCGTCCATCAGGTCGTCGTGGAGCAGCGAGAAGTTGTGGACGAGCTCCACGGCGACGGCGCCGGGGATACCGACCTCGGGCGCGACGCCGGCGGCCTCGGCCGACAGCAGGGCGAGCGCGGGGCGGATCGCCTTGCCTCCGTCGCCGTCGGCGGGGTTGCCGTGGGCGTCGATCCAGCCGAAGTGGTAGGCGGCCACGGTGTCCATGGGCGCTGCGAGGCGGTCGACGGCCGCCCGCAGTACGGGGGTGGACAGGGTCCGCCCCCGTTCAAGCAGTGCGGACACGTCCGCGGTGTCGACGGCCGGATTACCCGGCGGCACAGTCGGCACGGTCTCTCCTCTTGTTCCGGTACTCACAGTCATGCCGCCTCCTGCAGCGGATGGTCATGACGGCGGCCGAGGGTGGAGAGCGCCGCGCCCGCTGCGCTGAAGCCGCTGCGGACGGCGCCCTCCATGGTCGCGGGCCAGCCGGTGGCGGTCCAGGATCCGGCCAGGTACAGGCCCGGTGCCCGGGTGCGGGCGCCGGGGCGGAGCCGGCCGACGCCCGGGGTGGGGGCGAACGTGGCCGTCCGCTCCCTGGTGACGAAGAAGTCGCGGATCCCGGCGCCGCGGGCGGCGGGCAGCAGCCGCTCCAGCTCGGGGAGGTAGCGCTCGCGCAGCACGGCGACGGGCTCGTCGATCTCGTCCTGGGCGGCGGACTGGGAGACGGCGAGGTACTGGCCGCCGCCCTTCAGACCCGAGGAGTCGGTCCGGTCGAAGACCCACTGCACCGGGGAGCCGAGCGTGGTGAAGAAGGGCTGCTTCAGCACCTTGCGGTCGTAGACGACGTGCAGGTTGAGGATGGGCGCGGTGGCGATGTCGAGGAGCCGGTCGGGGTCGTCGAGAGCGTCTTCGGGCAGCAGGGCGTGGGTCTCCTGCTGCGGTACGGCGAGGACGACCGCGTCCGCCGTGATCGTCTCGCCCGGTACGTCGACGGCCCAACGCCCGTCGTCGGTGCGGGAGATCCGCTCGGCCTTGGTACGCAGCGCGGTGCGGACGCCGAGGGCGTCGAGCTCCTTCGCGGCCCTGGTGTCGTGGAGTTCACCGAGCGGGACGTGGGCCCAGCCGATGTCGGCGGCGCCCGGCTCGGAGAGGAGACCGGTCTTGAAGACCATCGCGGCGAGCCCCATGGAGGCCTGCGGGGCGGGGGCGTTGAGGGTGGGGATGCCGACCAGGTCCCAGAGGGCCTCGATGGCCCGTGGGGACTGGCCGTGCCGGCCGAGCCAGGTGGCGAAGTCGATGCCGTCGAGCGCCGGGTCGGCAGGATCGAGCTTCTTCAGGGCGAGCGCGGCCCGGCCCACGGAGGCACGCTCGGCGAGGGAGAGGTGCGGGTACGTGGCGAGGCTGCGCGCGAGGTGCAGCGGTACGGGGAGGTTGTCGCGGCGGATCCGGCCGAGCCGGGGTCCGCGAGGGTGTCCGACGTCGAGGACGGGGACGTCGAGCCGGTCCTGGACGGGGGCGAGGCGGGCGCCGTCGATCCGGTCGAGGAACCAGCGGTAGGCGGTGCAGCAGCGCAGGTAGACGTGCTGGCCGTTGTCGACGGTGAGGTCGCCGCGGCGGAAGGAGAAGGCGAGACCGCCGAGGCGAGGCCGCCCTTCGAGCAGGGTGACGCGGACCCCGGCGTCGGCGAGCTGGAGCGCGGCCGTGGTCCCGGCGAGCCCGCCGCCGACGACGACGACGTGGGGCTGCCGGGAGTCGCGCTCGGTTCCGTCGGTCGTCACGCGGCCTCCGTTCGGGTCGGATCGGTCGGGACCGCGGCGGGCGGGGTCACGGACGTCAGGGGTGCCGCAGGCAGGGACGCAGGGGCGGCGCACGGGGTTGCCCGGCGGACGGGGGCGTACGGGCGCATCAGGAACGCCCCCTGACGCCACGTCGGGCGATGTGGCGGGTGTCGAGCCCGGAGAGGCCGCGCACCGCGACGTACGCCTTCTCCCGGCCCGGCAGCGAGACCCGGCCGCGCAGCACGGCCTCGGGGTCGCGCTCGATGCGGTCGAGCAGCCGCCGGTAGATGCCCGCCATGGCGGCGACGCACGCGCCGCTGCGCCGGTCGAGCATGGGGAGGAGGCGGTAGCCCTCGGCGAAGAGGGCGCGGGCCCGCCGGACTTCGAAGTGGACGAGGCCGGCGAAGTCGGCGCCGGGGGGCGGGGTCTCGCTTCCGAAGCCGTCCCCGCAGCCGAACTTGGCGAGGTCGTCGGCGGGCAGGTAGGTACGCCCGTTCCCGGCGTCCTCGCGTACGTCCCTGAGGATGTTGGTGAGTTGGAGCGCGAGGCCCAGCGTGTCGGCGTACTCGGGGGCCCGGTCGGCGCCCTGGGCACCGGGCTGGGTGCCGAAGACGCCGAGCGAGAGCCGGCCGATCGCGCCGGCGACGCAGCGGCAGTAGACCTTGAGGTCGTCCCAGCTCTCGTAGGTGGCCCCGCGCACGTCCATGAGGACGCCGTCGATGAGCTCGTCGAGCCCGCCGAGCGGGATCGGGAAGCGGCGGGCCGAATCGGCGAGGGCGACGGCGACGGGGTCGGTGTCGTCCTCGTCGATCTCGCCCGTGCGGACCCGGTCGAGCAGGGCGCGGGTCGCTTCGAGCCGCTCCCACTTGGCCTCGGGCGGGAGTGTGCCGTCGCCGATGTCGTCGACGCGCCGCGAGAACGCGTACAGCGCGGACATCGCCTGGCGCTTCTCGGTCGGCAGCAGCCTGATCCCGTAGGCGAAGTTACGGGCCTGCTGCCCGGTGACCGCCTCGCAGTAGCTGTAGGCGGCCTGTACCGGTGCGGACGGCTGGGACTGTCCCTCCACGGTCGCGCTCACCCCTCTCTCCGCGCCCGGAGCAGAACCGCTCCAGCCTGGCGCATCAGGTTCGGCTTGGTGGGCCTCGGCGGGCCGGGCAGGACGTCGAATCCGGCGGCGGCGACCGCGTCGAGTGCCGCGAGTCCCCCTGCGGTGAAACCGGCGAGGAGGAGGCGGAGCCGGCCGTGGACGCTGCCGACGAGCGGGAGTCCCGCGTGCAGCAGCCCGCGGGCCCGCTCGGCCTCGAAGGCGACGAGGGCGCGTACGGAGGCGCCCGCGGTGGGCCGGGCGAGGTCGTCCTCGGTGACGTGGAAGCGCTTGAGGTCCTCGGCGGGCAGGTAGATCCGGTCGCGGCCGAGGTCCTCGGCGACGTCCTGGAGGTGCTCGACGATCTGCAGGGCGGTGCAGATCTCGTCGGAGCGCCGGATCCGCTCGGGGGTGTCGGTGCCGGTGATGGCGAGGACGAGGCGGCCGACGGGGTTGGCGGAGAGCTCGCAGTACGCGAGGAGGTCGTCGTACGTCTCGTAGCGCCGCACCAGCTGGTCCTGGCGGTTGGCGGCGATCAGCCCGAGGAAGGGCTCCGGGGTGAGGCCGCGGCGCCGGACGGTCGGCTGGAGCGCGCGCAGCAGGGGGTGCCGGGGGGTGCCGTCGAAGACGCGCCGGAGGTCCGCCTCGAAGGCGTCGAGGAGGGCGAGCCGGTCCTCCGCCTCCTCGGGGGTGATGCCGAGGTGTCGGGCGTCGGCGCCACCGGGGGCGAGGTCGCCGTCGCCGATGTCGTCGACGAGGCGGGCGTAGCCGTAGACGGCCATGAGGTCGTCGCGCCAGGCCCGGGGCAGGAAGAAGGGGGCCACGGGGAAGTTCTCGTCCGCGGCCTTGCCGAGTGTGGTGCGCGAGGAGGCGTCGGGGCGCACCTGCCGGGTACCCGTCACTGGGCGCTGCCCGACGAGCGGACGGCGACACCCTCGTGGAGCTGGAGATTCTGCGTCATGGCCGTCACGACTCCCGTTCTACACTGCCGATCCAATCCATCCTATTTCGGACACGCCGCCTACCCCTGCCCGCCGGGCCGTCTCCCGGCGACCCGATGGCCGTGGGGTATCGCCCTACTTGCCTCGAAACAGACCGGTCCAGCTTACGTTGTACGAGGGGCGTCGGCGTTCCCGGGTGGCGCGGTTCCGGGACTTCATCCGTACGGGTCGTCAACCCTCGTGCGCAGCAAGGGAGTTCGAGGCGCCGTGGGCGTCAGAGGACACGCGTGCCGGAGACGACCATGGCGAGGGTGGACTCGACGACGTCGTTCCTGCGCTGCGCGGGGAGGCGACGAAGGGGGCCGTCGAGCAGGAGGAGTGACAGTCCGTGCACGGCCGACCACGTGGCGGCCCCGGCGGTGAGCCGGCAGCCGGGCCGGGAGCCGTCCGGCCGATGGCCACCGACCCGGGAGAGGACCTCAAGGGCCTCCTTGAGCAGGGTGAACGCGCGGATCTCCGGCTCGGGAGACCGGCGCCCGGAGAGCCGGTCCTCGACCTCGGCAAGGCAGGGCACGCAGAACGCGGACCTGTAGAGGCCGGGCTGCTCCACGGCGAAGCCGACGTATCCCCGGCAGAGGGCGACGAGTCTGCGCTCGGCCGCCAGGGCCGGGTCGTCGGCGCCGGGCTCCCGGGCGGCGGCCCGCTCCATGGAGTCGGCGAGCAGGCGCTGGGCGTGGAGCTTGACGGTACGGAGCAGTTCGCCGCGGCCCTCGAAGTGGCGGTAGGCCGCCGTGGGCGAGACGCCGACCCTGCGGGCGGCCTCGCGGAGGACGACCCTCTCGGGGCCTCCGTCGGTGGCCAGATCGACGGCGGCACAGATCAGCGCGTTGCGCAGGTCGCCGTGGTGATAGGTCTTTCCCCCCGAGATCGCTGCCATGGACTCATCCTGCCCGATGTTGACCACATGAACATTCCAGGTGGCGGCGCGACGCGCGCGGAAGAAGGACGGCTGCCCGGCGTCTTCCGGCAAGGGCGGTGGTGGAGGACGGGTGACCGGGGACGGAAGAACCCCCGCCGGGTGACTCCGACAGGGGTTCCGCACGGCTCGGTGCGCCTTCTAGCGGGCGGTCTCCCGCTCGTACGCCTTGAGGACCTCGTCCGTGGGGCCGTCCATCAGGAGCTGCCCCTTCTCCAGCCAGAGCACCCGGTCGCAGGTGTCCCGGATGGACTTGTTGCTGTGGCTGACCAGGAAGACCGTGCCGGCCTCCTTGCGCAGTTCGCGGATGCGCTCCTCGGAGCGGATCTGGAACTTGCGGTCTCCCGTCGCGAGGGCCTCGTCGATGAGGAGGACGTCGTGGTTCTTGGAGGCCGCGATCGCGAAGCGGAGCCGGGCACCCATGCCGGAGGAGTACGTGCGCATGGGCAGGCTGATGAAGTCGCCCTTCTCGTTGATGCCGGAGAAGTCGACGATGTTCGCGTAGCGGGAGCGCACCTCCTCGCGGCTCATGCCCATGGCGAGGCCGCCGAGGATCACGTTGCGCTCGCCGGTCAGGTCGTTCATGAGGGCCGCGTTGACACCCAGGAGCGAGGGCTGGCCGTCGGTGTAGACCTTGCCGCTCTCGGTGGGGAGCAGACCGGCGACGGCGCGCAGCAGCGTGGACTTGCCGGAGCCGTTGGAGCCGATGAGGCCGATGGCCTCGCCCCGGTAGGCGGTGAAGGTGACGCCGCGGACCGCGTGGACCTTGCGGACGCCGCGGGTGACCTCGGCCTTGCCGCGGCCGACGATCCGGCTGAGGGCCGCGGTGGCGCTGCCCTTGCCTCCGCCACCGGTGTGGACCCGGTAGACGATGTGGACGTCGTCGCAGATGACGGTGGGGATGTTGCCCGGGTTCGTGTCAGCCACGGCCGTACCTCTCCTCGGCCTTCCAGAAGTAGACGAAGCCGCCGATGCCGAGGGCCAGGGCCCAGCCGAGGGCGGTGAACCAGACGTGGTCCGGCAGGTTCTGCGCGCCGTAGCCGTCGATGAGGGCGAAGCGGATCAGGTCCATGTAGACCGCCGCGGGGTTGTACATGAGGATGTCGGCGATCCAGGCCGGCTTGTCGGCGAGCATCACCGGGATCGAGAACATGACGCCCGACGCGTACATCCAGGTCCGCATGACGAAGGGCATCAGCTGGGCGAGGTCGGGCGTCTTGGAGCCCATCCTGGCCATGATCATCGCGAGGCCCACGTTGAACACGAACTGCAGGAACAGCGCGGGGATCACGAGCAGCCAGCGGAGCGAGGGGTAGCTGCCGAAGGCCATCGCGACCGCCACGAGCACGATCATCGAGAACAGCAGCTGCTGGAGCTGCTGGAGCGAGAAGGAGATCGGGAGGGTGGCGCGGGGGAAGTGCAGGGCCCGGACGAGTCCGAGGTTGCCCGAGATCGCCCTGACGCCGGCCATGACCGAGCTCTGGGTGAAGGTGAACACGAAGATGCCGGTGACCAGGAAGGGGATGTAGACCTCCTTGGTCATCCCCTGTCCGGCACCGAGGATCAGCCCGAAGATCAGGTAGTAGACCAGGGCGTTGAGCAGGGGGGTCGCCACCTGCCACACCTGGCCCAGCTTGGCCTGGCTGTACTGGGCGGTCAGCTTCGCCGAGGAGAAGGCCAGGATGAAGTGGCGCCGGCTCCACAGCTCGCGAACGTACTCGAACAGACCGGGCCGGGCTCCGCTGACCGAGAGACCGTACTTCGCTGCCAGATCGGCCGGAGACAGGCCCTCGTCGACGGACGGGGGCGCGCTCGTCGCGACCGCCCCGCCCTGGTGTGTGTCACTCACAGTCGAAACTTTCGTGTTCAAGATGCGCGGCACGTCGGGTACCACGATGTCAGACGACTGGGGGGCGACCCAGCCGGGTCAGCCGCCACACCGTACTCCACCTCATCGGACGGCGCGGCCCGCAGGGAGTCGTCCACCCCTCGCGGAAACCGCCGGACCACACCTTGAGCGCGGAGAGTGAGGGCCGACGCGCCAGGGTGAGCAGCAGCCAGACGCCGAGATACACCGGCACCAGGGGCGCGGGCAGATTGCGACGTGCCAGCCACACTCGGTTACGGGCCACGTTGAAGTGGTACGAGGCGTGGCGGGAAGGTGCGGTAGTGGGGTGCAACAGCACCATGTCGGAACGGTAGTCGATCATCCAGTCGGCGTCGAGCGCGCGCCAGGCGAGGTCGGTCTCCTCGTGCGCGTAGAAGAACTCGCCCGGGAGAACGCCCACTTCGGCGAAGACCTTGGTGCGGACGGCGTTGGCGCCGCCGAGGAAGGTCGTCACCCGCGAGGAGCGCATCGGATCGGCGGCACGCAGCCGCGGCACGTGCCGGCGCTGGGTGGTCCCGGTCTCCGGATCGGCGATGCGGAAGCTGATGATGCCGAGGCGCGGATCGGCCGTGAAGGCCTGGCGGACGAGTTCGGCGGTGTCCGTGTACGCGAGGAGCCCGTCGTCGTCGAGGAAGAGCAGGACGTCGACGTCGGTGCCGCCGGGTCCGAAGGCCTCGATGCCGATGTTGCGGCCGGCGGGGATGCCGACGTTCTCCGGCAGGTCGACGGTCCGCACCCAGTCGGGCACCCCGGTGACCGGGGTGCCCTGCCCGACGACGACGACCTCGACCGGCTCGCCCTCCTGCTTGGCGACCGAGTCGATCAGCGCGCGCAGGTCGTCGGGGCGGTTGCCCATCGTGATGACGACGGCTCCCACCTTGAGCGGAGAACTCACGGCCGGCCTCACTTCAGCCTGCTGGAGACCAGGATCGACACCAGGTGCAGCACGGTCTGGAGCAGGGCGATGGCGGCGAGGACGGCGACACCGATCCGGGAGAAGAAGAGGTCGCCCCGGACCTGGTCCAGGATCGCGAGGCCCAGGATCAGGAAGGAGGCCTCGATCCCCAGGATCAGCCGGTGGAACTTGAGCGCGGCGGCGGCCCTGCGGGCCAGCGCCATACCGGAGGAGCGCGGCTCGGAGGCCGTCTCCTTGACCGGCGGGAGTCCGCCCTGGTGCCGGGCGACGCCGACGAGGTCGGTCTCGGCCTTGATCAGGATGGCGCCGAGGGCGGCGAGCGTGCCGAGGAAGGCCCACAGCCAGTCGATCTGCCCCGAGCCCCACAGGTCGGCCGCGCGCAGGCCGAAGCCGACGAGGACCGCCGCGTCGCACAGGTACGCGCCGACCCGGTCCAGCCAGACGCCGCTGAGCGAGAACTGCTTCTTCCAGCGGGCCACCTCGCCGTCGACGCAGTCGAGCAGCAGGTAGAGCTGGACCATCACCACGCCGAGGACGGCGCCCGTGATGCCCGGCACGAGGAGGGCCGGAGCGGCGAGCACGCCGCAGACCGTCATCAGGTAGGTCAGCTGGTTGGGCGTGACCCGGGTCGTCACCAGGTGCCGGGTGATCCGCAGCGAGATCTCCCGCATGTACAGGCGGCCACCCCAGTGCTCACCGCTCCGGCGGTCCTTCACGCCCGGAGGGTGAACGACCGGCCGGAGCTCAGCTACCGATGGCTTTTGCATAGTCGGCGTACGCGTCCCTGATCTCGTCGTCGGACAGGTCGAGGTGTTCGAGGATGGTGAACCGGCCCGGCCGGGTCTGCGGCGCGAAGGTCACCGCCTGGACGAACTCGTCCACGCTGAAACCGATCTCCTCCGGCAGCACGGGCAGCCCGTGCCGGCGCAGGGTCTCGACCATCAGCGCGGAGTCGGCGGCCGCGCCGCGCAGGTGCATGGCGAACGCCGCACCGAGACCGCACTGCTCGCCGTGGCTCGCCGCCCGCGTCGGGAACAGCAGGTCGAAGGCGTGGCTGATCTCGTGGCAGGCGCCCGAGGAGGGGCGCGTGTCACCGCTGATCGACATGGCGATGCCGGACATCACCAGACCCTCGGAGAGCGTGACGAGGAAGTCGTCGTCGCCCACCCCGCCGGGGTGGCGGAGCACGGCCTCACCGGCGCTGCGGGCCATGGCGGCCGCGAGACCGTCGACGGGCTCTCCGGTCTCGCGGTGGGAGAGCTCCCAGTCCGCGATGGCGGAGAGGTTCGAGATCGCGTCGCCGATGCCGGAGCGGACGAAGCGCACCGGGGCGTCCCGGATCACGTCGAGGTCGATGACCAGCGCGATCGGGGTCGGCACACCGTAGGAACCGCGACCGTTGTCGTTGTCCAGGGTGGAGACCGGCGAGCAGATGCCGTCGTGCGACAGGTTGGTGGCGATGGCCACCAACGGCAGGCCGACCCGGGCCGCCGCGTACTTCGTCACGTCGATGATCTTGCCGCCGCCGAGGGCGACCACGGCGTCGTACCGCTTGCCGCGCATGGCGTCGGCGAGCTTCACGGCCTCGTCGATGGTGCCACCGGAGACCGGGTACCAGTCCGCGCCCGGCAGCTCGGGCGCGAACCGGTCACGCAGCTTCAGGCCCGAGCCGCTGCTGATGGCGACGGCGATCTTGCCGTTGCTGGAGATCCGCTGGTCCGCGAGGAGCGTGGAGAGGTCCTCCAGCGCTCCTCGGCGGATGTCGACGACGACCGGCGACGGGATCAGCCGGGTCAGTACTGGCACGCGATCTCACGGCCCTTCGCGAGGTCGTCGTGGTTGTCGATCTCGACCCACTTGACGTCGCCGATGGGGGCCACGTCGATCGTGAAGCCGTCGTCGACAAGCTTCTGGTAGCCGTCCTCGTAGTAGAGGTCGGGGTCGCGCTCGAAGGTGGCCTTGAGGGCGTCGGCGAGCTCCTCGGCGGCCTCGGCCTCGATGAGGGTGACGCCGATGTACTCGCCGGTGGCGGTGGCCGGGTCCATCAGCTTGGTGATGCGCTGGACGCCCTTGTCCTCGGCCGTGATGACCTTCATCTCCTCGTCGGCGAGGGTCTTCACCGTGTCGAGGGCGAGGATGATCTTCCGGCCCTCGCCGCGGGCGGCGAGGAGGGTCTTCTCGACGGAGACCGGGTGGACGGTGTCGCCGTTGGCGAGGATCACACCGCGCTTGAGGACCTCACGGGCGCACCACAGGGAGTAGGCGTTGTTCCACTCCTCGGCCTTGTCGTTGTCGACGAGGGTGATGGTGAGGCCGTACTTCGCCTCAAGGGCCTCCTTGCGGGCGTAGACGGCTTCCTTGCGGTAGCCGACGACGATCGCGACCTCGGTGAGGCCGATCTCGGCGAAGTTCTTCAGCGTCCCGTCGAGGATCGTGGTCTCGCCGTCGACGGGCACGAGGGCCTTCGGAAGGGTGTCGGTGTAGGGGCGCAGACGCCGTCCGGCACCGGCTGCGAGTACGAGGCCGATCATGCTGTTTCTCCTTCGTCGTGAACGGCGGGTGCTCCGGAGGAGACCCAGAAACGGATGGACTCCACGAGCACCACGAGCGCGACGGCTACCGCGAGGGCGGTCAGTGCCGGCGTGAAGTCGTCACCGCGGTCCGCCAGGAGGGCGGCGAGGACGGTCACCAGGAGCGTGCGCCCCTCGTGTCCGCCGGTGACGCGCGCCAGCCACGCGGGCGGCGCGCCGGTGCCGCCGCGGATGCGGTACACCGTGTCGTAGTGATGGTAGGCGACCGCCGCGACCAGCCCGAACGCCGCCGGGAGGGCGTGCGCGGCGTCGGAGCGGGCGGCGAGCACGAGGACGGTGGTGTACTCGGCGGCGCGGAAGAGCGGGGGAACGAGCCAGTCGAGGGCACCCTTGAGGGGCTGGGAGACGGCGAACCCGGAGAGGACCACGTAGCCGACGGCGCCGACGACGGCGGCCAGGGGATCGCCCTGGGCCAGGCCGGCGGCGAGCCACGCGACGGCCGCCAGCGCCGTGGCGAGGGGGGCGTACGGGTGGACCCGGCCGTTCGGGGAGCGCAGCCGCCCGACCGACGAGGCGAGCGGCCCCGAGTCGGCCAGCTCCGCGAGCGCCTCGGCGGCCCGGTCGGTCCTCTTCGCCTTGCGGGTCAGGGAGCGCAGGACGCGGCCCGCCGTGGTGTAGCAGGCTCCGAACGAGCAGCCGATGATCAGCGCCCAGAAGACGATCCGGGGAGTGGTGACGGCGGTGAGGACGGCGATCATCGCCCAGCGCTCGCCGATCGGCAGGATGATCATGCGGCGGGCCCAGACGGTCCAGCCGAGGCTGTCGAGCCGGTCGGAGAGGGCCGCCGTGGGGCTCGTGTTGGCCGTGGCGTCGTGGTTGGCCTCGTTGAACGAGAAGTCCACGACGTGCCGGCAGGTCATGAGGATCATGGAGCCGAGCGCGAGGGCCCAGACGTCGTCGCCGTTGCGGGCGGCGCCGAGGGCGAGGCCCGCGTAGAAGGCGTACTCCTTGGCCCGGTCGAAGGTGGCGTCGAGCCAGGCGCCCATCGTCGAGTACTTCAGCGCGTACCGGGCGAGCTGCCCGTCGGTGCAGTCGAGGACGAAGGAGACGAGGAGGAGGACGCCCGCCGCGATGTAGCCGCCGCGCTCTCCGGTGGCCGCGCAGCCGGCCGCGATCAGCGCGGTGAGCAGCGAGGCGGTGGTGACCTGGTTGGGGGTCAGTCCGCGACGCGCGCACCAGCGGGCGATGTACCGCGAGTACGGGCTGATGAAGAAGGTGGTGAAGAAGCCGTCGTGCGCCTTGACGGCCGAGCGGAGGCGTACGGCCTCGTCGTCGACGGCCTCGACGGCGGCGCGCGCCTCGTGGCGGGCCTCGGCGTCGGTGGGCACGGTGGCGACGAGGGTGCCGAGCTGGGGCCGGTGCACGGCGACGCCGTCGGCGTCGAGGGCGTCGGCGAGCGTGCCGGTGAGGTCGTCGCCGGCTCCGCCGGAGGTCCCGGCGGGCACGGTCACAGTGGTCAGGGCGCGGGTCAGCGCCGGGCGGGCCTCGCTCTGCGCGGTGAGCGCGCCGGGCGCAGCCGCGGCCGGGAAGCGGGGATCGGTGAGCGCGAGGCGCAGCGCGTGCAGGTGGCCGACGAACCGGGGGTCGACGAGCGCGACGCGCTCGCCCGCGGGGACGGCTGCCAGCAGGGCGCCGGTCTCCTCGGCTCCGGAGGCGATCCGGACCTCGAAGCCGAGCGACCTGAGATCACCGTCGAGCGAGGATCCGGGTGCCGGCGGGCCGGTGAGGATGGCGGTCGACAGACGAACTCACTCCTTGGAGCTGACGGAGGGGCCGGCGGGACCAAGGCGGCCCCGGGCGCGGCGGTGCGGCCCGGCGCCGGGCGGCGGCACGTCGGCTGAGGCTATCGGATGAACCGAGCGGGAGTTCACCGAGGCTTCGCAGGTAGGACTCCCCCGGGCCCACCCGCGGCCTCGCGGGTGCGCCGCTCCCGCGAAGATCATCATGGGCGATCGGCCGTCCGCCCCACGAACCCCGGTTCGGCACCACCCGGAGGGCCCTGGCCGAGCGATTCCCGCCATGGCCGGCGCCGATGACATCACCGCAGGTCAGAGCATATGACAACGGTGTTCAGTACCGTGTTGCACATACCCCCCACCCGTAGTTCACTTGCCAACCTGGGGCAGACGGAACGACTCGATCGGGAGGCCATCTCATGGGGGCTGGACACGACCACGGGCACAGTCACGGCGGAGCTCCCCCCACGGGCACCGCGGGGGCCGCGTACAAGAACCGACTGCGGATCGCGCTCGGCATCACGCTCTCCGTGATGGTGATCGAGATCATCGGCGGTGTGGTCGCCGACTCGCTGGCGCTGATCGCCGACGCGGCCCACATGGCGACCGACGCGGTCGGCCTCGCGATGGCGCTGCTCGCGATCCACTTCGCCAACCGGCCGCCCTCCGGGAACCGCACCTTCGGCTTCGCCCGCGCCGAGATCCTGGCGGCGCTCGCCAACTGCCTCCTGCTGCTCGTCGTCGGCGGTTACGTGCTGTACGAGGCGATCCAGCGGTTCGTCGAGCCGGCCGAGACCAAGGGCGGCCTGACGATCGCCTTCGCCGTGGTCGGCCTGGCGGCCAACATGATCTCCCTCTCCCTGCTCGCACGGGGCCAGAAGGACAGCCTCAACGTGCGCGGGGCGTATCTGGAGGTCCTCGCGGACGCGCTCGGCTCGGTGACGGTGATCATCGCCGCCGGCATCATCCTGGCCACGGGCTGGCAGTACGCCGACCCGATCGCCTCGATCGTGATCGGCCTGATGATCGTGCCCCGCACGATCAAGCTGCTGCGCGAGACGCTGGACGTGCTCCTGGAGGCGGCGCCCAAGGGCGTCGACATGGCGGAGGTACGGGCCCACATCCTGGCCCTGCCGGGCGTCGAGGACGTCCACGACCTGCACGCCTGGACGATCACCTCAGGGATGCCGGTCCTCTCCGCCCATGTGGTGGTGGACCAGGGCGCGCTCGACTCGGTCGGGCACGAGAAGATGCTGCACGACCTCCAGGGGTGCCTGGGCTCACACTTCGACGTGGAGCACTGCACCTTCCAGCTGGAGCCGGCCGGTCACGCGCAGCACGAGGCGAAGCTCTGCCTCTGAGACGCCCGGCCTGTTAGGGTCCTCGTACGAACACGTGTGGAGAGGAGCTGGGTTGATGACCGTCGCGATGGAGGCTGCCCACTACGGCAGCGCCCGGTCCAGCTTCAGCTCCCGGGTCACCGGCTGACCTGATCCCGGTCTTCCCACCGGTACGTCACGTCGTCGGCCGGGGCCCTCTCACACAAGGGTTTCCCACGTTGTCCGACAACGCTTTGTACGACTCCTTCTTCGCCCTGCACCACGGTCTCCCGCGGCAGGGTCCCGGTTCCGACACCACCACCCGTCGGCTCCTCGCGCTCGCGGGCAGGCTTCCGGAGCGTCCGCGCGTGCTCGACCTGGGCTGCGGCCCGGGCCGTTCCGCGCTGCTCCTGGCCGCCGAGGCGGGCGCCGAGGTGACCGCCGTCGACACCCACGAGCCGTTCCTCGCCGAGCTGCGGGAGTCCGCGGCCGCGCGCGGGCTCGACGGCTCGATCCACACCCTCCGCGCCGACATGGGCGCACTGCCGTTCCCCGACGGCTCCTTCGACCTGGTCTGGGCCGAGAGCTCGGTCTTCGTGCTCGGCTTCGACCGGGCCCTGGCGGAGTGGCGCAGGCTGCTCGCGCCCGGCGGCACCCTCGTGCTCACCGAGTGCGTGTGGACCGTCGCGGAGCCGGGCCCCGAGGCCCGCGCCTTCTGGGAGGAGCACTACTCGCTCCGTACCGTCGCCGGGAACGCGGCGGCGGCGGTCGACGCCGGCTACCACGTCCTGGGGACCGTCCCGCAGCCGGAGAGCGACTGGGACGAGTACTACGTCCCGCTCGCCGCGCACGCCGAGGCGGCGGACACCACCGTGCCGGGCATGGCCGAGGCCGTGGCCGGGGCGCGCACCGAGATCGCCCTGCGCCGCGAGCACGGCGGCGACTACGGGTACGCCGGTTTCGTCCTGCGGCCCGCCGATCCGCGCTGGCACGTCCGCCGGGAGACCGCCGAGGACGCCCCGGCGGTGTGGCGGGTCGTGTCGACGGCCTTCGGGTCGGTGGACACCCCGTCGGAGGTGGAGGCCGATCTGGTCGACAACCTCCGGCTGGACGCCGACGCCTGGCTGCCCGGCCTGTCGTACGTGGCGGAGGCCCCGGACGGCACGATCGCGGCGCACGCCCTGATCACCCGCTGCCGGGTGAACGGGGAAGCGGCGGCTGCGCTCGCGCCGGTCTCGGTCGCTCCGGAGTACCAGCGGACGGGTGCCGGACAGGCGGTCGTCCGGGCGGTGCTCGACGCGGCCCGGCTCCGCGGGGAGCCGCTCGTCCTCGTCCTGGGCCATCCGGAGTACTACCCGCGGTTCGGGTTCGTACGGGCGTCCGAGTATGGAATCAAGCCAGGTTTCGAGGTTCCGGACGAGGCCATGATGGCGCTCGTCCTGGACGGTTCCGTGCCTGTTCCCGCGGGCACCCTCGTCTATCCGGCGGCTTTCGGGGTCTGACGGCCCACCGAGGTCCCTCCGCTCCCGCCGCACCGGTGTACTCCGGTGCGGCGGGAGCGGCGACGTCCGGCCGACGAAGTGCGGACAAGCCGCTTTTGTACGGCAGACTGGGGTGGCCCCATCGGGGCGAGGACCGAAGCGAAGGATGGGTATGCCGACCACACCAGCCACCGCGGCTCAGATCTCGCCGGAGATCACGTCGAACGGTGTCCAGCCGTCCGGAGTTCCGGCGCCGATCATGCTCGAACTGGTCGACGAGGACGGGACGACCATCGGCACGGCGGAGAAGCTCGCCGCCCACCAGGCGCCGGGTCAGCTGCACCGCGCCTTCTCCGTCTTCCTCTTCGACGAGTCCGGTCGTCTGCTGCTCCAGCGTCGGGCGCTCGGCAAGTACCACTCCCCCGGCGTCTGGTCGAACACCTGCTGCGGCCACCCCTACCCGGGCGAGGCGCCGTTCGCGGCCGCCGCACGGCGGACGTTCGAGGAGCTCGGCGTCTCCCCGACGCTGCTCGCCGAGGCGGGCACCGTCCGCTACAACCATCCGGACCCGGCCTCGGGCCTGGTGGAGCAGGAGTTCAACCACCTCTTCGTCGGCCTGGTGCAGGCCGAACCGCGGCCGGACCCGGAGGAGATCGAGGACACCGCCTTCGTGACCGCCGCCGAGCTGGCCGAGCGGCACGCCGCCGCGCCGTTCTCCGCCTGGTTCATGACGGTGCTCGACGCGGCGCGTCCGGCCGTCAGGGAGCTGACGGGTCCGTCCGGGGGCTGGTGACCGTCGCCTCCTGCGGTGCGCCCCCCGGCCCCGGTGCCATCGGGGCCAGGGGCAGCGCCGCCCAGATGATCTTCCCGCCGCTCGCCGTGTGCTCGACGTCGCAGGTGCCGCCGGCCTCCTGGGCGACCTCCCGGACCAGGAGCAGCCCGCGCCCCCCGGTCTGCCCGTAGTCCGCCTCCAACGCCTTGGGGCGGTACGGGTGGTTGTCCTCGACCGACACCCGGATCCACTCGGGACCGATCGCGACCTCCACCGCTATCTCCGGCGACAGCAGCGCCGCGTGCCGCACGGCGTTGGTGACCAGCTCGGAGACGATCAGCAGCAGTCCGTCCATGATCTCCTCATGGACGGGGACTCCCTGGCGGACCAACAGGTCGCGTACGGCGTGCCGGGCCTGCGGGACGGAGACGTCTACCGCGGGTGCGGTGAAGCGCCAGACTCCTTCGTAGGACGGTGACCGGGTGGGCACACCTCCGTGGGTGTCCACGGTCCGGTTCCCACCCTCGTGCTCGATTCTCGCCACGGATCGAGTCTTGGCAATGCGCGCGGGCAGACCGGCCTACTGACCAGAAGTCGACACTTATCGGCCACCTTCTGATCGGGTGGGTATGCCAATGTCAGTTGTTCGACTGATCGCGTGCGCTTTCCGAGAGGTCCGGATCCGGGGCTCCGGCGACGGCTCCGGCGGCCCCCTCGATACGGGGAGCGGCGGCGTCACCCTACCGACGATCCTTCGCCGTATGGAGCCTCCTCGGAGCGCCCCTTCCTGATCGTACGTTCGGGTAGGACGGATAGCATCCGGCCCATGGAGCCGCAGCTGAAGCACAGCGTCACGGACGGGGTCGCCACCGTCGTCATCGCCAACCCCGCGAAGCGCAACGCGATGAGCGTCGGCATGTGGCGGGCGCTGCCCGGGGTGCTGGACCGGCTTGCCGCCGACCGCGCGGTGCGGGCCCTCGTCCTGACCGGTGAGGGCGACACCTTCTGCGCCGGGGCGGACATCTCGGCGCTGCGGGAGCCCGGCGACGAGCAGCAGAGTCTCGCGGTACGGGCGGAGGAGGCGCTCGCGGCCTTCCCGAAGCCGACGCTCGCGGCCGTCCGGGGCTTCTGCGTCGGCGGTGGCAGCCAGCTCGCCGGCGCCTGCGATCTGCGATTCGCCGAGGAAGGGGCCCGGTTCGGGATCACGCCCTCGAAGCTCGGCATCGTCTATCCGTCCTCGTCGACCCGCAGACTGACCGCGCTCGTGGGCCCCTCCACCGCCAAGTACCTGTTGTTCTCGGGTGAGTTGATGGACTCCGAGCGGGCGCTGCGGACCGGGTTCGTGGACGAGGTGCACCCGGCGGGCGCACTGGACAAGCGCGTGGCCGAGTTCGGCCGGGTCCTCACCTCCCGCTCGCTGCTCACCCAGGCGGCGGCCAAGGAGTTCGCCGACGGACGCGTGGACCGGGACGCCCACTGGGCGGAGCAGGCGCGCGGCAGCGGCGACACCGCGGAGGGGGTCGCCGCCTTCCTGGAGCGCCGCGCGCCCCGCTTCACGTACGGGCTCTGATCACCGCTCCTGCGCGGCGGCCTTGTCGCCGCCGTCTCGCCAGTACGCGACGATCGCGGCCGGGGCCTTCTCCGGGGAGCCCGCGTCGTACGGCGGCTGCGGGTCGTACTCGGTGAGCAGCTGGATCGTCTGGGCGGTCTCGTCGCCGGCGATCCTGCCCAGCAGGTGCAGCGCCATGTCGATGCCGGAGGAGACCCCGGCGGCGGTCACGTACTTGCCGTCGAAGACGACCCGCTCGCCGGTGGGTTCGACGCCGAGGGCCCTCAGCTCGTCGAAGGCGAGCCAGTGCGTCGTCGCCCGGCGGTCCTTGAGCAGGCCCGCCGCGGCGAGGATCAGCGAGCCGGTGCAGACGGAGGTGGTCCAGGTACTGGTGGCGTCGGCGGTACGGAGCCAGTCGAGGATCTCCGGGTCGTTCATGGCCACCCGCGCGTCAGGGCCGCCGGGGACGAGGACGATGTCCGGGCGCGGGACCTCGGCGAGGGTCCGGTCGGCGACGAGAGCGAGGCTGCCCTGGTCGTTGCGGACGGGGCCGGTCTCCTTGGCCACGAAGACGGTCTCGGCCCCGGGCAGGCGGGCCAGGAGCTCGTACGGTCCGACGGCGTCGAGCGTGGTGAAGCGGTCGTAGAGCAGGACGGCGATCTGCACGGTGGTCCCTTTCGATGGGCGGGGTCGTTGGTGGCGCGGTCGTAGGCGACGGATCGGTCGACGAAGGGATCCGTCGACGAACGGATCGACTCCTGACGGCGCTCGATCAACCACGAGGTCGAAGGCGACGGCAGGGGTTGACGGCGGCGGAGGTGACGGGTCACCCCAGGACCACGTGGAAGCGGCGGCGGTACTCGGCCGGGGCGGTGTCGAGCGCCTTGACGAAGGCGCGGCGCATCGCCTCGGGGGTGCCGTAGCCGGAGGCGCGGGAGACCTCCTCGACGCCGCGCGAGGTCTCCTCCAGGAGGCGACGGGCGTGTTCGAGCCGGACCCGGTCGACGTAGCGGCCGGGGGTGGTGCCGGTCTCGGCGTGGAAGGCGCGGGCGAAGTGGCGGGGCGAGAGCCTGGCGCGGGCGGCGAGCGCCTCGACGGAGAGGTCGGCGCCCGGGTGCTCGGTGATCCAGTGCTGGAGGTCGCGCAGCGGCTCCCGGTGGGCGGTCTGGGCGGAGAGCTGGGCGCTGAACTGGGCCTGGTTGCCGGGGCGGCGCAGGAAGACGACCAGGTGGCGGGCGACGGTGAGGGCGACGGTCCGGCCGAGGTCCTCCTCGACGAGGGCGAGCGCCAGGTCGATGCCGGCGGTGACGCCGGCGGAGGTGGAGAGCCGTCCGTCCCGGACGAAGATGGGGTCCGGGTCGACGTCGACCTCGGGGTAGCAGCGGGCGAGGTGGTCGCAGGCGAGCCAGTGGGTCGTGACCCGGTGTCCGTCGAGGAGCCCGGCCTCGGCGAGGAGCAGTGCCCCGGTGCAGACGGAGACCAGCCGCACGGCGCGCGGGGCGTGCGTGCGCAGCCAGTCGATCAGCGCCGGGTCGGGCCGCCGGGTGCCCTCGCCGCCGGGGACGACGAGGGTGTGGGGGGCGCCGTCGGCGACCGCCTCGGCGAGGGTGGTGTCGGGGAGCAGTCGCAGCCCGCTGTGCGTACGGACCGGTCCGCCGTCCAGGGAGGCGGTGCGGATCGGGTACGCGGCGGGGTCGCCGGCGGCGCGGCCGGCACCGGCGAACACCTCGAAGGGGCCGGTGACGTCGAGGCTCTGCACGCCGTCGAAGAGGACGACGAGGACAGGTCGCTGCGTCATGCGTCCATCCTTGGCGGACCCGAGGGCGTCCGCAACGACGCACATCCCACCTTTCCTGCCATCGGCCGCCGGAGTCCTGCCGTCCAGCTGTTCCCGTCGTACCGACCAGTCGGTAACCTTCGGTCCATGACGACTGCCCTGCCGCCGCGCGCCGGACGCCGCTGCCACAACGCCCTCAACCCGCTGCACTCCACGCTCTACTTCTCGCCGGACCTGGACCGCGAGTTCACCGCTCTCGGCTTCACCGACGAGAGCGCGATGCGCCTCGCCGCGCGGAGTGCCGCCCTCGGCGCGGTGGGCCCGGGCACGGTCGCCGCGACCTTCTACAACTACAACCACGAGCTGCTCGCCCGGCACTTCCCCGCCGTCTGGGAGACCGCCTCCCCCGCCGACGTCCTGGACGCCCGGCTGCGCACCGCCGACGCGACCCTGCGCCGACTCCTCGGCGAGGAGACCGTCTCCTCCCCGGAGATGGCCGAGGCGGCGGTGCTCGCCCTGCGCGCCACGGAGGCCTGCACCCGGCACGCCCGGCCGCTCTACTCGGCCAACGCGGACCTGCCGGTGCCGGACGCCCCGCACCTCGCCTACTGGTACGCCACGACCCTGCTGCGCGAGCACCGGGGCGACGGCCACCTCGCGGCCCTGCTCTCCGCCGGACTCGACCCCGTCGAGGCCCTCGTCTCCCACACCGCCACCGGCAAGGGCATGGCCCCGCGCTGGGTCCTCGGCACGCGCGGCTGGAAGCGCGCCGACTGGGAGGCGGCGGCGGAGCGGCTGCGCGGGCGCGGGCTCCTCGACGCCGAAGGCGAACTGACCGAGGCGGGTACGGCGCTCCGCGACGAGCTGGAGCAGCAGACCGACCGGCTGGACTCCGCCCCGTACGAGCACCTCGGCGCGGCCGGGGTCGAGCGGCTCACCGAGCTGGGACGCGGCTTCCTCGTGACGGCGGCGGTCGCCGGGGCCTTCCCCGACGACCTCATCAGCAAGGGCTGACCCGGGCGCCGGGACGCGCGCGGGACGGGTCGGTTGCCGCATCCGGGTGACCGACCCGGCACAATGCACTCGCAAGCTTGAGGCACGAGAAGGCGAGTCGGGACACCGTGACGACGTCCATCGAAGCAAGGATCGCCGAGGAGCTCGGCGTACGCGAGCGACAGGTGAGGGCGGCCGTCGAACTGCTCGACGGCGGTTCGACCGTGCCGTTCATCGCGCGCTACCGCAAGGAAGCGACCGAGATGCTCGACGACACGCAGCTGCGCACCCTGGAGGAGCGGCTGCGTTATCTGCGCGAGCTGGAGGACCGCCGGTCGGCGATCCTCGACTCGGTGCGCGAGCAGGGCAAGCTGACCGAGGAGCTGGAGGCCCGGATCCGGGCCGCCGACACCAAGGCGCGGCTGGAGGACATCTACCTGCCCTTCAAGCCGAAGCGCAGGACGAAGGCGCAGATCGCCCGCGAGGCGGGTCTGACGCCGCTGGCGGAGGGGCTGCTCGGCGACCCCTCGGTGGAGCCGGCGTCCGCCGCCGCGGCCTTCGTCGACGCGGACAAGGGCGTCGCGGACACCAGCGCCGCCCTGGAGGGCGCGCGGGCGATCCTCACCGAGAAGTTCTCCGAGGACGCCGACCTGATCGGCGAACTGCGCGAGCGCATGTGGAGCCGGGGCCGGCTGGCGGCGAAGGTGCGGGACGGACAGGAGGAGGCGGGGGCGAAGTTCGCCGACTACTTCGACTTCGCCGAGCCGTTCACCGCGCTGCCCTCGCACCGGGTGCTCGCCATGCTGCGCGGCGAGAAGGAGGACGTCCTCAGCCTGGACCTGGAGCCGGAGGAGCCCTCCGAGACGCCCGGCCCGTCCTCGTACGAGGGCATCGTCGCGCACCGCTTCGGCGTGGCCGACCGGGGGCGCCCCGGCGACAAGTGGCTCCAGGACACGGTCCGCTGGGCCTGGCGGACCCGCATCCTGGTCCACCTCGGGATCGACCTGCGGCTGCGGCTGCGCACGGCCGCCGAGGACGAGGCGGTACGGGTCTTCGCGGCGAACCTGCGCGACCTGCTGCTCGCCGCACCCGCCGGCACCCGGGCGACGCTCGGGCTCGACCCCGGCTTCCGTACCGGCGTGAAGGTCGCGGTCGTCGACGCGACCGGCAAGGTCGTGGCCACCGACACGATCTACCCGCACGTTCCCGCGAACAAGTGGGACCAGGCGCTCGACAGGCTGGCGCGCCTCGCGAAGCAGCACGCGGTCGAGCTGGTCGCGATCGGCAACGGCACGGCCTCCCGCGAGACCGACAAGCTGGCGGCCGAACTGCTCGCCAGGCACCCCGAGTTGAACCTCACCAAGGTGATGGTCTCGGAGGCGGGCGCCTCGGTCTACTCGGCCTCCGCCTTCGGCTCGCAGGAACTCCCCGATCTCGACGTGTCGTTGCGCGGCGCCGTCTCGATCGCCCGGCGTCTCCAGGACCCGCTCGCGGAGCTGGTGAAGATCGACCCGAAGTCGATCGGCGTCGGCCAGTACCAGCACGACCTGGCCGAGGTGAAGCTCTCGCGCTCGCTGGACGCGGTGGTCGAGGACTGCGTGAACGGTGTCGGCGTCGACGTCAACACCGCCTCCACGCCGCTTCTTTCGCGGGTCTCCGGGATCAGCTCCGGCCTCGCCGAGAACATCGTCGCGCACCGGGACGCCAACGGCCCGTTCCGCTCGCGCAAGGCGCTCAAGGACGTGGCCCGGCTCGGCCCGAAGGCGTACGAGCAGTGCGCGGGCTTCCTGCGCATCCGGGGCGGCGACGACCCGCTCGACTCCTCCGCGGTCCACCCGGAGGCGTACCCCGTGGTGCGCCGGATGGCGAAGACGACGGGCGGCCAGGTCGCCTCGCTCATCGGCGACACGGGCACGCTGCGCTCGCTGCGCGCCGACGACTTCGTCGACGAGACCTTCGGTCTGCCGACCGTGACGGACATCCTGCGCGAGCTGGAGAAGCCGGGCCGCGACCCGCGGCCGGCGTTCAAGACGGCCACCTTCAAGGAGGGCGTCGAGAAGATCGGCGACCTGGCGTCCGGCATGATCCTGGAGGGGGTCGTCACGAACGTGGCCGCCTTCGGGGCGTTCGTCGACATCGGTGTGCACCAGGACGGTCTGGTGCACGTGTCGGCGATGTCGAAGACCTTCGTCAAGGACCCGCGTGACGTCGTGAAGCCCGGCGACGTCGTCAAGGTCAAGGTCATGGACGTCGACATCCCGCGCAAGCGGATCTCGCTGACCCTGCGGCTGGACGACGAGGCGGGCGCGGACGCGCCGGGCGGTGCGCCCCGGCGGGGCGAGCGGGCCGAGCGCGCGGAGCGGGCCGACCGGGGTGGCCGGCCGCCGCAGCAGCGGCAGGGCGGTGGAGGTGCCGGTGGCGGCGCCGGCGGTGGCGGTGGTCGCCGTAACGAGCGTGGCGGAAGGGACGAGCGGGGCGGGGGCGGCAGGGACCGCTCCTCGGCCCCGGCGCCGGGCAACAGCGCGATGGCGGACGCCCTCCGCAAGGCCGGCCTCCTGGGCGAGGGCGGCGGCAAGCGTAAGTAGGCGAGCGCGAGGGCCCCGGAGCGGTACGCAGGCCGTACCGCCCCGGGCTCCGCACACGCTGCCGTACGAGAGAGGCCACAGCCCGGGCGGGCTGTGGCCTCTCTCGCGTCCGGCGGGGTTACGGCAGGAAGCGCAGCGCCCAGTCGGCGCGGTGGGCGACGGCGAGGTCGTCGTCGTCCGTGAGGGGCCGCAGGACGCGGTCTGCCGCCTTCGGGTCCGCCTGGACCAGCTCGACGATCTCGGCGGCCAGGCCGTCCTGGTCGTCACCGAGATCGACGGCGGAGGCGCGGATCAGCGCCGGGAGGGCGTCCGGGCCGCCGAGGGCGGCGAGGACGCCGCCGAGGAGCTCACGGGCGTAGGCGTTCCGCTCGGTGAGGGCACGGTCCAGCTCCGCCTGGAGGCGGGGCAGGAGGCCGGCGTCACCCGAGGACGCGATCTCGTCGGCGAGGTCGATCGTCTCGTCGACGTCCGCGTCCAGATCGTCCAGCATCTCGGTCAGCCGGGTCAGTAGGTCGGTCATGGTGCCTCCTGGAAAGCGCCGTCCACGAGGACGGGGACGGCCGTCGAGCTGTCGGTCTCTGCGGCCACGGCCACGTCCTGGGGAAAGCCGTACTCGTACAGTTCACGGCCCGAGTCACAGCCGTGCAAGGCGGCGACCGGGTCCTCCGTCGCCGCCCACAGCGTGGCCGCCGCGGTCGCCTCGGGGGGTCGGCGTGCCCGTACCCACGAGGGCGGAGAGCACCGCTCCCGCGCCCAGCAGGTCTTCGAGGGCGGGGCGCAGCGAGCCGTCGGGCCACCGTTCGCCGGAGGCGATGACGGCGATCGGGCGGTCCTCGGAGCCGTACCCCCGGTCCGTGAGCCAGCGGGCGACGGCCGTGCGGTTGCGCAGGGAGGCGGCGACGACGGTCGCGCCGCCCGAGGCGGCCTCGGCCGCGATGGTGGAGCCGTTCGGGGAGGGCAGGACAAGACGGTCGGGCATGGGCGCCGCGCGCAGGGCGGCCGGGGAGAGCGACCACGGGTGCGCCTCGGTGGCCTCGCTCCGGCCGACGGCGAGGACGGCGTCCCTCTCCCGCGCGTACGCCACCGCGGTGGCGTCCCGCCAGCGGTACGGGTGGACGGCGGCGCCGCCCTCGACCGCGACACCGACGGCCGTGGTGAAGGAGAGCACGTCGACCACGACGACGCAGGCGGCCGCCGGGGCGAGGGGGTGTCTTGTCGATCGGGCCGGATCAGGGAGCGGGGTCTGGTGCCGTGGATCGCAAGGCGGAGGAGGGAGTCGACGCGGAGCGTCGGCGAGTGACGACAACGCGGCGAGGCGCGGTGCCAGACCCCGCGAGCCCGGCCCGATCGGCAAGACACCCCCTTGAGCCCGTGCCTCGACGGGCCCCCAGCCGAAGGTGACCGTCATCAGACCTCGGTCACCTTGCCGTCGGCGACCTCGATGCGGCGGGTGGTGCGGACGGCGTCGAGCATCCGCCGGTCGTGGGTGACCAGGAGCAGGGTGCCCGTGTACGAGTCGAGGGCGGACTCCAGCTGCTCGATGGCCGGCAGGTCCAGGTGGTTGGTCGGCTCGTCGAGGACCAGCAGGTTCACGCCCCGGCCCTGCAGCAGGGCGAGACCGGCGCGCGTCCGCTCGCCCGGGGAGAGCGTGGTGGCCGGCCGCAGGACGTGCTCCGCCTTCAGCCCGAACTTGGCGAGCAGGGTACGGACCTCGGCGGGCTCGGTGTCGGGGACGGCCGCGCAGAAGGCGTCGAGGAGCGTCTCGGTGCCGTAGAAGAGCTTGCGGGCCTGATCGACCTCGCCGACGACGACGCCCGAGCCGAGGACGGTGTCACCCGAGTCCAGCGGGAGGCGCCCGAGGAGGGCGGCGAGCAGCGTCGACTTGCCGGCTCCGTTGGCGCCCGTGACGGCGACCCGGTCGGCCCAGTCGATCTGCAGCGTCACGGGCCCGAAGGAGAAGTCGCCGCGCCGCACCTCGGCCTCGCGCAGGGTCGCCACGACCGAGCCGGAGCGCGGGGCTGAGGCGATCTCCATCCGCAGCTCCCACTCCTTGCGGGGCTCGTCGACGACGTCGAGGCGTTCGATCATGCGCTGGGTCTGCCGGGCCTTCGCGGCCTGCTTCTCGCTGGCCTCGCTGCGGGCGTTGCGGCCGAGCTTGTCGCCGTCGGTGGCCTTGCGACGGGCGTTCTTGACGCCCTTGTCCATCCAGGACCGCTGCATGTGGCCACGGGCTTCGAGGGCGGCCTTCTTGCCGGCGTACTCCTCGAAGTCCTCGCGGGCGTGCCGCCGGGCGGTGTCCCGCTCGTCGAGGTACGCGTCGTAACCGCCGCCGAAGAGGGTGATCTGCTGCTGGGCGAGGTCGAGTTCGAGGACCTTGGTGACGGTCCGGGTGAGGAACTCGCGGTCGTGGCTGATGACGACCGTGCCGGCGCGCAGACCCTTCACGAAGGCCTCCAGACGCTCCAGACCGTCGAGGTCCAGGTCGTTGGTGGGCTCGTCGAGGAGGAAGACGTCGTAGCGGGAGAGGAGGAGCGAGGCGAGACCCGCGCGGGCGGCCTGGCCGCCGGAGAGCGAGGTCATCGGCTGGTCGAGGCCGACGGTCAGACCGAGGGAGTCGGCGACCTCCTCGGCGCGCTCGTCGAGGTCGGCGCCGCCGAGGTTCAGCCAGCGGTCCAGCGTCTCGGCGTACGCGTCGTCGGCGCCGGGCGTGCCGTCGACGAGGCCCTGGGTGGCCTCGTCCATGGCGGTCTGGGCGGCGGAGACGCCGGTACGGCGGGCGAGGAACTCGCGCACGGTCTCCCCGGGGCGCCGCTCGGGCTCCTGCGGGAGGTGGCCGACGCTCGCGGTGGGCGGGGAGAGCCGCAGCTCGCCCTCCTCCGGGGTGTCGAGCCCGGCGAGCAGGCGCAGCAGGGTGGACTTCCCGGCGCCGTTGACGCCGACGAGGCCGATCACGTCACCGGGGGCGACGACGAGGTCGAGCCCGGCGAAGAGGGTGCGTTCGCCGTGGCCGGCGGCGAGGTCCTTGGCGACGAGGGTTGCAGTCATCAGGGAACGAATCCTAGGCGACGGGCGGGCGAGGGCGTGTCCGGCGGCCTGGCCTGCCCCGCTCCCTGATCCGGCCTGATCGACACGGCACCCCCTGGACCCGGTCAGGCGGCGGCGCGGGCGCGTACGAGCGGTGTGCCCGGGGGCTCGGTGGTCGCGCCGGCGAGGAGGCGGAGCAGGACGGCCCGGTAGGTGTCGCCGCGGAAGCGGTACGGGCCTACGCCGGGGTAACCGTCACGCGCCAGGTCGAGGGCCTGGACGGGGACGGGGGCGGGGGCGGGGGCAGGGGTGCCGGCGGGGCCGGGGTCCGCGTCGGGGTCGCCGGGATCCGCGTCGGGGTCGCCGGTCTGCCAGGCGAAGTCGCGCCAGACGACGTCCTCGCCGTCGCGCTCGACGACGGCCGTGACCGTGCCGCAGCCGGGGTCCGCGCACTCGGGGCAGGAGTAGACGGTCAGGCGGCCGTCGGCGTGCGCGGGCCCGGTGGCGAGGAGCAGCCGGCGGAGGTGTTCGGGGCGGACGGTGGGCGGGAGGTCCGCCGCCAGGGGCGAGACGGCGTCGATCCCCTCGACCTCGTCGAGCCTGCGGAGGAGCGGCCTGCCGTCGACCACGAGGTCCGGGGTGTCGAGGTGGGGGCCGGTGAGGTCGAAAGTCGTGTACGCGGGCGGCATGAAGGAAGTATTTCCCTGCTCCCGGGCCCGTTCCATGGCTGCCGGGTCCTGGAAATGTCCCGATTCCGGTACGGCCCCGGCCACGGCGAGCGACGTGCATCGCAGGGGCGCGGGGGCCGCGGGGCGGGGGGCCCTTTTCGGACCGCACCCGCCCCTCGTGAGCCCGTTACCGCTACCGCCAGAGCGGCGGGCGGCTGTTGTCGTCCGCGTCGGCGCACTGGCGGGCGCGGTTCTCCAGGGCGTCGGCGCGGGCGAGGGCCTTGCGGGCCTCCGTCCTGGCGCCGAGGTGCTTGAGACGGTTGGCCCGGTCGCGCTCCTTGCGGGCGTCGGCCCGCAGCTTCTCGATGTTGCAGGTGACGGTGGCGGCTGCCGCAGGCTCGGCGGTGGCCGTCTGCCCGAGCAGCACGCCTCCGGCGAGCAGCGTCGTGGCGAGCAGAGCCGTCAGGGTGCGGCGCAGGGGCGTCGCGTGGCGCATGGTGGTTCTCCAACTTCCAGGCCGTTGCGGCCTGTTCGAGGCATGGTCAGTACCGGCCGGTAACTTTACCTGCCCCGCCGTCGGTTTCACGCCATTGCGCCCCCTTGATGCCGGACCGTCAACATTCCTTCACAGGACTCCCACTGACGAGGTGATAGGTGGCGCGCGCGTCGAGGAGCAGGGGGACGAGCGCACGCTGCGACTGGCGCAGGGGGACGAACACCCCGGCGCCGTCCGGCCGGACGGTGACCCCGTGCAGGTCGAGCTCGTCGCCCACCTCGGCGTACTGCGCCGCGTCCAGGCGGTAGCCGCACGGCGGGTCGGCGAGGATCTCCCCGGGCTCCGGCGGGTCGTTGTCGGCGCCCCCGAGGAAGACCGGTCCCCGGTCGGCGAATCCGGCGTGCCGGGCGGCCGAGGTGACCGCCGCGAGGGGCCCGCGCCGCTCGTCGACGTAGGCGAAGGCACCTTCCAGGGCCGCCCGTTGGGTGGCGACGCGGCGCCGGTGGTTGCGCGCCGGGTCGTCCTTCTCGGTCTCGTCGAGCGCGTCGAGACGGGTCTCGACGAGCAGGCCGGCGGAGTGCTTGATGCCCGCGGTGTTGCGCAGGATCCGCTCCTGGCCGTCGCCCGCGACCTGCTTGACCGGCTTGCCGGTGAGGGGGTCGGTCCAGATGCCGTAGATGCCGGTGCTGTACCCGGCGAGCCCGGCGGCGGGCCGGACGTAGGACTCCGAGAGCGTCCGGGACTCGTCGTGGACGTGCGGGTCGGCGTCGAGGCTGCGCGGCCAGAGGGCGAGCAGGTCCTTGTCGTAGTACCGGGGGGTGGCTCCGTACTCGTGCAGGTCATAGACGAGTTCGGGGTGCCGGTCGCGGATGACGGCGGCGACGGCCCGGGCCTCGGCGGTGCGCAGGGCGAGGTGGTCGCGGTTGACGTCGACGCCGTCGCCGTTGCCCCGGGTGTCGGCCTCCCGGCCGTCGGGGTTGGCGGTGGGGACGACGAGGACGGTGGTGCGGGCGAGGAAGCGAAGGGTGTCCTGGTCCTGGGCGTGGGCGAGGTCCCGCAGCGCGCTCAGGCAGGCCTCGCGGCCGGCGGGTTCGTCGCCGTGCTGGCTGCAGACGAGGAGCACGGTGGTGCCGCCGCGGCCCGTGCCGAGGGTGGCGAGCCGCAGTGGCCTGCCCTGCGAGGTGGCGCCGATCGTGCGCAGCGACACCCGGTCGCTCCCCTGGTCGACGGCCGCGAGGAACTCCCGCTCCTCGGCCTCGGTGGTCCACCGCGCGCCCTGGCTCGTCTCGAAGCCGGTGCGCGGCAGGGGGCGTGGGGGCGCACTGTCCGCCGCCTTGGCGGGGACGGTGAGCAGCGGCAGGGCGAGGGCGGCGGTGCCGGCGGTGAGGGCCAGCACCCGGCGCGCGCTCCGGTGCGCGGTACGGAGTCTCATCGGGCGGCCCCCGGTACGGGGAGGCGCGGCCCGACGATCCCGGCCGGCGGTGCGGAGCCGGTCAGGGACGGGGCGACGGTGAGCGGGGGTACCGCCGGGGCAGGTCCCGTGGTGGCGCGGGCGAACGCCTCCGCGCCGCCCACCAGGGGCAGCTTCGCCCGGGTACGGGCGAGGTCGAGGGTGAGGGTCGGTGTGGTCGACGGGGGGTCGAGCAGGTCCCTGTCGGTGCCGCCGACGATCAGGGCGAGACGGTGGCCGGCCGGGACGACGTGGTCGGTGGCGGCGAGGTCCAGGGTGAGGGTGTACGCCCTGCCAGGGGTCAGCGGACGCTCCTCGCGGGGGTCCGCCCAGGTGCCGAGGTCGGCCCAGCCGCGGCTGACGACCGTGAGGCCGACGACCGTGGTGCGGGCCCGGGTCTCCTTGAAGCAGGCGCTGTCGCCGGGGGTGCTCGCGCCCCAGCAGGTGCGGTCGGTCAGCGTGGTGATGCCCTCCCCCGCCGCCGCGTAGTCGCGGATCGTGTCGGGACCGAGGTCGACGAGGACGGCGGAGAGGTGCGCGGTGGCGGTGGTCGGGGTGGCGGTGACGGTCACCTTCGAGGAGCCGGAGATCCGCAGGTCGCGGGAGAGCGGGCGAGTGACGAACCCGGCCTTCTCGGGGGTCGCGGCGTCGATCCGGGCGGCCCAGTCCAGTTCGCCCAGACCCGGGTCGTCGGTGAAGGTCGCGGTGGATCCGGGGGCGGCGGGCGTCCGGCCGAGGGTGCCGGGGCCGGGCTCGGCACCGGGCGCGGGGCGCAGGGTGGTGGTCGCGGTGCCGCTCGGCGGCCACTGCCGGTCGGTGGTCCAGCGGTCCGGGGCGCGTTCGATGTCGGCGACCGGCTCGCGGTCGATGCCGTTCTCGTAGCCGAGGAGGTAGTGGTCGAACCAGCGGTGCAGGGTGCGGACCCAGTCGGTGCGCCGGAAGTCGAAGGGGTCGACGTGGCCGGTCTGGGAGAGCCAGATCTTGCGTTCGACGCCGTGGGCGGCGAGCGCGTCCCACCATTTCCCGAAATGGTTGGCGCGGACGTTGAGGTCCTGCTGTCCGTGGACGACGAAGACGCTGGCCTTCACCTTCGAGGCGTCCCGCACGTGGTCGCGCTCGCTCCAGGCCGGGGTCCAGTCGCCGCTGTACGGGGTGGCCTCGGTGATCCGGTCCTGGACGGCGCCGCAGCGGGCCCTGGCGTCGGGGCTGTTCACGTAGTCGGAGAGCCAGCTCGGGTTGGCGTTGTAGAGCGGGGCGCCCTGGGAGTGGAAGTAGTCGTACCAGGAGGAGATGGCGCCGATCGGGACGATCGTCTTCAGCCCCTCCACGCCGGTGGCGGCCACGCCGTTGGCGATGGTGCCGTCCCAGCTCTTGCCGATCATGCCGACGTTGCCGGTGCTCCAGCCCGTGGCCCCGGCCCGGGTCGTGCCGGTGCGGCTGGTGTATCCGCGGGCGCGGCCGTTCAGCCAGTCGACGACGGCCTTGGCTGACCGCACGTCGGAGCGGCCTCCGACGTCGTCGCAGCCGTCGGAGCGGTTGGTGCCGGCGAGGTCGACGGCGACGAAGGCGTAGCCGCGCGGGACGAAGTAGTTGTCGTAGAAGAGCGGGAACTGCACCGGGTTCCCGTCGGCGTCGTACGTCTTCCTCTGACCTTCGTTGCCCCGTCCGCAACAGGCGTAGTACGGGCTGGCGTCCATGATGACGGGGATCTTGCGGCCTGCCGCGGCGGGCTCCCGGGGGCGGACGATGTCGACGGCGACCCGGTCGGCGCGCCCGTCCCCGTCGCCGTCGAGTCCGGTGTCGACCCAGACGGACTCACGGACGGCGTCGGCGTAGGAGTGGACGGGCCGTGACTCGTGTACGGCGCCCAGGGAGGACGCGGTGGGCGCGGACGGCTCCGGCTGCGCGCCCGCCGGAGTGACCAGGGTCGCGAGCAGGGCGGCGGCGGCCGCGGCCGCGGCCACGAGGGTTCCGTACGGCAGTCGGGCTCCGCGGGTTCTCCGCTTTCGCATCGGCATGGGGCGGAAGGTACCCCGGTCAACTCCCGTGCAAAAGAGCGCCTTGTGCACGATCATGATCGACATGGACGCCCGTTTCCTTGGTATCACTCAGCTGGTCGAAGCCCCGTCCGTGGCGGTGGTCGTCGACGTCATGCGCGCTTTCACCGTGGCCGCCTGGGCCTTTGCCCGGGGAGCGGAAAGGATCGTGCTCGCCGAGTCTCTGGACGAAGCCCTGGCGCTCAAGGCTCGCCACCCGGACTGGGTGGCACTGAAGGACGGTCCGGCCGCGCCCGGGTTCGATCTGGTCAACTCGCCCGGCCTGCTGCGCTCCGCCGACCTCGGCGGACGGACCGTCGTGCAGAAGACCACGGCGGGGACGGTCGGCGCCCTGGCGGTCAAGGAGGCGTCGCTGGTGCTGTGCGCCGGCTTCGTGGTGGCGGAGGCGACGGCCCGGCTCCTGCGGACGAGCGGGAGCGACGGTGTCACGTTCGTGGTCACCGGCGAGGACGGGCAGGCCGACGAGGATCTGGCGTGTGCTCACTACATCGCCCGGAGGGCCACGGAGGACGGGACGGATGCCGCCGAGTTCGTCCGCCGCGCCGCCGAGTCGCGCGCCGCGGCCGAGTTGGCGCAGGGTGTGCGTCAAGGAGTCCATCCTGATGACGTCGCCCTCTGCCTTGAGGTCGACCGGTTCCCCTTCGCCATGGTGGCGGCCTCGGAAGGTCCGCTCATGGTCCTGCGCCCGCGCGTGGTGCCTTCGCCGGCCACCTAGGGCCTGTCCGATGGGTCGTGTGAGCTGATCAGGGCTGTGGCCTAGTGTTCGCTGAACGAAGGGGGCACATGGCGCGCGATACAGCCGAAGCAGAGGCGGGGATGAAGGGGATCACGTTTCCTGCCTGGCACGGAAAGCACTACGTGACCTTGGCTGAGCTACTGGTTCGCCTCGGCAGCTTCGGCCTGGACCTGACGTGGCGCGTCGAATTCGACGAGATCGTCGATCCTCGCTGTGTCGAGATGGAAGAACGGTCCGCCGACGCCGGCATGGACACACTGACACTGCTGTCGCTGACGACCCCATTCCTTCAGTTGATCGATGCCGAAGCGCGGGGGTTCGCCGGGGACGAGTTGGTGCTCGTCCTGACCGAATTCGACAGCTCCTCGTGGGACGTCAGGGCTGTCGACGAGCGCGTACTCAACGAACTTCGCCACCACTACCCGGATGCCAAGGACCTCTGAGCGGGGGCCCTTCACTCCGGACGGAGCCACAGGCGGATCGCCGCCACGGTGACCGTTCCATGGAAGACGTACGCCCGTTTGTCGAAGCGCGTGGCGATGGCTCGGAAGTTCTTGAGCCGGTTGATGGTCCGCTCGACCTCGTTGCGGCGGCGGTAGATCGTCTTGTCGAACCCTGTGGGTCTGCCGCCCTGGCTGCCGCGGCGCCGGCGGTTGGCCCGCTGGTCTCTCGGCTCGGGGATCGTGTGCTTGATCTGGCGTCTGCGCAGGTGACGCCGGTTGCGGCGTGACGAATAGGCTTTATCTCCCCCGACATGGTCGGGCCGGGTGCGCGGTCGTCCACCAGCCTGTCGGGGTACCCGGATCTCTTCCAGGACGGGAATCATCTGCGGTGCGTCCCCCCACTGGCCGGGCGTGATGACAAACCCGAGCGGGCGGCGCCCACCTTCTCCGACAAGGTGGATCTTGCTTGTGAACCCGCCTCGTGAGCGGCCCAGGGCCTCATCGGAACGGTGCCGCGCCGGGCTCCTGCGCCGACCCGGGATCTTCGGGGCACGGGTGGAGGCACCAGCCGCGTGCTGATGAGCGCGGCAGGTCGTGGAATCGATGCTGACCATGCTCCAGTCGATCCGGCCCTCGGCATCGGCGTCCGCCTGGACGGCCCGCAGAATCCTCTCCCACGTGCCGTCCGCCGACCACCTGCGATGACGATCGTGAACCGTCTTCCAGCTACCGAAGCAGGGAGGCAGGTCCCGCCACGGGAGGCCGGTTCGCTGCCGGAACAGAATCCCGTTGATTACCCGACGGTGGCATCGCCAGCGTCCGCCCCGTCCACGATTCGTCGGCAAGTGCGGCTCCAGCCGAGCCCACTCTTCATGCGAAAGATCTCCCCGCCCCATGTCCCAAGGAACGAGTTCCCAGCGACAGCGTCACTCGCCCCATCGGACATGGCTTAGCGGGCCGGTGCCCGCGGGGCGCTGATCAGGTGTGCTCTAGCCTGACGGGGATTCGACCGTTCGAGCCAGGGGTGGGGATCCGCATGGCAGCGCGCACGACCGACGACACGGGACGCGGGCGGGGGCGGTGGCCGTCGGGCCGCCGGGGATCGGGGCGCGGGCTCCGTCGCCTGCTCGCGGCCGTCACCGCGCTGTGTGCCCTCGGACTTGTCACGGGCTGCTCCGCCCTGGGGAGTTCGCTGCGCCTCGTCTGGGAGGCCCCGGTCGACAACGGCGCCAGGAACTACGGCAACGGGGCCTGGCTGGTCGGCGAGACGCTCGTCCGCAGCCGGTACGACGCGGTCGGCGCCTTCGACGCGAGGACGGGTAAGGTCCGCTGGGAGTACGCCCCGCCCGGGCAGGAGCACATCTGCGCCGTCAGCCGCCGCACGGCCGGCTCGGTCCTCCTGATCGCCCGGGGGAACGTGATGAACGCGGGCTGCTCGACGGTCGCCGCGCTCGACCTCATGAGCGGCCGCGAGCGGTGGCACACGCCCCGCACCCCCGGGGGAAATCTGACTGAGACGTTCACGGACATGGTCGCCGTCGGTGGCGGGGTCGCCGTCCTGCGGGACGCCGACGAGATGTGGGCCCTCGACGACGACCTGTGGACCCCCGACTCCCGGCCCGCCGTCTCCGGAACGAAGGCGCTGCGCGCCTTCGACCTGCGGACCGGCGCCCCGCGCTGGACGGCCGCTGTCCCCGAGGACTGTGTGCCCGAGCAGGTCGCCGCCGGGGAGCGGCAGGTCGTCGCCGTACTCGCCTGTGGCCGCACCGAACTGCGGCTGGCCGCGTTCGACCCGGTCGGCGGCGGGCTGCGGTGGACCGCTTCCCTCGGCGGGCGGACGGCGCCTGCACCGGACGGGCAGGTGGCCCTGCTGTCGGCCGAGCCGCCGGTCGTGCAGAACGGCGGGACGACGGAGGGCGGGCAGGGTGCCTTCCTCCTCTTCGGCGAGGACGGGAAGGCGGCCGGCCGGATCGAGACCACCGGCGGATACGGAACCATCCATGCGCATGCGCCGGCCCTCGTGACCGTCGCGGACGGGCGGCTCTACGCCGGCGCCGAGATCAGAGAGCGCAAGTCGTACCGGGACCGGGTGGTCGCCTTCGACCTCGCGAGCGGCAGCCAGGTCTGGCTGGAGAACGTGGCCGTCGCGGGCGGCCTGCGCGCCCTCGACGTGACCGGCGGCCGGGTGACCGTCCTCACCGACGGCGGCTCCCGGCAGGACAGCCTCGACGAACTGGTGGTGCTCGACGCCGCCACCGGTGAGGAGAAGGAGAGCATCGACACCGGCAGCGACGTGGACCGGCACAAGGGCGAACTGGCGGGCGTGCGCGTGTACGAGGACCTGGTCGTCGCCGTGCGCTGGGGCTCGGGAGTGCGCCCCTTCTCGGCGTACACGCGCGACTGACGGGCCGGGCCCGGCGGGAATCGTCGGACACGCCCTAGCGCCGGACAGGCCAAAGAAGCTGTCCGGCGGTTCATTTCGGCCGAATGGCGATCGTGTGACAGGGGGTCCTCTGGACGTGACGCTGTGTCGAGGTGCTGAATAGGGTCCGAGTCAGGACCGACGACCACCCACGCGTCTTACGTTTCTTATGACTTGGGGAGCACCTGTGCACCGCAGAATCATCGTTCCGAGCGCCCTCGCGGCCTCCCTGCTGCTGGCGATCCCGGCATCGGCGGCCGACTTCACCCCTGGGGCCCCGGGCATCGGCGACTCCTACTACCCCGCCAGCGGCAACGGCGGTTACGACGTCTCCCACTACGACCTGCGGCTGAAGTACCAGCCCGCGACCGACCTGCTCGAAGGTACGGCGACGATCCTCGCCACGACGAAGCAGAACCTGTCGCGGTTCAACCTCGACCTCGGTCTGAAGGTCAGCGAGGTCCGGGTGAACGGCCGCCTCGCGACGTTCACCACCTCGGGCGATCACGAGCTGGAGGTCACCCCGGCCGCCCCGCTGGAGAAGAACAAGACGATCTCGGTCGTCGTCCGCTACGCGGGCAAGCCCTCCGAGTTCAAGGTCGACGGCTGGTCGGCCTGGGCCCGCACCCCGGACGGCGGCGTCGCCGCGCAGGAGCCGGACTCGGCCGCCTGGTGGTTCCCGTCCAACGACCACCCGCTGGACAAGGCCACGTTCGACGTCTCGGTCTCCGTCCCGGACGGTACCCAGGCCATCAGCAACGGCGTGCTCCAGGCGCAGTCCTCGCGGCTCGGCTGGACCCGCTTCAGCTGGCGCTCGAACAAGCCGCAGGCGACCTATCTGGCGACGCTCGCCGTCGGCAAGTTCGACATCACGACGGACAGGACGGCGAACGGGCTGCCCGTCCTCAACGCGTACAGCAAGGACCTCGGCGAGAACGCGGGCGCGGCACGCGCCTCGATCGAGCGTACGACCGAGGTCGCGGAGTGGCTGGAGTCGCTCTTCGGCCCGTACCCCTTCAACGCCCTCGGCGGGTACGTGCCGAACGTGACGAGCGGTTTCGCCCTGGAGACGCAGACCCGCCCGTTCTACAGCCCGCGGCAGTTCGCCAACGGCGCGAACGTCTCGGTCGTCGTCCATGAGCTGGCGCACCAGTGGTACGGGGACAGCGTCTCGGTCCGCGATTGGAAGGACATCTGGATCAACGAAGGCTTCGCCCGCTACGGCCAGTGGCTCTGGTCGGAGAAGGAGGGCGAGGGTACGGCGCAGGAGCTGGCCGACTACGTGTACGCCACCCGGACGGCCGAGGACCCGTTCTGGACGGTCAAGCCGGGTGACCCGGGCGCGGAGAACCAGTTCCACGTCGCCGTCTACGACCGGGGCGCGCTGGCGCTCCAGGCGCTGCGGAACGAGATCGGCGACGAGGACTTCTTCGCGGTCCTGAAGGGCTGGCCGCAGGAGTTCGCCTACGGCAACGCGCGGGTCGGCGACTTCGTGCGGTACGCGGAGCGGGTCTCCGGCAAGCCGCTGGCCGAGCTCTTCGACACCTGGCTGTTCCAGCCGTCGAAGCCGGCCGCGCCGACGGCGGCCGCTGCCGGCCTGTCCGCCTCCGCGGCGGCTCCGGTGACCGGTTCGGCGGCGCGGTCGGCGGCTCCCCGTCCCGTGCAGCCGAAGTCGTGGAAGAAGATCGCGGTGACGAACACGGTCCACGACCACTGACGGTCGGGTGAGCGGGGCCGTCCGTCAGCGCTTCGCGCGGCGGGCGGCCCCGCGCGCCTTCCGGGCCAGGGGAAGGTAGCGCAGCCTCTCGGGCAGGACCGGGACCACGGCCCGGACGACCCGGGCGAAGCGGCGCAGCGCGCGCTCCTGCGCGTCCGTCCACTCCAGGCCGATGGCCTCGCGGGCGTCCGGCGGCATGAGACCCACGGTGAGGAAGGCCCGCAGCCGCAGGAAGGGGCGGCGGAGGGCCGGCCAGAGGAGGCGGAGGGCGAGCCGGAGCGGCAGTGGGCCCCGGTCCGGGGCCGGTACCGGCAGGTCGGGGTCGAGCAGCTCCCGGACGACGACGGTGGCCTCCAGCTCCTCGGCGAGGACCTTCCGGTAGTACGGCCAGAACGCCTCGACCGTCTGCGGCATGTCCCGGTCGTGGATGCCGAGGACGTGGCCGACCCGGAGCCACTCGGCGTACAGCTGCCGTTCCTGGGCCTCGGTGAGGGGGCGGGCGAGGAGGCGGAGACCGTACCGGTAGACGGGGAAGCCGGTCGCGTGGACCCATGCGTAGTAGGCGGGGGTGAGGGCGTGATACCTGCGGCCGTGGGCGTCGGTGCCCTGGATGTCGCGGTGCAGTCGCCGGAGCCGGCGGCCCTCCTCGGCGGCCTGCTCGCCTCCGTACACCCAGAGCTGGACCGAGCGCAGGGAGCGCTCGCCTCGGCCCCAGGGGTCGGTACGGAAGACGGAGTGCTCGTCGACGCCGGCGCCGATCGCGGGGTGGGCCACCTGCATCGCGAGGGCGGCGGGCAGCATCAGGAGCCCCCGGACGTCGCCGGCGACGCTCCACAGGACCCCGCCGACGGGCGGCGGCACGGGGGCGGTGGACTCCTCCTGCGGGCGGCTCATGCGCTTGCTCTCCTCACACATCCGGTACACGTCCAGTAGATGCCCAGGCCGCGCTCATGGCGAAGGGGCCGTCCCTCGGGCTTACTGCTGCCCGGGGAACGGCCCCTTCGTGGAAAGCGTGGGTTCAGGAGCGGTCGGCGCCGACCGGCTCGCCGACGATACGGGCGGCGAGGGCGTGGGCCCAGGCGTCGACGTCCGCGGTGAGCTCGCGCTCGGCGGCCTCGCGCTCGGCGGCGATCTTCGCGGCACCGGCGGCGATCATGGCGTCGCGCTCGGCGTTGCCCTCGGCGCGGGCGGCGGCGATGGCGGCCGAGCCCTCCTCGGTGGCCCGGGAGCGGATGCGCGCGGCCTCGTGACGGGCCTCGGCCAGCTCGGCCTCGTACTGCTCACGGATCTGCGTGGCCTCGGCGCGGAGGTCGTCGGCGCGCTCGGTGCCGCCGTCGATGGCGTCCTCACGCTCGTCGAGCGTGCGGCGGATCTTCGGCAGGATGCCCTTCGCCAGGATGAGGAAGGTCAGTGCAAACAGGACCACGCCGAGGATGAGCTCGGCCCAGACGGGGTTGAGCGGACCGAGGTCCATCTTGAAGACTGTGGAGTTCGCGAGGGTCATGCGCGCATTCTACCTGGTTCAAAAGGGGACAATTCAGACACCGGCCAGAGAGTTGGCGCGGTTGTGCGAGTTCGGCAAGATTCCCGGCACCCAAAGGCTACCGGAAGGTAACTACGGCTGATTGTATGTGCGCGCCAGGCCAACCCCCCACGCCCTCATGGGAGTTCCCTTGTCCTTCGCCGCACTCCGTCGCGCCCCCGGCGCCGCCCTCTCGCTCGCGCTCGCCGCCGCCACCCTTGCGGCGGCCGCCCCGGCCGCGAGCGGCGCCTCCGCCACGGCCGCCGAGGCACCGCGCCTGAAGGTGCTCACGTACAACACGTTCCTCTTCTCCAAGGCGCTGTACCCGAACTGGGGCCAGGACCACCGGGCGAAGGCGATCCCCGCCGCCGGCTTCTTCCAGGGGCAGGACGTCGTCGTGATCCAGGAGGCCTTCGACAACTCCTCCTCCGACGCGCTCAAGGCGAACGCCGCCGCGCAGTACCCGCACCAGACCCCGGTCATGGGCCGCAGCAAGACCGGCTGGGACGCCACGAGCGGCGCCTACTCCGCGACCACGCCCGAGGACGGCGGGGTGACGATCCTCAGCAAGTGGCCGATCGTCCGCAAGGAGCAGTACGTCTACAAGGACGCCTGCGGCGCCGACTGGTACTCCAACAAGGGCTTCGTCTACACCGTCCTGGACGTGAACGGCAGCCGGGTGCACGTCGTCGGCACCCACGCCCAGTCCACCGACCCGGGCTGCTCGGCGGGCGAGGCGGCGCAGATGCGCAGCCGCCAGTTCAAGGCGATGGACGCGTTCCTCGACGCCAAGAACATCCCGGCGAACGAGCAGGTGATCGTCGCCGGCGACATGAACGTCGACTCGCGCACGTCCGAGTACGGCACGATGCTCGCCGACGCGGGCCTGGTCGGGGCCGACGCCCGCACGGGACACCCGTACTCCTTCGACACCGAGCTGAACTCGATCGCCTCCGAGCGCTACCCGGACGACCCGCGCGAGGACCTCGACTACGTCCTCTACCGGGCCGGGAACGCGCGCCCCGCCGGCTGGACCAACCACGTGGTCCTGGAGGAGAGCGCCCCGTGGACGGTCTCCAGCTGGGGCACGCGGTACACGTACACCAACCTCTCCGACCACTACCCCGTCACCGGGTTCTGACCGGAGCGGCCGGAGGGTCTCAGTACCCGGCCCGGCCGAAGAGGCTGTAGAGCCACACCCCGAGGACCCCTGCGACGCAGAGCAGGACGAACCACGAGCCGGGGCTCGTGTGCCGCTCCTTACGGGGCCGGCCGGGGCGGGCGGCACGCGCCGCCCGCCCCGGCTTCGCCTGCTTTCCGGGCCTGCCGGGTCTGCCGGGCTTGGCCGCCTTGCCCGCCTTGCCCTCACGGCCCGGCCGTCCCGCGCGGGACGGCCCCAGGTCCGCCTCGGCTATGGCGGCGACGTCGGCGAGCAGACGCCGGCAGAGCGTCGCGAGCTCCGCCGTCCCGGCCGTCAGGTCGACGACGACCTCGCTCCGGGCCGGCGCGGTGGTCCCCCCGTCGAGGATCCGCCCGGCGCGCAGCAGCGCCCTGTCCTTGCCTCCGGTCGGAGCGAGACTGATCCACCGGCGAACATGCTCGCCCCGGATCACCACCCCACCGCCCCGCTCCCGGTAGACGGTGTGCTCCCGCCACAGGACTCCGGCCAACTCGACGGCCGTCTCCCTGAGTTGCGCGTACATCTGACTCTCCCGTTGCCGTTCCCCCGATTCGAACAGCCGCCGACTCTAGCCCCCGCCGTCCGCGGTGCCCGCCACGGCCCGCCTCCGCGCCCCTTACGCGTCGAAGTCGTACACCGTGACCGGTATCCCCCGGTCCACGAGCCTGCACACGATCAGGGGCTCGACCTCGTCCCAGGTACCGCCCGCCAGCCCGCAGCCGATCCGCGGCATGTGGACGGAGGCCCCCAGCTCGGCCGCCTTGTCGGCGAGCAGCCCGAGCGCGGCGTCGATCGCCCCGTACCGCACGGGCACAGCCGTGTTCCGCACGGTGCGTATGCCGTGCTGGCCCACCAGGTTGGCCACCCACACCTCGGCTTCGACCCGGACGAACTGGGCCGCGCCGAGACCGAAGTCGTTCCCCTCCCGATCACGGTGCCATTGCCGGAAGGCCTTCTCCGGCTCGGGCCAGCGGCGCGTGACCGCGATGACGAAGCCCCTGCCCCAGCCCCCGGCGTCGTTGCAGACGTGAGCGATGATCCTGACGCCCTCGCCGAGCGGTGCGGTCGCGTCCCCCTGGACGTACGTGATCCCGTTCATGCCGATCACGCTACGGGGTACCACTGACAGTGACACCACCCTTTTACACGGCTGGTGAGACAGCAATACTGTTCAAGTGGCCCGGACAGGCGGGTCGCCGGCAGGGGAAGCGAGGCGGCTCGGATGGGTGTCGGGAGCGACGAGGAGCACGAGCCGAGCTACACGGTCGACGAGCTGGCCGCGCGGGCCGGGGTCACGGTGCGGACCGTGCGGTTCTACGGGACCCGGGGGCTGTTGCCGCCGCCCGTCATCGGGGCCCGCCGGGTCGGGCACTACGGGCCCGGGCATCTGGCGCGGCTCGCGCTCATCGAGGAGCTCCAGCGGCAGGGCATGACGCTGGCCGCGATCGAGCGGTACCTGGAGCAGTTGCCGGCCGATCTCAGTGAGCAGGACCTGGCCATCCACCGGGCCCTGGTGGCCTCCTGGGCGCCCGAGTCCGCCGAGGAGATCACCCTGCGCGAGCTGGAGCGGCGTGCCGGGCGGCCCCTCGCCGAGCGGGACGTGGAGCGGCTCGCCGCGATGGGGGTGCTGGAGCGGATCCCCGGGAGCGAGGCCTTCCGGCTCGACGGGACGCTGCTGCGGCTCGGGGTCGAGCTGCTCGACGTGCCGATCGAGCACGAGACGATCCTCGCCTCCCGCGCGGTCCTCGTGGAGCACGCGCGGTCAGCCGCCCAGGAGCTGTCCCGGCTCTTCCGGGACGAGGTGTGGAACCCGTACCGGGAGAGCGCCGAGGACCCGGACCACCTGAACGCGATGCGGTCGCTCTCGGCCCATATGCAGCCGATGGTGGTCCAGGCCCTGGTCACGGCGTTCCAGCGCTCGCTCCGCGAGGAGCTGCGCGCCGCGTTCAGGAGTCGGTGAAGACCTCGCCCCGCTCGGCCTTCCCGACGAGGAGCGCCGGCGGGTCGAACCGCTCGCCGTAGGTCGCGGCCAGCTCGCGCGCGCGGGCCGTGAAGCCGGCGACACCGCCCTCGTACCCGTTGATGTACTGGAGGACTCCGCCGGTCCAGGCCGGGAAGCCGATGCCCATGATGGAGCCGATGTTGGCGTCGGCGACCGAGGTCAGGACGCCTTCCTCCAGGAGCCGGACGGTGTCCAGGGCCTCGGAGAAGAGCATCCGCTCCTGCATGTCGCGGAAGGGGATCTCGTATCCGGGCTTGGTGAAGTGCTCGCGCAGGCCGGGCCAGAGCCTGCCGCGCTTGCCGTCCTCCGCGTACGCGTAGAAGCCCGCGCCGCCGCTCCGGCCGGGGCGGCCGAACTCGTCGACCATGCGGTCGATCACGGCCTCGCCCGGGTGGGTGGCCCAGGCGCCGCCGGCCTCCTCGATCGCGCGCCGGGTCTCGTTGCGGATCTTGCGGGGCAGGGTGAGGGTCAGCTCGTCCATCAGGGAGAGGACCTTCGCCGGGTAGCCGGCCTGGGCGGCCGCCTGCTCGATCGAGGCGGGCTCGATGCCCTCGCCGACCATGGCGACGCCCTCGTTGATGAAGTGGCCGATCACCCGGGAGGTGAAGAAGCCGCGCGAGTCGTTGACGACGATCGGCGTCTTGTTGATCTGCCGGACCAGGTCGAAGGCGCGGGCGAGCGCCTCGTCCCCGGTCCGCTCGCCCTTGATGATCTCGACGAGCGGCATCTTGTCGACGGGCGAGAAGAAGTGCAGACCGATGAAGTCGGTCTGCCGCTCGACGCCCTCGGCGAGGACGGAGATCGGCAGGGTCGAGGTGTTGGAGCAGAGCAGCGCGTCGGGGGCGACGACGCCCTCGATCTCCTGGAAGACCTTGTGCTTGAGGGAGGTGTCCTCGAAGACGGCCTCGATCACGGCGTCGCAGCCGGCCAGGGCCTGGACGTCGGAGGTCGCGGTGATGCGGGCGAGGAGCGCGTCGGCCTTCTCCTGGGTGGTGCGGCCCCGGGCGACGGCCTTGGCGCAGAGCTTCTCGCTGTAGGCCTTGCCCTTGGCCGCGGACTCGGCGGAGACGTCCTTGAGGACGACCTCGATGCCGGCGCGGGCGCAGGAGTACGCGATGCCGGCGCCCATCATGCCGGCGCCGAGCACGGCGACCTTGCGGACCGGGCGCCGCTCGATGCCCTGGGGGCGGCTGGCGCCGGAGTTGACGGCCTGGAGGTCGAAGAAGAACGCCTGGATCATGTTCTTCGCGGTCTGCCCGACGACCAGCTCGGTGAAGTACCGGCTCTCGATGACGCTCGCGGACTCGAAGTCGACCTGGGAGCCCTCGACGGCGGCGGCCATGATGGCGCGCGGCGCCGGGTAGGGCGCGCCGTTCAGCTGCTTGCGCAGGTTGGCCGGGAAGGCCGGCAGGTTGGCGGCGAACTTCGGGTTCGACGGGGTGCCGCCGGGGATCCGGTGGCCGGGGACGTCCCAGGGCTGGCGGGACTCGGGGTGCGCGTCGATGAAGGCGATGGCCTTGTCCATCATCTCCTCGGCGGTGGCGGCCACCTCGTGGACGAGACCGTTGTCGAGGGCGCGCTTCGGGGCGTACTGGGTGCCCTGGAGCAGGACCTTGAGCAGGGCGTCGGTGATGCCCATGAGGCGGACGGTACGGGCGATGCCGCCGCCGCCCGGCAGCAGGCCGAGGGTGACCTCGGGCAGGCCGATCTTGGAGCCGGGGGCGTCGAGGGCGACGCGGTGGTGGGAGGCGAGGGCGATCTCGTAGCCGCCGCCGAGGGCCGCGCCGTTGATCGCGGCGACGACGGGCTTTCCGAGGGTCTCGATGCGGCGCAGCGCGTTCTTGATCTCCAGGGCGGCGTCGAAGATGTCCCGGGCGTTCTCGGGGCCCGCCTGGACCATGTCCTTGAGGTCGCCGCCGGCGAAGAAGGTCTTCTTGGCGGAGGTGTAGATGATGCCCCGGATGGAGTCCTTCTCGGCTTCCACGCGGTCGGCGATCGCGATGATCGAGGCCCGGAAGGCCCGGTTCATGGTGTTGGCGGACTGGTTCGGGTCGTCGAGGACGAGGGTGACGATCCCGGTCGCGTCCTGCTCCCAGCGGATGGTGGTGCTCTCGCTCATGTCTCTGCTTCTCTGTGAGAGGGGTTCGGACGGGACGGTCAGACGCGCTCGACGATGGTGGCGATGCCCATGCCGCCGCCCACGCAGAGGGTGGCGAGGCCGTAGCGCTTGTCCTGGCGCTCCAGCTCGTCGACGAGGGTGCCGAGGATCATCGCGCCGGTGGCGCCGAGCGGGTGGCCGAGCGCGATGGCGCCGCCGTTGACGTTGACCTTGTCCAGGGAGATGCCCATGTCCTTGACGAAGCGGAGGACGACGGCCGCGAAGGCCTCGTTGATCTCGATCAGGTCGATGTCGTCGATGGTGAGACCGGCCTTGGCGAGGGCCTTGCGGGTGGCCGGGGCCGGGCCGGTGAGCATGATCGTCGGCTCGGAGCCGGAGACGGCGGCCGAGACGATCCGGGCGCGCGGCGTCAGCCCGTACCGCTCCCCGACCTCCTTGGAGCCGATGGCGACGAGGGAGGCGCCGTCGACGATGCCGGAGGAGTTGCCGGCGTGGTGGACGTGGTCGATCTCCTCGACCCAGTGGTACTTCTGCAGCGCCACGGCGTCGAAGCCGCCCAGCTCGCCGATGTCGGCGAAGGAGGGCTTGAGGCGGGCGAGCGAGTCGGCGGTGGTGCCGGGGCGCAGGTGCTCGTCGTGGTCGAGGACGACGAGGCCGGCGCGGTCCAGGACGGGGACGACGGAGCGGGCGAAGCGCCCGTCCTTCCAGGCCGCGGCGGCACGCTCCTGGGAGAGCTCGGCGTACTCGTCGACGTCGCGGCGGGTGAAGCCCTCGATGGTGGCGATGAGGTCGGCGCCGATGCCCTGCGGGACGAAGTTGGTCTCCAGGTTGGTCATCGGGTCGGCGAACCAGGCGCCGCCGTCGGAGGCCATCGGGACCCGGGACATGGACTCGACGCCGCCGGCGAGGACGAGGTCCTCCCAGCCGGAGCGGACCTTCATCGCGGCCATGTTGACGGCTTCGAGGCCGGAGGCACAGAAGCGGTTCTCCTGGACGCCGGCGACGGTGTCGGGGAGTCCGGCGGCGATGGCGGCGATACGGGCGATGTCGGAGCCCTGGTCGCCGACGGGGCCGACGACGCCGAGGACGATGTCGTCGATGGCGGCCGGGTCGAGGCCGGGGTGGCGGGCCTGGATCTCCCTGATCAGGCCGACGACCAGGTCGATGGGCTTGGTGCCGTGCAGGGAGCCGTTGGCCTTGCCACGTCCGCGGGGGGTGCGGATCGCGTCGTACACGTACGCTTCGGTGCTCACGGAAAGCCTTTCGCGATGAGGGTGGGGAAGAGGGAGACCAGCCGGGATCAGCCGAGGAGGGATCGGCCGATGATCTCCTTCATGATCTCGGTGGTGCCGCCGTAGATGGTCTGGATCCGGCCGTCGGTGTAGGCACGGGCGACCGGGAATTCGCTCATGTAGCCGTACCCGCCGTGCAGTTGCAGGCAGCGGTCGGCGACCCGCTTCTGGAGTTCGGTCGCCCACCACTTGGCCATGGAGGCGTGGACGGCGTCGAGGCCGGCGCCGTCCGGGTCGGTGTGCTCGGCGATGCAGCGGTCGACGAAGGTCCGGGTGACGGCGCACTCGGTGGCCATCTCGGCGATCTCGAAGCGGATGTGCTGGAGCTTGGCGAGGGGGCGGCCGAAGGCCTCGCGCTCCTTGACGTACCGGGTGGTGATCTCCAGGAGGTGTTCGGCCCCGGCGATGCCGGCGACGGCGATGGCCAGGCGCTCCTGGGCGAGGTTGGTCATCAGGTGCAGGAAGGCGCCGTTGAGCTCGCCGAGCAGGTTCTCCTTGGGGACGCGGACGTCACGGAAGAAGAGCTCGGCGGTGTCCTGGGACTTCTGGCCGATCTTGTCGAGGTTCCGGCCGCGCTCGAAGCCCTCCGCGCCGCGCTCGACGACGAGGAGGGAGAGGCCGTGCGCGCCGCCCTCCGGGGTGGTGCGGGCGACGACGATCACGAGGTCGGCGAGGATGCCGTTGGAGATGAAGGTCTTGGAGCCGTTGAGGATCCAGTGGTCGCCGTGGTCCTCGGCGGTGGTGCGGATGCCCTGGAGGTCGGAGCCGGCGCCGGGTTCGGTCATGGCGATGGCGGTGACGATCTCGCCGGAGCAGAAGCCGGGCAGCCAGCGCCGCTTCTGCTCGTCGGTGGCGAGCGAGGTGAGGTACGGGCCGATGATGTCGTTGTGCAGGCCGATGGCGAGCCCGGGGGCGCCGGCCCGGGTGAACTCCTCCGCGAGGACGGCTCCGTAGCGGAAGTCGGGGTTGCCGCCGCCCCCGTACTCCTCGTCGACGGCGAGTCCGAGCAGCCCCTGCCGGCCGGCGGCCCGCCAGGCCTCGCGGGCGACGATGCCGTCCTTCTCCCACTGCTCGTAGTGGGGCAGCACCTCCTTGGCCAGGAAGGTGCGGACGGTCCCGCGGAAGGCCTCGTGGTCGGCGGTGTAGAGCTGGCGCTTCATGCTTCGGTCTCCAGAGCGGGTACGGCCCAGTCGCGGGCGACGGCGGCGGTGTCGGCACCCGGCAGGGCGGGGCCCGTGCGGAGGGTGCCGGGGGTGACGGAGAAGCGGGGCGCGGGGGCGGGCTGGGTGATTCCGTCGCGCTCGGTGAAGGTGGCGCGGGCCACGAGGTGCGGATGGGTGGGCGCCTCACGGAGAGAGAGGACAGGAGCGACACAGGCGTCGGTGCCCTCGAAGACGGACCTCCACTCCTCGCGCGTACGGCTCCGGAAGCGGTCGGTGACGGCCTCGCGCAGCTCGTGCCAGCGGGCCGGGTCGTTACGGGCCGGGGCGGCCTCCTCGATGCCGAGGAGGCGGACGAACTCCGCGTAGAACCGCCCCTCCAGGGCGCCGACCGCCATGTGGCCGCCGTCGGAGGTCTCGTAGACGCCGTAGAAGGGGCAGCCGCCGTCGAGGAGGTTGACGCCCCTGCGGTCCTGCCAGCCGCCGGCCGCGAGCATCCCGTGGATCATGGTGGTGAGGTGGGCCGTGCCGTCGACGATGGCGGCGTCGACGACCTGGCCCTCGCCGTGCGCCCGGGCGTGCTGGAGCGCCGCGAGGACGCCGATGACGAGGTAGAGGGAGCCGCCCGCGTAGTCGCCGACCAGGTTGGCGGGGATGGTGGGCGGGCCGTCCGGGTCGGGGCCGATCATGCCGAGGGCGCCGGTGATCGCGATGTAGCCGATGTCGTGCCCCGCGGTCGTGGCGAGCGGGCCGTCCTGGCCCCAGCCGGTCATCCGGCCGTAGACGAGCCGGGGGTTGCGGGCGAGACAGGCTTCGGGGCCGACGCCGAGGCGTTCGGCGACGCCGGGCCGGTAGCCCTCGATCAGGACGTCGGCGCGGGCGACGAGGTCGAGCACGGTGGCGGGCCCGTCCTCGGCCTTGAGGTCGACGAGGACGGAGCGCTTGTTGCGGTTGGTGAGGTCGACGGCGGGGTCGATGCCGAGGCCGGGTCCCGCGGGGCGGTCGACACGGACGACGTCGGCGCCGAGGTCGGCCAGGAGCATGGCGGCGAAGGGGCCGGGGCCGATGCCGGCGAGTTCGACCACGCGCACCCCGGCGAGGGGGCCGTTCCGGGCGGTGTGTGTCGTGCTCATCGAGCCCCCAGGAGTGTGTGACACCAATGATGTAACACCGGCGATGGTAGGAACGTGTTCCACTCGACACAAGCCCCCCGGCCGAGCAAGCGCTTGGAAATCACGTCCGGGCGGACTTCCGCTATCCTCCGCCGACGACAACCGCGGGCGAACGGTGCGCGTACCGCGCCCGGCGCCGCGGTACGGCCGAAGCGAGGGGCTGGATGGAGACAGGGGCGGGCGCGGAGCGGCACGAGGCCGGATCAGGGTCTGGTGCCGTCGCGCGGGAGTTCGACGTCGTGCTCTTCGGGGCGACCGGGTTCGTGGGCGAGCTCACCGCGGAGTATCTGGCCGCGCACGCCCCGGCGGAGTGCCGCTGGGCGCTCGCGGGGCGCAACCGGGCCGGGCTGACGGCCCTGCGCGAGCGGCTCGCCGCCCGGTGGCCGCACTGCGCGGAGCTGCCGCTGGTCGTCGCCGACGCGGACGACCCGGACTCGCTGCGCGCTCTGGCCGGGTCGGCCCGGGTGGTGGCGACCACCGTCGGCCCCTACGTCTGGTACGGGGAGGGGCTTGTCGCCGCCTGCGCGGAGGCCGGCACGGACTACGTGGACCTCACCGGCGAGGCCGAGTTCGTGGACCTCATGTACGTACGCCACGACGCCCGCGCCCGTGAGACCGGGGCCCGGATCGTGCACGCCTGCGGCTTCGACTCCGTCCCGCACGACCTGGGCGTGCACTTCACCGTCCAGCAGCTCCCGGAGGACGTACCGCTCCGCGTCGACGGCTTCGTCCGGGTCGGGGCCGCCTTCTCCGGCGGCACCTTCGCCTCGGCGCTCACCGCGCTCGGCCGGGGCCCGCAGATGCTGGGCGCCGCGCGCGAACGGAAGCTGCACGCACCGCGGTTGGTCGGCCGCCGGGCGCGCGCGCCGCTGGGCGGCCCGCGGTTCAGCCGGGAGACCGGCACCTGGGCGCTACCGCTTCCGACGCTCGATCCGCAGGTCGTGGCCCGCTCGGCCGCCGCCCTCGACCGGTACGGCCCCGACTTCCGCTACCGCCACTACGCCTCCGTCAAGACGCTCCCGATGGCGCTCGGTGGCGCGGCGGCCGTCGGCACCGGCGTGGCGGCCGCCCAACTCCCGCTGGTTCGCCGCTGGCTGATGGAGCGTTACCAGCCGGGGAGCGGTCCGTCCGCCGAGCGGCGCGCACGGAGCTGGTTCTCGGTGCGGTTCGTCGGCGAGGGTGGCGGACGCCGGGTCTTCACCGAGGTCTCGGGCGGCGATCCGGGGTACGACGAGACGGCCAAGATGCTCGCCGAGTCGGCGCTCTGCCTCGCCTTCGACCCGCTGCCGAAGACGGCGGGGCAGGTGACGACGGCGGTCGCGATGGGCGATGCCCTGACCGAGCGGCTCCGAGCGGCGGGCATCGGCTTCCGGGTGGCGCACCGGGGCTGACCGGCCCGGTGGTTCAGGACCGTACGAGGCGGAATTCAGGGCCGTACGAGGCGGAAGGGGTGGCCTGCCGGGTCGGCGTAGACGCGCCAGGCCTGGTCGCCGCCCCCGTCGTCGAGCGGGGTGGCCCCGAGCGCGAGGACGGCCTCGTCGGCGGCGGCCAGGTCGTCGACCCGTACGTCGAGGTGGAACTGCTGCTCGGGCGCTCCCCAGACGGGCGGCCGGTGGTCGGCGACGTCCTGGAAGGCGAGGACCGGTCCCGCGGCCCCGCGCAGGACGGCGGATCCCGCGCCGACGGCCCACCGGGGGTCGGGGCTCTCGACCTCGCCGCCGATCAACCGCTGGTAGAACAGCGCCAGTTCCCGCGCGTCGGGGCAGTCGAGCACGACGCACCGCAGCCGCCCGATCACGTCAGAACCCAGGCGGCGACGACGTAGAGCATGGCGCAGACCCAGGCCAGGGCGACGAGCCCGGCGGCGGCGAGGGCCAGGGTCAGGCCGCGCCCCGCGGAACGCGGCGGAACGGAAAGGGGAGTTGTCATGGCCCACACTCTGCCGGGCGGGGCCACAGGGCGGTATCCGTACGCGTACTCAGGTGTTCCCGAGTGCCTCCCTGAGTGCCCTGCGGCAGAGGGAGTCGGCGTGGCGGGTGGTCTCGGGGATGCGGTAGCGCGGGGCGAGGTGGAGGGTGTGGGCGCAGGATCCGGCGAGGGAGACGCGATGCCCCACGGAGACGAAGACGGGCTTCACCCCGGCCTGGGTCCGCAGGGCGCGCCCCACCTCCTCGCCGTCGGCGAGCAGCGCGCTGAACGCACCGCGTTCCGGGCCGGGTTGGTCGTGGGTGAAGGTGAAGGGGTTCTTGGCGATGCCTATGGACGGCCGCCCTGTCAGCACCCCGAGGTGGCTCGCGAGGCCGAAGCGGCGGGGGTGGGCGATTCCGTAGCCGTCGCAGACGAGGAGACCGGGGTCGGCGATCAGGGAGCCGAGCGCGGCGAGCACGGTCGGGATCTCCCGGAAGGCGAGGAGCCCGGGGACGTACGGGAAGGAGACGCGGCCGACGGCCGTGGCCTCCTCGACCACGTCGAGCGTCCGGGCGTCGAGCACGACGGCCGCCGCGGCGACGAGATCGCGCTCGTCGTCGTACGCCACGTCGAGCCCCGTGACGTGCCCTTCACCGACGGCCGGCCCCGCCTCGTCGAGGACGATCCGCCCGCGCAGCTCTCGCTGGACGGCCCGTGCGGCGTCCTCGTCGGCGGGCCAGCCCGCCGGAATCCCGATGATCGTCATAGTGCGATCCACCCTACGACCCGGATTCCGAGGGCTGGAACGCCTCGTCGGCCTCCGGAGGGCCCCGGTAGCCTGGTGATCATGTTCGTACTGGAATTGACCTACACCGCGCCCGTCGAGCGGGCGGACGCGCTGCTCGACGCGCACATCGAGTGGCTCGACGCGCAGTACGCCGCCGGCGTGTTCATCGCCTCGGGGCGGAAGAACCCGCGCGACGGCGGGGTGATCCTGGCCGCCGGGGTCGACCGCGCGGAGATCGAGACGATCGCGGCGGCCGACCCGTTCAGCGTCGAGGGCGTCTGCGCGTACCGGATCACGGAGTTCTACGCGACCAAGACGGCCGACGAACTCGCCGCGCACCGGGAGCAGTTGCCCTCCTGATCAGCGCTCAGTGTCGCCCGAGGCGGGCGATCCTGCCCTTCTCCCCGGAGGCCCAGCACGACCCGTCGGACGTGCAGTCCACCGTGTCGTACGAGCCGGTGTCGACCGTGCGCCAGGTGCGGCCGCCGTCGGTCGTCAGGTCGGTGCCGGTCGGGCCGACGGCGAGCGCGGCCGTCCTGCTGTGCGGGAGCCAGGCGACACCCGAGCGGTAGGCGGGCGGGGGCGCGTCCGAGGTGTGCCAGGTGCGGCCCCCGTCCGTGGTGACCGCCGCGGCCTGCGGGGACGGCTGGTCCTTGCGGTAGTCGCCGCCGACGGCGATGCCGTGCGTACGGTCGCGGAAGGCGAGGCCGAAGACGCCCCGGGCCGGGTCGCCCGCCGGGATCGGCGTGGCGGTGACGGTCCAGGTCAGCCCCCGGTCGGCGGAGTGGAGCACGCGGGCCGTCGCCCCGCCGCCCGTCGCCAGCCATACGTCCCGGGGTCCTGACGACACCAGGCACTGGCCGCTCGCCGCGAAGGCGGCCTCGCCGGGAAGCGCGTCCGGCATCCCCTCGCTCGGCAGCACCCGCCAGGAGCGGCCGCCGTCGCTGGTCGAGAGGATGCGGTACTTCCCGTCGACGGGGTCGCTCATGGCGAGTCCGTGCCGGCGGTCGAAGAAGGTCACGCAGTCGTAGAAGGCGCGCGGATCGGTGTTCCGGAAGGACTCGGTCCAGGTGGCTCCGCCGTCCTCGGTGCGCAGGACGCGTGAGGCCTCGCCCTCCCCGATGGCGAGGACGACGGCCCGGCGGGCGTCGAAGGCCTCCACGTCACGGAACTCCAGCTCCGCCGCGCCGGGCGGCGAGACGTTTCTCCAGCTCCGTCCGCCATCGGTGGTGCGCAGCACCGTTCCCTTGGAGCCCGCGGCCCACGCGGTGTCCCGGTCGACCGCCGCGAGCCCGCGGAAACGGGCGTCCGTTCCGGTCGGTGTCAGTTGCCAGCCGGCCGCGGCCGTGGGGGTCTCCCCGGCACGCGCCGGGGCTGCCAGGCTCAGCGCGAGCGCCGCCCCGATCAGCCCCACCGACATCATTCGTCTCGTCTTCCCCATGGACGTCATGGCGCCGGAAGCTAGCGCCCCGGGGTGGTCGCCGTCCAGGGTGCGTCCCGGGTGCGCCCCGGTCCGGACGTTCCTAGGCTGAGTCCCATGACGGACCGTACGGGCGAGCGGCATGCGCCGGCCGAAGAGAAGCCGAGCCCGGAAGAGAAGCCGAAGGTCAAGGAGTACGAGGGCGAGGGCATCACCGTCACCTTCGAGCCACGGCGCTGTCTGCACGCGGCCGAGTGCGTCCACGGTCTGCCGGAGGTCTTCGACCTGGCCCGGCGCCCCTGGGTGCGGCCCGACGCGGCGGCCCCCGGCCTGCTCGCGGAGGTGATCCGACGCTGCCCCTCGGGTGCCCTCCAGTACCGCCACCGCCCGCCGGACGACTCCGCCGAGCCCCCGGACTCCCCCACCACCGTGCACCGCACCCCCTCCGGCCAGGTCGTGATGCGCGGGGACCTGCTCGTGACCGGCCCGCACGGGGAACGGCACGAGACGCGCGTGATGCTGTGCGGTTGCGGAGCCTCCTCGAACCAGCCGTACTGCGACCACTCCGGCCCCTGTGCCGAGCGGGACGACGACGACGCCGAGCAGCGCTGACACCCTCCGCCCCTCACCTCGTGACGCAGCTCACGTGGTTCCCGAGTGCACGTTCCGGCCGTGCCGCTCGTCTTCCCTTGTGTGAGGTGCCCTGGTGTCGGGGAGACGCACAGGATCCGAAGCCGCGTGAGAGGAGCCGGTCTTGTCCGCCGTCATCGAGCAGTCCGTCCAGGCCCGTCTGGTCGCATCCGTCCCCCGCATGGAGACGGTACCCGCCACGCTGCGGTACGACCGGGAGGATCCGTACGCCGTGAGCATGGCCTTCCCGCCACCGGCGACGCTGGAGGGCGTCGAGGTCTCCTGGGCCTTCGCCCGCGAACTGCTCGTCCAGGGCGTCGACCGCCCGGCGGGCGTCGGGGACGTCCGGCTGCGTCCGTACGGGTACGACAGGACGGTGGTCGAGTTCCACGCCCCGGAAGGGGTCGCGATGGTCCATGTCAGGACCTCCGAGCTGCGCCTCTTCCTCGAACGCTCGGAGCACCTGGTGCCGGCGGGGCGCGAGCACCAGTACCTGGACTGGGACCAGGGTCTTGCGGACCTGCTGCGCGAGCGCCCTTAGCCCCGAGTTCGTGGTCCTTGGGCCCCGAGTCCGTGGTCCTTGGGCCCCGAGTCCGTGGTCCTTGGGCCCCGAGTCCGTCGCCGTCAGCCCCGTCTTCCTTAAATCGTTTGCCGCCCCCCGGTCCGGCCCGTACGGTCGAAGCCTGACCTTGTCGTCATCTGATCGGAGAAGGACGTTGCTCGTCTGAGGTTTGAGACACCGTGCCGCGCGTGCCCCCTGTGCCGCGTGTGCCGTTCTCGACCTCGGCGTACGAGCCGTTCTTTCGACCGCCCGCGCCCCGGTGTCTCACGCGTCGCTCCATTCACGCTCGCGCTGCGCACCCGGGAGGCCTCCATGGCGCATCACCCCACGTTTCTCACCTGTTCCTCGCTCTCCTTCTCCTGGCCCGACGGCACCGAGGTCTTCGACGACTTCCGGCTCGCGGTCGGCCCCGGCCGTACCGGCCTCGTCGGGCTCAACGGCTCCGGCAAGTCGACCCTCCTGAAGCTCGTCGCCGGGGAGCTGACGCCGGCCTCCGGCACCGTCCGGGTCACCGGCGAGCTCGGCTACCTGCCGCAGAACCTGGTCCTGGACACCTCGCGGCGGGTCGACGAGATCCTCGGCATCGCGGAGAAACGCTCCGCGCTGCACGCCATCGAGGCGGGCGACCCTGCCGAGGAGCACTTCACCGCGCTCGCCGACGACTGGGACGTGGAGGAACGCGCCCGGGCCACGCTCGACCAGCTCGGGCTCGGCGCCGTCGGACTCGACCGGACCGTCGGCGAGGTCTCGGGCGGCGAGTCCGTCCTGCTGCGCCTCGCCGCGCTGCTGCTCGCCCGGCCCGACGTCCTGCTGCTCGACGAGCCGACGAACAACCTGGACCGACAGGCCCGCGCCCGTCTGTACGAGGCGGTGGAGAACTGGTCCGGGGTGCTGGTCGTGGTCAGCCACGACCGTGAACTCCTGGAGCGTGTCGACCAGATCGCCGACCTGCGGGACGGCGAGGTCGCCTGGTACGGCGGCCCCTGGTCCGCGTACGAGTCGGCGCTCGCCGCCGAACAGGAGTCGGCGGAAAGGATGGTGCGGGTCGCCGAGGCCGATGTACAGCGACAGAAGCGCGAACTCGTCGACGCACAGGTGAAGTTGGCACGCCGGAAGCGGTTCGCGCAGAAGAGCTACGAGAACAAGGTCGTCCCGAAGATCGTGGCGAACGGCCGCAGGAGCGACGCGCAGGTCGCGGCCGGCAAGCACCGCGCCCTGCACACCGAGCGGCTCTCCGAGGCGCGGGAGCGGCTCGACGCGGCGGTGGAGGCGGTACGCGACGACGACGAGATCCGGATCGAGCTGCCCCGCACCTCGGTACCGCAGGGGCGCGAGGTGCTGTTCCTGCGCGACCTCGACCTGCGGTACGGGGCACGGGTCGGCGGCGAGTTCGCGCTGCGCGGCCCGGAGCGGATCGCACTGGTCGGCCGGAACGGCGCCGGAAAGACGACGCTCCTGCGGACGATCGCAGGGGAGGTGGAGCCGCTGTCGGGCGAGGCGGACGCGCGGGTGCCGGTCCGTTTCCTGCCGCAGCGGCTCGACGTCCTCGACGACGGGCTGAGTGTGGTGGAGAACGTGGCCCACTTCGCGCCCACGGCGACGGGGAACGCGATCAGGGCACGGCTGGCGAGGTTTCTGTTCCGGGGGGCCCGGGCGGACCAGCCCGTGGGCACCCTCTCGGGCGGGGAGCGCTTCCGGGCCACACTCGCGGCCCTGCTGCTCGCGGAGCCGGCTCCACAGCTGCTGATGCTGGACGAGCCGACGAACAACCTGGACATGGGATCGGTCCGGAAGCTGACGGCGGCCCTCGACGCGTACGAAGGGGCGCTGATCGTGGCGAGCCACGACGTGACCTTCCTGGAGTCGCTCGGCATCACACGCTGGCTGCTGCTCGACGGTGAGCTGCGGCCGACGACGGCGGAGGAGGTCAGGGGGATGACCTCGAAGCGCTAGGAGTAGGCCGGGACGGGAACCGGAAGGGAGCGAAGGGGATCCGGAGGAGAGCCGGAGGGGAACCCTCGTGGAACCGAAGGAGAGCTGGAGGGGACCCGTCGTGGAACCGAAGGAGAGCCGGAGGAGAACCGTCGTGGATCCGAGGGAGACCTGGAGGAGAACCCAGGGGGAGCTAGCGGTGGAGTAAGGCCCATGACTTGGTACCTCCCCCCGGAGTCATGACGGGGGCGAGACCCCAGTCACCGCCGTGCGCGTCGACCGCCGCGGCCAGCAGCCACATGCTGCGGCTGCGGCGGTCGCGGCATTCCTCGGCCGCCGTGGGTGAGGAATGGGCCGGGTGCTGGTCGAAGAGCACGATCCGCAGCGCTTCGTACTGCCAGCGGACGCGCAGGATCATCTCCCGGTCGGGGGTGAACCGGTAGGCCGCGGCGACGAGTTCGGAGGCGGCGAGGGCGGCGGTCTCACAGAGGTCGGAGAGGCCGTGCCGGTCGAGGAGCGTCTCCACCGACTGGCGTGCGAGCCCGGCGCAGTAGGCACCTCCGGGGAGGAGCATCGAGTAGCTGAGGTTCTCCGTGGCGGGAGGTATGGGTCCGTCCTCGACGGCGGACGGGAGGCAACGCAGTGCGCCCTTCATCGGGTTGCTCACATTTCTTGCGCATTGGGGGGGTACGCACACACGGTCACAGTCGCCCCGTGTGAGACTTGCGCTACCGACCGTAGCGCACGAGCGGAGCACAGTGCTACTACTTGCGGGTACTCGTGCCATTCCGGCTTAAACGGCGACACCGCGACCCGACGGGGGGCCGGCGTCACCGAACGAAAGGGGAGATCGAGCGTGCCACCCAGGAGCAGTCCGACCGCGCGACAGCAGCGACTCGGGAGCGAGCTGCGCAAACTGCGCGAACAGTCGGGCATGTCGGCGCAGCAGGCCGCCGCCCTCCTGGGCGTCGACCGCACCCGCATCCCCAACATCGAGTCGGGCCGCTTCGGCATCAGCGCCGAGCGCGTCCGCACCCTCGCCTTCAACTACGGCTGCCCCGACACGGCATTCGTCGACCTGCTCGCCGACATCGCCCAGGAGCGGGACCGCGGCTGGTGGGAGGAGCACCGCGGCCTGCTGCCGCCCGCACTGATCGACATCGCCGAACTGGAGTTCCACGCCGCGGAGTTGCACAGCGCGGTCACCACCCACATCCCGGGCCTCCTGCAGACCGAGGAGCACGCGCGGGCCGTCTTCGACACCGCCGTACCCCTCCTGCCCGGCCCCGACCTGGAGGCCCGGCTCGCCCTGCGACTGCGCCGCCAGGAGGTCCTGGACCGGGACCGGCCCGTGCTCTACGAGGCCGTGATCCACGAGGCCGCGCTGCGCATGCAGTTCGGCGGACCGAAGGTCGCGCGGGAGCAGTTGGAGCACATCCTGGCGTACTCCGAGCGGGACACCGTGACCGTCCGCGTCATCCCCTTCGCCGCGGGGGGTTTCCCGGGGGCGGGCCAGTCGTTCACCTATGTATCCGCGCCCGTGCCGCAGCTCGACACCGTGCAGCTCGACTCCTCCCACGGCTCGATCCTCCTCGACGCCGACATGAAGCTCCGCCGCTACCGCGGACTCCTGGAGCGGCTGCGCGGGCTCACCCTGTCCACGACCGAATCACGCGCGTTCATACGCACCATCGCCCAGGATCTGTGAAGGACCGCCCCACCATGAACGTCACCACCGACACCCCCCACACCGCCGCCATCGACTGGAACGAGGCCTTCTGCAGCGAGGGCGCCAACTGCTTCCGGTTCGGCCTCGACGACTCCGGCCGGGCCTACATCGGCTCGACCCTCGCCCCCGGCGAGTACGTCAGCGACTCGGTGGAGGCGCTCCGCGCCCTGATCTCCGCGGTGAAGGCCGGAGCGGCCGATCATCTGCTCTGAGTAGCCGAACCGCCGACCGCCCTCGCGCCTCCAGGACGTGACCTGCGTCTCCGGCACCCCGCCGGAGCAGCGCACATAACGGAACGTAACCGGACATCGCCGGGACGGGCTTGGCCGACGCCTTACGGAGCCTTAACCTACGGTCTCGTAACCTACGACTACGTAGGTAGTCCCGTATGCCCTTCTCTCCGTCCCCAGGAGTTCCCGTGACGCTCACCTCTCCCCACCTCGGCAGCTCGGCGGAGTGGACCGACGCGCGCCTGCTCTACGCGCTGGAAGAGGTCGTGGAGCAGGAGCTCAACCGGCACCTGAAGGTCACCAAGGACTGGATGCCGCACGAGTACGTGCCGTGGTCCGACGGCCGGAACTTCCCCGGCTTCTTCGAGGACGGCGAGGCCTGGGACCCGGCGCAGTCCAAGGTCACCGACATCGGCAAGATCGCCCTCGTGGTGAACCTGCTCACCGAGGACAACCTCCCGAGCTACCACCACGAGATCGCCAGCCTGTTCGGCCGCGACGGCGCCTGGGGCACCTGGGTGCACCGCTGGACCGCCGAGGAGGGCCGCCACGGCATCGTGATGCGCGACTACCTCCTGGCCTCGCGCGCCGTCGACCCGGACAAGCTGGAGCAGTTCCGGATGTCGCACATGAGCGAGGGCTTCGAGTCCGACAACCGGCACTCGATGCTGCACTCCGTGGCGTACGTCGCCTTCCAGGAGCTCGCGACCCGCATCTCGCACCGGAACACGGGCCACCAGTCCGGCGACCCGGTCTGCGACCGGATGCTCTCCCGCATCGCCACCGACGAGAACCTGCACATGGTCTTCTACCGCAACCTGCTGGGCGCGGCCTTCGAGCTCGCCCCCGACCTGACCATGCAGGCCGTGCGGGACGTGGTCGTGAACTTCCGGATGCCCGGACACGGCATGCCGGGCTTCGAGCGGGCGGCCGCGCAGATGGCGATCGGCGAGATCTACAACATGCGCATCCACCACGACGACGTCCTGCAGCCGGTCCTGCGCTTCCTCAAGGTCCTGCAGATCGAGGGCCTCGGCCCGGAGGGCCTGCGCGCCCAGGACGAGCTGGGCCTCTACATGAACGGTCTGGACAGCGAGGCCAGCAAGTTCGACGAGAAGCTCGCGGCCCGCAAGGCCCGGATGGCGGCCCGCGCGGCCGGCTGACCCCGCCGTCCCACCCCGGACAAGGAGCGCGCGCGACGCGGAAGTGAGCGCGTGCGGCCCCAGGAGGAGCGCGTGCGGCTCAGCGGTGGCCCTGCTGCCGCTTGAGCCGCACGCGCTCCTTTTCTGAGAGCCCGCCCCACACCCCGAACCGCTCGTCGTGGTCCAGCGCGTACTCCAGGCACGCCACGCGCCCCTCGCACGCCCCGCACAGCTGCTTGGCCTCACGCGTCGACGAGCCGGGCGCCGGGAAGAAGAACTCCGGTCCCGCCTGGGCGCACAGGGCGTTCTCACGCCAGGAGAAGTCGGGAGCGGTCAGCACGTCGGTATCCATCTGCATGACCGATACGTTGCCTCCCCGGCCTAAACGCGCCATCAACGTTCGATCAATGGCGGATATCCGGGCACCGGGAGCTCCCACCATGCGGGATGACGTGTGAACAGAGTATTTCCGACCCCGTCCGGGGCCTGATTCGGCTCCCGCCATGTGGGAGCGTGGGGGCCCGATCACCCACGGGGAGCGAACCCTATGACGACCGAGGCCGGCATCGACCGACCCCCGGCGGGCGCCCAGGCGGTCCGCCGCGCACTGGACGTGCTGCATTGTTTCCACGACAACGGGCCCGATCTGAGCGCCTCCGACCTCGCTCGCCGGCTCGGGCTCTCCACGTCGACGGCGCACCGGCTGGCCCGGACGCTGTTCGGTGCGGGCTTCCTGGAGCAGGACGTCCGCACCGCCCGCTACCGGCTCGGCCCGGCGATGACGGAGCTGGGCCGGCTCTCGTACCACCAGCGAGGGCTGCACCTGGCCGCGCCCGAGCTCTCCGATCTGGCCGAACGGACCGGAGCCACCGCCGACTTGGCGCTGCGCAGCGGCTCGCACGTGGTGATCGTGGCCGGGGGCTCGGTGACCCCGAAGGTGGGGCTGCGTCGGCCGCTGCACTCGACGGCGTTCGGGAAGGTGCTGCTCGCCTGGCCCCGGACGGGTGACGCCGGGCCTCGCTCGCTGCCGTCGCCGCACGCGTCCACCGAGCGGGCCGTCACCGAACCCCCCTCGCTGTCGGCCGAGTTGGTGCGCGTACGAGAGGCGGGGTACGCCCTCGACGACGGCGAGTCGGCCCACGGGGTACGGACCGTGGCCGTGCCGGTCCTGGAGCGGACGGGGCACGCGCGGTTCGCGCTCGCGGTCCGCGGGACGCCGGAGCTGATCACCGACGCGCGGCTCGACTGGTACCTGGCACAGGCGAGGGCCTGCGCCAGGGCGCTCGAAGTGCTGCTCCTCGCCCCGACGGAGCGACGGACTCCCGGAGCGCAGACCGGGGAGTTCGCCATGAAGTAGGACAGGACGTGACCTGCCCGGCGCGCACGGTTCGTGCCGTGCGGTCGCGAGACGAACGTAGGGGTGCGCGGAGATATCCGCACGGTCGTGCCTTCAGTACGATGGGGACATGAACGGCAGCACAACCGGAACCAGCACCGGCACGAAGACGGACGGACGCGTCGAGCGCGGAAACCAGACACGGCGCCTCGTGCTGGCCCGGACGATGGACATCGCCTCGGTCGAAGGCCTGGAGGGCCTGTCCCTGGGGCGGATCGCGACCGAGCTCAAGCTCAGCAAGAGTGGCGTCTTCGCCCTCTTCGGCTCCAAGGAGGAACTCCAGCTCGCCACCGTCAAGGCCGCCGTGGTCGTCTTCGGGGCGCGGGTCGTCGCCCCGCTGGCCGACATCCCACCGGGCGCGCGACGCGTGCGCGAACTGTGCCGCAGCTGGCTCGCGTACTCCCGCGAGCGGGTCTTCCCCGGCGGCTGCTTCTTCTACGCGGTCGGGGCCGAGTTCGACGCACGCACCGGCCCCGTCCACGACGCGGTGGCGCGGACCCACCACGACTGGACCACCTACCTGGAGCAGGCCCTGGCGGAGGCGCGCGCGGCGGACGAGTTCGCCGCGTACCTGGACGCGGAGCAGGTGACCTTCGAGATCATCGCGCTGATGGAGGCGGCGAACGCCCGGTCGGTGCTGCTCGGCGACGACTCGGCGTACGACCGCGCCGAGCGCGGCATCACGGCCCGGCTGCGGTCGGTGGCCACGGACCGGGGCCGCACGGCGCTCGCCGATCCGGCCTGACGGAACGGGCCCCGCACGGGCGCGCGCTCGCCACACCGGCGAGCCGGAGCCTCCACGCCTCCTCATATTTGCACGATCGTTCGTACTGTTCTAGGGTGAGCGAAGAGGCGGGCCGGCGCCCCACCCGGGGGAAGCCGGCCCGCCCTCTCGACTCACCCCGCCCCGTCCGGCTCCGGCTCCTCCCAAGGTTCCTCCCGGGACTCCTTCTTCGCGCGGCTCGGCTGGACCCGCTTCGGCTCGCCCGGCATCTTCGGGTACTCCGGCGGATAGGGCAGGTCTCCGAGCCCGTGCTCCGCCTCGTCGCGCCGGGCCAGCTCGAGCAGGGACTCCAGCCCGAACCGCTCGTCGTCCATGTCGGCGTGGACGTCGCCGAGTTCGGCGTACCGGACCGGCATCGTCCTGATGTCGAAGTCCCGCGGTACGGCGTCGTCGATCTCCTCCCACCGGAGCGGGGCCGAGACGGGGGCGCCCGGACGGGGGCGTACGGAGTAGGCGGAGGCGATCGTACGGTCCCGGGCGGTCTGGTTGTAGTCGACGAAGATCCGCTCCCCGCGCTCCTCCTTCCACCACTTCATGGTCACCCGCTCCGGCATCCGCCGCTCCAGCTCCCGGCCACAGGCGATCGCCGCGCGCCTGACCTGCGTGAAGGTCCACTCGGGCAGGATCGGCACGAAGACGTGGAGCCCCCGTCCGCCCGAGGTCTTCGGCCAGCCGCGCAGCCCGTGCTCGTCGAGGACGGAGCGCAGCTCGTGGGCGGCGCGGACGGCGTCGGCGTACTCCGTGCCGGGCTGCGGGTCGAGGTCGATGCGCAGCTCGTCCGGGTGATCGGTGTCCTCCCTCCGCACCGGCCAGGGGTGGAAGGTGACGGCGCCGAGGTTGGCGGCCCAGAGCACGGCCGCCGGCTCGGTGGGGCACATCTCGTCGGCCGACCGGCCGCTGGGGAAGGTGATGCGGGCCGTCGGGATCCAGTCGGGCAGGTACTTCGGCGCGCGCTTCTGGAAGAAGGACTCGCCGGTCACGCCATCGGGGTAGCGCTCCAGCGTGGTGGGCCGGTTCCGGAGGGCGCGGGTGATGCCGTCACCGACGGTCAGGTAGTAGGTGACCATGTCGAGCTTGGTGTAGCCGGGCTCGGGGAAGTACACCTTGTCCGGGTTCGAGACCCGCACGGCCCGGCCGCCGACTTCCAGTTCCACCGCTGCTGCCTTGCCTGCCATGCCGGTCAGCCTAGGGTTCGCCGACAACTCACGCATACCGGACAATCTCACCCATGGACCTGCCGGTGATGCCGCCCGTGAAGCCGATGCTCGCCAAGGCCGTGAAGAAGATTCCGCCGGGGATGCAGTACGAGGCGAAGTGGGACGGCTTCCGCGCGATCGTCCACCGGGACGGACCGGAGGTCGTCATCGGCAGCCGTACGGGCAAGCCGCTGACCCGCTACTTCCCCGAGCTGGTGGAGGCGCTCGCGGCCCGGCTGCCGGAACGGTGCGTGGTCGACGGCGAGATCGTGATCGAGCACGGGGGCCGTCTCGACTTCGACCGGCTCAGCGAGCGGATCCATCCGGCCGACTCACGGGTCCGGATGCTCGCGGAGACCACGCCGGCGCGGTTCGTCGCCTTCGACCTGCTGGCCCTCGGGGACGAGTCGCTGCTCGACGTACCCCTGAGCGAGCGGCGGGCGGCCCTGGAGCGGGCTCTCGACGGGGTCGACGCGCCGGTCCATCTGGCGGCCGCGACCCGGGACGTCGAACTCGCCGCCCGCTGGTTCGAGGAGTACGAGGGCGCGGGGCTCGACGGGGTGATCGCCAAACCGCTCGACCTGCCGTACCGGCCGGACGCCCGCCTCATGTACAAGATCAAGCACGAGCGGACGGCCGACGTGGTGGTGGCCGGCTACCGCTTCCACAAGAGCGGGCCGGTGATCGGATCGCTGCTGCTCGGCCTGTACGACGACGAGGGCGCCCTCCAGCACGTCGGCGTGTGCGCGGCCTTCACCGCCGCCCGGCGCGCCGAGCTCGTCGAGGAGCTGGAACCGCTGCGCATGGATCCGCCGGACGGGCATCCGTGGGCCGCCTGGACGGACGAGTCCGCCCACGAGGGGGCGCGGCTGCCGGGTGCGCCGAGCCGCTGGTCGGGCAAGAAGGACCTGTCGTGGGTGGCGCTGCGGCCGGAGCGGGTCTGCGAGGTCGGATACGACCACATGGAGGGCGACCGCTTCCGGCACACGGCCCAGTTCAAGCGGTGGCGCCCGGACCGGACGCCGGAGTCCTGCGGCTACGGGCAGCTGGACGAGCCCGTCTCGTACGACCTGGCCCAGATCCTCACGTAGGCCTTCGCGTGGACCTTGCGTAGCTCCTCACGCGGCCTTCGCGTGGATCCTCACGCCGGCCTTCGCGTGGATCCTCACGCCGATCACGCGCAGTTCCTCCGCGAAGATCAGGCACGGATCCCGCGAGGAAGGAAGCCGTCGGAGACGCGAGTGAGATGCTTCACATTTGCCGGGCGCCCGGCCTGCCCCCGATCCCCCGCGACCGAGAACACGTTCGACGAACGTGCGAGCGACTCGGTGGGGCGGCTCGGCGGGCGGGACGGCCGACCGGCCTCGTACCTGCGGGAACGCCTCCGCCGGCTCCCGTCGCCCGCGCCCTTCCCGTGCCCCCGCCGACCGCCTTCACGGCGCGTGGAGCCCCCGACCGGCGCTCGTCGTCGCTCCGTCGCGACGACCCCGTACCGGAACCCGGACCGCGATCCGGTACGTATGGAGGAGGAGACACTCCGCACCCTCCCCGCACCCACAAGGACTGCCCCGTGATCGCGTCGCCCTCACCCCTCGTCCCCGTCCCGATCCCCGACAGCGTTGCCGCACTGATCGGCTCCTGTCTTCCGCTGCACGTCCTCCAGGCGGAGGTCGACGCGGACTGCGCGGCGCGCGAGGTGTACCGGTTCCGTGGGCCGCTGTGCGCGGAGGACCGGGCGGACCGCGAGCACGCCCTCGCGGCTCTGGCGCGGGCCAACAAGATCCTCGCCAAGCACCACCCGCAGCTGCCCGTCACCCCCTGAGGCGCGCCGAGGGTCCGGCGCCGTTCCGGCCCGGACCGGCCAGGACCGGCCAGGGCCCGTACAAGTACACCTGTTCGGCCGTACCCCCCATGCACGAGTGCGGTGGCGATGTGACGCTGCGAAGGTGACCACGACCAGCGACGCAGTGCCCGCGCCCCCGGCCGCCACCGAGCCACCCGTGCTCGACAAGCGCCGCCGCAACATCGTCTTCGGCACGATCATGCTGGGCGTCCTCCTCGCCGCCCTCGACCAGACGATCGTCGGCACCGCCCTGCCCACGATCGTCTCCGATCTCGGTGGCGCCGCCCATATGTCGTGGGTGGTCACCGCCTACCTGCTCGCCGAGACGGTCGCGACCGTCCTCGTCGGCAAGTTCGGCGACCTCTTCGGCCGCAAGGTGATCTTCCAGATCTCGGCGATCGTCTTCATCACCGGCTCGTTCCTCTGCGGACTCGCCACGAACATGACGCTCCTGATCGTCTGGCGCGGTCTCCAGGGAATCGGCGCCGGCGGCCTCATGGTCACCTCGATGGCGCTCATCGCCGATGTGATCCCGCTGCGCGAACGCGGCAAGTACCAGGGCGCCATCGGCGCCGTGTTCGGCGTCTCCACCGTGATCGGCCCGCTCCTCGGCGGTCTGTTCACCGACCACCTGAGCTGGCGCTGGGCCTTCTACGTCAACGTCCCCATCGCGATCCTGGTCGTGATCGCCGCCGCCCGCACGATCCCCTCCGTACGCTCCGCGAGCCGCCCGGTCATCGACTACGCCGGTATCGCCTTCGTCGCCGCCGGTTCCAGCGCCCTGATCCTGGCGACCAGTTGGGGCGGCAACGAGTACGCGTGGACCTCCGGCGTCATCATCGGGCTCTTCGTCGGCGGCTTCGTCTCCCTCGGCCTGTTCTGCTGGGTGGAGACCAGAGCGGCCGAACCCATGCTGCCCATGCGGCTGTTCGCCAATCCGGTCTTCACCGTCTGCTCCGTACTGAGCTTCGTCGTCGGCTTCGCCATGCTCGGCGCGATGACCTTCCTGCCGACCTATCTCCAGTACGTCGACGGGGACTCGGCCACCATGTCGGGCATCCGCACCCTCCCCATGGTCGTCGGCCTGCTCATCGCCTCGATCTTCAGCGGCAACGTGGTCAGCAAGACGGGCCACTACCGGATCTTCCCGATCGTCGGCTGTCTGGTGATGGGCGTCGGCCTCTATCTGCTCTCCCTCATGGGGCCGGACACCAGCACCTGGCTCGAGTCGCTCTACATGTTCGTGCTCGGCGTCGGCATCGGCCTGTGCATGCAGGTCCTGACCATCGCCGTGCAGAACACCGTCGAGTACGCCGACCTCGGCACCGCGACCTCCGGCGTCACCTTCTTCCGTACGCTCGGCAGCTCCTTCGGGACGGCCGTCTTCGGCACGATCTACGTCAACTCCCTCAAGCCCAACCTCACGGCGGGGGTCGGCGAGGCGGCGGCCGTCGCCGAGAGCCTCGGCATCGACCCGACGGGTCTTGCCCAGGCCGCGCAGAGCCCCGCCGGGTTGCACGGTCTGCCCGACGAGGTCGCCGAGCCGATCGTGAACGCCTACGCGGACACCCTCCACACCGTCTTCCTCTGGACGGTGCCGGTCGCCGCGATCGGCTTCGTCGTGGCCCTCTTCCTCAAGCAGGTCACGCTCCGGGACGCGGCGCGCGCCGCCGCGCCCGACATGGGCGAGGGCTTCGCCTCCCCCACCTCGTCCGGTGACTCGGCGAAGCTGCTCGAACTCTCCGTCGGCCGGCTCCTGCGCCGTATCGACCTCGACACCGCCCGGCGGATCGTCGCCGCCTCCGACACCCGGCTCGACACGGCCGGAGCCTGGGCGGTGATGCAGGTCGAGCTCTTCACCCGCACCGTCGGACACGCGAGCCTGGGTCTGATCGCGGCCGGGCGGCGGGTGCCGCCCGAGGTGCTCCTGCCGGTCTTCGACCGGATGGTCGACGAGGGCTTCCTCACCAGGGACGGCAATCTGCTCTCGCACACCCCGGCGGGCGAGCGCGAGGCCGGGGTCATCACCCGGGCGTGGGGCGACTGGCTCTCCGACAGCATCGAGCAGGAGCGCGGCCGGCCGAGCGGTCCCGAGCTGCGGGTCGCGACGGACGCCATCGCCAAGAAGTTCGTCGCCGAGGACCTCGCGACCGGGCTCCCGACGGGACGCAACCGGAACGACCGGGCCCTGTCCGTTACGCGGTGACGTCGCCGTCCACGTACACCCAGGCGCCCTCGTGGCGGGCGAAACGGCTCCGCTCGCTCATCGCGCCGGGCTCGCCCTCATGGACGTAGCTCGCCGTGAAGGTGACGGTGCCGTGCTGGTGGAAGGCGGTGCCGTCGGTGGTCCCCTGGATCTCCAGGCCGGTCCAGCGCAGCGCCGGGTCGAAGTCGACCTCGCCGGGGCGGGTCTCCGGCGCCCAGGTGTGCAGCAGGTACGCCTCGTCGCGGACGACGAAGGCGCTGTAGCGGGAGCGCATCAGCAGCTCCGCCGTCGGCGCCGTGCCCGCCGTACCGCTGTGGAAGCGTCCACAACACACGCCGTACGAGGCGGCGAGGCCGCAGGGGCAGGGGGAGTCCGCCGTCACGACCGGGGCGGCGGCGGGGGACGTACGGGGGCGGGTCTTGCGTCGGGACATGCGGTCATTCTCCCCCACCGCCTCCCCCGCCACGGCCCTCCGCACGACCGCGCGACAACGCCCGGCATGTGGACCCCTCCGTGGACGCCCGCCCGGAATCCCGCTGCTCAACGGGTGCGCCCGAGTAGCGTACGCACATGAGACTGACGATTCTCGGAGGCGGCGGATTCCGGGTGCCGCTGGTGTACGGCGCCCTCCTCGGCGACCACGCCGAGGGGCGGGTCACCCACGTCACGCTGTACGACCTCGACGCCGGCCGGCTCTCGGCCGTCACCCGGGTCCTCGCGGAGCAGGGCGAAGGGGTACCCGACGCGCCCGAGGTGACCGCGACGACGGATCTGGACGAGGCGCTGCGCGGGGCCGACTTCGTGTTCTCCGCGATCCGGGTCGGCGGCCTGGAGGGCAGAGCCGCCGACGAGCGGATCGCGCTCGCCGAGGGCGTGCTCGGCCAGGAGACCGTCGGGGCGGGCGGGATCGCGTACGGCCTGCGTACCGTGCCCGTCGCGGAGCGCATCGCCCGCCGGATCGCCGAACTCGCCCCGGACGCCTGGGTCATCAACTTCACCAACCCCGCCGGGCTCGTCACCGAGGCCATGTCGCGGATCCTCGGCGACCGGGTCATCGGCATCTGCGACTCCCCCGTCGGCCTGGGGCGCCGGGTCGCCCGCATCCTCGGCGCGCGCCCGGACGAGGCGTGGATCGACTACGTGGGCCTCAACCACCTGGGGTGGCTGCGGGGGCTGCGGATCGACGGCCGCGACGAACTCCCCCGGCTGCTCGCCGACGACGAGGCACTCGGCTCCTTCGAGGAGGGCAGGCTCTTCGGACCGGAGTGGCTGCGCACGCTCGGGGCCGTCCCCAACGAGTACCTGCACTACTACTACTTCAACCGGGAGGCCGTCCACGCCTACCGGACCGCCGAGCGGACCCGTGGAGCCTATCTCCGCGACCAACAGGCCGGTTTCTACGAGGAGATGGACAAGCCCGACACCCCCGCCCTGGCCACCTGGCACCGGACGCTCGCCGACCGCGAGGCCACCTACATGGCGGCCAACCGGGAGGCCGCCGGGATCGGTGAACGCGCCGAGGAGGACCTGGAGTCGGGCGGCTACGAGAAGGTGGCCCTCGCTCTCATGCGGGCGGTCGCGCGGAACGAGCGGGCCACGCTGATCCTCAACGTGCGCAACGGCTCCACACTGGCCGCGCTCGACGCGGACGCGGTGATCGAGGTGCCCTGCTTCGTGGACGCCAACGGCGCCCACCCGGTGTCGGTGGCCCCGCTGCCGTACCACGCCGTCGGTCTCGTGACCGCCGTGAAGGCGGTGGAGCGGGAGGTGCTCTCGGCGGTGGAGAGCGGCTCGCGGGCGACGGCGGTGAAGGCCTTCGCGCTGCATCCGCTGGTCGACTCGGTCGCGGTGGCCCGCCGACTCGTGGAGAACTACACGGCGGAACACGCCGGTCTGGCCTACCTCCGGCGCTGAACCGACGCGGAGCGTTCACGCGTCGTCGTGGAACAGTACGACTGACGAACATCTTTACGGGGCCGGGGGCGCGGCCTAGGCTCGCGCCCCATGACCTCACAGCGTCGTAAGGGAGCACGGAGAGGCCTGGCCCGCCTCGTCGCGGTCTGTCTGCTGGCCGCCGGACTCGTGGGCATGGGACCGGCGGCCGCCGGGACCCCGACGGGCACCGACGGTCCGGTGGTCGTTCCCGTCCAGACGACGGGACCGGCGGACCGGCGGTTCAACCTGGTGTTCATGGGCGACGGTTACACGGCCGCGGAGATGCCGGCCTTCCGGGCGGACCTCGAACGGCACCTGAACACGCTGTGGAGCATCGAGCCCTTCGCCTCGTACCGCTCGTACGTCAACGTATGGGCGGTGGAGGTCCCTTCGGCCGAGTCCGGCGTGGACTGCGACCCCGGCCTGACCGCCCCCGCCCGCGACACCGCGCTCGGCATGGGCTTCTGGGGCGGCTGCAACCCGAACAGCGTGCAGCGACTGCTGACCGTCGACAGCGGGAAGGCCGGCGCGCTCGCCGATCTCGTCCCGGGTACGAGCCGGGCCAACCGGCAGATCGTCGCCCTCGCCCACAGCTCCACCTACGGCGGGGCGGGCGGGAGTTACGCCACGGCCTCCGGTGGCAACGCGCTCTCGTCCCTCATCACCCCGCACGAGATAGGCCACTCGCTCGGCGGCCTCCAGGACGAGTACGACTACTACGGGCGAGGCGTCCCGGGCGGGGCCTACTCCGGACCGGAGCCGAGCTCCACGCACCACACCCTCCTGACGGAGGACCGGATGCGGGAGCAGCGGGCCAAGTGGTGGCGCTGGCTCGGCGAGGAGAGCGAGTCGGGCGGGGTCATCGGCCGCCACGAGGGCGGCCTGTACAGCACGAAGGGCGTGTGGCGCCCGAGCCGCCACTCCCTGATGAAGACCCTCGGCTACGCCTTCGACCAGGTGGAGCGCGAGGTGATGGTCCGGGCGATCTCCGCGAAGGTGAACCTGGTCCAGGACCACACGCCGAACGGCGCGCCGATCGGGGCGGACCGGATCGTGTGGGTGGACACGCTGCACCCCGTCGGCGGTGCGCTCGCCGTGACCTGGCGACTGGACGGGCGGACCCTGACCACCCGCGGCGCGCGCTCGGTCGACCCGCGGAACCTGGACCTCTCCCCCGGCACGCACACGCTCACGGCCACGGTCACCGATCCGACGCCCTTCGTGCGCGACCCGGCGGTCCGCGCCTCGACGGCGCTCACCCGCACGGTCGCGTGGACGGTGGACACCGCGCTCGCCACCCGGGAGGAAGCGGTGGAGCCCGCGTTCACCGGGCACACCCCGGTCGGGGACCCGGTCGGCGCCCGGAGCGTCGTCCACGCGGACACCACCCACCCGACGGACCGGACGCCCGCCGTGCACTGGCGCCTCGACGGACGCCCCGTCCACCCGTCCGGCCGCAACGACCGTGACCTGGACCTGGGTTCGCTCGACCTGACGCCGGGGACGCACACCCTGACGGCCCGCATCCCGGGCACGGACGAGGAGTTGAGCTGGACGGTGGACGCGCGTCCGGCCACGTCCTCGTACGACCTGTCCGATCCGCTGCGCACGGTGCGGCGCCCCGGTCTCCCCGTCGAATACGTCTACGACGGGCCGTTCACGATGCGGCTGACCGCGCGGGACGACCAACAGGGTGCCGTCGTCAGCCAGTTCCGGGTGAACGGCGACGGCTGGTACACGTACTACGGCTGGCCGACGGACGCGGACGCGCCGTTCCGCTTCTCGCCGAGCGGCACCGTGATCGACGACCTCGTGTACGGGAAGCTGGGCAGGAGCCGGGCGGTGCCGTGGGACGACGCCACTCCGGACTACGGCACGCACACGGTCGAGTACCGCACGATCGACGCCGCCGGCAACGTGAGCGCGGCGCGGAGCTTCCGGGTGACGCTGGTCGAACCGGGGCGGTAGACGGGGCAGTGGAGCGGGGCGGCCGTGCCCCCTCGTACGGCGAAGGCCCGCGGACCGGAGGGTCCGCGGGCCTTCTCGCGCTTCTCGTGACGGGTCAGGGCTTGCGGGCCACGGCGGCCCACCCCGGAATGGGGTCGTCGCCCTGGACCGGGACGGGCTCGCCCAGCTCCGGGTGCCACTCGGCGGTGAGCGAGACGCCCGGCTCGACGAACTCCAGGCCCTCGAAGAACGCGGCCAGCTCGTCGCGCGAGCGCGGCCGCAGGGTCAGCCCGCGGGCCTTGTACATGGCACTCGCCTTCGCCGCGCCCTCGGGGTCGAAGTCCCCGGTGACATGGGAAAGGACGAGATAGCTGCCCGGTGCGAGCTGCTCGACGAGCTTGCCGACCAGCTCGTAGGCGCCGTCCTCGTCCCCGACGAAGTGCAGCAGGGCGAGCATCGACAGCGCGATGGGCTTGTCGAAGTCAAGGACCTTCCCGGCCCTTTCGAGGATGGTCTCGGGGTCGCGGGCGTCCGCCTGGATGTACTCGGTGGCCCCTTCCGGGGTCGAGCGCAGCAGGGCGGCCGCGTGCGCGAGCACGATCGGGTCGTAGTCGCAGTAGACGATGCGGGACTCCGGCGCGGCCCCCTGCGCGATCTGGTGCAGGTTGGGCTCGGTCGGGATGCCCGTACCGACGTCCAGGTACTGGCGGACGCCGCGGGCGCTGAGCCAGCGGATGGCGCGGTGCATGAAGGCCCGGTTGACGCGGGCCATGTCCCGGCCCCGGGCGTCGACGGTGAGCAGCTGCTTCGCCATCTCCTCGTCGACCGGGTAGTTGTCCTTGCCGCCCAGGAACCAGTCGTACATGCGCGCGGGATGCGGCTTGCTGGTGTCGATCCGTACGGATGCGGGGTCCTGGGTCATCGGCTCTCCTGGTCGGAACGAACGGGTGGCGCTACAGCAAGAGTTACGCGACGGTACGGGCCGGGCGGAAGGGTCAGGTGAGCAGAAAGTCAGCCTGACCGGATTTGGCCCCCTGGATGAAAGCGGCGATCTCCCCGTGGGTGTAGATGAGCGCGGGTCCTTCAGGGTCTGCGGACTGTCGCACGGCGACTCTGCCGTCGGCCAGCTTCATGGCCTCCACGCAGTTGCCCCCGTTCCCGCCGCTCCAGGGCTTGTGCCAACCGTCGGCACCGAGCTCAGCGGCGGGCATGCCGTTGTATATGCGATCCATTCACAGCTCCTTGCGGAGATCCCGGAGGATCTCCTTCGTGCGTTGTGCAGTCGCGGCCTGAGCCGCCATGCGGTCCATGACCTCCAGGTGGGATGCCACCTCGGGGCGCGCGTCGAGATAGACGGCGCCGGTCAGGTACTCGCTGTAGACCATGTCCGGGAGTTCGGGCATGGCGAAGCGGAAGAGGACGAACGGTCCGTAGGTGCCGGGGTGGTGGCCGGACGCGAACTCCGCGATCTGCAGGGTGACGTTCGGCAGCTCGGACGCTTCGAGCAGCCGGTCGAGCTGGTCGCGCATCACTTCGGGCCCGTCACCGACCGGTCGGCGGAACACCGTCTCGTCCATGATCACCCAGAACTTCGGGGCGTCCTCCCTGGTCAGCAGGGACTGGCGCTCCATCCGTAGGGCTACATGCCGCTCGGCGTCCTCGTCCTTGCCGGCATCGCTGCCGCCACCGACCGCCCCGCTGCGCAGAATGGCTCGGGCGTAGGCCTCGGTCTGCAGGAGACCGGGGATGAACTGGGGTTCGTACGCCCGGATCAGACCGGCGGCCCCCTCCAGGCTCACGTACATGGAGAACCAGCCCGGCAGTACGTCGTGGAACCGCTGCCACCAGCCCGGGAGGTTGGCCTCCTCCGTGAGGGCGACGAACGCCTCCGCCTCGGAGTCCGGGATCCCGTACTCCTTGAGCAGGAGTTGGACGTACGGGACCTTCAGCGCGACCTCGGCCGTCTCCATGCGCCGGACGGTGGCCGGGGCCACCCGGAGGACCTTGGCGGCCTCTTCCCTCTTCAGGCCGGCACGCTCGCGCAGATCCTGCAGGCGCCTGCCGAGAACGACCTGTCCCACCGTGGGGGCGGACCGTGGCTCGCTCACTCTCAGACCTCCCCGACGCACTGTTTCGATGAGTGTGCCACGAAGGCGGGTCAGAGAGAACACGGCACTCTGCAATTTTCAGAGTGCCACTTGCCAAGTGTCCGAGTCAGGAGGACAGTGTTCCGGTGAACCAGTACACGCTGCCGTCGTGCGCCCTCGGGCCACGTGAGCAGCGCCGTACGGCAGTCCTGCCCACTGTTGTGAGGAACCGGTCGTGGCTTCTGGTAACGCGCAGCCTTCAGGTCTCATGAGCCCTCGAGTCATGGCCCAGCGCCCGCAGCCCCAGACCGATACCCCTACCGACACCGTCCGTCGCTTCGCCTTCGAGCTCCCGGCCCTGACCGCCTCGGTGGCGCGCGCCCGTCGGCTCGCGGAGGAGCGGCTCATCATCTGGGGCTGCGGCCCCGAGATACGCGACACGGTCGCCCTGGTCGTCTCCGAACTCGTCACCAACGCCGTGGTGCACACCGCGAGCGACCGCGTGCTCTGCGAACTCCGCGAGGGCGAGGACACGATGCGCATAGCGGTACGGGACGAGGGCGGCCCGGCGGGACCGCGGATGCGTGACTGCGGCGAGGAGGAACGCGGCCGCGGACTCCTCATAGTCGACGCGCTGTGCAGCGCCTGGGGCGCCGACCGCACCGGGCACGGCACGGCGCAGATCGTCTGGGCGGAGCTGGCCCACGGTATGGGGGAACCGTGCTGAGGTCGATGGCCACCCTGCTGATCCCCCGGTCGGCCCGCAAGGCGCCGGAGAACCCCACCGTCCCGAGGCAGCGCGGCGCCTCCGACCTCCGGGGCCCCCAGGCGAAGGCACCCCACTCCAGGACGATCGGCTCGACCTCACCCGGCTCCGGCACCCTCGACGCCGCGGAACTCGGCGCGACCCGGCTGGCCGTCCCCGTGGGCCTGCGCGCGGGCCTCGGCTTCGACGCCGTCGGCGTCCCCGCCCGCTTCGGCTTCAAGATCCTCTCCCGCCTCCCCGCCAAGGGCTGCGTCTACGCCGACACCGACTGGTGGTGGTGGCTGGTCCCGGCCGGCTCCGACCTGGACCTCACCTGGCCGCTGCCCGCGTGCTACGCCACCGGTGCCGAGGTCCCGGACCGCGGCCCGCGCCTCGTCCACCACCCCGACGGCACCTCCCCGTACACCCCGCCGATCCCCCTCTACCTGCTGGTCTGCCAGCTGACGGGAATCGCCCCGGCCTGGTCCACGCCCCCGGCGCCCCCCGTGCGCAGCGCGCTCTGACGCGGAGGGCCGTGACCGCATAGGCTCGGGACCATGTTCACCCCGCAGGGTCCCAGCCTCCGCGAGCTGACCGTCCAGGCCCTCTCCTCGGTGGAGCACGGCTACGACCTCCTCGCGGAGAAGTTCGACGCGACCCCCTTCCGCACCTCCGACCGTCTCCTCACCGCGGTGGCCGACACCCTGGAGGAGCTCGGCCCCTTCGACTCGGGTCTCGACGTCTGCTGCGGCACCGGCGCCGGGCTCGGCGTCCTCCGCTCCGTCTGCGCGGGCCGCGTCACGGGCGTCGACTTCAGTACGGGCATGCTGACCCGGGCCCGCGACACCCACCCCACGGCGACCCTGGTCCGCGCCGACGCCCTGGCCCTGCCGTTCGCCCCGGTCTTCGACCTGGCCGTCAGCTTCGGCGCCTTCGGCCACTTCGTCCCGGACGCCCAGCGCGCCCTCTTCGCCCAGGTCCACGCCTCGCTCCGCCCCGGCGGCACCTTCGCCTTCCCGCTCCCGGCCCCGCCCCGGGTCGGCTCGCGCCTCTACTGGACGCTGTGGGGCTTCGACGCCGCGATGCGCGTCCGGAACGCGCTCTGGAGCCCGCGGTTCGTCATGTACTACCGGACCTTCCGCCTCGCGGACGTCCGCACCCGCCTGGAGGACACGGGCTTCGACGTGTCGCTGACCCCCGTCGAGTCCCTCGGCCGCCTCGACGACGGCAGCCCCCGCTGCCGCCTGGTGGTGGCCCGGAAACGTCCGGTGAGCTGACCCGGCGCCCCGGTCAGGGGAGCTTGCCGAACCAGAAGGCGGAGGGCCGGTCGAAGCCGACCCGCACCTCGACGTCGAGGACGGCGGCCTTCCCGGCCGGCAGATCGAACCCGTAGGCCGCCACGGCCTTCCGTCCGGGCAGCAGGGCCCCCGACAGCCCGGACATCACGTCGGACTCCGGGTCGAAGACCCGCTTCGCCTCCCGCCCGTCGCCGTCCCTGGCCGAGACCTGCACCGTCACGAGTTCGATCCGCGCGTCGGTCCCGTTGCGCACGGCGACCTCCACGATGACCGCCGTCGCCCCCGCCTTGTGACCGGCGGAGACTTCGGACGGCGTGAACCGGACGGGCGCGGAGACGCTGACCTCGACACCGTCCCCGTACCGCTGCGTCTCCCCGAAGGCGTGCACTCCGGCGGAGGCGTCGGGGACGGGCGCGGTCGTGCCGGGACTCCGCCCGGAGGGGGTGGGGGTGGCCGCCTGGGGTACGGCAGGTCCTGGCGATTCGGTGGCGTCTCCCCCGCCCCGCGCTCGGCTTTCGAAGGCGCCCGTCCCGGCGAGGACGCCGAGGACGCCGAGGACGAGCACGATCCCGCCGACGAGGGCGAGGAGCAGCGTCCGGTGCCCCGAGCGCGGGGGCGGTGGGGGGTCCGGCGGGGTCGCCGCGTTCAGGGGCCCGGAGGGCGGACCCGCCGGCGGTTCGCCGCCACCCTGGGAGTGCCGTCCGGGAGTGCTTCCGTCCACCATGGGGTGCCTCCGCCGCTCGACCCGCGACGCGCGATCACACCAGCCTAGAACGGGTGGAGACGCCCCGCTCGGCGAGCCGTCACTCCGTGCCGCGGTGGCGTCACGGCACCTCGCCTCAGGCCTTCTTGACCACGCTGGACTTGAGCTGCATGGCGCCGAAGCCGTCGATGCGGCAGTCGATGTCGTGGCCGTCGACGCCGTCGACCAGGCGGATGTTGCGCACCTTGGTGCCGGCCTTGATGCCCGACGGGTTGCCCTTGACCTTGAGGGCCTTCACCACGGTGACGGTGTCACCGTCGTTCAGCACATTGCCCACGGCGTCCTTGATGACACGCTCACCGGCGGTTTCCGTGGCGCTCGCACCGTCGGCGGCCGGAACCCACTCGTGGCCGCACTCCGGGCACACCACCAGATTGTTCATCTCGTAGGTGTACTCGCTGGAGCACTGGGGACAGGGGGGAATGTTCTCGCTCACTCCCTCAGGATAGGCGCAGCCCGCCTCACCTGGGAAAACGAGAAGTGCCGGTCGATTCGAGATCGACCGGCACTTCTTCTTGGTGTCCGAGGGGGGACTTGAACCCCCACGCCCGATAAAGGGCACTAGCACCTCAAGCTAGCGCGTCTGCCATTCCGCCACCCGGACAAGGTGTCTGTCGCTTCGGGGTTTCCCTCGCGGCGACAGAGATAACTCTACCAGGGGTTCGAGGCGCCCCTCACCAGCGTTTTCCGTGGTCAGTGGGGTGGGCGGCCCGATTTTCCTTGATCCAGTCGAATTGTCCGAACCCCTTGGGGATCCGTCCCCCTCCGCGCACGTTTCGCCACGACGGCGCGGAGGGGTGAGACGGAAGCGCGACGCCCCCCGACGCCGGCTCCGTGACAGTCACCTTGACGACCATGACGCGGTCCAGGCCAATGCGTACCGGGGAGTCCGTCAGGTCGGCGCGGGAGCTCGGCGGACCTCGACGAGGCGGGCCGAGACCACCACGTTGCCCTCGTATCCGGTCTCCCGTGTGAAGGCCCCGCCGCAGGTGATGAGCCGCAGCTCGGGGCGGCCGGAGTCGCCGTAGACCCGCTCGGCGGGGAAGCCCTCCTTGGGGACGACCTCGATCCCGTACACGGAGAAGACGGCGGTCCGGCCGTCGCGGCGGTCGATCTCGACGCGCTGGCCCTTGCCGAGGGCCCCGAGGTCGTAGAAGACGGCCCGGCCGCTCGGGGTGTCGACATGGCCGACGACGACGGCGGTGCCCCGCTCGCCGGGGGTGACCGCGCCGGTGAACCAGCCCGTGAGGTGGTCGTCCTCGGGCGGCGGCGCCTCGATCCAGCCGTCCGCGTCGAGGCCGACGTCCGTGACGGGCGCGTCGACACGGACGGCCGGGACCCGCACCCGGACGGGCAGCGAGGCGGGCAGCGGATCGGGTACGGAGGCGGGGGCGGGCCCCGCGTCGGCTGCCCGGGGCCCGGCGGGGGCGGCCGCGGCGAGGGGCTGCGGGGGCCCTTCGGCGCGGAGCTCCGCCACGCCGCCGCGCACGAGGTGCACTCCGACCAGGAGGAGGATGGCGATGACGCCCCAGGCGCCACGGGTCCCGGCTCCGTGCGTCATGGGCCCCTCCGTCTCCGCCCCGCGTGGTTGGTGCCCCTCCGTCCCGGACCTCGTCATACCGGGGCGGAGGGGCGGTCTCAGGCGCCGGCGGTGCCGCGGCGGCGGATCAGGACGACGGCGGCACCCAGTGCCCCGGCGATCAGGAGGGCACCGGTGACCAGTTCGGCGGTGCCGAGGCCCCCGTCGACGGCACCGGCCTCCGAGCCGAAGCCGGCCTTCACGCCCTTGTGGGCGCCCGTGGGCGCGACGACGGTGAGGGCCGTGGTGCCGCGCTCGCCCTTGCAGTCGAAGGTGATCTCGTAGCGGGCGCCGGCCTTGGCCGCGAGGTCGACGGTGGCGGTGCCCGAGCGGCCCTCGCTCAGGGTGACCGTGTCGAAGACGCCCGACGTCACGGTCACGGACGGGACCTCGCAGCCGTCGGAGGTGAGGGTGACGGTGCCGCCCGGGACGACTGTCACGGGCGTGACGGAGAAGCCGAACGACGTGATGTTCTGTTCGTTCCCGTCGTTCCCGGCGGCCAGGGCGGTGGGCACGACGGCGAGCCCCAGGGCCGCGGAGGCGAGCAGGGCGGCGGAAGCGGCACGTATCGCGCGCATGGCGGTCCTCCGGATCAGGCGAGAGGGCGGAGGCGGAACGTTTCCGCACCCGGTGCTGGATCGACCCTCACCCCGATCGAAGCTAGGTCCGCCCCCGGCGCGCCGCCACCGGGCTCCGCCGAACGGGGCACGGCCGACCCCGTCGCCCACGCCCCGGCCTCGTCCGGGCCGTTCACGCCCGGGCCTCCGTTCGCGCTGCCGTGCGCGCCGGTCAGGGAACCCGGATGACCTGACCCGCGTACGAGAGGTTGCCGCCGAAGCCGAAGAGCAGGACCGGGGCGCCGGAGGGCAGCTCGCCCTGCTCGACGAGCTTGGCCAGGGCCAGCGGGATCGAGGCGGCGGAGGTGTTGCCGGAGTTCACGACGTCACGGGCGACGATCGCGTTGACGGCGCCGATCTTCGCGGCGAGCGGTTCGATGATCCGCAGGTTGGCCTGGTGCAGCACCACGCCCGCGAGCTCCTCGGGCGCGATGCCCGACCGCTCGCAGGCCTTGCGGGCGAGCGCCGGCAGCTGCTGCGTGGCCCAGCGGTAGACGGTCTGGCCCTCCTGGGCGAAGCGCGGCGGGGTGCCCTCGATACGGACGGCGTTGCCCATCTCCGGGACGGATCCCCAGAGGACCGGGCCGATGCCGGGCGCGTCCCCCGCTTCCTCGTCCTCCACGGCCTCGACGATCGCGGCGCCCGCGCCGTCGCCGACGAGGACGCACGTGGTGCGGTCCGTCCAGTCGCACACCTCGGTCATCTTGTCGGCGCCGATCACCAGGACCCGGCGCGCGCCCCCCGCCCGTACGGCGTGGTCGGCGGTGGCCAGGGCGTGCGTGAAGCCCGCGCAGACCACGTTCAGGTCCATGGTGGCGGGCGAGGTCATGCCGAGGCGGGCGGCGACGCGGGCCGCCGTGTTCGGCGAGCGGTCGATCGCCGTGGAGGTGGCGACGAGGACCAGGTCGATGTCGTCCGGGGTGAGTCCGGCGGACGCCAGGGCCTTGCCCGCGGCGTGCGCGGCGAGCTCGTCGACGGGCTCGTCCGGCCCGGCGACGTGCCGGGTGCGGATGCCGACCCGGCTGGTGATCCAGGCATCGTCGGTGTCGACCAGTTTCGCGAGGTCGTGGTTGGTGAGCACCTTGGCGGGCTGGTAGTGCCCGAGCGCTGCAATGCGAGTGCCCGTCATACCGGGACCCCCTCGGTGGTTCGTTCATCCGGCAGGACCCCCCAGTCTTGCCAGCGACTCACCGGTAACAGGACACGTAAACCACCAACATTCGCTCGTAGTGCTTGGCCGACCATGACAAGGCCCGTGGTGGAGCACGGGCCCCTGTGGCGGAGAATGACCCTCGTCAGGGCCGGTTGCGCCGCGATTTCGCGGCCCCACGGCCTTCCGCGCGAGAGAATCGGGTGCGATCACGATGGGACGGGTCACCGAGCGGCGGCGTGTCATGCGGATCCGCGGCGAGGCGGTGAACACGCGGCCCGACACCCTGGTGGCCGAGGAGCCGCTGGAGATCCGGCTGAACGGCCGGCCGATCGCGATCACCATGCGCACGCCGGGCGACGACTTCGCGCTCGCGGCGGGCTTCCTCGTCAGCGAGGGCGTCCTCGCCGCCGCGTCGGACGTACGGAACATCGTGTACTGCGCCGGGGCGACGGACGACGGCCGCAACACGTACAACGTGGTGGACGTCCAGCTGGCGCCGGGCGTGGTCGTCCCCGACATCAGTCTGGAGCGGAACGTCTACACGACGTCCTCGTGCGGGCTGTGCGGGAAGGCCAGCCTGGACGCGGTGCGCACCACGGCGCGCTTCCCGATCGCCGACACTCCCCCCGTACGGCTCACTCCCGCGCTGCTGTCCGTGCTGCCCGACCGGCTGCGGGCGGCGCAGCGGGTCTTCGACTCGACCGGCGGGCTGCACGCGGCGGCGCTGTTCACGGAGGACGGCGAGCTGCTCGACGTACGGGAGGACGTGGGCCGCCACAACGCCGTGGACAAGCTGGTGGGGCGGGCGCTGCGGGAAGGGCTGCTGCCCTTGGAGCGAGTGGTGCTGCTGGTGTCGGGTCGGGCCTCGTTCGAGCTGGCGCAGAAGGCGGTGATGGCGGGGATCCCGGTGCTCGCGGCGGTGTCCGCGCCGTCCTCGCTCGCCGTGGACCTGGCGGCCGAGACGGGTCTGACGCTGGTCGGCTTCCTGCGCGGGCCGGACATGAACGTGTACGCCGGCGAGCACCGGATCGTCCTGTAGGGACGGCGGCGGTCAGTTCTTCGGCGGGTCGATCATCTGGAGGGTGAGGGTCGCCGGGGGCTTCGCGATGCCGGGGCCGCCGGCCGCCGTCCAGGCGAGGATGTCGTCGAGGCAGTCCTCGTCCAGGGTGAAGCCGATCCAGGCGGCCCGGCCGCCGCGGCGGCGGCCCTCGGTGGAGGGCTGGACGACGACGATGTTGGCCTGGGCGCAGGGGCCGAGGCAGTCGCTCGTACGGACGGCCAGTCGACCGCCGGAGGCGGCGGCGGCCTCGCGGAGCCGGGCGAGCTGGCCGGCGTGGTCGGTGCCGGGGTTCTTGCGGGCGTCGCCGCAGCAGCAGCCCCGGCAGACGACGAGGGAGCAGGGGCGAGCCCCGTACCGTATCGGGACGGGTGTCACCGGCGGCCTTCCAGGGTGATCCCGGAGGCGGCGGCGACCGTGCCGAGGCGGGGGAAGTCCAGGTCGACGGAGGCCCGGTGCTCGTCCGCGGTGAGCGCGGTCATGGCGTCCTCGGCGAAGACGAGGTCGTAGCCGAGGTCGCAGGCGGCGCGGGCGGTGGACTCGACGCCGAGGTTGGTGGCGATGCCGCCGAGGACGAGGGTCGTGACGCCGAGGCCGGTGAGCAGCTCGTGGAGTCCGGTGTCGTGGAACCCGCCGATGGTGCGCTTGACGACGACGGGGTCGCCTGCCTCGACGAGGTCGGGGACGAGTTCGCTGCCGGCCGGCTGGGCAGCGACGTTCGGCCGCTCGACACGGATGTGGACGACGGGTGCTCCGGCGTCCCGGAAGGTGTCGGCGAGCCGGGCGGCGGCGGCGAGGACGTCGGTGCCGGGGCGGGGGGCGAGGGGCAGCGCGACGATGCGCTCCATCAGGTCGACGAGGACGAGCGCGGTGCGGCCGGGATCGAGTGAGGGCATGGGAGCACCGTAGCGGCCCGGATGATCATCGCGGGGCGGGTGGGGGTGTGATCCGGCCGACGGGGGCGGGGGCGGCGTGGGAGACGGCGTCCGAGGACGGGGCCGACGCCGGGGAGGGGGCCGGGAGCGGGGTCTGCGATGTCTCCTGGGCCGGGGCCCGCAGTGCCTCCGGGTCCCTGGAGCGGCGCTTCGCGATGACCGCGCAGACCATCAGCTGCATCTGGTGGAAGAGCATCAGCGGGAGTACGGCGAGCGAGGCGTGCGCGCCGAAGAGGACGCTGGCCATCGGCAGTCCGGCCGCCAGGCTCTTCTTCGAGCCGGCGAACTGGACGGCGACGCGGTCGGCCCGGTCGAAGCCGAGCCGCTTTCCCCCGTACCAGGTCAGCGCCAGCATCACGGCGAGCAGGACGGCCTCGACGGCGAGGAGCAGCCCGAGCCGGCCCGGGGTCACCAGGTGCCAGATGCCGGCGACCATGCCCTGGCTGAAAGCGGTGTAGACGACGAGCAGGATGGAGCCCCGGTCGACGTACCCGAGCACCTTCTTGTGGCGGACGAGGAAGCCGCCCACCCAGCGGCGCAGGAACTGGCCGGCCAGGAAGGGCACGAGGAGCTGGAGCACGATCTTCAGGATGCCGTCGGCGGAGAGGCCGACGGTGGTGCCGCCGAGGAGCAGGGCCGCGAGGAGCGGGGTCAGCACGATGCCCGCCAGCGAGGAGAAGGAGCCGGCGCAGATCGCGGCGGGCACGTTTCCCCGGGCGATCGAGGTGAAGGCGATGGAGGACTGGATGGTGGAGGGCACCAGGCAGAGGAAGAGCAGCCCGCTGTAGAGCTGCGGGGTCAGCACGGTGGGCACGAGGCCCCGCGCGGCGAGCCCGAGGAGCGGGAAGAGGAGGAAGGTGCAGCCGAGGACGGTGAGGTGGAGCCGCCAGTGCCGGAGGCCGTCGAGTGCCTCGCGGGTGGAGAGCCGGGCTCCGTAGAGGAAGAAGAGCAGCGCCACCGCCCCGGTCGACGCACCCTCCGCGAGGGTGGCGGCGGCCCCGGAGGCGGGCAGGAGCGCCGCGAGCCCGACCGTGCCAAGCAGCGCCAGGACGAACCCGTCGACGGGGAACCAGGACGGCGGGCTGGGGACGCGGCGGGGGATGGCGCGAGCGGTGCGGGGGGTCATGGGCTTCAGCTCTGTGGAGTGCGGGGTGCGCTTCCATCCTGGTCCAGGGAGCGGTGATCGGGAATCCCGTACAGCACTCTGACTGTCATCGCGATCCGTGATGACAGGGCTTACCGTCGTCCTGTGTACGAACCCACGCAGTTGCGCACCTTCCTCGCCGTGGCCCAGACGCTCAGCTTCACGCAGGCCGCGCGTCGGCTCGGGGTGCGGCAGTCGACGGTCAGCCAGCACGTCCGGCGGCTCGAGGAGGCGACGGGGCGGCCGCTCTTCTCGCGCGACACGCACAGCGTGGAGCTGACCGAGGACGGCGAGGCGATGCTCGGTTTCGCGCGCGCGATCCTGCAGGCGCACGAGCGTGCGGCGGCCTGGTTCGGCGGGACGCGGCTGCGGGGGCGGCTGCGTTTCGGAGCGTCGGAGGACTTCGTGACGACCCGGCTGCCGGAGATCCTGGAGTCCTTCCGGCGCGAGCATCCCGAGGTCGACCTGGAGCTGACGGTCGAGCTGTCGGGGACCCTCCAGGACCGGCTCGCGGCCGGCCGGCTCGATCTGATCCTGGCGAAGCGGCGCGGCGAGGAGGGAGAGCAGAGCGAGGGGCGGCTCGTCTGGCAGGACTCCCTGATCTGGATCGGGGCGCCGGGGCTGCGGATCGAACCGGACCGGCCGGTGCCGCTCATCCTGTTCCCGCCGCCGGGCATCACGCGGGCGCGCGCGTTGGAGGCGTTGCAGGCGCAGGGCCGGGCCTGGCGGATCGCGTGTACGAGTTCCAGCCTGAGCGCGAACGTCGCGGCGGCCCGGGCCGGGCTCGGCGTGATGGCCCACACCCGGGGCCTGGTGCCGGAGGGGCTCGCCCCGGTGCCGGCCCGCGCGGGGCTCCCGGAGCTGGGCGAGGTCGGCTTCGTCCTGCTGCGGGGGCGGCGGGGCGGGGCGACACAGGAGGCGGCGGACGCGCTGGCGGAGGCGATCCTGGCGGGCGGCGACCGCCTGCACCGACCACGCTGAGCCGTCTGCACCGGCCGCGCTGAGCCGCCCGAACCGCCCGCGCCGGACCACCGCACTCGCCCGCGCTGAACCACTGCACCCTGCCGCGCCGGACCACCGCCCCCGCCCGCGCCGGGGCGCCCCGAACCGCCCGCGAGGACCGGCCACACCGTCTCCGTGCCGCCCTCCCGTGCGCAGGGGGTACAGATTCCGTGGAGATTCACGCCGGACGGACGTACCGAGCGGTCTGCAACGGGCCCGCCGCACCCGCGACTTGCCCCTCTTACCCGTCCTGACCTGGAGGAACGCGGAATGTCCCGGCTTGGTGAAGGCCCTCCCGCCGGGCAGGCCCGTGGGGTACCGTCACCCGCGCCGTACGGAGCGCGACAGCGGTCCCTTTCAGCCATCGAGCCGACGAGCCGACGAGGGAGGAGCAGGCAAGTGCGCGAGTTCACCGTGCCGCCCGTCGCGGCGGCGCCTCAGGTCGGCGGTCTGGCGGACGCCGTCTTCGATCACGCCCTCGCCGACCCGGACCGGATCGCGCTCGGCCGCAAGGGCCCGGACGGCGTGTGGCGGGACGTGACGGCCGCGCGCTTCCGGGACGAGGTCCTCGGGCTCGCGAAGGGGCTGATCGCGCAGGGCGTGCGGTTCGGCGACCGGGTCGCGGTCATGTCCCGTACCCGCTACGAGTGGACGCTCTTCGACTTCGCGCTGTGGACGCTCGGCGCTCAGCCCGTGCCGATCTATCCGACGTCCTCCGCCGAGCAGGTCTTCTGGATGCTGCACGACGCCGAGGTCACGGCGTGCGTGGTGGAGCACGAGGACCACGCGATGACGATCGGTTCGGTGATCGACCGGCTCCCCCGGCTCCAGCGCCTGTGGCAGCTGGACTCGGGGGCGGGTGCCGTGGCCGAGCTGACGGCGGCGGGGACGGAGATCGACGAGGACGTCGTGCAGCGGCACCGGCGCGCGGTGACGCCCGAGTCGGTGGCCACGATCATCTACACCTCGGGGACGACGGGCCGCCCGAAGGGCTGCGTGATCACCCACGCCAACTTCATGTTCGAGTCGGACATGCTGATCGGCCGCTGGGAACCGGTCTTCCGGTCCCGGCCGGGGGACCAGGCGTCGACCCTCCTCTTCCTGCCGCTGGCGCACGTCTTCGGGCGGATGGTGGAGGTGGCGGCGATCCGGGGCGGTGTGAAGCTGGGCCACCAGCCCGTGATGGCCGCAGCCGAGCTGCTCCCGGACCTGGCGGCCTTCCGGCCGAGCTTCGTCCTCGCCGTCCCGTACGTCTTCGAGAAGGTCTTCCACGCGGCCCGGCGCAAGGCGGAGACCGAGGGGCGGGCGGCCCCCTTCGACAAGTCCGTGGAGGTGGCGGTCGCGTACGCGGAGGCGCTGGAGCAGAAGGCCTTCGGGCTCGGCCCGGGGCCGTCCGCCGCGCTGCGCGTGCAGCACCAGTTCTTCGAGAAGACGGTGTACGGGAAGGTCCGCGCCGCCCTGGGCGGGCGGATGCGGCACGCGATGTCGGGCGGTTCGGCGATGGCCCGGCGGCAGGGGCTGTTCTTCGCGGGCGCCGGGATCACGGTCTTCGAGGGGTACGGGCTGACCGAATCGTCCGCCGCCGCCACGGCGAACCCGCCCGAGCGGACCCGGTACGGCACGGTCGGCCAGCCGGTCCCCGGGACGACGGTGCACATCGCGGAGGACGGTGAGGTGTGGCTGCACGGCGGGCAGGTCTTCTCCGGTTACCTCAACGATCCGCGGGCGACCTCCGCCGTCCTCAACGACGGCTGGCTGGCCACCGGCGACCTGGGCTCGCTCGACGACGACGGCTATCTGACGATCACCGGGCGGAAGAAGGAGATCCTGGTGACCTCGGGCGGCAAGAGCGTCGCACCGACGGGTCTCGAGGAGCGGGTGCGGGCGCACCCGCTGATCGCCCAGTGCATCGTCGTCGGCAACGACAGGCCGTACATCGCCGCGCTGGTGACGATCGACCAGGAGGCGGTGGAGCACTGGCTCGCGATGCAGGGGCGGGCGCCGCTCTCGCCGGCCGAGCTGGTGCGCGACCCGTCGCTGGAGACGGAGATCCGGCGGGGCGTGGTGGCGGCCAACACCTTGGTCTCGCAGGCCGAGTCGATCCGTACCTTCCGGATCCTGGCGCATCCGTTCAGCGAGGAGCACGGGCTGCTGACACCGTCGCTGAAGCTGAAGCGGAAGGCGATCGAGCGGGCGTACGCGGCGGAGGTCGAGGCGCTCTACGGGTGACGCGGGGCGGCATGGAATGCCGGAGGGCCCGTGATCGTTGAACGGGGGAAGTGCTTCGACACGATGACGAGCACGCCCCGACGACGTAAGGATCCTCTCCACGTGAGCACGGACAGCACCCCCGGCCAGGTCCCCTCGATCGCCCTGAACAACGGCGTGCGGATGCCGCAGCTCGGCTTCGGCGTGTGGCAGGTGCCGGACGAGGAGGCCGCGACGGCCGTGGCCACCGCCCTGGAGGCCGGCTACCGCTCGATCGACACCGCCGCGATCTACCAGAACGAGCGCGGCACCGGTCAGGCTGTCGCCGCCTCGGGGATCCCCCGCGAGGAGCTGTTCGTCACCACCAAGGTGTGGAACAGCGAGCAGGGGTACGACACGACGATGCGTGCCTTCGACACCTCGCTGGACAAGCTGGGCCTCGACCACGTCGACCTGTACCTGATCCACTGGCCGCTGCCGGCGAAGGACGCGTACGTCGACACGTACCGCGCCCTCGAGAAGATCCACGCCGACGGACGGGCGAGGGCGATCGGCGTCTCGAACTTCCTTCCCGAACACCTGGAGCGGCTGATCGGTGAGACGTCGGTCGTGCCGGCCGTCAACCAGATCGAGCTCCACCCGCAGCTCCAGCAGACGGCCTCGCGCGAGGCGCACGCCCGGCACGGCATCGCGACGGAGGCGTGGTCGCCGCTCGGCCAGGGCAAGGGCCTCCTGGAGGTCCCGGCGATCGTGGCGATCGCGCGGAAGCACGGGCGGACGCCCGCCCAGGTGGTGCTGCGCTGGCACCTTCAGGTGGGGAACGTCGTCATCCCGAAGTCGGTGACCCCCTCGCGCATCCGCGAGAACATCACCGTCTTCGACTTCGAGCTCGACCCGGAGGACCTGGCCGCGATCACCGCCCTCGACGAGAACCGCCGGATCGGGCCGGACCCGGCGGAGTTCCACGTCGGCGCGTAGGAAGAGTCGGGCGCGTATCCAGGAGCCGGGCGCGCATCAGGGAAGAGGAGCGAGCGGTGAGTGGTGCCCCGAGGCCCGTCGAGGAGGGCGTCTACCGGGTACGGAACGTGGCGAGCGGGCTGCTGCTCGAAGTGCCCGAGGGGTCGGGCCGCAGCGGCGCGAAGATGCTGCAGGGGGTCGAGGACGGCACGCCCGGGCAGCACTGGCACATCTCGGCCGTGCCCAACGGCGGCGGGCTCTACCACCTGGTCAACGCGGCCAGCGGCAAACGACTCGACGTCATGAACGCGTCCACGGAGAACGGCGCCCTGATCCAGCAGTGGAAGCCGAACAACTTCGGCGCGCAGGAGTGGGTCATCGAGCAGGACCTCCAGTCGCCGGGGACGGTGGCGCTGGTGAGCTTCGTGAGCGGACTGTTCCTGGAGGTCGCGGCCGGGTCCCGGGAGGCCGGCGGGGCCGTACGGCAGTGGGAGGACACCGACTCGCCGTTCCAGTGGTGGCGGTTGGAGCCGGTGTCCTGACGTCGCGCCCGGGCCGTCAGCCCTTGCGGGCGGTGTGGACGGTGCGGGCCGCGAGGTGGAAGAGGTCCGTGCGGTGGTGCAGGGACCTCGCGTCGGCCGGGTCCAGGAGCAGGTCGAGCGTCTTGCGGTCGTCCGGGGCGAGGCGGTCGCCGAAGCCGTCGCGCAGGCGCTGGTAGTGCGAGACGGCCAGCTCGCGGACGACCGGGGAGACGGGCGCCGGGACGTCCGTGAGGAACGTGCGGGTGCCGGCGGGGGTGAGGCCGGCCGCGGCGAGGAGCGCCCGCCAGTCGTCCGGCTCGTCGACGGATCCGGGCGTTCCGGCGCGCATCTCGCCGAACCGGTCGGCGTCGGCGGCGTCGAGGCGGGCCTCCAGGCCCGGTCGGCCGATACCGATGTGCCAGGGCAGGTGGCGGGTGGGCAGGCCGCCCTCGACCAGGGCGATCAGCCCGCCGGGCCGCAGGACCCCGGCGAGCTCCGCGAGCGCGGCCCGCTGGTCGCCGATGTGGTGCAGGGAGTTGCCGGCCCAGACGAGGTCGGCCTCGCCCAGGGTGCCGATGCCCTCGGGGAGTTCGGCGTGGAGGGTGGAGACCCGGGCGCCGAGCCCCCGGGCCTCGGCGCGGTCGCGGGCCCGTACGAGGAGTTCGGGGGTGCCGTCCACAGCGACGGTCTCGGCGGCCGGGAAGGCCTCCGCGAGCAGGCTGGTGACGACGCCGGGGCCGCTGCCGATGTCGAGGATCCGCCGGACGCCGTAGACGGGGGCGAGGGTGCCGAGCCAGGCGGCGGCCTCGGCGTAGGCGGAGCTCGCGATCTCGGCCTGCCGCTCCAGGAGCGGGGCGACCTGGTTCCAGTCCGGGTGGGTGCTGTCGTGGTGGTGGCCGTGCCCGTGACCATGCCCCTGCTGGTGGTCGTGGCCGTGGTGGGACGCGCGGTGCTGACTCATGGGTCCAGAGTGCGACGGGTCGGCGCGATGCGCGAGAAATATTGCCGGACCGGCAAAGTGTCCGGAGGGATTTGCCGGTCCGGCAAGGAGTGGCAAGGGGTGTCGCCGGTCCGGCGGCCCGTCGCCCGGGGCCGGTCAGCCGCGGGTGCGGTGCTCCTGCGGGCTGAGACCCCGGACTCTTTTGAAGGCGGCGCTGAGGGCGAACGCGCCGCTGTAGCCGACCTGCCGGGCGACCGCCTCGACGGTGGCGTCCGTCTCCCGCAGCAGATCGGCCGCGAGCGCGAGCCGCCAGTCGGTGAGGTACGCCATCGGGGTCTCGCCGACGAGTGCGCTGAAGCGGCGGGCGAGCGCGGCCCGGGACACGCCGGACTTCGCGGCGAGCGAGGCGACGGTCCAGGGGTGGGCGGGGTCGTCCTGGAGCAGCCGGAGCGCCCGGCCGACGACCGGGTCGCCCATGGCCTTGTACCAGGCGGGCGCCTCGGCCCCGGGACGGGAGAACCAGGCGCGGACGGCGGCGATGAGCAGCAGGTCGAGGACCCGGTCGAGGACGACGGTCTGGCCGGGTTCGTCGCGGGCGATCTCCTCGTCGAGGAAGGGCATGAGGGGGCAGTTCCAGACGTCGGCGGGCAGGTGGAGCAGCGTCGGCAGGGCGTCGAGCAGCCGGCGGCCGACCTCGCCGTCCATCCGGTAGGTGCCGACGAGGACCGTGCTGCTGCCGTCGAGGGCGTTGCCCCAGGTGCGGACGCCCAGGCGCATGGTCTGGGCGAGCGGCTCCCCGGCGAGGGTGGTGCAGCCGCCGTCGGGGCCGATGCGGGCGCGGGGCGGCGCGTCGGGGGCGTCGGCGACGGTGTACGGCTCCGGGCCACGGGCGATGGCGATGTCCCCGGGCCGCAGGAGGACGGCTTCACCGGTGTCAGGGACGACCCAGGCCTCGCCGTCGGTGACGCACATGAGGCAGAGGGGCGCGCCGTCCTCGATGCGCACGGACCACGGCGGCTCCATGATCATGCGGAGGAGGAAGGCGCCCTTGGCGCGGGGGCCGTCGAGGAGTCCGGCGAGTGCGTCCATGGCCGGATCGTAGGCCCCGCGCCGTACGGGTGAGACGGAGACGTAGGCGCGTGAGACTGCGGAGCATGGGCTGCGGGGGCCGTGGGCGGGAGTCTTGAACCATGACGACGAACACGCGGAACACGCAGAGCACGGACGGTACTCAGGGCGCGCGGAGCGCGCGGAGTACGCAGACGATCCTGGTGACGAGCGCCTCCGGCAAGACCGGGCGGCGCGTCGCCGAGCGGCTCGGGGCGCGCGGGGCGACCGTCCGCGCCGGGTCCCGTACCGGAACGACGCCCTTCGACTGGGAGTCCCCGGCGACCTGGGGCCCGGCGCTGAGGGGCGCGGACGCCGCCTACGTGGCCTACTATCCGGACCTCGCCGCCCCGGGCGCGGTCGAGGCGATGCGTACCTTCGGGCGCCTCGCCGCCGAGAGCGGCGTACGTCGCGTGACGCTGCTGTCCGGGCGCGGGGAGCCCGAGGCGGTCGTGGCGGAGGAGGCGCTGCGGGAGGCGGCCGCCGGGGTCGAACTGACCGTGGTCCGGGCCTCGTTCTTCGCGCAGAACTTCTCCGAGGGACTGCTCGCGGAGGGCGTCGCCGAGGGCGCGCTGGTCTTCCCCGCGGGTGACACGGCCGAGCCGTTCATCGACGCGGACGACCTCGCGGACGTGGTCGTCGAGACGCTGACGGCGGACGGGCACGCGGGGCGGGTGCACGAGGTGACGGGGCCGCGGCCGGTGTCCTTCGCCGAGGTGGCGGCGGAGGTCTCGCGCGCCTCGGGCCGCCCGGTGTTCTACCAGGCGATGTCCGCGACGGAGTACGCGGGGTTCCTCACCGGCTTCGGTCTCCCGGAGCCGGAGGCCGAGTGGCTCGCGGCCCTCTTCGCGTCGCTCCTCGACGGCCACAACGCCTCGACGACGGACGGGGTGAAGCGGATCCTGGGCCGCGAGCCGCGCGCGTTCGCCGCGTTCGCGACGGAGACCTGGGGCGGGGCGGCGACCTGAGACGGCTTCCGCCGTGGCCCTACGGCCCGAGACGGTGCGGGCGCCTCCACCGGACGGAAGGCCACGCGGGCCCGCTCAGGGGGTTCAGCCGCGCTTGACGAAGGCGGCCAGCCGGTATCGGGGGTCGTCACGGGGGCGGTCCTGGTCCGGGAGGGCCGCGAGGGCGGCGGCGAGCGCGTCGGAGGACGTCGTGGCGCCGTCGAACCAGGAGGCGAAGTAGCCCGCGCGCAGCTTCCGTACGGCGTCGCGCGGGGTGCTGCCCTGGCCGTGGCCCGTGAAGTGGGTGCCGGGAGCGGGGTCGAGGCCGTGGAGAGCCGCGTGACGGGTGATCAGGTCGGCGCGGTCGGAGGCCGCGGCGGCCGAGCGGTGGGGTCGGAGGATCCCGTCGATGTCACTGCCGACGTCATGGCCGGCGTCCTTGTCGACCGTGGCGATCAGGACGCCGCCGGGGCGCAGGACGCGGGCCGCCTCGGCGACGATCTCCGGCGCGAAGGAGACGAGGTGCAGCAGCCACACGGCGGAGACCGCGTCCAGGGAGGCGTCGGGCAGCGGCAGCCGCCGGGCGTCGGCGCGGACGGTCCGGCCGGGCAGCCGCCCGGCGGCCGTCCGCAGCATCGCGTGGGCGGCGTCGGCCCCGTACACCCGCAGACCGGTCCTGGTGAGCCGCTCGGTGACGAGGCCGGTGCCGCAGGCGACGTCGAGGAGCGTGCGGGCGCCGGGCGGTACGAGCCGCAGCACGGCCTCGGCCGCGGCGTCGGCGCGGGGCACGCCGCCGCGGGTCCGGTCGTAGTGCGCCGCCTCGGCCTCGTAGTCGAGCAGGGTGTCAGCCATGCCGGTGATCCTACGAAACACCTCGAAGGCGACGGGGGGTCAGTTCGCGCCGTGGCCCGGGGCGATCCCTTCGACGCGCTCGGCGAGCTCGAAGTCCTTCTCCGTGACGGCCCCGCCGACGGAGTGGGTGTTCACGGACAGGGCCACCGTGTTGTAACCGAGCGTCAGATCGGAGTGGTGGTCGAGCTCCTGCTGGATCTGGGCCACGTGCACGACGAGCGCGGTCGCGGCGAAGTGGTCGCCGAGCCGGTAGGTGCGGGCGAGACGATCGCCGCCCTCGACGGACCACCCGGGGAGCTCCCGCAGACGGTCCTCGATCTCCTTCTGCGACAGCGGCTGTGTGGGCACGGTGGTGCTCCCTCCGGTCAGGTGGTGCGCGATGACGGACAGGGTCCCCCGGGAAAGCTACCCGGGTCCCCCTCTGGGATACCGTCTGGCCATGACAACTGTCGTGAGCGACACGGGGGTAGGGCCGCTGCTGCGCGGTTGGCGTGAGCAGCGCCGGCTGAGCCAGCTGGAGCTCGCACTGCGCGCGGATTCGTCCGCCCGGCACATCTCCTTCGTGGAGACCGGCCGCTCCCGGCCGAGCGAGGAGATGGTCCTCCGGCTCGCCGAGCACCTGGACGTGCCGATGCGAGACCGGAACGCGCTGCTGCTCGCCGCCGGTTACGCCCCCCGGTACACGGAGTCGCCGCTCGACGCCCCGCGGCTCGAGGCGCTGCGGGAGGGCATCGAGCGGCTGCTGCGGGGGTACGAGCCGTATCCGGCGTTCGTGGTGGACGGCTCGTACACGGTGGTGGCGGCCAACCGGGGCATCGGGCTGCTGCTCGACGGGCTGCCGGAGCATCTGCTGGCCTCGCCGCTGAACGCGATGCGGCTCACCCTCCATCCGGAGGGCCTCGCGCCCCGGATCCGTAACCTGCGGGAGTGGCGAGGGCACCTGCTGGCCCAGATGGAGCGGCAGATCGCCCTGGCCCGGTCGGAGGCGCTGCGGGAGCTGTACGAGGAGGTGGCGGCCTATCCGCTGCCGCCCGGCGCGGAGGAGGAGAGCGCCCCCGACGCGGAGCCGTACCCGTACATCGCGCTGCCGATGCGGATCGAGCACGACGGACGGATCCTGTCGTTCGTGTCGTCGATCTCGACGTTCAACACACCGATGGACGTGACCGTCGCCGAGCTGGCCATCGAGACGCTGCTCCCGGCCGACGCGGAGACGGTCGCGTACCTCCAGTCCCTGGCGGTGACGGTCAGCGAGTAGTAGCCGAGACGGCTCGCAGAGCGGTCCACTGGAGCACGGCGAAGCCGGCGACGGTGGCCGCCTGCATCGGTGTCCACAGCAGGCCCGCGGTGGTCGGCTCCAGCCAGGTGAAGAGGGCGACGACGCTGAGGACGACCCAGAGGACGTTGAGGTCGACGACGAGCTTGACGCCGAGGGCCGGGGGCTGCGGGCGGCTCGCGAGCCAGGCGACGCCGGCGGCGTACGCGGTGAGGAAGACGCCGAGTTCGAGCAGGAGGGCCGCGTCGATGCCGAGGAGCTCGCCGAGGGGGCCGGAGGCCGTGAGGTAGGCGAGTCCGTTGGCGCCGGTGACGACGGCGTCGAGGGCGAGAAAGCGGCGCAGCGCGGTCTGCGGCTGAGCGGTGCGGGCAGTCCTCAACGATACGCGCAGGGCCTGGGACATGGCGGATCACCCTCCATGGGGACGTTCGGGCTGGGGCCTGTCCGGCCATGATCTGCCGGACATGGCCCGAGGTGGGTCCGGAGCCCGAGCGGAGTGCGCCGCCCGGGTTCCGGTGTTCATGAGCATGCCGCGTGGCCCGGAAGGGGTCGATTACCTGCGAGGTAATGGGACCCCCTCTCTCAGCCTCCATCAGGCGCCCGCTCACCGGCCCTAGGGGGAGCCCCTGCGGTCGCTGAAGTTCGCCTACATCCGCTGGATGTCGCCTCGTGTGGCTCCCCGTCTGGCTCCCTAGTGCTGTGACCGCATAGGTCCACCGGTTTGGTGTCTCCGGCTGTGTATCCGCTCAGGAGGCCGTCGTTGTTGCCCAGGTTCGGAACAGGGTGAGGGCCTCGGTGAGGTTTCCGGGACCGCACGCGGCGTGGAAGGTCTTCTCGGCGGTCCACGCATGGACCCAGTCCTGTGCGCTGCGATTGACCTCCTGGAGGGTGTACTCGCGTTCTTCCAGATTCGTGTCCTCGAGATCGATCTCGATGCTCCAGCCGGGATTGTCGAGCGTGTCGATCTTCACGCCCCACGCGTGCTCCCAGTCGCCGTCGCACTGCTGCGCGTACCAGTTCTGCAGCCAGTCAAGAAGGGGCTCCGAATCGCTCATGACAAGAGATGCTAAGTGAGTCGCGCGCCGGGTTCGGGCGTGACTGGTCCGCCCTGCAGGGAGAAGCGATGGCGGAACCGGTACGAGTACGCAGCGAGAAGGGCATGCGCTGGGGAGGACGCCCCCTCGCCGTTGCAGCATGACCCGCAACCCGGTGGACCTATGCGGTCACAGCACTAGCCGGCGGTAGCCCTCAACTAGGGCGGGATCACCGGCCGGATTGGGCAGGGGTACACGCCCTATGGTCAGAGACGACCCGGCGAGGGGTTGGTGGGCGGCTGGAGCACTGTACGCACAGGCGCGCTTGTCGGTCCTCTGGGGTGCGCCGCAGCTCACAAAGTGAGTGCGAGTTGACCATGCACCTGGGAACCTTAGAGCTTCCGCTCAGGAGGATGCATGGATCAGACGTGGCGCTGGATACGGGCATTGGACGCCCCTGCCATTGACTGGGAGAAGGAGGGAGACGAATGGCTGAACCGCGTCGCCCAACACCTTTACGATCCCCTTAAGTCCGTCGGCCACGGAATTCAGAGGGATGTCACGACCGGCCTGATGGAATTCAGCACCACCTACCCAAATGGCGAGCGCACGGATACACGAATCCTCATCCTCCCAATTCCCGATGGCGCCGTTAAAATTTGGCTTTCCGGACTTAAGGAGAACGAAGACCCTACACTCTCAGCAATCTGGGAAGATGCGATCAAGAATGCCACGGAGGGAGTGAGCGAGGAACCCAAGAAGCATAAATGGACAGCTTTGATTGGCGCCACACCACCGAAGTATGACCCAAAAGTACTTCACTTGGCGAAAAATGCGAAAGTGGACAATCTCTCCCTCTCCTCGACGGGGCGCTACTACATCGAGACAGGGGCGCCAAAGAAGTCGCTAAGCGGCTGGAGCCTGTTCGCATCCATTCCCATTATGGTTCAGGGAGAGAGTCGCGGATACGACTGGAGTGAAGCCCAGGTCGATGCGGCCGGACAACTGAACCGCCTGATTTCCATTCTCTCCATAGCATGGGGCGTGACGATCGACGTAAGAGAAGCGGCGATGCCCCTCGAACTGGGGAAAGGATTGCCCCTGACGTGGCCCCTTGGCTCAGAAGTGACCATTTCGAATACTCGCCAGACGACTCGAATAAGTATGAAGTGAGCGTACCCACCTGGGTCAGCAGTGCCTTCACAAGAGCAGGGAAGCGAGTCAAGCTGGATTCAGCCTCGGCGATGTATATGGAAGGGTGCCGACTTGAAATCGGGCATCCGAGCATGGCCCAGGTGGCATTCGTGGCCGCGATCGAAGCGGTTTCCCTCATGTTGTACAAGGAAGATAAGTGCGCCACGTGCGGCGGCCACACCAGCATTGCAGCAAAGTTCCGGGAAACTCTCAAGCTCGTACTAAACGAGACGGAAGTGGAGATGCTTCGCCCTGTTTACGGCAATCGATCAAAGACTGTCCACACAGGACGCCTACACGGCCCCGAAAGGACTCCCGGTGCATTTCAGTTTGGAATATTCCGCCCAACTCCCGAGCGGGATTTCGAATGGAGCACTCTGATCCCTCTTAAGCGTGCCGCAAGGGAGCTACTAACCATGAGTCTGCAAGGCACCCTACCTGCGCGAATTTCTTTTTCTGTCCCACCCGAGGAAGAAACAGAAAATCATCCCTGATTCTGGATTGGCAGATTCGATCAGCAGGTGGCGGTCGTTGGTGTCGACAATGCGCACTCCCATCCGCAGCGACCCAACTGGAAGAAGAGCTCTGTGTCGGCCGCCCGTCAAGGCGGGCGACAGTCAGGAGAGATCGCATGGCCGAGTCGTCCGCAGCACTCCCCCGATACGCTGGCCAGCATCAACCAACGATGCGGGGGTGTATGCCGAGTATGGGGCCCAAAACTCAGAGGGTCTACGAGACGATCCGATCCTGGATCGAGTCGGGCCGGTACGGCCCCGGCGACAAACTACCGTCCGAGCGGACGCTGAGCGCCGAGCTTGAAATCGGCCGTACCGCGCTGCGCCAGGTACTCACTCGCCTGGCGAACGAGCACCTGATCAAGGCTCACGACCGCAGCGCTTACCGCGTCCTCGGCGGTGAGAGCGTCCCGACGCCGGCAGCGATGGAACCATGGAAGATCCATGGCTCCCGCCACGTGTACGAGAACCGGTGGGTAAACCTGGACCTGGTCGACGTTGAGCCACCCGGCGTCGACCGCTTCGAGCACCACGTCGTCCGGCTCTTCCGCGTGGCCATCACCGCCGTGATCGACGACCAAGACCGTGTGCTCATGCTGTGGCGGTACCGCTTCGTGCCGGAACAGTGGGGTTGGGAACTGCCTGGCGGAATCGTGGACGCGGGCGAGGATGCCGCCACCACGGCGGCCCGCGAGACCGAGGAGGAGACGGGGTGGCGTCCCGGCCCTGTCGAGCACATCGTCAGTTACCAGCCGATGATCGGCATGGTCGACTCACCGCACGAAATCTTCGTGGCCCGTGGCGCCGAGAAGGTCGGTGAGCCCACGGACGCGGAGGAGGCCGGCGAGGTCGCCTGGGTCCCCCTCGACGACATCCCCCGACTCATGTCCGAGGGCAAGCTGATGGGGTCGGGCACGCTCGTAGCCCTGCTCCACATCCTGGCGTCCCGCACTAGAGGCGACCGGTAAGCAGCTCCACTCGGCGGCGATACCGCACGGACCCCGTGCGGTTCGCCAGCAGCCTGGCCTTCTGAAGATGGGACCGCGCGTCTTCCAGCTCTCCCCGGGCCAGGTGCGCCTGAGTTAGATCGCAGTGCAGACCGGAGTTCGCGCGTACGAAGGACTCGTCAGCGCTGTCGAGCGAGGCATACAGCTCCTCCATCGCTGAGGCGTCGCCGAGCTTGGCGAGGACGTTCCCGCGCCACCTCGCGAGGTGGCCTGTGTTGAGGAAGATGCTCAGCATGTCGGCATCGCGCACCTCGCCGTCATCGGGGAGAAGCGCGGTCGCTCGCTCAAGCGCCGACCGTGCCGCCGACTCCATCTCGAGCCCAGCAGCAGCGCACAACTCAGCTTCGGCAGCCGCAAGCCACGCCCGCAGCCGCGGCGAGTGGCGCTCGGGGTGGGTGCGCTGCGCGTCCCGCACCAGTTCGATGGCGAGCTGGGGGCGGCCGGCGTCCGCGAGGACGTATGCCTGCTCGCCCATGGCGTGCGCCAGGTAGAGCGGAGACTCGGCGTCCTGGGCAGCCTTCTTGGCGAGCTCGTACCTCCGCCATGCCCTGTCCACGGCGCCGGCGTCCAGCGCCTGCCATGCGGCAAGGGTGGACGCTCCGGCGAGGGCCGTCGCGATAGGCCGCCGCGCTCCCGGCAGCACGGCAAACGTCAGCGCTTCCTCCATCGCCGCCAGATGCCCGTTCATCTGGTCCACCAGGCCGGTCGCGCCCATCTGCCGGTCCATGGTCCGGAGTAGCTCGGTCTGGGCCAGGAACGACGGGACCATGGACTCACTCAGGCTGCCCGCCGCATCGATCCGGCTCAGCAGGTCCGCGTAGCCATCCGCCTGTGGCTCGGGCGCCTCGGTCCGGCCCCGCAGTTCGGCGTCCGTGGCGCCGAGGAGCGGCCGGAGGATCGCGGCATACCGGTCCGTGATGGTGCGTCGACCGTTCTCCCACTCCGAGATGTAGGTCTTGAGGCTCGCCGGCGAGGCAATGTCGAGCAGTCGTTGCTCCGCGAACCTCTGCATCTCGTGGACCAATCGGTCCTGCGACCACCCTCGCGTGGTCCTGACTTCCTTTAACCCGGTTGCCACGCCGCCTCCTGTAAAGCCCCAGGTGAGAGCTGGTTAACACCCTTGAGGTTAACCCCAGTTGGCTACCGAGACACCCCACTCCGGCCGTTCTCTGGAGATGCACACCGACACGCAACCCCCAGAAGGGGTTGCATCTGGTGCGCACCAGATGCCAATCTATTGGTGCGCACCAGATGGGCCGAAGGGTCTGGGTCCGGTGTGTCCCAACTCAACAGCGTGATCCACCGCAGAACGACGGCCGTGACAGCTCCGGCCAGTGGCGAGTGGAGACCAGCCGACCGAGACCGGGCCCGCGTCACAACCGGGCCCCACACCCCGCAGGGGGACACGCCATCGGCTCTAAGACCCACGTGGCACCTGCCCTGATCACCCCCGAGAACCAGACCTCCTCGGGGCGAGGAGCACCACGTGTATCGGAGGTCTGATCAACACATCCCGCCCCACCGTCGGGAGGTCGATGTGTACCAACGAAGACCACGGGCGCCGAACGTGCTGGACCGGCACGTCGGTCACGCCCACAACGAGTCCCCCTGATCCGCCGCCGTCTCGGCGCACCGCGAAAGCCGGTGATTCGCGGACGTCAGGTCACCTGCGCAGCGGTTGCTGCGGCCGGTTGCCTCCTCCGCCCGTCCGGGCCCTGTTCACGGGGTGCCCGTACGGGCGGGGCAGAGGGGAACCGGAGATTCCTGGTTCTAACGGCGAGACCCCCCGGTGCGGGAACACCGAGGGGTCGGTTCGGGCCGTTCCTGACTGAGAGGAACACACCCAATGTTGTCCATCGCTGCACTTCAGGCCGTTGTTACGGCCAACCCGTTCGATGGTGAGCCGTCGGACGCGGAGCTGGACGCGATCGAGACCGAGATGCCGCTGATCCTGGCAGATGTCGAGCTGCTCGACGCGGTGATCAAGACGCTGGACCGTCCGGTCACGAAGCTGGACGAGCGGCGGATCCGCCGGGCCCGCAACCGGGTCGTGGCGGCCCGCCGGGACCTCACTAACCGCGCTGGCCTGACGCTGACGGATGGTGCCGCGTGAGGGCCCGGACGCTGGCGGACCTGTCCGCCCCGCTGCTCGCGCTGCGGCTGATCGGCGCGGAGTTCGGGCACCTGCCGGCGCCGACCGTGGAGGTCTCGCCGATCTACCCGGAGCGGCTGGAGCTGACGTTCCATGACGACTTCGCCGCCTTCGAGGCGTGGCGCGAGGCCCTGAGCATCGCCCCCGAGTCGGTCGTTCACCGCGTTCAGGTCGGCGGTCAGACCGGCGTCCTGCGTGTTCACGCGACGTTCGCCGGTGCCGATCTGGAGCTGATCGGCTACGCGAAGGTCCCGGCCGCCGAGCCGGTCCTGGCGGGTTCGGGGGTCGGGTCGTGAACGGTGTTCAGATCCGTTCAGCGGAGCGGGCCCTGTCGGTGGGCACGTGGCTGATCGTGTCCGGCGCGATGCTGTACTCGGTCCTCACGGTCACGCCGCTCATGCGGGCCCACACCGCTGACGAGTGGGACTGGACGGCGCCGATTCTGCCGCTCGTGGTGGACGCGGCAGTCGTCATCGTCGTCCGCCTCGACTCCGTCCTCGCCCGTCTCGGCGGGCACGGCGGCAGGTGGCCGGTCGTACTGCGGTGGATGACCGGCGGCATGACCCTGGCGCTGAACGTCGCAGACTCCGCCCTGAGGAAAGACCTGGTCGGCGTGGCGGTCCACGCGGTGGCGCCGCTGCTGCTGATCGTCACAGCCGAGACCGGTCTCGCCTACCGCATGGCGATCACGAACGCGCTCACGGTCATCCAGGAGCGTGAACGCACCGAGCGGGCCGAGCGCGAGAAGGCCGCTGTCGAGCGTGCCGACGCTGCTGAGAAGCGGGTCCGTGAGGCGCGGGAGTTCGAGGCCCGGATGGCTCGTGAACAGCGTGAGCACGAAGCCTCCCTCGTCCGTGAACAGTCCGATCGGGAAGAGCGCGCACGGCGTGAGGAGCGTGAGCGGGTCGAGGCCGCCGAGAGGGCGGAGCGGGCCGAGCTTGAACGCGCTGAGCGTGAGCGTGAACAGCAGCAGACCGAGCGTGAACACCGTGAACGCGAGGCCACCGCGCGCATGGAGAAGGAGCGTCGGGAGCGCGAGGAGCGGGCCCGGCGTGAACAGCGCGAGCAGGCCGAGCGCGCCGAGCGTGAACGAGCTGAACTCCTCGCCGCCGGTCCGGCGCAGAAGAAGCAGGGCGAGGAGCAGGCCCGTAAGACCGTGGCCGCCGCCTACGCGGCGGGTGCGCCGGTACGGCAGGCCGCCGAGCTGTGCGGCTGGTCGATCGGCTGGGTCTCCACCCGCTACCAGGAACTCCGCGACCACGCCCCCGCCCGGTCCCTTGAAGGGGCCGCGCAGTGATCCCCGTCTACCGCTGGCGCCTGGCCCCCGAGGGGCTGGCGACGTTCCGCCAGCTCCGTGCGAGGGGGCTGCGGCCCGGTGGTCAGCCGGTCGTGGCCCAGCTCGAACGCCCTCGCCGCCGGCGCGGGCCGCTGGTCGCGTTCCTCTACCGGATCGACCTGGCCCGCCCGGTCCGCCCGATGACCGAGGCCCGGTGGGCCGCTCTCGCGAAGGCGAACGCGGCCCGACAGGTCTGCCCCGAGTGCGGGCGGGACGCCGGGTACCGGATCCCGACCTCGCTCGGCATGTGCACCTCTTGCGCCTACCCCGACTCGACGGCCGCGTGAGCGGCACTGAGGAGAGTTCCGTGTTCGCGACCGTGTTCGTTCTGCTCTACCTCGGTCACCTGCTGGCCGACTACCCGTTCCAGACCGACCATCAGGCCGCCCACAAGGCCGACCCGGGCGCCAAGGGCTGGCGGGCGAACCTCGACCACGCCGGCACCCACGTCGCCACCTGCGCCCTTGCCCTCCTGATGGGCATGGTCGTGCTGGACCTGTCCATCGGCACCTGGTCCGCGTACCTGGCGCTGGCGTGGATCGGCGGGACACACGCGTTCATCGACCGCCGCTGGCCGGTCCGTTGGTGGATGAACCGCTTCGGTCAGACCGAATGGGCCCGCAACGGCGGTGCCGCGCACGTCGACCAGACCGCCCACGTCGTCGCCCTCGTGGTCGCGGCGCTCGCTCTTGCTGCCTGACATCCATGGAGGTTCACCATGCACAACGAGATCCAGGGCACGCACCACTACGTCCTGACCTTCGACCTTCCCGGCGAGGAGGTGGCCACCTGGGACGGCACCGTCACCCCCGGCACCCTCGACACGCGCCACGACGTCTACGTCTTCCTGCGCGAGTGCGCTGTGGCCGAGCGGCCGCAGTTCGCCAACGCCAGCACCGTCTTCTTCGCGCTGGAGCGGAACACGCTCTGACCTGCACATTCACAAGGGCCCGGCCGCTTCCTTGCACAGACCCGGCCGGGCCCTTTCGTCTCCTAAGGGAGGTAGCCAGCATGACCGATGTCAGCATCGAACCGGTAGTGGGCGAGCAGGCCCCGCCACAGATGCCCGAGCCCTCGCCGCCCGCCACCACCGCCACGGCCGCACCGGCCGAGTCGGTGCCGCACACACCAGGTGGGTGGCCGGTGGTTCCCCTCGCGGTGACGGGGGCGAACGCCACGGCGACGCTGCTCGCCGGGGCGGCCCTGGTGGGCGGGCCGGTCGCGGCGGCGCTCGCCGCGACCGGCGCCGTCGTCCTGGGCGCCACCGCCGCCCGCACCGGCAAGACCACCACCAAGCAGGCCCGGCAGGCAAAGGCGGCCAGGACCGGTACCGGGTCGGCCGCGAAGTCGACCGGAGGCACGCGCAGTTCGGCCGGCGGCACGCGTGGAACTACGGGCCGGGTCCCCACCCAGCCCAAACGCGGCACTACCTCCACCCCCGCATCCGGGCCCAAGTCCGGGGTCAGGCAGTCGAGTTTCCTCACTCGGGGGAAGGGGGCCGCGCGCCTCAAGCCCGGTGCGGGTTCGCTGCGGTCCGCGAGTACGGCGGCGGCCACGGGCGGCCGACGGCCGGGCATGGCGAAGGGCTCGCCGAGTGCGCGAGCGGCCAGGAGCGCAGTCACTCCGGTGGTGCAGCCGCGGGGACGGGCCGGGCAGGTGAGGGCGCTGCGGGAGCAGGCCCGGACGGTCCAGCCGTCGAGGGCGGCGCGGCGGGCGGAGTCGACGGCGGCTCGCCGTCAGGTTGCCGACGCGCGCAGGGCTGCGAGGAGTGAGGCCCGTTCGGCTGCTGCGGCAAGCAGGGGGCCGGTCGGCCGGGCGGTCGGCAGGGCCGCCGGCCGGGTCGGGACCGCCCGTGGGGCGGCCGTGGGTCGGCTGCGTCAGGGACGTGACGCCCGCACGGCCGGGAGGGTGGCTGAGCGGCGGTCGCAGGTCCGCCGTGCTCCCGCGAGGGCGGCTGCCCGCCGGGCGTTGCGGCGGTCCGCCGCCCGGTTCCAGGGCCGCCGCCTGCTCGCCGCGCTCCTGGCCGGCGCGCTCGGGATCGTCGGCATGGTGACCACGCCGCTGGGCCGGTGGCTCGGCTGGGCCTGGCTCCAGAACCCCGGCCGCCGCCTCTACGCCCGGCTGGTCCACAGGGCCCGCACCGAGCGGGAAGCGCGGGACGCAGAGATCCGAGAGCAGCAGGAGATGGACGAGGCCGCCGCCGACGCGGCGGCCGAGCAGGACGGCGAACAGATCGGGGACACGGCCGAGCGTCCGGCCGGTGTCATCCCCACCACCCCCACCAGCGAGAACACCGAGGGAGAGAGCATGTCGGGATTCCGGTTCGAGGAGCACGCGGCGGAGATGTACGCGGCCGCCCACAACTACGAGCCCGAAAATGCCATGGAGATCCTCGCCATGGTCGAGGGGCTGCCCGCCGCGCTGACGAGCGTGGCGAACGTGATGAAGATCCTGGCCGAGCGCTCCGACTCCGAGTTCCCGATGGAGAAGGCGGTCGCGGATGGCTTCAACGACATCTTCGGCGCCCTGATGTCGGCGGTCGCGGTCGCGGAGGACATGGGCCCCATGTTCCGCACCGTCCACGCGCAGGACATCGCCCGCCACGAGGACCCGCGCAACGGGACCCAGGCCGAGAAGGGATGGAACGTCTGATCATGGCCTCCAACACCGCCACCACGTCGGGGCCGGTGTGGGACTGGGCGGCCGGTCACGGACCCGTGACCGGCGCCCTGTCCGCCACCACCGGAGCCCTCGCCGTCGCCACCGTCGGCGCCGCCACCGGCATGCCCGCCGGATGGGCCCTCGCGGCCGGCGCCGCCGGAGCGATCGGCCACACCGTCACCAGCCTCCGCGAGCGTCTCGCCGCCCGCACCATCTCCATGCGCGCCGCCTCATGGCTCCTCGGTGCCGGGTGGACCACCTGGGCGATGGCCACCGGCCCTCTGACCTGGGCCGCGCTCGGCTCGCTCGCCACCCTCGGTGTCGGGATCGGAGCTGCCGCCCGCTCCACCCTCCTGCACGAGGAAGCCCGCGAGCTCGAATCCCTCGCGGCAGCCGAACGGCAGGTCTCCCGCGAGCTGTCGGCCGATCGGCGGGCGATCGCCGCCGAGTGGGTCGACCGGATCCAGCGGGTGTGCGGCATCACGATCCGGGTCCTCGCGGTCGAGCAGTGGCCGACCGGGACGGGGTTCACCATCGACGCCGAACTCCCGGCGGGCGGCACCACCTACGACCGGATCGCGAGGGAGTCCGCACGGCTGTCCGCCGACGCCCGACTCCCGCACGGCTGCACCGCCGCCGCCTCCCAGGGCATCGACCAGGGCCGCGTCCTCATCGACGTCACCACCGTGAACGTGCTGGCCGAGGAGGTCACCTACCCCACCGACTACACGCCCCTGTCCCTGCACACCGGAATCCCGTGGGGACTGCGGACCGACGGCCGTCAGGTGCCGGTCTACCTGCGCGAGCAGTGCGCGCTGGTGGTCGGGCCGACCGGGTCGGGCAAGACGAACATGGTCCACACGATCCTGGCCGGGTTCGCCCGCGCCACCGACGTCCTGACCTGGGTCATCGACCTCAACGCCGGTTCCGCCGGCCTGCCCTGGGTCCGCCCGGCGCTGGCCGAGAACGGTCAGGGGGTGCGGCCGGGGGTGGACTGGCTTGCCTCCACCCACGAGGAAGCCGCGCTCATGCTCGATGCCGCAGTGCGGATCGCGAAGCACCGCAAGATGGCGTATCAGGACCTGATGGCGAAGGCGAACACCGACCTCCTCCCGATCTCCGCGCAGATCCCGCAGATCGAGATCGTCATCGACGAGGGCGCCGAGATCCTCGCCAGCACGGACCGCCCCTCCAAAGTCCTCGCGGCAAAGATCCTGGAAGTGATCCGGATCGCCCGCGCCATGGGCATCCGCACCGTCCTGACCGCGCTCGGCGCCACCGGCGCCGTCCTCGGCAACCTGATGATCCGCCGCGAGGCCAAAGTCCGCGTCGCGCTCACCGGCGGCGAGACCGAGGGCATGGACCTGGGCAAGCAGTTCCCCGGCTCCCGGGGCCTACGGGTCGACCAGGCCCCCTACAAGGGAGCCGGGTTCATGGGCACCCCCGAATCGGCGGCCGCCCTGTTCAAGTCGTGGCGGATCCTGCCCAACCAGATCCGCGACATCGTCGCCGCCACCTCCGACCGCCACCCCACCCTGGACGCCATCTCCACCAAGGCCGCCGGGCCCGACTACATCCGCCGATGGGACTCCTCCCGCATCGACTGGATCCACGACCACACCCCCACCCCGACGGCTCCGGCCCAGCCCTCCCACACGAGCACCACGGGCGGGCTGAACCTGTCCGCGCTCCGCACCACGGAGCCCGCCGTCGAGTCGGAAGCGGACCGGCTGGCACGGGAGTTCCGCGAGCAGATCGACGCCCAGTTCGCCACCACCCCCGAACCCTCCGAGGCGGAGCCGCCGGCCGAGCGGCCGCCCACGGCGGGCGGACTGAACCTGTCCGCGCTCCGCGACGAGGACAACGCCGCCCGCACCGCCGCGCTCGCCGTGCTCCTCGCCGCCGGCACCGAGGGCACCGGGGCATCCGCGATCGCCCGGGCCCTCACCGAGGAGCACGGCACCTCCCGACAGACGGTGGTCGGCTGGCTCAAGACGTGGACCGACGACGGCACCGCAGTCCGGGTCGGGACGGGCACCAAAGCCCGCTACGTCCACCAGCGTCACGCGCCTGGAGCGTGAGCCTTGTCGCCTGTCGCCCACCCGTCTCAGGAAGGGCCCTGGGTGGCTTGCTGAGGGCCGGAAACGGCTTGTGACCTGCAACGCGACAAGCGACAAGACAAGACAAGCGACAAGCCGCACGACAAGACAGACGACAAGCGACACGACAAGCAGAGCACCGGCCGGCACCCCACACGAGGGGACCGGCCGCCGTCGTTGAAGGGACCACGTTGTGCACTCCGAGACCCCGTACGAGATCACCCCCACCACCCACTACAGCCACCCGCACGACCGTCCCGCGATCGTCCGGCAGCCGGTGATCCTCCCGGCCGAGATCCCGCCCGGCGTCGACTGGGTCACCCTCCCCAACGGCGTCCGCACCCTCGCCTACACCCACCCCACCACCCCACAGCCCGCGGCTGTTCCGGCCGCGCAGCCGGTACCCGCGTGGGCCAAGACCACCGCTCTGCTCGCCCCCACCGTCGGCGGCGGGATCGCCGCCGCCGGCATCGGACTCTCCTACGCCGCCCCGGGACTCATCGCCATGAGCCACGCCCTCTGGTCCGCCGCCGCCCTCATCGTCGCCGCCGTCATCGCCATCCCCGTCCTCATCCGCACCACCCGCCGGGCCACCGGCAGCGGATCGGGATCGGGCTCGACCACGCACATCACCCAGAACATCACCGCGACCGGACTCTTCGGCCGCGCCAACGGAACCATCAACCACCACTGAGGAGCCACCACATGGCCCGACTCCGCCTCGCTGTGGCCGACTGGCCGCGCCGGTCCCTGGTCCTGACCGACACCCCCCGCCCCAACTGCCCCGAGTGCGACGGCGAGGGCGGGTGGAACTGCGACTACGGCGACTACGAGACCGGCGAGTACGCCGGCACCGACTGGGACCCCTGCCACTGCTGGGACGAGGACCGCTGCTGGACCCTCCTCCCGCTCCCGCGTCGCCGCACCGCATGGGCCGACCCGACCGCCGACCCCTGGGCCCCGCCCGGCGGGCACAGCGACGAACCGCCCTTCTAGCTACGCCGAGGGCGGCCCCCGTCTCGCCAAAGTCCGGGGCCGCCCTCGTCCACCAGCACCGTCTACAGAACTGGAGAACCCCAGGATGCCCCATCCGCTCCCCATCCGACGAGAGCGCGCCGCTCGGCCGCTGCTGCTGGACCTGCGCTCGTGCGTCGGCGCCACCTTCCTCGCCCAGACCCACATGAGGGCGGCGGCATGAACGGCCCCCTGGAAGCCGCTCTGGACGCGGCAGCGCGCGGCTGGCCCGTCTTCCCGCTCCGCCCCGGCGACAAGCGGCCCGCCGGGCACGCCGAGGAGCACTGCCCCGGCACCGGCCGATGCGCGGCAGTGCACCGGACGCCGGAGGAGCGGGCCACGACCGACCGAACCCAGATCATGGCCGCCTGGACCCACAAGCCGTACAACATCGGCCTCGCCACCGGCCCCGCTGGGCTGGTCGTGGTCGACCTGGACCTCCCGAAGCCCACCGACAAGCCGGCGCCCCAGGAGTGGGCGGAATTCCGGGACGGGATCGAGGTGTTCGGGGCCGTCTGCGAGCGCGCAGGGCACCCCGTACCGGCCGACACGTACACGGTGCGCACCGGGCGCGGCGGGCTGCACCTGTACTTCACCGCGCCTGAGGGAAAGCGGCTACGTGGGAGCGCAGGCCGTGTGGGGTGGAAGGTCGACACGCGAGCCTGGGGCGGGTACGTGGTGGCCCCCGGCAGCGTGGTCCACCGCCGGCCGTATGAGGTCCTCAACGCGGTGGACCCGACCCCCCTCCCCACGTGGCTCTCTGACCTCCTAACCCCGCCGCCCGCACCCACCCCCATGTCCGCATCCACGGTGCGGGCCCGGATCGGGCGCGCGGACCGGTACACCGCCGCTGCCGTGAACGGAGAGCTGGCCAAGCTATCCGCCGCGCCGGACGGCGAGCACAACCTCACCCTCTACCGGGCCGCGTACGCGCTCGGACGCCTCATCGCCGCCGGAAGCCTCTCGGAGCAGGAAGTCACCGACCGGCTCACCGAAGCCGCGCTCGCCAAGGGCCTCGCCCCGTCCCGGACGGCATCCAGCATCCGCGACGGCATCCGCCGAAGCACCCGCAACGCCCTGGCCGGTGCCCAGTGACCTACCGCCCTCGCTCCGCCGAACCGGCTCCGGCCACGCACGGCAGTAGCGCGCCGAAGGTCGTCGCCGAAGGCGTCCTTTCTGGTCCTGACCCGCACCCGGCCACCGGGCCCCGGATCGTCGGGATGCTTCACATCACCCTGCCCGACCACAACAGCGTCCCCACTGCCACATCCCGCTGCGAATGCGGACGCGACCTGTTCGCCGTCGGACACCGCCGGGTCCTCGCCCTCGTCGCCGAGCACACCGCCCACCGGGCCCTCTGCCCGCTCCTGGCCGAAGGAAAGGAAGCCGCATGAGCGCGCACGAGCCGGACCTGTGGGCCGGGTTCGACGAGATGACTGCCGAGGATGTCGCTGGGCCCGTATGGGACGAGCCGGTCCCGCTCAACCCGCGCGGCCAGCTCCCCGTCTTCCCCGTCGACGCGCTGCCCGACTGGCTGGGCACGATGGCAGCCGAGGTCGCCGAGGAGACTCAGACCCCCGTCGACCTCGCCGGGTGCCTCGCGCTCGCGATGCTCGGCACGGCGGCCGGCGGGCGCGTGATCGTCCACGTACGCGGGCAGTGGCGCGAGCCGGTCAACCTCTACACCGCCGTCGCCCTGCCGCCCGGCAACCGCAAGAGCGCCGTGTTCTCGCTCATGACCCAGCCGCTCCTCGCCGCCGAGAAGGCCCTCGTCGAGCTGACCGCCCCACAACGGGCCGAGGCCGCCGCATCCGCACGGATGTCGAAGGCCGCCGCCGAGAAAGCCGCGGTGAAGGCCGCGAACGCCGAGTCGGACAAGCGGGCCGAGCTGACCGCCGAGGCCGTCTCGCTCTCGCAGGCGGCCGAGCAGGCCACGATCCCCGCCGAGCCGCAGCTCGTCGCCGACGACATCACCGCCGAGAGCCTGACCACGACCCTCGCCCAGCAGGACGGCCGCATCGGCATCCTGTCCCCCGAGGGCGAGATCTTCGAGATCATCGCCGGACGCTACTCCGGCGCCCCGAACATGGGGATCTTCCTCAAAGGCCACGCCGGCGACATGGTCCGGGTCAACCGCATGGGCCGCGACGCCCAGCACATCGAGCGACCCGCCATCACCATGGGCCTGGCCGTGCAGCCCGAAGTCCTCGACTCCATCGGGCAGATCAAGGGCGCCGACGGCCGGGGACTGCTCGCCCGGTTCCTCTACTCCAAGCCCGAGTCCCTCGTCGGCCGCCGCAACCTCACCCCCGCCCTCCTGTCCGCCGACACGGCCGCCGCCTACGCGCAGAAGCTCGGACACCTCGCCCTGACCCTCGCGGCCTGGACCGAACCCGCCGAGCTCGCCCTCACCGCCGAGGCCAACGCGGTCCTCCTCGCCTACCAGCGCGTCACCGAGTCCCGCCAGGACAAGGGCGGATCGCTGCGCCCCATCATCAAGTGGTCCAGCAAGCGCGACGGAGCCGTCGCCCGCATCGCCGGGCTCCTCCACCTCGCCACCCACCCCGCCGACGCGTGGACGCGGCCGATCGCCGCCGAGACGATGGCCGCCGCAACCCGTCTCGGGGACTACTTCACCGCTCACGCCCTCGACGTGTTCGACGCCATGGGCGCCGACCCGGCCCAGGAGACCGCCCACACGCTCCTGACCCACCTGAGCGAGAACCGCACCACCACTTTCACCAAGCGCGAGCTGTTCCGGGGCCTCGCTCGCGGCGACTTCCCCGCCATGAGCGACCTCGACCCCGCGCTCGCCCTCCTGGAGGAACACGGCTGGGTCCGCCAGCAGCCCCCGCCGCCCCGCACCGGACGCGGTGGTCGGCCGCCCTCCCCCCGCTACGAGACCCACCCCCGCACCACCCCCGGCGCCTGAAAACCCCCCACCCCACTGACAGAACTGACAGAACCTCTCGACCAGGCACCTGACCTGCGGAAACAGCCACTTTCAGAGCTCTGACAAAACCTCCGAAAACTCTGACAAAACCTCGACCCCGGCCAACGGCCCCCGCTGACAGAACCCCCGCCCGGAGGTTCTGTCAGAGTTTTTTGAGGTTTTGTCACGACGCTGGAAACGACCAAACCCGCAGGTCAACGGCCACATGGCGAGGTTCTGTCAGTTCTGTCAGCACTTTCCGGGGTTCTGGCACCCCGGACCGAGCTGAAGGAGCCCGATGGCAACCGTCACGACGCCCGAGCCCGTCACCTCCATGCCGCTCCAACGGCGGCTGCACCCCGTTCCCGACGCCGCCTACGTGCTCGGCTTCGAGCGAACCACCGCGTGGGAGGAGATCCGCCTCGGCCGCCTCCGGACCGTTCGCGTCGGCCGGCGCCGACTCGTACCCACGGAGTACATCGAGGAGTACATCGAGTTGCTCAAGCGCGAAGCCGACGCCGCCTGACAAGCCGACACCCCGGAGGCCGCGCCTGACGGCGCGGCCTCCGCCGTTTCCGAAAGGCCCTCACACCTTGACCAACAGCGAACCCACGCCGCGCAAGAAGGCGGCGAACGGTGAGGACTCGATCTACTGGGACAAGTCCAAGAACCGATACATCGGAGCCATCTCGCTCGGATACGAACCGAACGGGACTCGACGGCGTACGAAGGTTTCGGGGAAGACGAAGACGGAAGTTCGCAGCAAGCTTCGCAAGCTCAGGAACGAGCTGGAGAAGGGCGTCAAATCGTCTTCGAAGAACACTGTCGAGACCATCGTGAACACCTGGCTCGACCGTGGGTTGCGCGGCCGGGACGAAGGCAGCATCAAGACGTACCGAAGCTTGGCCAAGAACCACGTCATCCCTGACCTGGGGAAAGCCAAGGTTCACGAGCTCTCCTCCGACGAGGTCGACGAGTGGCTGACGGCGAAGTCCGAGGAGGTCTCCCACGAGACCCTGAAAAGGATCCGTTCTGTCCTCCGCCGGTCGATCGCTCTGGCTCAACGCGACGGGAAAGTGGCGCGGAACGTAGTCGAGTTCGTCGAACTGTCGCAGGGGAAGGAGGGTCGACCCAGTAAGTCCCTTTCCTTGGAAGAGGCACACGCCGTCCTTCACACCAGGCAGGGAAGCTGGATTCACGCCTATGTAGTGCTGGCGTTGCTCGTGGGTGTCCGCACCGAGGAGGAACGGCCCCTCACCTGGTCGCATGTCCACATCGACACCGATGGCGATGACCGCCCTTACGTCGACGTCTGGCGGTCGGTCAGGAAGAAGGGCGAGACGAAGACACGCAAGAGCAAGCGGTCGCTGACCATGCCGCACCATGCGGCTGTCGTCCTGACGCGGCATCGCCAGACCCAGCAGGAAGAGTGCGCCGCCGGCGGGATCGAGTGGTCCGAGGAGCGGCTTGTCTTTGGCCACCCCGACGACACGCAGCGGAGTTCGACAAACGTCCTGCGCGAGCTGCGGTCCTTGCTCAAGAGCGCCGGCCTCTCGGCACCGAAGGCCTGGACGACCCGAGAGCTCCGAACGAGTTTCGTCTCCCTCCTCTCGGATCACGGGACGCCGATCGAAGTCATCGCCAGGCTGGTCGGTCACAGCGGAACCTCGACGACGGAGACGGTCTACCGCAAGCAGATCCGCCCCGTGATCACGGAAGGGGCGGAAGCCATGGACGAGATCTTCCGCCCCAACGAGGCGTAACTGGCCCGCCGTGGCTCCCTACTTGGCTCCCCCACCGCCCTTCCGGCCCTCACCGATGGCTGCGACCTGGGGATACGGTGCCTAGCAGCGAGCCACGGCGTTACCTGCGAGGTAATGCCGGCGGTGCGGGCGGGGGCCTTGGCACGTCGTGCCGGAGTCCGGACTGACGTGTCGTCGTACTCCCGGCGTGAGTAACCTTCGCGCCGGGGTGGCCGAGACCGGTCCCCCGGAGGGGGAGACAGCGCATGGCATGGAACAGGGAACGGGCCCACTTGGTGGCCACCGGGGACGATCACAAGGTGACGCCCGCGGAGCTCTTCTTCGACCTGGTGTTCGTGTACGCGATCACGCAGGTCACCGCCCTGATGGCGGCGCAGCCCACACCGGTGCGGATGGTCGGCGGCATGGTCGTGCTCGCGCTGCTCTGGTGGTGCTGGTGCTGCTTCGCATGGCTGGGAAACGTCGTACGGGCCGACTCCGGTGGCGTGTTCGCGGTCCTCGTCACCGTCATGGCCGTCGTCCTGATCGTGTCGCTCGCCGTACCCGAGGTCTTCGTGGACGCGCCCGGCGGGCTTCCGGCCCCGCTGGTGTTCGTCCTCTGCTACGGCGCGGTGCGCGTTCTGCACCTGGCCTCGTACTGGGTCTCCAGCCCCGGGGACACGGCGCTGCGCGCCACCCTGCGCCGTACCGCGCTGGTGTCCGTGCTGCCGCCCCTCGTCCTGCTCCTGATCGGCAGCGCGTACAGCGGCCGGGTCCAACTCCTGCTGTGGATCGGCGCGGTGGCCGTCGACTACGGCGGCATCTACCTCACCGGGTCCTCCGGCTGGCGGGTCAACTCCCCCGGGCACTTCGCCGAGCGTCACGGCCTGATCGTGATCATCGCGCTCGGCGAGTCGATCGTGGCCATGGGCGTCGGGGTCTCCGGATTCCCGCTCACCTTCGCCGTCCTCGGCGCCTCGGCCGCCGGGCTGCTGCTGGCGGCCGGGCTGTGGCGGCTGTACTTCCGTGAGCTGGGCGAGGCAGCCGAGCACCGGCTCGCCGGGCTCGACGGCGACGACCGCACCCGGTTCGCCCGGGACGTGTACACCTTCCTGCACCTGCCGCTGGTCGCGGGCGTCGTGCTCTGCGCGCTCGGTATGAAGAAGGTCCTCCAGCAGGTCGCCGACACCGGCCACTACGGCCTCGCCGAGCCGCTGCACGGGGTCGTCGCCTGGTCCCTGACCGGCGGCGTCGGCGTCTACCTGCTCGGCGCCGCCGCGATCGTGCTGCGCACCACGGGCCGTCGGCCGACCGCCCTGGCCGTCGGCGGGGTGTGCTGTCTGGCGGCGGGGCCGCTCGTCGGGCTCGTCCCGGCCCTGCCGGCGCTCGTGGTGCTCGCCACCACGACGGCGGTGCTCGTCACGCTGCACGGACGGCGGTCCCCGGAGGTGCTCACGCCGGCGGAGGCGTAGGAAAGGTGCCCTTCCTACGTGGGGGGCCTTCCTACGTGGGGGGCCTTCGTTCGCGGGGGCCCTTCATTCGCGTGGGGGGCTTCGTTCGCGGGCGGGGGCCTTTCCTCGCCCTCACGCGCCCCGCTCAGTACGCGGCCTTGCGGTGGTGGAGGAAGGCCCGGAGCCGGGTCGTGTCGGCGGGGGTCCAGTCGGGCGGCGGGAGGACGGCGGCCCAGCCGTCGGCGGCACCGGCCCCGTACCGGTGGCCGTGCGGGGCGTCGACGCCGTACGAGACGGCCATGTCCACCGAGGTCTGCCAGAAGGCGACGAACGGGAACCAGCTGATCTCGGGCGTGATGTCGGGGCCGAGCGGTTCGTCCAGCCAGTCGGGGCGGTCGAGCAGCAGGTCGGGCGACCACCAGACGACGGGGTCGGAGGCGTTCTGCAGGTAGACCGCGCGCGGCCGTTCCCAGACGGCGGTCGGGCGGACGAGGTCGACACGGGGGAACTGGGCGAAGCGGACGTGGGCGCCGTCGCGGTACTGCGGGCGCCAGACGGGGCTGCCGGGGTCGCGGTCGCGGCGGATCTCCTGGGAGATCGGGGAGAAGTGGGGCGCGCCCATCAGGAGGGCGCCGTCGGTGCCGGCGAGGAGCGCGTCGGCGGTGCCGAAGGAGGCCTCGACGGCGTAGGCGCCGAGGCTCTCGCCGGTGACGACCAGCTTCGGCCGCCGGTCGGCGGGGAGGGTGTCGAGCCGGGCGCGGACGGCGTCGAGGAGGGCCCGGGTGGCCTGCCCGGCCTTCTCCTTGTCGACGAGGAAGGAGACCCAGCTCGGGAGGTACGAGTACTGGACGGCGACGATCGCGGTGTCGCCCCCGTACATGTACTCCAGGGCCTCCGCGACGTTCGGGTCGACCCAGCCGGTGCCGGTGGTGCCGGCGACGGCGAGGACGGCGCGGTCGAAGGCGCCGGTGCGGTCGAGCTCGCGGACGGCGAGCCGGGCCTGGGCGGCGAAGGGCCGGTCGTCCGTGAAGGCGGCGGGCAGCGCGGAGGGTATGTAGACGCGGACCGGCTCGCGGGCGGGCCGGCCGGTCCAGACGGTGAGGGCGGCGCGGGTCGGTGTGGAGCCGGTGAAGTTACGGCCCTGGTAGCCGAGGTCCTGCCAGGGGATGAGGGAGCCCGGCCCGCCGGAGACACGACGGGAGGCGGGACGCCGGATGCCGTCCTTGGTGCCGCCGTTGGTGGCTTCGGCGATGCGGTCGGCGATGTCGACGACCCCTCGGTCGAAGACGACGTCGCGGACGCCGACGAGGACGACGAGGGCGGAGAGGGCCGCGCCGGCGGCGAAGGCGACGGGGCGCGGCAGGAGCCTGCCGAGGAGCCGGATCAGGGTGGCTGCCCCGAGCCGTACGGAGCGGGCGACGAGGAGCGCGGCGAGGAGGAGGCCGAGGGCGATCAGCGCGATCATCGGCGTGTGCCAGGTGAGGGTCGGCGGGAGCCCCTGGAGGACCCGGAGCTGACGCTGCATCCGGGCGCTCTCGGAGATGAGCCAGACGGCGAGGACCGGGCTGAGCAGCCAGTACGCCTGCCAGCAGCGGGTGCGGACGCGCTCGCCCGGCAGCCGGCGGACGAGGGCGCGGAAGAGCCAGGCGAGAGTGGAGCCGAGGGCGTAGCCGATGACGGCGGTGATGCCGCCGACGATCCCCTGGAGGTACCAGGGCCGGGGCACGAGGGAGGGGGTGAGACTCGACCAGAAGAACGCCGTGGCCAGGCAGAGCGCGGTGAGGTCGGGCCAGCGCCGGATGCGGTACGCGGGGTCGGGGCGGTCCCAGTAGGGGCGTCGCGCGAAGGCGAGTAACCGGTCGGCGGCGCGGGCGGTGGCGCTGGTGACCGTGACCGGACTCGCGGTCGTGGCCGGACTCTCGGTCGTGGCCGGACTCTCGGTCGTGGCCGGACTCTCGGTCGTGACCGAGCTCGCGGCCGTGACCGAGCTCGCGGCCGTGACCGTCTCGGTGTCGGGTCCCGGGCCGGACGCGGGTCCGGCGGACCGATCGGGGCTGGTGTTCCGGTCGGTCGAGGTCATCGGATCAGCCTCGTACGTCCGTACACCGGTCCGCAATGCGAATTCCGCCAGGATCCGCGTCGGGCCCTGACACGCGGTCAGTGGGCGCGGTCCTCCCGGGGAACGGGCGGCTCGGCCACCGGGGCGGGCGCCGGTTCGGCGGGCTCGGCGGAGCGGCGGTCGGCGCGCTGGGCACGGGAAGCCTCGGCGCGCAGCAGGGCCTGGAGGACGGCGTACGGGTCGACGGGCATGGCGGAACTCCTCGCGGTGCGGGGGGTGATGTCGGGGAGGGGCTGCCGGAAGGTGCCGGGCCTCTCAGCAGCGCATCACCACGCGCCGGAGCGCGTCACCACGCGGGGCGGGTACGGGAGCGGGGACGCCTGCGCGGATTCGGCGCCGCGCGGTACGGGGGCGTCGGCGCGCCGGGGCGGGCCGGACGCGCGTGCGGTGCCGCCGGGTCCGTCCGGGGAGCCCGGTCTCGGCGGCGGCCGGGTCGAACGTCTCGCAGCCGAGGTCGGAGGCCGGGGCGGCGGTACGGAGCTCGGCACCGGCGGGGAGGGCGTTCGCCGCGCCCGCGCCGCACAGGGCGGCGAGGACGAGGAGGAGCACGATCCACCGGGGCACGTCCGGCGCGGGGCGCGTCCGGAGGCCCGCCGGGGTGGCGGGCTCTGCGGTCGGCTCGGACGCGGGGCTCACGGAGATCCGTACTGCCCCGCCGGGCTCCGCGCACGCTGCCCCGCCTCGAGATCCGCCCGGGCGGCCTACGCCCGGGGGCCCGGATTCACCACCCCGGCGGTCACGGCCGGGGCGCACCGCCCCTCACGGCGAAGCACGCCGCGCGCTGCCCGCCTGCCGGCGTCCACGCGTCCACCCGTACACGGGCGGGCGTGCGCATCAGCCGTTCTTGTCCCGCACGACCACCCCGTCAGCCGGGAGCGGCGATTCCGATCGGCTCGCGGACGGGGAGATCGCCAGCGGCACCTGCGGGCCCGCGGACTCGCGCAGCCAGCGCCGCAGGACCCGGTGGACCCGCTCCGCGCCGACCAGCTCCTCCCCCGTGCCGACCGGCGCCGACAGCTCGGGCGGCGAAAGGAGGAAGGGGTGCGACTGCTCGCCGCCGAGTCCGCCGTGCGAGCCGATCTGCTCCTCGAAGGCGTGCACGGTGCCGGTCGCCGGGTCGTACATCGAGTTGACCATGATGTCCGCGACGTGCGGGAAGCCGTCCGTACGGCGCACGGCATCCGCCGCGCCCCGGCCGAAGACGGCCAGCGGCCCCCCGTCGGCGAGCTCGGCGACGGGTACCTCCACCCCGTCCCTGGCCAGCACCAGCGAGCCGTGCTCGGCGCTCGCCACCAGCACGAAGCCGACGCCCGGGTGGTGGGCGAGGGTGCGCAGGAGCGCCGGGTGGCGCCGGTCGATCTCCTCGCGGGTCATCCGGTGCGGCACGTCGGGGAAGGAGATCAGACCGAGGTTGCCCGAGGCGAGGACCACCGGCTCGGACGGCTTGGCGGGCAGCTCCCGCGCCGTCTCCCCGGTCTCGTCCAGCGGCCGGTGCAGCGCTGTGCGCAGCGCGTCCCTGGCCGCGTCGCGCGCCTCGGAGCCGCTGCGGGTGCGCCGGACGCGGCGCGGCACCGGCAGCCCGCACCCGGCCCGTACGAGCTCCTTGAGCGACAGACCGTACGCCGACTCGAAGGTCTCGCCCGGGCTCTGTCCGTGGTCGGAGAGGAGGACGATCCGATACGGCCGCGGGGCGTGTTCGGCGACGGTCGCGATCAGGGCGATCGCACGGTCGAGGCGGCGCAGGACCTGGTCGGTGTCGCGGCCGTGCGGGCCGGAGTGGTGGGCCACCTCGTCGTACGCGACGAGGTCGGCGTAGACGGCGGTCCGCCCGGCCAATATGTCGCCCATCACGGCGGCGACCACCACGTCCCGTTCGACGACCGTGGCGAAGGCACGGACGAAGGGGTACGTGCCGCCGCGCGAGACCCGCGGGGTCTCACGGCGCAGCAGCGCCCGGGTCGACTGGCACATCTCGCGGACGCACTCGGTGACGAGCGATCCGGCGGTACGGACGGCGTTGGCCGGGTCGGCGAAGTACGCGAAGTAGCCGGCCCGGGAGCGGTTGCGCCTGCCGCGCCGGGCGGCCATCGACAGGACCAGGGCGAGCTGGTCGGCGCCGCCGCTGAAGAGGTTGCCCCGGGAGGCCCCGTCGACGGTGAGCAGTCCGCCGTTCCCGGTGCGGCGCACGGCCCGCCGCTGGAGTTCCACGGCGGAGGCGGGGCGGTTCGACACCATGAGCCGGCCGGTGTCCTTCTCGTACCAGCGGAAGGCGGGCACGTCCTCGTTGGAGCCGTGCAGGATGCCGAGCTGGCTGGCGCCGGTCTGGCTGGACCAGTCGGTGCGCCAGGGGGTGAGCCGATGGCCGTCGTCGAGCCAGTCGGCGACGGTCGGCATGAGCCCGTCGGCGACGGCGGCCTTCAGCACGTGGTGGCCGACGCCGTCGAGCTGGAGGAAGACGGTGCCGGGGTCGGCCTCCGGCGTGGCACCGGGATCGCGGGGGCGGGTGCGGCCGGTGAGCCGGTAGAGACGGCGGCGGTACGCGTCGTCGTCACGGACGGCGAGGGCCGTGGCGGTGGCGGAGGCGACGGCGGACATGACGGCGGCGACCACGACGGCGGTCTCGGGGTCGGCGGCGCCTCGCCCGTCCGGGATCAGCCAGAGCGCGACGAGCAGCATCGAGCCGTTGAGGAAGAAGACCAGCAAGCCGAGGACGAGGGCGGGCACGAGCAGCAGCGCGCGGACGATCACCGGCCACACGAGCGCGCCGAGCAGACCGAAGACGCCCGCGGCCGCGGCGGCGGTGATCGCGGTTCTCGTCATGCTGTCGCCGTCGGCGGACTGGAGCTGGAAGTCGGGCAGCACGCCGGCGAGGACGAGCATCGTGAGCGTGGACACCGCCCAGACCACGATCATCCGGAGCACCGCTCTGCCCGCGGTCCGCCAGCGGCCGGCGCCACCCCATCGCCCGTCTCCCACGCCCGATTCACCTTTCACCCGTTTCCTGCCTCAAGCGTGGCACAACGCCCACGATCGGGTCGGAAAACACATGACGGCGGACGGCCCGGGTGTGTCAGGTCGCGCCCGCACGCGCCGTGTGGTGCGGGCGGGTCAGGAGCCGTCGTAGCCGGCGGTGGGCATGGAGAGCCGGCGGTGCACGCCCGCCTTGGCCCGCGCGTCGTACGCCGGATCGTCGAGGCAGACGGTCTCGACCCGGACTCCGCGGCGCTCGCACTCGGCGCGGAAGCCGGCCACGGACGTCAACGCGCGGGCGAGGACCCGCTCGTTGGCGGCGACGAAGAGGTCCACCGCCCCTTCCTCCACGTCAGCCCACAGGGCCTCGTGGTCGGGGCGGATGCCGTAGAACAGGAGTTGCCGGGCGAGCACGTACCCCTTGTCGACGACCCACCGGGCGCACATCTCGTGCTGGCCGCGCGTGTCGACCAGGAAGGGGTCGGTGTCCAGCTCTTCGAGCGGGGTGAGGCTGGCGATCGCCGCCACCCGAACGTCGTCCATGGGCCGACCCTACTGGGGAACCGCACGGCCGAACATCCTCCGGAGCACGCTCCGGACATTTACCCTCGTTGGGGAGGTACGGAACGGTCGCGGACATCGGGGCGCGGCGGCCGGAGCCCCCGAGAACGGAAGGCGGCATGCCGGTGGAGGTCACCTGGTGGGGTCACGCGACCTGCACGGTCGAGGACTCCGGGGTCCGCTTCCTCACCGATCCGCTGTTCGCCCGGCGGATCGCGCACCTGCGGCGTCGACGCGGGGCCCTGCCGCCGCCCGAGGCCACCCGCGCCGAGGCGGTCCTCGTCTCGCACCTGCACGCCGACCACCTGCACGTGCCCTCGCTCGCCGGGCTGGCTCCCGGGACACGGCTCCTCGTGCCGCGCGGCGCCCCCGCCGCCGTTCCGGGGCTGCGCAGGCTCGACGGGAACGGGCTGCGGCTGACCGAGGTGGAGCCCGGCGACACGGTGACGGTCGAGGGCGTGACGGTACGGGTCGTGCCGGCGCTCCACGACGGGCGGCGGCTGCCGGTGGGTCCGCACCGCTCCCCCGCCCTCGGGTACGTCGTCGAGGGCGAGGCGCGGACGTACTTCGCCGGCGACACCGGGCTCTTCGACGGGATGGCGGAGGCGGTGGGTCCGGTGGACGTGGCGCTGCTTCCGGTGGGCGGCTGGGGACCGTATCTCGGTCACGGCCATCTCGACGCGGGGCGGGCCGCCCAGGCGCTCGCCGCGCTCTCGCCTGCGGCGGCGGTGCCGGTGCACTACGGCACGTACTGGCCGATCGGGCTCGACGGGGTCCGCCCGCACGAGTTCCATGCGCCGGGGGACGAGTTCGTCCGGCACGCGGCGCGGCTGGCGCCGAAGGTGGCGGTGCACCTGCTGGGCCACGGTGAACGGGTGCGGCCGGAGGTCGCCCGGTGATCGACGGATTCGTCCGGATCGCCGCGGCGGTGCGTGAGCTGCCGCCCGAGTCGACGCAGCAGGCCGTCGGCTATCCCTCGCTGTTCCTGCTGGTGGCGCTCGGCGCGCTGGTGCCGATCGTGCCGACGGGCGCGATCGTCAGTTCGGCGGCGGTGGTCGCCTTCCACCAGACCTCGCCGCTGTCGCTTCTCTTCGTCTTCCTGGTGTCGGCGTTCGCCGCCTGGCTGGGCGACATGGCGCTGTACTGGCTCGGGCAGCGCGGGGTCCGCTCGCGCAACGGTTCGCGCTGGCTGGCCGCGCTGCGGAGCCGGGTCACTCCGGAGCGGCTCGCGCAGGCGCAGGAGCGGCTCGACTCCCATCAGGTGTCGGTGCTCGTGCTGTCCCGGCTCGTGCCGGCGGGGCGGATCCCGGTGATGCTGGCCTGTCTGCTCGCGGAGATGCCGTTGCGCCGGTTCGTCCGCGGCGACGCGGCGGCCTGCCTGGCGTGGGCCGCGACGTACCAGCTGATCGGCATCCTGGGCGGTTCGCTCTTCCCGGAGCCGTGGCAGGGGGTCGTGGCGGCGGTGGGTCTCACGGCGCTCTTCAGCGCGGTCCCGGCGCTGTGGCGGCGGGTGCGGAGGACGTCGGGGAAGGTCGCGTCAGGTGCTTCCGGTGTGTCGGGTACCTCCGGCTCCGCGGGCGCTTCCGGTACGTCGGACGCCTCGGGTACCTCAGGCGCCTCAGGGGCCTCAGGGGCTTCCGGTGCCTCGGGTCCCTCGGCGCCCTCAGGGAGCGAGCACCCGTGAGGCGCCGATCGGCAGGTCCCACAGGTCCTCTCGGGGCAGGCCGGCCTTCTCCCAGGCGGCCCTGACCCGGGTGAGCGGTTCCATGACGGGCTCGGAGGAGAGGACGAAGGTGGCCCAGTGCATGGGGGCCATCCGCCGGGCCCCGAGGTCCTGGTGCGCGCGGACCGCCTCCTCCGGGTCGGTGTGGACGTCGCTGAGCCACCAGCGCGGGTCGTAGGCGCCGATCGGGAGCAGCGACAGGTCGATCCCGGGGAACCGGCGGCCGATCTCGGCGAACCAGTGGCCGTACCCGGTGTCCCCGGCGAAGTGGACGCGGCGGCCGGACGCGTCGGTGATCACCCAACCGCCCCACAGGGAGCGGCAGGTGTCGAGCAGGGTGCGCTTGGACCAGTGGTGGGCGGGGACGAAGTCGAAGCGTACGCCGTCGAGTTCGGCAGCCTCCCACCAGTCGAGCTCGGTCACGCGGCTGAACCGGCGGCGGGTGAACCAGCGTCCGAGCCCGGCCGGGACGAACACCGGGGTGTGCCGGGGCAGTCGCTTCAGGGTGGGAGCGTCGAGGTGGTCGAAGTGGTTGTGACTGATGACGACGGCGTCGACGGGCGGCAGATCCTCCCAGCGGACCCCGACCGGGGTGAGCCGGGCCGGGGTGCCGAAGATCCGGCGGGACCAGACGGGGTCGGTGAGGACGGTGAGCCCGCCGAGGCGCAGGACCCAACTGGCGTGCCCTGCCCAGGTGACGGCGAACGTGTCGGGCCCGGCGGACGGCATCGGGCCCGGCTCGAACGGGAGCAGCGGGATGTCGCGCAGCCCCTCGGGGCGGGGGCGCACGGCGCCCTCACGGGCGAGTCGCGCCATGGCCCGGACGCCGGGGAGGGGAGCGGTGAGCCGGTCGGCGAAGGTGCGGGGCCAGTCCAGCCGGAGCCGGCCGACCGGCTGGAGTACGGGGGCGGGGGCAGGCGCGGGGGCCGGGGCGGGCGCGGGGGCCGGGGCGGGGTCGAGGGTCGTGGCGGGGTCGAGGGGGTACGGGGCCTCTGCGGCCCGGGCGGGGTGCGCCGTCCGTTCGGTCATCTGCGGGCTCCGTTCTGCGCGGTGGGTATGGGGTCGCCGGGGCGTGCCCGGCGGGGCGCGGGCGCGGGGCGTCGCGGGCGTGCGCGCGGGGTCACCGGAGTTCCTCCAGGGCCGCCCCGAAGTCGGCCAACGCGCGTGCCACGTGCGGGAGTTCCTCGGGGTTCTGTTCACCGAGGGCCTCGACGCGCTCCTCCTCGGTGGCTCCCAGGAACATCCCGGTGCCGAACCGGACGCGCAGGGCCCCGAGTTCGTCGTCGAAGCGGTGCCCACCGGGGGTCGACGCACCGAGGCGTGCGGCCAGGTGGCTCTCCAGATCCAAGGAGTCGGTCACCCCGCGGGCGGTGAGCCCGGCCCGCAACGGCCCGAGATCGACGTACAGATGACGGCCGGCCTGCGGCGGCCGGGAGAGGGCACCGGCGGCCAGGACGGTGCGGTGGGCGACGGCCGCGAGCCGACCGTGGACGGCAGCGGCGCGCCGGGCCCGTACGGTCACGTCCTCGGGTTCGTCGAGGGCGTGCGCGGCGGCGGGGGCGACGGGGCCCGGGACGACGGCGCCGAGGGCGGTGAGGACGTCGAGCACGCGGGCCCTGCTGTCGGTCCAGCGGTCGGCGCGGGACGGGTCGGTGGGCGGGAAGCGGGCGATGGCGCAGGGCCAGGCGGCCGGGGTGAGGGCGCCGCCGAGGTCGCCGAGGACGGTGACGTCGTCCGGGCACATCTCGGCGGGGCTGAGGAGCACGGTGTCGTGCGGGTGGTGGAGGGTGTCGCGCCAGGTCTCGTCGCTGATGACGTGGAGGCCCTCGGCGACGGCGGCCTCGCAGGCCGCGCGGACGATCTCCGGCGGGGCGACGGTGGCGGTGGGGTCGTCGGCGACGGTGAGCAGCAGGACCCGGGGGTCGCCGCCCTCCGCCCGGACCCGCCGGACGGTCTCCAGGAGGGCGTACGGGTCGGGGACGCCGCCGCATTCGGCCGGGGTGGGCACGTGGTAGGTGCGGCGGCCGAGGAGCCGGGCCTGCGGGGTCCACCAGGCGGGGCAGGGCCGGGGCAGCAGCAGGTCGCCGCCGTGGGCGGCGATCAGCGCGAGCAGCAGGGTCGGGGCGCCGGGGGCCGCGACCACGTCCTCGGCATGCGTACGGAGGCCCCGGCGCCACCAGTAGCCGGCCGCCGCCTCCCGCAGCACCGGGCCGCCGCCGGGCGGCTCGGGGGTGGTCCGTCCGGCGGCCGCGGCCAGGAGGGCGGCGAGCCCGGGGAGGACGGGCAGGCCGGTGTCGGGCGCGGGAGGGCCGTAGCGCACCGGGCCTCGGCCCTCCGGAGCCGTGTGGCGCATGTCCCGTACCTCCTGAGCGCACGCGGGCGCCGGGAACGGCACCCCGAGCCCTTTATACGAAGGTTCGGCCGATTTCGCCGCTCCAGACGGCCCTCCAGGCGACGTTTCAGGGGGCGTTTCAGGGGACGGCCCGGGGCCGCGGCTCAGGCGACGGTGATCGGATGCCGTACGACCGCGTCGAAGAGATAGCCCTGGGTGTTGTGGACGGCCCGCTCGGGCTGCGTGTTGCCGGCGGCGTCGGTGGTTCGGGACAGCAGGGTGACGGGCCCGGTGCGGTGGGGACGCCACGGCGTGGTCCAGCGGACCCAGCCGTCCCGCCGCGGGGTGTCCAGGAGCCGGGCCCGGCGCCAGTGGGTCCCACCGTCGGTGGAGACCTCGACCGCCCGGACGGGTGCGTGGGCGGACCAGGCGCGCCCGGTGAGCCGGTGCACCCGGTCGCCCTCCAGGGTGGCGCCGAAGGGGAGTTCGTACCCGGACTTGATCGTCTGGACGCTGATCGGGGAGCTGCCGCCGGACGGGTGGGCGGGGCCGAAGAGGCGGTACCAGTCCGTGGACCAGGGCGAGGTGAGCGGGCGGGCGGAGACCTCGATGTCGCCCAGCCACTTGATCGAGGCGATGCCGACCCAGGAGGGCACGACGAGCCGGACCGGGTACCCGTGGTCGTACGGGAGCGGCTCGCCGTTCATCTCGTACGCGAGGATCACGTCGTCGAAGGCCTTGGCGACCGGCAACGGGCGGCGCACCCGGCCGAAGTCGACGCCGCCGGAGACGTACGGGTCGTCGAGGCCGCGCGGCAGGAGGTCGACGGCGTCGTGGGCGATCCCGGCGCGTCGCAGCACGTCGGAGAGGCGGACACCGCGCCAGCGGGCGGCGCCGACGGCACCGAGGGTCCATGAGGTGCCGGTCACGGGCTCGCCCTGCTGGCTCGTGTAGAGGCTGCGGCCGTTTCCGGCGCACTCGATCAGGGCCGTCCGGGTGACGGACGGCAGGTCGCGGAGCTGTCCGTAGGTGAAGTGGACGGGGGTGCGGCCGTGGAGTCCGTCACCCCAGAGGGTCAGCCGCCAGTCGGCGGCGTCGAGGACGGGCGTGGAGGTGTGGTTGCGGACGAAGAAGCGGTCGGCGGGGGTGAGGAGACCGGTGTCCGCGAAGGAGTCGAACCGCGCCTCGGCGTTGGTGCCCCGGACGGTGAACCACTCGGGCGGGAGGGCCTTGACGATCCCGGAGGCGGCGCCCGCGGCGGATCCGTTCGCGGGCGCGGCGAGTGCGGGCGCGGCGGTGGCGAGTCCACCGAGGGCGGAGACCGCGGGGGCCGCCGCGAGCAGCTTCAGCAGGGAGCGGCGGTCGGGCGCGGGCGAGTACGGCACGGGACTCCTCGGCACGGGGACGGGCGCGCCACCGGGCGGCGGCGGGCCGAGCCTAGGGGCTCGGAGGGGGCCCGGACGGTCCGTTCACGGTGCTGTCACACACGGATACGTCAGGTCGGGGCGGGCCGCGGAAATACGGGAGCGGCGCCGGGCCTCCGCGACCGAGAATGCGGCATGTCGACATCGATACGTGAAGCCGTTCCCGAGGACGCGGCGGCCCTCGCCTCCGTCCATGTGCAGTCGTGGCGGGCCGCCTACCGCGACCTGCTCCCGGGGCCGTACCTGGACGCCCTGGACCCGGAGGAGCGCACCGTCGTGTGGCGCGACCGGCTGGCGGCGCCGGACCGGCCGACGGTGCTCCTGGCGACGGGGGCCGACGGGCGGGTGGTGGCCTTCTCCTGTTTCAGGGCATGGGCGGACGAGGAGTCCGTCGCGTCCGGCCCCGCCACCACGGCCGAGCTCGCGGCGCTGTACGCCCTGCCGGAGGTGTGGGGCACGGGTGTCGGGCGGGAGCTGCTCACCGTGTCCACCGAGGTGCTCGTGACGGCCGGTTTCCGCTCCGCCGTGCTGTGGGTGTTCGCCGGGAACGCGCGGGGGCGCCGGTTCTACGAGGCCGCGGGCTGGCGGCCGGACGGCGTCGTCGCCCATGACGTCACGGGCGGCAGGGAGCTGCCGGAACTCCGGTACAGGCGGGAGCTGTTCGCCTGAGCGACTGTCCACATCCCAAGACGCAGGTCTCACTATTCGAGTGGAGTGCGTACGGTGAGGGAACGCACCCACACCGAGGGAGTCGCTTCCATGACGCATGCCACCGACCCGTCCGCGGCCCACGAGACCGCCGTCTACACCCACGGCCACCACGAGTCCGTCCTGCGCTCGCACAGCTGGCGGACCGCCGAGAACTCGGCGGCCTACCTGCTGCCCGAACTGCGGGCGGGACTGGACGTCCTGGACGTGGGCTGCGGACCCGGAACGATCACCGCCGACCTGGCCGCACGGGTGGCGCCGGGCCGGGTGACGGCGGTCGACGCCGCCGAGGACGTCCTGGACAAGGCCCGCGCGGTCGCCGCCGAACGCGGCCTGGAGAACGTCGAGTTCGCCGTGGCCGACGTCCATGCCCTGGACTTCCCGGACGACTCCTTCGACGTCGTCCACGCCCATCAGGTGCTGCAGCACGTCGGCGACCCGGTCCGGGCACTGCGCGAGATGCGGCGCGTGTGCCGCCCCGGTGGAGTCGTCGCGGCCCGCGACAGTGACTACGGGGCCTTCGCCTGGTTCCCCGAACGGCCCGCGCTCGACGGGTGGTTGGACCTGTACCACCGGGTCGCACGGGCGAACGGCGGCGAACCCGACGCCGGGAGGCGGCTGTTCGCGTGGGCCCGGCAGGCCGGATTCACCGACGTCACGACGACCGCCGGCACCTGGTGCTTCGCCACGCCCGAGGAGCGGGCCTGGTGGAGCGGCCTGTGGGCCGACCGTACGACCGCGTCGGTCTACGCGGAACTGGCCGTGTCGGGCGGGCACGCGACCGCCGCGGAGCTGAAGGCGATCGGGGAGGCATGGCGGGAGTGGGGCGAGCAGCAGGACGCGTGGTTCATGGTCCCGCACGGCGAGATCCTGTGTCGGGTGTCCTGACGACTGTCGCACCCGACCGCCGCGAACCTCCTGGACGGCGGTCAGTACAGGAGGAAGCCGTGGAACCCGTTGCAGTCCGGGTCCTGGAGGGGGCAGTCCGGATGCGGAGTGCGGTCGCGCTCCGGTCGTTCCGGTTCGGGGTCCAGGAAGCCCGGCTCCGGCGGCGGCAGCACGAACGTGTCGCAGCGGCAGAGACCGCAGCCGCCCGAGAACCGGGGCTCCGCGTGCCGGAAGCGCGGGTGTCCGCATCGGCACTCGGCCGTCGCCCAGGCTGCCATCTCCGGACCCCCGTCCCTCCGCCGCCGCGGCTCCTCCGCCGCCACCGCTCCGCCCAGGATAGCGAGCCACCGCCCCGAGCGGAGCCTTGCGTCAGTTCGGTCGCATCCTGAACTCGTAGGCGTCCGGCAGGTGTTCACCGGTGAGCTCCGACCACACCTCACCGATGATCTCGGCCCCCTCGCTCAGGTCCGCGACCTCGAAGCCCGCGTCGAAGACGGCGCGGGCCTCGCCCGCCCTGCCTTCGGCGAGGAGCAGCCGGGCCTCCAGGAACCGGAAGGCGCCCCTCTCCCGGACCTCCTGCGGCAGGCGCGCCCACGCCTCCCGGGCCCGGCCGGGCCGTCCGGCGGCGAGCAGCGCGACGACGGCCTCGCGGCCGAGGGCGCCGGCCACCACCGCGTCCTCCCCCGCCCGGTCGGCGTGGTCGGTGAAGGCTTCGGCGAACCGTTCGGCGGCCCGTGCCGGGTGCCCGTCCTCCCGGTCGGCGACGGCCAGGCAGTACAGCAGGGGCCAGCGCACGGCGGCCTCGCGCAGTCCGCGTTCCCAGCTCCGCACCGCCTGCGCGCGGTCTCCGGCGTGCCACTGGGCGATGCCGAGGTGGTACTCGGTGGAGGGGTCCGCCGGGGCGGTCTCCAGCATGTCCCGCCAGGGGGCCGAGACCAGCGGCGCACCGGGCGCGGATCCCTTCTCGGGGGCCGGCAGGACACCGGTGTCCAGCAGTTCCCGCCAGGGTTCCTGCTCCGGTCCGAGTGACGACTCGGGGAAGGGAGTGCCTGGCAACTCGTACTGTCCGCGCAGGACTTCGAGGGCTCCCCAGCCGGAGCCGACGGCGAGGACGGTCTCGGGCGCGGCATCGGCGGCCTGCTCGCGCCAGGCCGCGTGGGCGGCGTCGACCGCGGCGCGCGGCAACGCCCCGGCGAGGCTGCTCTCGACTGCCGCGCGGGCCGCGTCCCAGTCGTCGCCGAGCGCCGCGGCGGGATCGGCGACGAGGGGTCCGTACGCCTCCAGCCAGCTGAACTCCCCGCCGCCCGGCAGCTCCAGGTGCTCCAGCTGGGTGCGGGCCAGACCGGCCTGGATCTCGGCGTAACCGGGGGTGCCGGGCTCGGTGAGCCACTCCTGCCAGCGCCGGCCGCCGCGCCCGCGGCCCCACGCGAAGAGCTTGCGCCCGCGCAGCGGGTCGGTGGAGGTCTGGACGAGGCCGGTGCCGTCCGCGTCGAGCGCGGCGATCCAGCGGCGCTGCCCTTCGGGCAGGTCGTAGAACCAGTCGGCGGCGTGGTCGGCGCCGAGCGGGTACGAGCGGTCGGCGCCGTCCTCGTCCGCGGGGACGGGGACGCGGCGCAGACCGCGCTCGTAGCCGTGGTGCCAGGCCGAGTCGGCGGGGGCGAGGACCCGGCGGTCCTCGGGCACGGCGGTGTTGGACCACCAGTAGACGGGGGCGGGCCGCTCGTGCGGGTTGCGGACGCGGATGCCGACGTGGAGGAAGTCGGAGCCGTCGGGGAGCCAGAGGTCGACCTGGAAGGGCAGGTCACGGAGCCGCTCCCACTCCCACAGCCGGAGCATCGGGCCGCCGTCGGGTGCGCGGACTGTCGCCGCGTGCAGCGGCGAGCAGGAGAGGGTGGTGTGGCCGGTGGCCCCGATGTTCCACTCGATGCCACCGGAGAACCAGGCGCCGTTGAGGGCGAAGGCCGCGGGCTGGAACACCGGGTTGCGGTAGAGGAGTTCGCGCCCGGTGGGCTTGTGGTGCAGGGAGTGCACGCGGCCACCGAGGCCGGGCAGCACGGTGGCCCGGAGCCGGTCGTTCTCGATCACGATCGCGTCGAGGTCGGTGGGCGTGCGCTCGCGCCCGTAGCCGTCGCGTACGGGAGTCGGGAGCAGGCTGCGCAGCGGGGCGCGGCCGATGCCCCGGGCCATGTCGCGCGGGAGTTCCGCGAGGGTCTGGTCGTCGACCGCGTGCGTCCCGTCGTGGGTGCGCAGGGCGGGCAGGGGGTTGTCCGGGCCCAACAGGGCCGCGGGCAGCGTCAGTACGGCACGTCGTACGGTCGTCATTCACCCATGGAACACGCCGGGGCCCGTCCTGACCAGGGGCTCTCGCGCCACGCTTCGGGAGGGTGGGGGTACCGGCGCGGGCGTAGGGGGGCCCGGATATTCCGGGCGGTGCGGGGGCCGCCGCCGTACCGTGGAGGGTCGGTCCCGTCGTGGTGGCCGGGGAACAGTGGCACAGGGAGTACGAGGCATGGGCACGCAGCACACCTACCGGGTCATCGTGCGCGGAACGTTCGACGGCCTGTCGGAGGACAGCCGGACCCGGCTGCTCGCCGAGGTGGACGCGCACGGACTGACCGCGATGCAGTTCACGGAGGAGGGCTCGCTGACCTACGACCGGACGCTGAAGCACTTCTCGTACCGCCTGGTCGTCGTCTCCGACGCGGCGGACGGCGAGGAGATGGCGGGCGCGCTCGCGGAGGACCGGGTGGAGACCGCTCTCGAGGAGCTCGGCCACGGGTACAAGGGACTGCGCTCGACCGTGACCGATCTCGACACCATGAAGATCAACTACAAGCGCTGACCGGCCCCCCGGCGCGGCTCGGGTGCGGTGATCGCCCAGCGCTCGTGGTCCCGCCAGGCCCCGTCGACGAACAGCATCGCGGGAGAGAAGCCCTCCAGGCGGAAGCCCGCGCGGCGGACGAGGGCGCGGGAGGCGATGTTGCCCGGCTGGATGTTCGCCTCCAGGCGGTGCAGCTCCAGCGGCCCGAAGGCGTACGTGACGAGCAGCCCGAGGGCCTCGGTGAGCAGTCCGCGCCCGGCGGCGTGCGCGAAGGCGCCGTAGCCGATGGCCCCGCTGCGGAAGGCGCCGCGCACGATGTTGTTGATATTGACGAAACCGGCGATCCGGCCGCGCTCGGCGTGGTCGGGGTGCTCGGGGTGCTCGGGGTGCTCGGTGTACTCGGGGTCTGCGGGATTCCTGGGGTGCTCGGGATTCCTGGGGTGCTCGCACACCAGGAACCCGGCGCGCGCCGGGTCCTCGATGAGCGCGCCCGCGTAGCCCGCGTACGCCTCGGGGGTGCACGGCGGGAACAGCCAGGGCCGGTGGAGCTCACGGCTCTCCCGGGCGCGGGCGGTGAACTCGTCGGCGTCGTCCAGCGAGAAGGGGCGCAGGCCCACGCGGGGCCCGGCGGCGAGAAGGCGTCCACCATCGTCGGGCATGGGCCCAGATTAGGGCCACCGGTACCCCGGCGCCCCCCTGATCCGGCACCGGCCCGGCCCGCGGTGGACCGGGGCGGTGCCGCAGGGCTCAGCGGCGGGCGGTGCGGACCCGGGGCGGGCAGGTCTCGCCCCGGCGTACGACTCCGATCATGACGGTGGTCCGCCGGTCCAGGGTCGTACCCACCGCCGGGTACTGCGTGCACACCCGCCAGTTCGGCGGCCACAGCACCCGCCGGTCCCGCCCGCTCACGTCATGGACGTCGAGGCGGGTGCGGGGATCGAGCCCGGTGAAGACCCGCCACAGCCGGCCGCCCAGGAAGTCCGGCATCGGGCGCGTCCCTCCCTCCTCGCCGGGCACGGCGGACTCCTCGGACGAGGTGACGGCGACGGCCGCGAGCGCGAGGACGGCGGTCGCGCCCACGACGGCGGCCCGCCTCACTTCTGCCTCCTGGCCGCGGCGTAGTAGCCACAGGCGGCACCGAGGACGGCGGTCGCCAGGAGCGCCAGGTAGAGCGGCATGGATACCTCGGGGATCAGGATCCGGATCCTGACCTCCCGGGTGTTCTCGAAGATGAAGACCAGGGTGAGGACCGCGACCACCGTCATCGCGATCCGGCCCGGGGTGAAGGCTCCGCTGAACCGGGACGTGCCCGTGCGGGATGCCCCTGACGTCTCCTTGGGACTCATGCCCGGCCCTCTCCTCCGTCGTGCCGTCGGTGGTGCCCGTCGGTCGTACCCGTCGGCCCTACCCGGCCCGTGCCGTGGGACCAGCCGTGGGACCAGAATGGGGTGATCGGGGCCTCACCGTGACGGTGAGGAGAGCCGTACGGGTGACTTGTCAGACAACGTGGGCGGCTACCGTGGTCCCGGACACCGGCGGAGATCCAGACGAGGAGGCGGCCGTGGCGGTCAGCGGGCAGCGGCGACGGCCGGTCGTGGCGCTCTACGAGCGGATCGCGGACGCCGTCCACGACGGCACCTACCCGCCGGGCTCGACACTCCCCTCCGAACCGAAGCTCGCCACCGAACTGGGCGTGAGCCGGCCCGCCCTGCGCGAGGCGCTCCTGCTGCTCCAGGAGGACGGCCTGCTGACGGTACGCCGAGGGGTCGGCCGGACCGTCAACGACCGGCCACCGCGCCGGGGCTTCGAGCACGTCCAGCCGCTGGAGGAGCTGATCGGCGCGGGCAGCCCCCTGCGGGTGCGGGCGCTGCTGCGGACCGTCGAGGAGCCCACCGACTTCACCACACAGCACCTGCTCGCCCCGGCCCGCGCCGAACTGCGGTTCTGGGAGTCCGTGCTGACGGGAGAGGGTACGACGGCGGCGCTGAGCCACGAGTGGGCGGCGGCCGACGACGTCCTCGACCGGGCACACCCCGAGTTCGCCCGCGCGCTGCGGGCGACGGCGCAGGACGTCCGCGCGAAGGCCGGTGGGCCCGGCCCCGCCGTCTCGATGCTCGCGGTCCTCGTCGGGGCGTCCCGCGAGACGGCCCTGAGCGCGCACAGCGGCATCACCGCGACGCTGCTGGGCCGGCGGCGCGGAGACCAGCTCGGCCGCCCGGCGGACACCCCCGCCGTGCTGATCACCCAGGTCGTACGGGTCGGGGAGACCCCGATCCTGGCCGCCAAACACATGCTCCCGACGGGCACCCCGGCCCTGCCGGTACTCCAGTCCCACTAGGGCGTACCGCCCCTCCGGCGCCCTCCCCCGCTGCTTCCGGCGCCCTCCCCCGCTGCCGTCGGCGCGCTCCCGGCGGCCGTGGCGTACACTTCCCCGCCATGCACTTGTCTGACAACCCTGCCACGCCTGCCGCCGCCACCGTCTCCGAGTGGATCCGCCGGGCCCCCAAGGCCGTTCTCCACGACCACCTCGACGGTGGACTGCGCCCCTCGACGATCGTCGAACTGGCGCGGGAGTGCGGCTACACCGCGCTGCCGACCGAGGACCCGGCCGAGCTCGCGGTCTGGTTCCGGGACGCCGCCGACTCCGGCTCGCTGGAGCGGTACCTGGAGACCTTCGCCCACACCTGCGCGGTGATGCAGACCCGCGAGGCGCTGACCCGCATCGCGGCCGAGTGCGCCGAGGACCTCGCTGCGGACGGTGTCGTCTACGCCGAGATCCGGTACGCCCCCGAGCAGCACCTGGAGGGCGGCCTCACCCTCGACGAGGTGGTCGAGGCCGTCAACGACGGCTTCCGTGAGGGCGAGCGCCGCTCCGGAGGCCGGATCACGGTCCGCACGCTCCTCACCGGCATGCGCCACACGGACCGCTCGCTGGAGATCGCCCAGCTCACGGTCGCCCACCGGGACAACGGCGTCGCGGGCTTCGACATCGCCGGCGGCGAGATCGGCAACCCGCCGGCCCGCCACCTCCCCGCCTTCCAGCACCTGAAGCGGGAGAACTGCCACTTCACGATCCACGCGGGAGAGGCCGTCGGCGCGGAGTCCATCCACGAGGCCGTGCAGGTCTGCGGCACGGAGCGGATCGGCCACGGCGTGCGCATCACGGACGACATAGCCGAGGACGGCACCCTGGGCCGGCTCGCCTCGTACGTCCGGGACAACCGCATCGCCCTGGAGGTCTGCCCGACATCCAACCTCCAGACCGGTGCCGCCAAGGACTACGCCTCGCACCCGATCGACGAGCTGCGCCGCCTCGGCTTCCGGATCACGCTCAACACCGACAACCGCCTGGTCTCCGGCACCACCATGAGCGAGGAGTTCCAGCACATGGTGGACGCCTTCGGCTACGGCCCCGAGGTGTTCGAGGAGTTCACGGTGGCGGCCCTGGACGCGGCCTTCCTGCCGCTGCCGGAGCGGCGGCGGCTGATCGACGAGGTCGTCCGCCCCGGGTACGCCTCGCTCTAGCGCGAGTCCTGCCGCTCGGCCTGTCGGGACACCCGGGCGGGCCGGGCGGAGGGTGCCCTCGGGGCCGCTGTTAGCCTGACGCGCATGATCGGGAAGAGCACCAGGCCGCGGATATCCCACGTGCTGGGGCCGGCCGGTCCGCAGCGCGCTCTCATCCTCGCGAGCTTCGTCAGCCGGGTGGGCAACGGGCTGTTCAACACCGCCGCGGTGCTCTACTTCACGCTGGTGGTGCATCTTCCCGCCGCACAGGTCGGCGTCGGCCTCACGATCGCCGGGCTGACCGGGCTGCTGGCCGGTATCCCGGCAGGGAATCTGGCCGACCGGTACGGACCGCGCACGGTCTGGCTGACCGCCCTCGCGATGCAGGCCGTGACGATGGCCGCGTTCGTCTTCATCACCGACTGGCTCACGTTCACGCTCATCGCCACCCTGGACCGGCTGGCGGCGACGGCGGCCGGCGCCGCGGGCGGTGGGCTCATCGCCCGCACCGGCGGTGAACGCCCGGCCGCCTTCAGGGCGAAACTCCGCACGTTCGTCAACCTCGGCGTGGTCCTGGGCACCCTCGGCGCCGCCTTCGCCGTCTCGGTCGACACCCGCTCGGCATACACCGTGCTCATCCTCGCCAACGCCGCAAGCTTCGCCGGCGCCGGCCTGATCGCCCTGATGGGCGTCCCGAACTACCAGCCCCTGCCCCGGCCCAAGGAACACCACCGCTGGGCCGTCCTGGCCGACCGGCCGTACGTGTGCTTCGTCGCGCTCTACGGCGCCATGGGCCTGCAGTACCAGACCGTCTCCCTGCTGCTGCCGATCTGGCTCTCCGCCCACACCGACGCGCCCCGCTGGACCGTGGCGGCGGTCTACGCGGTCAACAGCGGGGTATGCGTGCTGCTCCAGAGCAGGATCGGCTCCCGGGTGGAGACACCGCGCCAGGGCGGCCGGGCGTTCCGCTTCGCCGGGCTGCTCTTCCTGATCAGCTGCCCCTTGATGGCCCTGACCGCGGACGTCCCGGCCTGGGTCGCGCCGGGACTCGCCATCCTCGCCGTGTGCGTGCACAGCCTCGGAGAGGTATGGGAGTCCTCGGGCGGCTTCGCGCTCGGCTTCGGTCTCGCCCCCGACCACGCCCAGGGGCAGTACCAGGGCTTCTTCGGCATCGGCTTCGACGCCGGACAGGCCCTGGCTCCGTTGATCCTCACGACAGCGGTCCTCGGGCTGGGACACGCGGGCTGGCTGCTGCTCGGCGTCTTCTTCGCGGCTCTGGGCGCGGCAGGCCCGCCGGTGGCCGCATGGGCGGAGCGCACCCGCCGCTCAAGCCACGACTCGGCCGACGGGACCCAGGGCAAGCCCGACAAGGCCCCGCTTCCCGACACCGTCTAGGTCGTGTCCGACGCCGCGGCTCAGACAGGCCCTAGCCGACCCTGCCGGCGACGATCGGCAGCTCCAGCGTCCCCGTGTCGTCGGGGGTGCTGGTGACGACCACGGGCTTGATGCCCCGGTTGCCGAAGTAGGCCGAGTCGCTGGCCGCGATCACGAACTCCATGCGGTGGCCGGTCTCGTAGCGGTGCACGATGCCCGGCAGCTCGACCGTGAACGGGCGCGTCACGTCCGGCACCCGGACCGGCGCGACGAGCTTGTTGACCAGGGTCTTCTTGCCGTCCGGCGCGATGTCGTAGACCTTGGCGAAGAGCACCAGCTTGTCGGCGGCGTCCCCGGAGTTCTGGACGAGCTCCGCGCTCGGGGAGATGACCTTGAGCGTGGCCTTGGGTGAGCCGACGACGTCGACCGGGGCGGCCAGCGGCGCGCTCGTCCAGCCGAGGTAGGTGCCCTCGGTGTCGGAGAGCGGGGCGTCGGGGAGCCCGATCAGGCCGGCCAGCGAGACCTCGGAGTGGCTCGTCGGGATCAGCCAGTTGCTGTATCCCCGCAGGCCGAGGGCGACCTTGGACCGGTTGTCGACGAGCTTGCCGTCGCCGGACAGGTACAGCTTCTGGCTGAGCGCGGGAACGGTGGAGGCGGTGCCGTAGCCGCTCTGCCAGTCGCGGTAGTAGGCGAACTCGGCGCCGGTGTCCACGTTCTGGTCGCCCTGCAGGTAGCGGTCGAACCAGGCGAGGATGCGCTGTCCGACGTAGCTCGTCTCCAGGTTGCCCTTGGCGAGGTCGAGTTCACCGTCGATGGGGTTGATGAGGCCGCCGCTGTGACCCCAGGACTGCCAGATCATCTTGGTCTCGACACCGTGCGCTTCGAGCTTCTCGTACGTGTCCTGGGCCTCGTTGAGGTTGAAGAGGCTGTCGGTCTGGCCCTGGATGAGCAGCGTCGGCGCCTTGACCCGGTCCAGGTACGAGGCCGGGGAGACGCTCCGGGCGTAGTCGAGCATCTTCTTGGTGGCGGCCGCAGGGAAGTCGCCGGAGTTCAGGAGCCGGACGGTGTCGCAGGCGCTGGTGACGAAGTGCAGGCAGTTCAGGGAGTTGATCCGGCTCGGGTCGAGCGAGGGCGAGAGCAGGGTCTGGCCCTCCCCCATCAGGTAGAAGCCGTTGGACCACTGCCACTTGAAGACGCCGGGGGTGGCGCGGTCGGCCCCGTTGGGGGCCAGGGCGTAGGCCAGGTCGTTCCAGGTGATCAGGGGGACGAGGGCGTCGAGCCGGGGGTCCACGGAGGCGGCGGCCAGCTGGACGGCGCCGCCGTAGGAGCCGCCGATCATGCCGACCCGGGGGTCTCCGGCCCCGTCCTTGGTGACGTAGTCGACGCGGGTGCCGTCGTCGGCGGCGCGGGTGCCGGCGAGGAAGTCGACGAGCCGGGCCGCGGCCTGTCCGTCGATGGCCGGGTCGTCGAGGGAGATCAGGCAGCCGGACTTGCCGAAGCCGAGCCCGGAGTAGACGAGGCCGACGTAGCCGCGGGCCGCGAAGGCCTTGCCGAGGACGTCGGTCTGGCCGTCCGCCTTGCTGCCGCCGAAGCCGTTGGTGGCGAGGATCGCGGGGGCCGGACTGGCGGCGTCGACCCCGGCGGGCCGGTAGAGATCGGCCTCGACGGTGCAGGTGCGACCACCGGCGTCGACGGTGAACGTGAGCGGGGTGACGGTGAACGCGCCGGGTTCGGCGGCACTCACCGGACCGGCGAGGGCGAGCGGTGCCGCCATCGCCGTACCGGCGATCAGAGCGAGGATCTTGCGGGATCTGGGCAGAGCACGGGACACGGGGGGCCTCCACACCAAGGACGCATGAGTGGCCCCGCCAACCGCTTACCTACCGGTAAGTAAGTGGGGCCGCGCCCATGTTGTGACACGTGTAAGCACAGCGTCAATACGGGCGCCGAAGTTGCTGACGAAGATTCAGTGAAGTTCGGTCTACCGGCCGTTCACCCGGGCCGGACGCCTCAGACCAGCGCCGGCGCGTCCAGGGTCAGCGCGCACGCCTCCGCGTCCAGCACGCCGGGCACTCCCAGCGGGACCGTCAGCGCCGTGGCGCTGTGCCCGAAGCCCAGTTCCTCCACGACGGGTATGCCGAGGCCGCCCAGCCGGTCGACGAGGACCGCGCGCACCTCCTCGTACGGACCGCACTCCTCCCACGAGCCCAGGCCGATGCCCGCGACGCCGTCCAGCCATCCGGAGCGCAGCAGTTGAGTGAGGACGCGGTCGAGCCGGTACGGCTCCTCCCCCACGTCCTCCAGGAGGAGCAGTCCGCCACGGGCCGAGGGCCTGCCGTGCGGCGTGCCGAGGTCGGCGGCGAGCAGGCTGAGGCAGCCGCCGAGCGTGACTCCCCGGGCCTTCCCGGGGGCCACGGTCCGTGCCGTCTCCAGGCCGAGCGTCCGTACCGTCTCCGGCTCGAACAGGGTGGCCCGCAGGGACTCCTGGGTGCGCCGGTCCGACAGGAACGTGGCCGCGGCGACCATCGGTCCGTGCAGCGTGGCCAGGCCGAGACGGACGGCGAAGGCCTCGTGCAGGGCGGTGACGTCGCTGTAGCCGACGAACACCTTGGGTCCGGCCGCCCGGACCGCCGCCCAGTCGACGAGGTCCACCATGCGCTGCACCCCGTAGCCTCCGCGGGCGCAGATCACCGCCGAGACCGAGGGGTCGCACCAGGCCTCCGTCAGGTCGCGGGCCCTCGCCCGGTCTGCGCCCGCGAGGTAGCCCAGCGTGGGGTGGGTGTCCAGGACGTGCGGGGCGACCACCGGCTCCAGGCCCCAGCCGCGCAGGATGTCGAGACCGGCCCGGAGACGCTCCTCGGGCACGGGTCCGCTGGGGGCGACGACGGCGACCCGCGCGCCTGGCCGGAGGCGTGCGGCCCGGGTCAGGGGTTCGACGGTGGCGTGCGGGACGATCGGGTTCACGCGCGGAGCTCCAGGTCGGGGACGTCGGTACGGGCGAGGCCGAAGGTCCGTACGTACAGGGCGAGTTCCGCCTCCAGGGCGCGGACCATCGTGTCGGCCTTGCGGAAGCCGTGCCCCTCCCCGGCGAAGGCGAGGTAGGCGTGCGGGACGCCACGGCCGGCCATCCGCGCGAGGAAGCGCTCGGCCTGGGCGGGCGGGCAGATGACGTCGTCGAGCCCCTGGAGCAGCAGGAAGGGGGTCGTGACCCGGTCGACGTGCTCGATGGGCGAGCGTTCCTCGTAGCGGGCGGGTACCTCGTCGAGCGGGCCGACGAGGCCGTGGAGGTACTGGGATTCAAAGTCGTGGGTCTCGCCGGTGGCCCAGCCCCGCAGGTCGAGGATGGGATAGATGATCGTGCCGCAGGCGTACACGTCGGTGCTGACGAGGGAGGCCGCCGCCGTCCAGCCGCCGGCGCTGCCGCCGCGTACGGCGAGCCGGTCCGGGTCGGCGGTGCCCTCGGCGGCGAGCGCCGCCGCGACGGCCGCGCAGTCCTCGACGTCGACGACGCCCCACTGCTCGCGCAGCCTCTCCCGGTACTCCCTGCCGTACCCGGTCGATCCGCCGTAGTTGACCTCGGCGACGCCGATCCCGCGCGAGGTGAAGTAGGCGATCTCCAGGTCCAGGACGAGCGGTGCGTGCCCGGTGGGCCCGCCGTGCGCCCAGATCACGTACGGCGGCAGCTCGCCGGCGGGGCCGGTGAACCCGGGGTGGTGCGGCGGGTACACCTGCGCGTGGATCTCGCGTCCGCCGGGGCCGGTGAAGGTGCGGATCCGGGGCTCGGGGTAGTACGCCGGGTCGACGGCGTCCGTGTGCGCGGCGCCGACCACGCGTGTACGGCCGGTGCGGGTGTCCAGCTCGACGACCTCGTAGGCGCTGCGCGGTCCGGCCGCGACGCCGACGACCCGTGAGCCGAGCGCGGTGAGGGTGGCGGCCCATTCGGTCCAGGGGCCGGCGATGTCGACGAGGGAGCCGCTCCCGGGATCGAGCACCCCGAGGGTGGTGGTGCCCTTGCCGTGGACGACGGCGACGAGACCGTCCTCCAGGGGCGTGAACCAGTTCAGCCCGACCTTCCAGAGCGGTCCGGCGAACTCCTCGTCGCGGGGGCGGAGCGCGACCGGTTCGCGCACGCCCCCGTCGGTGTCGACCTCGGCCCGGTAGAGGTTCCACCAGCCGGTGCGGTCGCTCGCGAAGAGCAGTCGGCCCGCGGCGTCCCAGGCGACCTGCGGGATCGACTCGGCGGGGCCACCGGCGACGGTCCGGGCCCCGTGGAAGGTGCCGTCGGAGGCGACGTCGGCGAGCAGGACCTCGGTGCCGTCCCAGGGCATCCCGGGGTGGTCCCAGGCGATCCAGGCCGCCCGGCGCCCGTCCGGGGAGAGCCGCGGGCCGGTCACGAACCGGTGCGTTCCGTCGGAGAGTTCACGGACGGCGGTACGGTCATCGGCGGCCGATCCGTCCAGTGGCACGGCGGCGAGCACCCGGCGCACATCGGTCGGACCCGGCCCGGTGAACTCCTCCAGGACGGCCCACACCTCGCCCCGGTCCGGGTGGATCACCGGGTCCACCCAGCGCAGCCCGCCGCCGACGCCGGAGACGGGGGTGAGCGGTCGGGGCCCGGCGTCCGTCCCGGCCTCCGGCTCGTACGCGTACAGGCGCTGGTCGGGGAAGTGGCTGAAGACGACGAGCGGTCCGCCCCGGGGGCGCTCGATCGCGGCCCAGGGCCGGCCGCCGTACTCGATGACCCGGCTGCGGACGTTCCACGGCGCCGGGAGCACGCTCTCCTCCGCTCCGTCGGCGCGCAGCCGGACGAGGGCGCGTCTGCCGCCCTCCGCGGGTCGCGGCGCGGTCCACCACAGCTCGTCGCCGACGGCGCCCACGTACTCGGGGCGGCCGTCGTGGGCGGCGGCGAGAGCGGCGTCGACGGGCGACGGCCAGGTGCCGTACGCGGCCGTGATCGGCGGCGTGGGCGTGATCGACGTCCCGGCCGTGGGCGTGCTCGCCGACTCGGGCGTGGGTGTGCCCGCGGACTCGGGCGTGGGTGTGACCATGTCTCCTCCCCCTGTCACGGTCCTACGCGGACTTCAGGTAATGGTCGAGCACCCGGACACCGAAGTGCAGGGCGTCCACCGGGACGCGTTCGTCGACGCCGTGGAAGAGCGCCCCGTAGTCGAGCTCCGGCGGCAGCCGGAGCGGTGAGAAACCGTAGCCGGTGATACCGAGCCGGGAGAACTGCTTCGCGTCGGTGCCACCGGACATCGTGAACGGCACGACGTGTCCGGCCGGGTCGAAGCGCTCGACGGCGGCCCGGAGCTTGGCGAAGGTCGGCGAGTCGACCGGCGCCTCCAGGGAGACCTCGCGATGGTGGAACTCCCACTCCACGTCGGGCCCGGTGAGCAGGTCCATGGTCGCGGCGAACTCCTCCTCTCCGCCCGGCAGCGTCCGCCCGTCGATGTAGGCGACGGCCTGCCCGGGGATGACGTTGACCTTGTAACCGGCCTTCAGCATCGTCGGGTTGGCGCTGTTGCGGACGGTCGGCGCGACCAGCGCGGCGGCGGGGCCGAGCTTGTCGAGGAGGAGGTCCACGTCGAGGTCGGCGGCGCTCGTGTCGACATCGATGCCGTACAGCGCGGCGAGTTCGCTGAGGGCGGCCCGGACCGTGGTGGTGAGGCGGACCGGCCAGGTGTGCGCGCCGATCCGGGCGACGGCGGAGGCGAGGCGGGTGACCGCGTTGGCCGTGTTGACCTTGGAGCCGTGGCCCGCCCGGCCGTGGGCGGTCAGCTTGAGCCAGGCGGTGCCGCGTTCACCCGCCGCGATCGGATAGAGAGTGGTGCCGGGCTGCGGATGGAAGCTGAACGCCCCGGACTCGCTGATGCCCTCCGTACAGCCCTCGAAGAGTGCGGCGTGCCGGTCGGCCAGGAAGCCGGAGCCGTCCTCGGCGCTGGCCTCCTCGTCGGCGGTGTAGGCGAGGACGATGTCGCGGCGCGGACGGACGCCCTGCCGGGCCCAGGCGCGGACGACGGCCAGGACCATCGCGTCCATGTTCTTCATGTCGACGGCGCCGCGCCCCCACACGACCCCGTCGCGGATCTCTCCGGAGAAGGGGTGCACGGTCCACTCGGCGGGGTCCGCGGGGACCACGTCCAGGTGGCCGTGGACGAGGAGCGCGTCGGCCGAGGGATCGGTGCCGGGGATGCGCGCCACGACGTTGGTGCGGCCGGGGGTCCGCTCCAGGAGCGCCGGTTCGATGCCGGCGGCGGCGAGCCGCTCGGCGACGTACTCGGCGGCGGGCCGTTCGCGGCAGTCGCCGCCGCCCCGGTTGGTGGTGTCGATGCGGATGAGCTCGGAGGTGAAGGTGACCACCTCGTCGAGCGCCGTCGTGTCCGGACCCCGGACCTCCTCAGCCATACTGCTCCTCCACCGCGGCCGAGACGATGGTCGTGACCGCCTTGAACGTGCGAATTGCCTCGTACATCGTCTCCCCGGTGTACGCGACGCGCCGCTCGCCGCTCCGCGCCACGCCGGGAACCACCGTCGCGGCCGCTCCCAGGTGCTCGGCGTCGAACTCCAGCTCCACCGTGAACGGTCCGCCACGGACCGGTTCGTGCCGGACGGCGAGGGCGGTCGCGTCCTTCGCCGCCGCTCTGATGTCGGCGGCGGTCCTGGCCGGGGTGCGGCACACCGCCGCGTACCGGGAGACATGGTCCTTGACGGCGACCTTGCGGGCCTCGGGCGCGTACCCGAGGGCGTCCTCGCAGGTCAGGTCGTCGCCGGTGACGAGCACGACCGGGACTCCGTACTCGGCCACCACATGGGCGTTGAGCAGGCCCTCGCTCGCCCGCTCGCCGTTCAGCCAGACGCCCGTGATCGAGTTGGCGAGGTAGGTGTGCGCGAGGACCCCTTCGGTGCCGGCGCCCGTGTGGTAGCCGACGAAGGCGATCCCGTCGACGTCCCCGTGCTGCACGCCCTCCACCATCGACAGCGACTTGTGCCGTCCGGTGAGCATCTCGGCGCGCTCGTCGAGCCGCTCCAGGAGCAGGTTCCGCATGCTCCAGTGCGCCTCGTTGATGAGGACCTCGTCGGCCCCGCCGTCGAAGAAGCCCAGCACCGCCGCGTTCACGTCGGACGTGAACATCGAGCGGCAGCGCTCCCACTGGGGCGTACCGGGCAGCACGTCGGCGGGCCAGGTCACACCGGTCGCGCCCTCCATGTCGGCACTGATGAGGATCTTCATGTCTGGCACCGTACGCGCCGCCCGACGCCCCTACCACCCCTGTGGATAACCGCCGTTGGAGTGGACCAATGGCGGTCACCGGGACGGCGGTACGGGTCACCCCCGGAGTTCCGGATACCTCCGGGGATCGCCTTCCGCCAGGCGGCGCAGGGCCGCGGCCGCCTGTTCCTCGGGCGGGGTGCCGTCGTCCGGGACGCGCCACAGGAACTGTCTCGGCTCCCCCTCCCGCTCGGGCGTTCCGTCGGTGGTCAGGGGCGGGCCCGTGAAGGTGACCACGGTCGTGTCCGGCGCGTCGAACTCCGTGGCGATCCACCCCTGCCGGAGCCCCCATCGGGTGAGCCGCTCCGGCCGGTCGCGCAGTCCCGCGGCGATCAGCCGGGCCGTGCGGCGGGCCGGCCAGGTCCAGCCCTGGTCGGTCTCCGCGCGGGCGATCTCGGCGTCGTACGCGACGGCGTCGAAGCGGTACGCGGGGAGTTCCGGCAGTCCGCTCAGCGCGCGCGGCCGTCGCCAGCCGTCCCAGACGACGTGGGCGCCCTCGCGTCGCACGGTGACGTACAGCGCGCCGCAGCAGCCCTCGGTGCAGTAGGCCTCGGCGAGCCGCACGTCGCGGGGCTCGGGCGCGGCCCGCAGGCCGCCCCCGTCGAGAAGCCGTTCGGGCGTATCGCCGGGGCCCCGGCCGAAGGCCTCGGGGACGAGGGGGCGCCCGTCGATCAGGAAGCGGGTCTCGACGACGTCCGGTTCGGCGGGATCGGCGACGGCGACCTCGATGCGCAGCCGGGGTGTGCCGACGGGGCCCTCACGGCGGTCCGTGGAGAAACGGCGGGCTGTACGGAGCTGCCGCACCGTGCGGCGGATCCAGTCGGCGCGCCGCCGCGCGGCCGGGTTGCCGGGCGTGACGACGGTCGGGTCGTCCGGGTCCCCCACCACCGCCAGGAGGGTGTCGAGCAGTTCCTCGCGCCGCCCCTCCGCCCAGGCCAGGAGGTGCCCGGCGCCGCTGTGCAGGTCGAGGGCGAGGGAGACGAGAGCGGCCCGGTGGTCGAGGTCGCGGGGCAGCCGGTGGGCGTGGGCGGCCACCGTCTCGTACAGGGCGACGGCCTCTTCGTACCGAAGGATCTCGGCCTCGTAGCCCCTGAGACCGGTCATCGGGACCAGCGTGCGGACCGCCTGCGCGAGCAGCCCGGGACGGTCCGGGTCGCACCGGAGGAGCCCCGCGAGACCGACGGCCTCGGCGACCTGCCGGGCGAGCTCGGGCCCGAGGCACCGGGGCCCGGTCGGGATCTCCAGGAACCGGTCGCGTACGGCCTCCGCGTCCTCGGCGGCCAGGGCGCCGACGAGCGCGCGCAGCTCGTCCCCGCGGACGCGGTGGATCAGCCCCACGAACGCGGCGGTCCTCCGGTCCAGGGGTGTGAGCGTGGTGACGACCTCTCGGTGGAGGCCTTGGAGTACGCCGAGGGTGCGGAGGTACGGCACGTCCTCGGGCTCGCCGAGCCGGGCGAGGAGTCCGAGGCCGGCGGCCACGCTGACGGTGGTGGTCCCGTCACGGGTCAGGCACCGGCCGAGCGCCCTGGCCCGGGCCCGGTCCGTGGGGTCGTCGGGTGGTGGCAGGGCGGCGGCCGCCGCGAAGACGGTCCTGTCACGGACCCCCGTCGCGGCGATGGCCCGATGGGCCTCGACTGCCGCCCGCTGCCCGTCCGGGTCCGCGAGCAGCGAGAGGAGGACGTCGGTGACGGCGGTCCGGGCCTCGTGATGGTCACGGCCGACGCGTCGCGGTCTCGGTGGGCGTGCGCTGTCGGGCAGGGGATGCCCGCCCTCGGGCCGGGGCCCGCCGGTTTCCGCGCGCCGGAGGTCCCGGGCGTACGCGAAGAGGGAGGGGGCGAGCGTCGAGCGCTCGTGCGGGGCGCTCAACGCGCGGGGTGGAGCTCGATTCCAGAGGTCATGGGAGCATCCTGCCCGCCGGACCGCCCGACCCGCCACCGAATTACCGGGCGCTCATGACCGGGCCCTCGTCACCGGACGCATGACCGGGTTCTCATGACCGGGTTTCTCATGACCGGGTTTCTCATGACCGGGTTTCTCATGACCGGGTTTCTCAACGATGGCTCGAATAGGGCGAAATATCGCCAAGGTGTGCGTATAGGCTGTCGGCCGCAGTTGTCGTACCCGACCTTCCGGAGAGCTCTCGGTGACCATCGCCATCACCCCGTCCGAAACGTCCGCCGAAGAGCGCGAGGCCGCCGCTCCCGAGGCAGCGCCTGCAGCGATCTCGGAGCCGGAGTTCTGGGTGCCGTCGGCGCCCGAGCCGGAGGCGCCCGAGGCCGAGGCCGAATCCGCGCCCGAGGCCGAATCCGAGCCCGCACCCGAGGTCGAGGAGTGGGAGCAGGAGCCGGAGCCCGAGTCGTCGGACGCGCACGACCCCGTCGTCGTCCGCGACGCCCACGACTTCGGCGTCTACGCGCGGACCGGTGGCTGGGCCTTCGCGCTCAAGGTCGCGCGGAGCGTGCGCCCCGGCGGCCAGCCCGCCGAGGGCACGGCCGCCGCGAAGGTGTCGGCGAAGGCCTTCGCCGCGCTCGCGGGGTGCTCGCCCGAGCGGGTCATGCGCTACTACAAGGCCTGGGACATGGCGGCCGACGACGGCCTGGTCCCGCAGTTCGAGGTCCTGGTGCCCGGCGAGGACGTGGAGCTGCCCGACGCGGACGTCTGGCTCTCGTACTACACCTCCCGCAACAGCGCCTCCTCCGTGCGCGGCCAGGCGATCAGCGCGGCGGCCGAGGCCGAGGGCATCCGGCCGACGAAGGCCCTGGAGGTCGCCGAGAACCCGACGGCCCTGCGGGCCGCGATCCTCGCCGACCCGGGGACGGCGGAGGCGGCGCGCGGTGCGCTGCTCGACCGCATGAAGGACGACCCGGCCCTCCAGACCGAGATGGCCCGGGCCATCGCCCGTACCGACGACCTGAAGAAGGCGGTGGCGAGCGAGGCGAAGGCCGCCGACCGCATCGGGTACGTGCGGCAGATCGTCGAGAACGGCCAGATCAAGACCCCGGCCGGGCAGACGGTGGAGGCTCCGGCCGAGCTGCGCGCGGAGGCCGAGCGGCACCTGTCGCTCATCGACGAGCTCGACGACTCCGAGGAGGCGGGCGAGTGGGCCGGTGAGGCCTACGACGCGGTGAAGGGTCTGGTCGCCAAGGCGGTCGAGGAGGATCCGACGCTGCGCGTCCAGGAGCGGCGCACCAAGTTCTACAACAGCCTGCAGAAGGCGACGAAGGTCTTCGAGGAGCTGACCCTGGACGAGGTGATGGAGGAGGACATCTACGAGGCCGACATGCTCCAGCGCCTCGAAGCCCTCCAGGAGGCGATCGGCACCTGCATCAGCGCGCTGCGCAAGGCGTCGACCACCTCCTGACGTCCGGAAGAGGCCCCCTCAGTCCTGGTGGCCGAGCTGCAGGTCGCGCTCGGTGCGGCCCCCGCCGGCCATCTGCAGGACGGTCGCGACGGGCGGGTACCCGGCGGCGATGACCGTGTACTCGCCGGAGGACAGGTCCACGAACCGGAAGGTGCCGTCGGGCCCGGTGGTGAGGGTGTCCATGACGTTGCCGGCCGCGTCGAGGAGGGTGACGCGGGCGTCCTCGACCGGGCGCCCGCCCCCGGCCCGTACCGTGCCGCGCAGCACCGCGCCGCCGGCCAGCTCGATGTCCTGGCGGGTCTCGCGGGAGGACTGGACGCTCACCGGGAGCGCGGCGGGCCGGAAGGCGGGGGCGCTGGCGGCGAGCGTGTACTCGCCGGCGACCAGCTCGGTGATGACGTACCCGCCCTCGCGCCCGCTGCGGGTGGAGGCGACGACCTCCCCGCGTACGTCGGTCAGGGTGACGGCCGCGTCCCGGACGGGCGTCCCGTCGGCGGTGACGACGCTGCCCGCGAGCCGCCCGGCGCCGCCGAGGACGACGTCGAGCTCCACCGGCCGGTCGCCGACGGTGACGGAGACGGCCTGGGGCTGGTGCCCGCCGGCCGCCGCGATGAGCACGTACGAGCCCCGGTCGGGCACGCTCAGCGCGTACCGCCCGTCCTCGCCGCTCGCGCCGCGCCCGACCTGGCGCCCCTGGACGTCGATGAGGGTGAGGGCGGCCCTGGGCACCCGGCTGCCGTCGTGGTGCTGGACGGTGCCGCAGACGGGGACCCCGGAGTGGGTGGGCCCCGCCGGAGAGGGGGCGGGGGCCGCGTGCCGGGCGTGGGGGACCGCCTGGGTGCCGCCGAAGTCGGTGGCCTCGGTGGCCTCGGTGAGCGGGCTGTGGTGGGACACCAGCGGTTTCTCCTTGAGGAAGAAGGCGAGGACGAGGCCGAGCACGAGGACCGGCACGAGGTAGAGGAAGATGCGCGGCATCGCGTCCGCGTAGGCCTGGATGTAGGCGTCGCGCAGGGCGGGCGGCAGGGTGTGCACCGACTGCGGGGTGATCGACTCGGCCGGCGGCAGGGACGCGGCGGCGCCTCCCTGGGCCGTCACCCCGGCGAGCCGGTCGCCGAGGGCGTCGTCGAGCCGGGAGGCGAAGAGCGTGCCGAAGATCGCGGCGCCGACGCTGCCGCCGATCTGGCGGAAGTAGTTGTGGGCGCTGGTGGCGGTGCCGAGGTCGGAGGGGCGTACGGAGTTCTGCACGGCGAGCACGAGCACCGGCATGACGAGCCCGATGCCGGTGCCGAGGACGGCCTGCCAGAGGCTGTGCTGGAGGCGCGGGGTCTCGGTGTCCATGCGGGAGAGCAACCACATGCCGAGGACGGAGACGGCCCCGCCGACCACCGGGTAGATCTTGTAGTGGCCGGTGCGGCTGATGAGTTGGCCGGAGACGACGGACGCGATGACGATCCCGCCCATGAGGGGCAGCATCAGGAGGCCGGACTCGGTGGCGGTGGCGCCCTCGACCATCTGCAGGAAGCTGGGGAGGTAGCTGGCGGCGCCGAAGAGCGCGATGCCGACGACGGCGCCGACGAGGGCCGTGACGGTGAAGACGGAGTCGCGGAAGAGTCGGAGCGGGATGAGGGGTTCGGGCGCGACGTGCTCGACGACCAGGAAGAGCAGGGTCGTTCCGACGGCGCCTGCGGCGAGGGCGAGGACGACCCGGGAGCCCCAGGCGTACTCGGTCCCGCCCCAACTGGTCAGCAGGACCAGGCAGGTGGAGGCGGCGGCGAGGAGCAGCGCGCCGAGGACGTCGAAGCGCGCGCGTGCCGTGGGCTTGGGGAGCTTGAGGACGACGGCGACGACGGCGAGGGTGACGAGCCCGAAGGGCACGTTGAAGTAGAAGCACCAGCGCCAGGAGACGTGGTCGGTGAAGAAGCCGCCGAGCAGGGGCCCGGCGACGGAGGCGAGACCGAAGGCGGCGCCGATCAGGCCCATGTACCGGCCGCGTTCCCGGGCGGGGACGATGTCGGCGATGATCGCCTGGACGCCGATCATCAGGCCGCCCGCTCCGGCTCCCTGGATCGCGCGGAAGGCGATGAGTTCGTCCATGGACCGGGACCAGCCGGCGAGGCCCGACCCGATGACGAAGACGACGATGGCGAAGAGGAAGACGCCCTTGCGGCCGAGGAGGTCGCCCAGCTTTCCGTAGATCGGCAGGCCGATGGTGGAGGTCAGCAGGTAGGCGGTGATGGCCCAGGACATCCGGTCCAGGCCTTGGAGTTCACCGACGATCTTCGGCAGGGCGGTGGCCACGATCATCTGCTCGAGCGCGGCGAGGAGCAGTGCGAGCATGAGGCCGCAGAAGACGAGCCGGACGCGCCGGGGGTCGAGAGGCGCGGCCGCTCCGGTGCCGGGCGACGACGCGAGGTCGGCGGGGGGCGGGCCACCCGTGGCGAGCGACTCCGCGCCTTCGGCCCCCTCGGCGTCTTTCACCAGCGTGATCGCACCCACGTACCTGCTCCCCTCGACACGGCGTATGCGCCGCGCCATTCTTCGCATTGCGCGCGAAGCGGGAGCAAGTCGGGCGGTACGGAAGGCCGGTGGCGGTCAGGGGCGTCCCGCGCGGTGAACGACCCGGCGGCACGGCGCACTTGGGTCGCTCATCAGCGCGTTTACGAGGAAGCCCGCGCCCCCTCGGTGCGCGGGGGCTCCGGTACGGGGGTGCGGGCGAACCACTCGAATCGGTGAACGCTCAGGGCGTTACTTCTCGACCTCGTCCGCCAGCTTGGCGAGTACGGCGTCGTAGATCCGGCCGAGACCCTTGGGCGCGAAGGTCCGCTCGAAGAAGCCTCCGATGCCGCCGGCGCCGTCCCAGACACTGGTGACGACGGCGCGGGACTTGCCCTCGCCGGCGGGGGTCACGGTCCAGGTGGTGACCATGGAGGAGTTGCGGTCCTTCTCGACGAGCTGTCCGTCGGTCGGCTCGGTGACCTCCAGGAGGCAGTCACGGACGCGCTTGCTGGTGGCCTGCAGCTTCCAGTGGACGAGGGTGCCCTCGCCGTCGCCGCCCTCACGCACCTCGTACTCGCTGAAGTGCTCGGGGAGCACCTTCGCACGCGTACCGCTGTAGTCCGCCAGCGCGTCGAACACCGTCTCCGCGTCCGCGGCGATGATCCGTTCCGTCGTGGCCTCGACCTGCGCCATTGACTTCCTCCAGCTTGTGGTTCCTCGGGGGTGTGGGCCAAGCGAACCACGCGGGGTCCGGGGCGCGAAATCCGGGTTGCGGTGATCAAGGGAACAGGTGTTCTATTCTGGGCGCAGGGTGGAGTCAGAGACGAGACAGAGCGACCGCAGAGCAACCGAGGAGACGTCCGTGCGCTGGGACAATCTGGGCGACAACCCGACCGCCCCCGCCGACATCGGCCTGTTCGGTACGGACGCGGTGACCACCCGCACCTTCGACGTCCCGGAGTTCCGCGGCATCACGTTCCACGAGGTGCGGGCCCGCTCGATCCTCAACCGGGTCCCCGGCGCCTCCCGGATGCCGTTCGAGTGGACGGTCAACCCGTACCGAGGCTGCACGCACGCGTGCGTCTACTGTTTTGCCCGCAAGACCCACAGCTATCTGGACCTCGACACCGGCCTCGGCTTCGACTCGCAGATCGTCGTCAAGGTCAACGCGCCGGAGGTGCTGGCGCGCCAGCTCGCCTCCCCCCGCTGGCAGGGCGCCCACATCGCGATGGGCACCAACGTCGACTGCTACCAGCGCGCGGAGGGCCGCTACCGCCTGATGCCGGGCATCCTCACCGCCTTGCGCGACCGGGCCAACCCCTTCTCGATCCTCACCAAGGGCACCCTGCTCCTCCGCGACCTGGAGCTGCTCACCCAGGCCGCCCGGGTCACCGAGGTCGGCATCTCCGTCTCCGTCGGCTTCACCGACCGGGAGCTGTGGCGCACGATCGAACCCGGCACCCCGTCCCCGGAGCGCCGCCTCGACGTGGTCCGCACCCTCGGCGAGCACGGCATCGACTGCGGGGTCCTGATGGCCCCCGTCGTGCCCTTCCTCGGCGACCGGCCCGAACAGCTGCGCGCGACGGTCCGCGCGGTCGCCGAGGCCGGGGCGAGTTCGGTCACCCCCCTCGTCCTCCATCTGCGGCCGGGCGCCCGCGAGTGGTTCATGCAGTGGCTGCGGCAGCACCACCCCGGCCTGGTCGGGCGGTACGAGCGGATGTACGCGGACGGGGCCTACGCGCCGACCTGGTACCAACGCCGGATCACCCGTCAGGTCCACGAGCTGGCCGCCGAGTTCGGCATCGGCCCCGCCCACCGGGGCGCGACGCGCCGGATCCCCGTACCGGAGGAGCCCGCCCTCGCGGCCACCCCCGAGCAGCTCACGCTCCTCTGACGCACCCTCGGACCTGACGCGCCCCCGGACCTGACGTACCCCGGACCTGGCGGCCGCGCCGGCGCCCCTCCGACCGCTCCGGCCCCTCCAACCCTCCCGACTCCTCCGGCTCCTCCGACTCCTCCGGCTGCTCCGACTCCTCCGATCATCAGCCCGGTCACCTGACACGCCGTCGGATCATCCTCTGTTCGGGTCAACTCTCGCCGAAACAGGTCCCTCCCCGGCCCGTTCGGGGCACGGACGCCCTATGACCCCACGCGCAGGAATGCTGATCGCCGCAGGAGCGCTGGTCGCCGGGACCGTCACCGTCCTGCCCGCCACCACCGCGGGCGCCGGTGAACCCACCCCCCGGCCGCTCCCCCCGCTCGCCTGGACCGGCTGCGCCACCCAGGCGTACCCGAAGCTCCAGTGCGCCACCCTGAAGGTGCCGCTCAACCACGACGATCCGGCCGGGCGGAGCATCACGCTCGCCCTCACCCAGGTCCCGCACACCGCGAAGACCTTCCAGGGGCCGCTGCTCGTGAACCCGGGCGGGCCCGGCGGCAGCGGGCGCACGATGGCCGGATACGTGGCGGCCTCGCTGCCCCCGAAGGTGGCCGCCGAGTACGACGTGATCGGCTTCGACCCGCGCGGGGTCGGCAGGAGCGAACCCGCGCTCGACTGCCTGCCGGGCCACTTCGCGCCGGTGCGCCCCGACTCGGTGCCGAGCGACGCCGACGGCGAGCGGACGGCGGTCGAGCGCGCCCAGACCTTCGCCGCGGCCTGCGGCGAGAAGTACGCGGACGTCCTGCCGTACATCGACACCGTGAGCACCGCCCGGGACCTGGACGCGATCCGCCACGCGCTGGGCGCACCGAAGGTCAACTACCTCGGCTACTCGTACGGCACCTACCTGGGCGCGGTGTACGCGCGGCTGTACCCGGACCGGGTGCGACGCATGGCGCTCGACTCCGTCGTCAACCCGCACGGGGTCTGGTACGAGGACAACATCGCGCAGGACTACGCCTTCGACACCCGCCACAAGGACTTCATGGCCTGGGTGGCCCGGCAGGACGCCGTCTACAAGCTGGGCACCGATCCGGCGGCGGTGGAGGCCGCCTGGTACCGGATGCGCGACGCGCTGCGCGCGGCCCCGGCCGGCGGGAAGGTCGGACCGGGCGAGCTGGAGGACACCTTCCTGCCCGGCGGCTACTACAACGGGTACTGGCCCCGCCTCGCGACCGCCTTCTCCTCGTACGTCAACGACGGCGACGCGGCGCCCCTCACGGAGGCGTACGAGAGGTACGGGGAGGCCGACGCCTCGGCCGACAACGGCTACTCGGTCTACACGAGCGTGCAGTGCCGGGACGCGGCCTGGCCCCGCGACTGGAGCGTCTGGCGCAAGGACAGCTGGGACGTCCACGCCAAGGCACCCTTCTCGACCTGGAACAACGCCTGGTACAACGCGCCCTGCGCCTTCTGGCCCGTGCCGTCCCTGACCCCGCCGGACGTCACCAACGACCAGCTGCCGCCGGTCCTGATCCTCCAGGCGACGGACGACGCGGCGACCCCGTACGAGGGCGGCGTGGCCCTGCACCGGCTGGTGCGCGGCTCCAGCCTGGTCGTCGAGGAGGGCGGCGGGAACCACGGCGTGACCCTCGGCGGGAACGACTGCCTCGACGACCACCTGGCCACCTATCTCGCCACCGGCAAGGTGCCGCGCGGCAAGGACGGGGCCGAGGTGGACGCGGTCTGCGAGGCGCTCCCCGAGCCGGTGCCCGATCCCATCGCCCCGGCCGCCGAGAAGGCCACGGGGAAGGCGACCGAGAAGTCGACCGAGAAGGCCGCGGAGAAGGCGGCCGAGGGGTCGGGCAAGCGGGTCGGCGCCCTGCGGGCGGAGGCGACCGGCGTCACCCTCCACGGCCTCCTCGGCCACGTGCGCTGACGGCGACCACGGCCGCCACACCGACCGGAAGTGCCCGCGCCCCCCGGCCTGATCGGCACGACAGCCCCGGGGGCGCGGGCACTGTCAGTGGCGTGCGCGAGGATGTGGGACATGACGAACCACCTCACCCACATCCCCGCCCCCGACGGGCTCGCGCCCAGCCCCCAGTACAGCCACGTCGTCTGGGGGTCGGGCCGTTTCGTCGCGATATCCGGGCAGTGCGCGTTCGATGCCTCCGGCGCGGTGGTCGGCGAGGGTGACGCGGTCGCGCAGGCCCACCAGGTCTTCGCCAACCTGGAGCGCTGCCTCGCCGCGGCCGGCGCGGGTTTCGGGGACGTCGTGAAGCTGACCTACTTCGTCACGGACGTCGCCCACCTCCCGGCGGTGCGGGACGCCCGGGACGCGTACTTCGCGGGGGCGCCGCTCCCGGCGAGCTCGGCGCTGCAGGTGTCGGCGCTGGTCCGGCCGGAACTCCTCGTGGAGATCGAGGCCTTCGCCCTCGTCCCCGAGGCGGGGGAGACCGGCGGCTCCGGGGCGACGGCGACCGACGGCTCCGGGGCGGATCTTCGTTTGCTAAGTTGACGCGCGTGTTCCTCCTCTGTGCGTAGACGTCGGCGACCTGACGACCGTGCCCGCCCGGCACGGTGTCCCGCCGACCCCGCACACTTCGGCGCCGCAGGCCCATGCCCGGCGCCCTTTTCGAGGAACTCCGAGGTACGTCGCCATGTCCGCGACCTCCCCTGCCCACTCCCCCGCGCCCACGTACGCGGCGGTGCTGAGAACTCCGCACGCACGCCGCACCTTCGGGGCGGCGCTCCTGGGCCGGCTCTCCAACGGGACGGCCCCGTTCTCCCTGATCCTCTCCGTCAAGGGGAGCACCGGCTCGTACGCCGTGGCCGGCACGGTCATGGCCGCGCTCGGGGTCACCAGCGTCCTGCTGTCGCCCGCGCGTGCCGCCCTGGTCGACCGGTTCGGGCCGCGCCGGATCCTGCCCCCGCTGGCCGCCGGGTACGCGCTGCTGCTCACGGCGCTCGCGGTGGCGACGGCCACGAGCGGAACGTCGGCACTCGCGCTCGTGTTGCTCACCGCGGCGACGGGCACGCTGACCCCGCCGCTCGGCCCGGTGATGCGGGCCCTGTTGAGCGAGATGCTGTCCGACCGGGACCTGCTGCGGCGCGCGTACAGCCTGGACACGGTGGCCGAGGAGATCCTCTTCGTCTCGGGCCCGTTGCTGGTGGGGCTGATCGTCGGGTACGCGTCGGCGCCGGCCGGGCTCGCGGTGAGCGCCGGACTCGTCCTCGTCGGCACGCTCGCCCTCGTCACGTCTCCGGTGGCGCGGAGCGGAAAGCGGAAGCCGACGTCCCCGACCTCAGAGGACGAGACAGCCGAGGAGACGGGGGCAACGCAGGGCGCCGGCGTGCTGCGCGCGGTGGTCGTCGCGGCGGCGATGGGCGCGTGTCTGGGCGCCGTGGACCTGCTGGTGATCGCGTTCGCGGACGAGCACCGGCTGCCCGGGGCCGTGCCGTGGGCTTTGGCCGCGCTCTCGGCGGGCAGCGCGGTCGGCGGTCTGGTGTACGGCGCCGTGGACTGGCGGATGCCCACCGCCGTACGGCTGTCGCTGCTCACGCTCGGGCTCGGCTCGGTCCTGGCGGTCGCGGGGCTCTCCCCGCATCCGTACGTCCTGATCGGCTGGGTGGCGCTCGGCGGACTGTTCCTGGCGCCCGCGCTCACGAGCGCCTATCTGCTGGCGGACGAGTTCGCCGGGCCGGGGCGGCGCACTCAGGCCGGCGCCTGGGTGAATACGGCGTTCAACGCGGGCGCGACGGGGGCGACGGGAGCTGCGGGCCTGCTGGTGGGCACCCTGCCGCCGGCGGTGTGCTTCGCGCTCGCGGCGCTTCCGGCGGTCGGTACGGCCGTCGGCACCCTGGTCCCGGCCGTCTCCTGGCGGCGCCCGCGCCCGAGGTCAGTGGCCGGTGCCGAGCCGGCTCAGTGAGTCCTCGGCCGCGCGGCCGAGCCGGGGGTGCGGCAGCGCGGCCTCCAGGGCGGGGCGGGCCCGGGGGTCGCCGAGGGCGCCGAGCCCCTCGACGCAGGCGAGCCCGACCCGCCAGTGCGGGTCGTCGGCCGGAAGCCGCCGCCCGAGCACGGTGATCAGGGCCGGTACGGACTCGGGGGCGCGGAGTGCGGCGAGCAGCCGGACCGGCAGGAGGGCGTAGGCGACCCGGAGTTCGTTGGTGGCGAGGGTGGCGGCCGCGCGGGCGGTCCGCGGGTCGCCGAGCCGGACGAGGGCGTGGGCGGCGGTGACGCAGCGCTCGGGGTCGCGGTGGTTGAGGAGGAGGACGAGCGCCTCGAAGGCGCGCGGGTCGCCCGCGAGTCCGAGTTTGAAGGCGGCGATCTCGCGGGCCCAGAGCGGCTGTCCGGGCGCGGTGAGGACCTGGTGGAGTTCCTCCGGGTCCTCGGTCCCGGCGAGTTCGCCGAATGCCGCCGGGACGTCTCCGGAGTCATTCTCGATCTCTTCCCGCAATCGATCGATCATCGAGCAGAATTCCGGGTCCTCGGCGATTTCCATGATTCCGACCCTATCCGCGATCCAGATCACATCTTCCTCAACTTCCCGGGACTGGCGCGCTCGTTACCGGCCGGTTAGTCTCAGGTGAGCGGGTAACCCCCGCACTCCTCACAACGGCCTGGTGACGCAGCCGTCGTGAGCGTTTCGTCGGTTCGGCAGTTTCGATGTGACTCCGGGACAGAGTCCGTCGCCCCTTTCCCAGGGCCCGCCCTTCTTCCGGGGCATCGCCCTCCTCGTAGGGCAGCCCCTATTTCCGGGCATCGCCCTCCTTCTTTCCGCGCCCCTTTTCGCGCGCGCACTGCCCTCACGTGCACGGCCCTCACGCGCACGGCCCTCAGTCGTCACTCTTCCTCCCTGGAGTCCCCTGATGGACACCCCTCTCTCCACCATCGCCGTCGTCGGTCTCGGCACGATGGGCACCGGCATCGCCGACGTCCTCGCCCGGGCCGGCCGCGAGGTCATCGGCATCGACATCGACGACACCGCCGCCGCCCGGGCCGTCGCCGCCCTGGAGGCCTCCACCGCCCGTGCCGTGGCCCGTGAGCGGATCACCGAGGAGGAGCGCCAGGACGTCCTGGCCCGCTTCCGCACCTTCTCCGACCTGCAGGCGGCCGCCGAGGCCGACCTCGTGATCGAGGTCGTGCCCGAGTCGTACGAGGCGAAGCAGGAGGTCTTCCGGGCGCTCGACGGGATCGTCCGGCCCGACGCGATCGTGGCCACCGGCACCAACGCGCTCTCCGTCACCCGGCTCGCCGCCGACTCGGCCCACCCGGAGCGGGTGCTCGGCCTCCACTTCTTCGCCCCCGTGCAGGCGATGAAGCTGGTCGAGGTGGTCTCCTCCGTGCTGACCGACCCGCGGGCCGTCGACGCCGTCACCCGGCTCGCCGAGGACCTCGGCAAGGAGCCGGTGGCGGTGGGCGACCGGGCCGGCTTCATCGCGGACGGGCTGCTCTTCGGCTACCTGAACCAGGCCGCCGCCATGTACGAGGCGAAGTACGCCTCCCGCGAGGACATCGACGCGGCCATGAAGCTGGGCTGCGGCCTGCCGATGGGCCCGCTGGCGCTGCTCGACCTGATCGGCGTCGACACGGCCCGTACGGTCCTGGAGGCCATGTACACCTCCTCGCACGACCGGCTGCACGCCCCCGCCCCGATCCTCAAGCAGCTCAGCGAGGCCGGGCTGACCGGCCGCAAGGCGGGCCGCGGGTTCTACACGTACGAGGCGCCGGGCTCCGGCGAGGTGGTGCGGGACGCGCTCACCCCGCAGGCCTCCGCCGACGACGCCACCGGCCGCGAGGTCCGCTCGGTCGGCGTCGCGGGCTCGGGCACCATGGCCTCGGGCATCGCCGAGGTCTTCGCCAAGGCCGGGTACGCGGTCGTCCTCGCCGCCCGCTCGCAGGAGAAGGCGGACACGGCCAAGGCCCGGATCGCCAAGTCCCTGGCCCGCTCCGTCGACAAGGGCCGGATGACGGCCGAGGCCCGCGACACCACGCTGGCCCTGATCACCCCGGCGGGCACGCTCGACGCCTTCGCCGAGGTCGACCTGGCCGTCGAGGCCGTCGCCGAGGACCTGGAGGTCAAGCAGGAGCTGTTCGCGCGGCTCGACAAGATCTGCAAGCCGGGCGCGGTGCTCGCCACCACGACGTCCTCGCTGCCGGTCGTGGCCTGTGCCCGCGCCACCACGCGCCCGCAGGACGTCATCGGAATGCACTTCTTCAACCCGGCGCCGGCGATGAAGCTGGTCGAGATCGTCCGTACGGTCCTGACGGCCGACGACGTCCACGCGACGGTCCGCGAGGTCACCGCGAAGATCCGCAAGCACCCGGTGGACTGCGGCGACCGCGCCGGCTTCATCGTGAACGCGTTGCTCTTCCCGTACCTGAACAACGCGATCAAGATGGTCCAGGACCACTACGCGACCCTCGACGACATCGACGCCGCGATGAAGCTGGGCGGCGGCTACCCGATGGGCCCGTTCGAGCTGCTCGACGTGGTCGGTCTGGACGTCTCGCTCGCGATCGAGCAGGTGCTGCACCGCGAGTTCCGCGACCCGGGCCTCGCCCCGGCCCCGCTCCTGGAGCACCTGGTGGCGGCCGGCTGCCTGGGACGCAAGACGGGTCGCGGCTTCCGCGAATATGCCCGACGCTGAGTCCCGCCCCGCGGGCTGGGGCGGTCTCCTGAGCTCCCCGGGCGCCTCCGGTGCCCTGGGGAGCTCCCCGCCCCCACCTGGGCACACTCCCGCTCCGATGCAGTACGTTCGGACCATGCCCAAGGCCGCGAAGACACCCCGTGCCACGTCCCCGTCCGACGCTCCGGAGAGCGCGGCGGGCACCCGTGCCGCCGCTCAGCGGCTCAAGATGCGCCGGGAGCTGGCGACGGCGGCGATGGAGCTCTTCGCCACCAAGGGGTACGAGGCGACGACGGTCGACGAGATCGCGGCCACGGCCGGGGTCGCCCGGCGGACCTTCTTCCGCCACTTCCGCTCCAAGGAAGAGGCGATCTTCCCTGATCACGACGACACGCTGGTGCGTGCGGAGGCGGTGCTGAACGCCGCCCCGCCGCACGAGCACCCGCTCGACACGGTGTGCCGGGGCATCAAGGAAGTCATGAAGATGTACGCGGGCTCCCCCGCCGTCTCCGTGGAGCGCTACCGGCTGACCCGTGAGGTGCCGACCCTGCGGGAGCGCGAGATCGCCTCGGTGGCCCGCTACGAGCGGCTGTTCACCCGCTACCTCCTCGGCCACTTCGACGAGCGCGACCACCACGACGGCAACGACGACCCGCTGCTCGCGGAGGTGGCCGCCTCGGCGGTCGTCACCGCGCACAACCACGTGCTGCGCCGCTGGCTGCGGGCCGGCGGCCAGGGCGACGTGGAGGCCCAGCTCGACCACGCCTTCGCGATCGTCCGGGAGACCTTCGGCACCGGCATAGGCGCGGGCCGGACGGCCCCCTCCCCGCAGGCCGAGCAGGCGCCGGCCGCCAGGGTCTCCACCACCGGCGACGTGGTGGTCGCCGTGGCCCGTACGGACGCCCCTCTCGACGAGGTCATGCGCACCATCCAGGCGGCCCTCAAGAACCCCTGAGGCCCCCCTCACGCCCCCTGAAGACCGCTCCAAGACGACGGCCGCCCCCGGTTTCCGGGGGCGGCCGTCCTCGTATCGTCCCAGTTCAGGGCAGTTTTCGATCGATCATCGCTCATCCGTGACGAGCAGATTGCATCTGAGTGAAATTGTTGGCACGCAGTGCCTTGTCAGGTGACACGGCGTGCCATACGTTGATGTTGTCCGGGCGGCCGGCGAGCAGAGATCACCTCGTTCGTCGGCTGTCCCCACAAGCCACCGGCTCGTGCGCCCGGACGCCTGCGTCACAGGCACCCTCGCGCCCACCCGCGCCGCGCCACCGCACCACCCGAGCCGAACCGACGGCACACCTCCACAGCAGCAGCACTCCCCGTCGTAACCCTCAGGCGTCCTCCCTCGGACGCTCACCGCCGGAGGCAACCCGTGAAGGAAATCCTGGCCGCGATCCAGTCGCCGGACGCCACGTCCGCCGACTTCGCGAACATCCCGCTCCCCGAGTCGTACCGGGGCATCACCGTCCACAAGGACGAGGCCGAGATGTTCGCCGGGCTCGCCAGCCGCGACAAGGATCCGCGCAAGTCGCTGCACCTCGACGACGTGCCCCTGCCCGAGCTCGGCCCGGGCGAGGCGCTGGTCGCCGTCATGGCCTCCTCGGTCAACTACAACTCGGTCTGGACCTCGATCTTCGAGCCCGTGTCGACCTTCGGCTTCCTGGAGCGCTACGGCCGCCTCAGCGACCTCAGCAAGCGCCACGACCTGCCGTACCACGTCATCGGCTCCGACCTCGCGGGCGTCGTGCTGCGCACCGGCCCCGGCGTGAACTCGTGGAAGCCCGGCGACGAGGTCGTCGCGCACTGCCTCTCGGTCGAGCTGGAGTCCTCCGACGGCCACAACGACACGATGCTCGACCCCGAGCAGCGCATCTGGGGCTTCGAGACCAACTTCGGCGGCCTGGCCGAGATCGCCCTCGTCAAGTCCAACCAGCTGATGCCGAAGCCCGGCCACCTCAGCTGGGAGGAGGCGGCCTCCCCCGGTCTCGTCAACTCCACCGCCTACCGCCAGCTGGTCTCCCGCAACGGCGCCGGCATGAAGCAGGGCGACAACGTCCTCATCTGGGGCGCGAGCGGCGGTCTCGGCTCGTACGCCACGCAGTTCGCCCTCGCCGGCGGCGCCAACCCGATCTGCGTCGTCTCCTCCCCGGAGAAGGCCGACATCTGCCGCGCGATGGGCGCCGAGGCGGTCATCGACCGCAACGCCGAGGGCTACAAGTTCTGGAAGGACGAGCACACCCAGGACCCGAAGGAGTGGAAGCGCTTCGGCAAGCGCATCCGCGAGCTCACCGGCGGCGAGGACATCGACATCGTCTTCGAGCACCCCGGCCGCGAGACCTTCGGCGCGAGCGTCTACGTCACCCGCAAGGGCGGCACCATCACCACCTGCGCCTCCACCTCGGGCTACATGCACGAGTACGACAACCGCTACCTGTGGATGTCACTCAAGCGGATCATCGGCTCGCACTTCGCCAACTACCGCGAGGCGTGGGAGGCGAACCGACTGGTCGCCAAGGGCAAGATCCACCCGACCCTGTCGAAGGTCTACTCCCTCGAGGAGACCGGCCAGGCGGCCTACGACGTCCACCGCAACCTGCACCAGGGCAAGGTCGGCGTCCTCGCGCTCGCTCCGCAGGAGGGTCTGGGCGTCAGCAACCCGGAACTCCGCGAGAAGCACATCGACGCCATCAACCGTTTCCGCAACATCTGAGCCCGGGACCATAGATGACTGAGCGCCAGAAGGACCGGCCGTGGCTCATGCGGACCTACGCCGGTCACTCGACCGCCGAGGCGTCCAACGAGCTGTACCGACGCAACCTCGCCAAGGGTCAGACCGGCCTCTCGGTCGCGTTCGACCTGCCGACGCAGACGGGCTACGACCCCGACCACATCCTCGCCCGCGGCGAGGTCGGCCGGGTCGGCGTCCCCGTCTCGCACCTCGGTGACATGCGGCGGCTGTTCCAGGACATCCCCCTGGAGCAGATGAACACCTCGATGACCATCAACGCCACGGCGATGTGGCTCCTGGCGCTCTACCAGGTGGCCGCCGAGGAGCAGGGTGCGGACATCACCAAGCTCCAGGGCACCACCCAGAACGACATCGTGAAGGAGTACCTGTCGCGCGGGACGCACGTCTTCCCGCCCGGCCCCTCGCTCCGCCTCACGACGGACATGATCTGCTACACGGTCAACAACATCCCGAAGTGGAACCCGATCAACATCTGCAGCTATCACCTGCAGGAGGCGGGGGCCACTCCGGTCCAGGAGATCTCGTACGCGATGGCCACCGCGATCGCGGTGCTCGACTCGGTCCGCGACTCCGGCCAGATCCCCGAGGACCGGTTCGGCGACGTCGTCGCCCGCATCTCCTTCTTCGTGAACGCGGGCGTCCGCTTCATCGAGGAGATGTGCAAGATGCGCGCCTTCGGCCGCATCTGGGACAAGATCACCCGCGAGCGGTACGGCATCGAGAACGAGAAGCAGCGCCGGTTCCGCTACGGCGTGCAGGTCAACTCGCTCGGCCTGACCGAGGCCCAGCCGGAGAACAACGTCCAGCGCATCGTCCTGGAGATGCTGGCCGTCACCCTCTCCAAGGACGCCCGCGCCCGGGCCGTGCAGCTCCCCGCCTGGAACGAGGCGCTCGGTCTGCCCCGGCCCTGGGACCAGCAGTGGTCGCTCCGTATCCAGCAGGTGCTCGCCCACGAGTCCGACCTGCTGGAGTACGAGGACATCTTCGCCGGCTCGCACGTCATCGAGGCCAAGGTCGACTCGCTCGTCGAGGAGTGCCTGGCCGAGATCGAGCGGATCCAGGAGATGGGCGGCGCGATGGCGGCCGTCGAGTCCGGTTACCTCAAGTCCCAGCTCGTCTCCTCGCACGCCGAGCGGCGCGCCCGGATCGAGTCCGGCGACGACAAGATCATCGGCGTCAACATCTTCCAGTCGACGGAGGAGAACCCCCTCACCGCCGACCTCGACACGGCGATCATGACGGTCGACCCGGCGGTCGAGGCGCGCGTGGTCGGCTCGCTGAAGACCTGGCGGGACAACCGCTACCAGCCGCCGTTCAACCACCCGCGCCCCTGCAAGGCCCTCGAACGCCTCAAGGAGGCCGCCAAGGGCACCGGGAACCTCATGGAGGCCACCCTGGAGTGCGCCCGCGCCGGCGTCACGACCGGCGAGTGGACCGAGGCCCTGCGCGAGGTGTTCGGCGAGTTCCGGGCGCCCACGGGCGTCTCCTCCGCGCCGGTCGCGGTGACCGCCGAGGAGGGCACGCCACTGGCTCTCGTACGGGAGAAGGTGGCGCGGACCGCCGACGAGCTCGGCTCCGGGCGGCTGCGGCTGCTCGTGGGCAAGCCGGGCCTGGACGGGCACTCCAACGGCGCCGAACAGATCGCCGTACGCGCCCGTGACGCCGGTTTCGAGGTGGTCTACCAGGGCATCCGACTGACCCCCGAGCAGATCGTCAACGCGGCCCTCGCCGAGGACGTCCACTGCGTGGGCCTGTCGATCCTCTCCGGCTCGCACTCCGAGCTGGTCCCCGACGTCCTGGACCGTCTCCGGGACGCGGGAGCCACCGACATCCCCGTCATCGTCGGCGGAATCATCCCGAACGCCGACGCCGCAGATCTGAAGCGCGCGGGCGTGGCCGCCGTCTTCACACCGAAGGACTTCGGTATCACGGAGATCATCGGCCGTATCGTCGACGAGATCCGGAAAGCCCACAAGCTCGACCCCCTGGAGGTTCCCGCATGACCAGCCCCGTGAACCGTCTGCGTCCGCGCCGCTCCTGCCTCGCGGTGCCCGGTTCCAACCCGCGCTTCCTTGAGAAGGCCCAGGGCCTCGCCGCGGACCAGGTCTTCCTCGACCTGGAGGACGCCTGCGCGCCGCTGGCCAAGCCCGAGGCACGCCACACCATCGTGAAGTTCCTCAACGAGGGCGACTGGACCGGCAAGACCCGGGTCGTGCGGGTCAACGACTGGACGACCCACTGGACGTACCGGGACGTCGTCACGGTCGTCGAGGGCGCCGGCCAGAACCTCGACTGCATCATGCTGCCGAAGGTCCAGGACGCCCAGCAGATCGTCGCCCTCGACCTGCTGCTCACGCAGATCGAGAAGACGATGGGCTTCGAGGTCGGCAAGATCGGCATCGAGGCGCAGATCGAGAACGCCCAGGGACTCAACAACGTCAACGCGATCGCGCAGGCCTCCCAGCGCGTCGAGACGATCATCTTCGGCCCGGCCGACTTCATGGCCTCGATCAACATGAAGTCGCTGGTCGTGGGCGAGCAGCCGCCCGGCTACCCGGCGGACGCGTACCACTACATCCTGATGAGCATCCTGATGGCCGCCCGCGCCAACAACCTCCAGGCGATCGACGGCCCGTACCTCCAGATCCGCAACCAGGAGGGCTACAAGGCCGTCGCCCAGCGCGCCGCCGCCCTGGGCTTCGACGGCAAGTGGGTGCTGCACCCGGACCAGGTCGCCGCCGCGAACGAGATCTTCTCGCCCTCGCAGGAGGACTTCGACCACGCCGAGCTGATCCTCGACGCGTACGACTACTACACGTCCGAGGCCGGCGGGAAGAAGGGCTCCGCGATGCTCGGCGACGAGATGATCGACGAGGCCTCCCGCAAGATGGCCCTGGTCATCTCCGGCAAGGGCCGCGCCGCCGGCATGCAGCGCACCAGCAAGTTCGAGATCCCGGAGGCCTGAGTCCCATGCAGTTCGGCCGTACCTACGAAGAGTTCGAAGTCGGTGCCGTCTACAAGCACTGGCCCGGAAAGACGGTCACCGAGTACGACGACCATCTCTTCTGTCTGCTGACGATGAACCACCATCCGCTGCACATGGATGTGAATTACGCCGAGAACACGACGGACTTCGGAAAGAACGTCGTCGTCGGCAACTACATCTACTCGCTGCTGCTCGGCATGTCCGTGCCGGACGTCTCCGGCAAGGCCATCGCCAACCTGGAGATCGAGTCGCTGCGGCACGTGGCGCCGACCTTCCACGGCGACACGCTCTACGGCGAGACGACGGTCCTCGACAAGACCCCGTCGAAGTCGAAGAACGACCGCGGCATCGTGTACGTCGAGACCAAGGGCTACAAGCAGGACGGCACCCTCGTGTGCGTCTTCCGCCGCAAGGTGATGGTCCCCACCGAGACGTACATCAAGGAGCGCGGCGGCGAGCAGCCCGGCCGCCCCGAGCTGATCGAGCCCGCCAAGAAGACGGAGAAGTAGCCATGGCCCGACTCGCCCAGACCGCCGGGCTCACGGACGTCCAGCAGGAGATCCTCAAGACCGTCCGGGAGTTCGTCGACAAGGAGATCATCCCGGTCGCGACCGAGCTGGAGCACCGCGACGAGTACCCGCAGCAGATCGTCGACGGACTGAAGGAGCTCGGGCTCTTCGGCCTGATGATTCCCGAGGAGTACGGGGGCCTGGGCGAGTCGCTGCTCACCTACGCGCTGTGCGTGGAGGAGATCGCCCGCGGCTGGATGTCGGTCTCCGGCATCATCAACACGCACTTCATCGTGGCGTACATGCTGAAGCAGCACGGCACCCAGGAGCAGAAGGACTACTTCCTTCCGCGCATGGCGGCCGGCGAGACGCGCGGCGCGTTCTCGATGTCGGAGCCGGGCCTCGGCTCGGACGTGTCCGCCATCACCTCCAAGGCGGTGCGCGACGGCGACGAGTACGTCCTCAACGGCCAGAAGATGTGGCTGACGAACGGCGGAACGTCAACGCTGGTCGCCGTTCTCGTCCGAAGTGACGAAGGACACCCGGAGGGCACCGCCCCCCACAAGTCGATGACGACCTTCCTCGTCGAGAAGGAGCCCGGCTTCGGAGAGGTCCGCCCCGGCCTCACCATTCCCGGGAAGATCGACAAGATGGGCTACAAGGGCGTCGACACGACCGAGCTCATCATGGACGGACTGCGCATTCCGGCCAATCGGGTCCTCGGCGGCACCACCGGCCGCGGGTTTTACCAAATGATGGACGGCGTGGAAGTCGGCCGCGTGAACGTGGCGGCGCGTGGTTGCGGTGTCGCGCAGCGTGCTTTCGAACTGGGTGTCTCTTATGCCCAGCAACGTCACACTTTCGGCAAGGCGATCGCGGAACACCAGGCGATTCAGTTCAAGCTTGCCGAGATGGCTACCAAGGTCGAGGCCGCTCATGCGATGATGGTGAACGCAGCACGCAAAAAGGACTCCGGGGAACGAAACGACCTCGAAGCAGGGATGGCGAAGTACCTCGCCTCCGAATACTGCAAGGAGGTCGTCGAGGATGCCTTCCGCATTCACGGCGGCTACGGGTTCTCCAAGGAGTACGAGATCGAGCGTCTCTACCGTGAGGCGCCGATGCTGCTCATCGGTGAAGGTACCGCCGAGATCCAGAAAATGATCATTGGTCGTCGGCTGCTCGAGGAGTACCGATTCCAGGGTTGATTGTGGCTTTTGAGTCGGTTCGGCCGCGAAGAAGATCACACCCTGTGTTCGTCTTCCGGCCGTCGACTCGGTTCCTGGCTTGCCCAGTTGCGCCCCGCAACCGATAGCATCGCCGGAAAGCCGCCGTCCCCCCGTTGCCAGTGCGGCATCATCCGCTACGAAGGTCATCCATGCCCCACAGCCAAACCTCTGCACACCGCGACAGCCTCACGGGCGTACGCCTCGCGCGCGGAGCATCGCCGTGGCTTCTGCCGACCGTCGCCACCGCGGCGCTGACTCTCTTGCGCGCGCGCAAGTCGAAGCGTGCCGCGGCCATCGCCGTGCCGACCACCGCGCTCGCGGCCGGCATGCTGTGGTTCTTCCGCGACCCCGAGCGCGAGATCGCTCAGGGCCGGGTCATCTCCCCCGCCGACGGTGTGGTGCAGAGCATCATGCCGTGGAAGGACGGACGCACCCGGGTCGCCATCTTCATGAGCCCGCTGAACGTCCACGTCAACCGCGCGCCGCTGGCCGGCACGGTGACGTCCGTGGAGCACATTCCCGGCGGGTTCGTCCCGGCGTTCAACAAGGAGAGCGAGAACAACGAGCGCGTTGTCTGGCACTTCGACACCGAGCTCGGTGACATCGAGATGGTCCAGATCGCGGGTGCCGTGGCGCGGCGCATCGTGCCGTACATCCCCCAGGGGACGAAGGTCGAGCAGGGTGACCGGATCGGCCTGATCCGCTTCGGCTCGCGTGTCGACATCTACCTCCCGGAGGGTGTCGAGGTCGCCGTCGAGGTCGGCCAGGCCACGACCGCGGGGGTGACTCGCATTGACCGTGATTGATCCCGACACACGGGCTGCCGACTGGGCCGCCGAAGCCGAGGCCGAGGCGGCCGAAGAGGCCGAGGAGATGCCGCTGTCGTTGAGGTTGTCCATAGCGGACGCCCTCACGCTCGGTAACGCCACGTGTGGCTTCATGGCGGTCTACTTCACGACGACCGGCATCCTGATCCCGCACCTCACGGGCAGCACCGAGACCGGCATGGCGCGCAACAGCGCCGCCACCGCCGTGATCCTCATGCTGTGCGCGGCGATCTTCGACCTCTTCGACGGCATCGTGGCGCGCAAGCTCCGCAGCTCGCCGATGGGCGCCGAGCTCGACAACCTGTCGGACCTGATCAGCTTCGGTCTGGCCCCGGCCTACTTCGTGCTCGTGTACGGGATGGTCGCGGACGACGCGCAGCAGAAGGTCTCGGCCGTGGCCGCGATCGTGGTGCTGCTCGCCGTGGTCCTGAGGCTCGCGAGATTCTCGTGCGTGACGATGAAGGACGGCATGTTCCAGGGCATGCCGAGCCCCTTCGGCGCGCTCACGGTCGTCTCGATCGTCCTCCTGGAGCTGCCGTTCATCCCGACGCTCCTCGCGATCATCGGTGTCGCCTGGCTCATGGTGAGCCGGGTCGAGTACCCCAAGCCGCGGGGTGTCCTCGCGGTGGCGATGCTCGCCTGGATCGTGGGTGCCATGGGCATGCTGGCGGCCTGGGCGTTCGACGCCCCGGGCGGGGCGTTCCTGCTCCAGACCGGCTGCGCCCTGCAGGTCGTGATGGGCGCCGTGATCCCCCTCTTCGCGACGGCCCGCCGGGTGAACACCTTCCGCGGCAACCGGCGTGAGAGCCGGGAGGCGCGTGCGGCGCAGCTGCCGTAGGCATTCGTTGGTACGTGAAGGGCCCCGGAGGCACATCGCCTCCGGGGCCCTTCCGTGTGCCCGGGGCTATCCGAGGCGCTTGTAGTACAGCGTGGTGGGGCGGAGGGTGCCGGCCGGGTCGGCGGCGAAGTCGGGGATCGACCCGGCGGCCGTCCAGCCCGCTCCCCGGTAGAGGCGCTCGGCCGGGGAGTCGGTCTGGGTGTCCAGGACGAGCAGGCGGAGGCCGGTGGCGGCGGCGTGGGCCTCGGCCGTGGCGAGGAGGCGGCGGCCGAGGCCCCTGCCCCGGGCGGACCGGTGCACGAGGAGCCGGGCGATCTCGCCGCGGTGGCGGCCGTTGTCCGCTCCGGTACGGACGAGGGTGACGACACCGGCGAGGCTCCCGTCCGGGGCGTGGGCCGCCCAGACGTCCCGTACTCCCGCCGCGGCCTCCTCGGCGGCGCCCGACCACCAGCCGGCCGCCCGGGACGCCTCGAGCGGTGCCAGGAAGCCCACGGAGGCCCCGCTGTCGACGGCGTCCACGAGGAGCGCGGCGAGCCCGGCGGGGGCGTGGGCGCGTACGGCCTCGGGGGTGAGGCGCTCGATGACGTCGAGCGGCTCCTCCGAGCCGAGCGGCTCCTCCGAGCCGAGCGGCTTCTCCAGGCAGACGAGGTCCGGTCGCTCGTCCCAGGAGTCGACGGTCGCGAAGCCGAGGCTCCGGTAGAGGGCGAGCGGCTCCTGTCGCCAGGACCAGACCGTGAGGCGTACGGCGGGCGCTCCCGACGCGGCGGCCCGGCGCAGGGCCTCGGCCATGAGGGCCTGAGCGAGACCCTTGCGCCGGGCCTCGGGCGCGATCCAGAGTCGCTTGATCTCGGGTGCGGCGCCCGCGCGGGACGCCTTGAGGACGGCACAGCCCGACGGCGTGTCGTCCCCGGGCGCGGTGACGAGCAGGACGGTGTCGACGGCGAACGCGCCGGCCGGGTCCTCGGCCTCACCGCGGTATACGGCCGGCAGCTCGGCGACGGTCTCCACCGCCGTCCCCTTCTCGGCCTGGTTGAACAGGTGGTACTCGGCCAGCAGGTCGCGGAGGCGCGGGTGGGAGCGGTTCTCCTCGACACGTGCGGCGGACACGGGTATGCGTGCGGTCATGGGCCGAGCTTCACACCGTGATGTTTCGGGGACGTGAAGATCCGCGACGCCCCGGCCCGGATGCCGGGCCGGGGCGTGGAGGGTGACGAGGGTTACGGCGTGTAGCTCTGCGCCGCCTCCGCGACGAAGGGCATGCGGACCGTGCGCATGCCGCCGGGGACCGACTTGTCCGGCTGGATGATGACGGACTGGCGGGACGACGGGGCCTTCGGGTCGCCGAGGTCGTGGGTCATGCCGAAGCCGGCGTCGTGGGCCTTCATGCTCAGGAGCGCCTTGTCGACGCCCTCGCGGGTGAGGTCCTTGTCGGTGCACGCCTTCTTCAGGGCCTCGCCGAAGACGCTCGCCGCGGTCCAGCCGGCGACGATGCCGTTGTCGAGGCTGTCGCTCGGGTAGGCGGCCTTGTAGTCCGCGACGAGCTTCTTCGCGGTCGGGGTGTCGGCGCCGATGGGCAGGCTCGGGGAGGCGAACCAGTACATCTTCTCCAGGGCGGGACCCGCCTGGGTGCCGAGGAGCTGCGGGGCGAACGCGGAGTTGTTGCCGACGACCGGGACCTTGAGGCCGGTGGCGGCGGCGACGCCGACGAGGGAGGCCGCCTGGCGCGGGCCCGCGCTGATGACGACGGCCTTGACGCCGGCCTGCTTGAGCGCCGAGACCTGCGCCGACATGTCGTTGTCGGTGGGCTTGATCTTCTGCTCGACGACGGTGAGACCGGCCTTCCCCGCGGCGTACTTCGAGCCCTTCAGCGCGTTCTCGCCGTAGTCGCCCTCGAAGTAGACGTGGCCGAGCTTGTCGCCGGACTTGAGCCCCTTCTCCTTGAGCAGGAAGTCGACGGCGTTGATCGTCTCGACGTCGTACGTGGCGCCCAGGACGCGGATGTACGGGGAGCCGAGCAGCGAGGCCGACCAGGCCTGCGGCAGGACGAGCCCCTTGTCCTGGCCGTCGACGCGGGGCTTGACGGCGGCGACGAACGGGGAGCCGATGAACTGGGTGTAGCCGACGACCTTCGGCTCCAGCTCGGTGTAGGCGGCGAGCGCCTTCTGCGGGTCGTAGCCGTGGTCGCGGACCGTGAGCTCCAGCTGCCGGCCGCAGATCCCGCCGGCGGCGTTGACCTGCTTCACGTACAGCTGCTGGGCCTGGGTGACGCTCTTGCCGAGGGTGGCGTACACACCGGTCATGTCGGTGAGGGCGCCCAGCGCGATCGTCTTGTCCGTGACGCCCTCGCCGGTCTTCACCCCGCCCGCGCCGGTCTGCTTGCCGTCGCCGGTCTTCGCCTTGGAGCTGCATCCGGCGGCGGTGAGGGCGACCAGTGCGGCGAGCGCGGCGGCCAGGCCCCGCACGGCCTGTCTGCGGTGGGTCATCGTGTCTCCCCTGAGGGTTCGGTGGTGGGTGTGGGGCTCTTGGATGTGGGGCTCTCGGGTGTGAGGCTCTTGGGTTTCCGGGAGGCCAGGCGGGCCAGGCCGCCGGGCAGGAAGAGGACCACCGCGACCACGGCGGCGCCGTACAGGTAGCGCGAGGCCTCCCCCGGTGCGATCCCGCCCGTCCCGGGGGCGGAGACCAGGGGCAGCGCGTCGCTGTACCGGGTGAGGAGCTGCGGCAGGAGGGAGACGAAGACGCCTCCGGCCACCGCGCCGGCGACCGAGCCGAGCCCGCCGATGACGATCATGGCCAGGTATTCGAGGGAGAGCGCCATGCCGAAGTACTCCGGCACGGTCCGCTGGAAGACCAGGGCGAGCAGGACGCCCGCCAGACCCGCGTACATCGAGGACAGGACGAAGACGGCGGCGCGGTAGCGGGCCACGGGGATGCCCATGACTCCGGCGGCGATCCGGTGGTCCCGGATGGCGTTCATGGCGCGTCCGGGGCGGCCCCTGAGGACTCCCCTGGCGAACAGCACACCGCCGAGGAGCAGGAGGAGGCCGAGGTACCAGAGCTTCTCGACGGCGCCGAACGGCACCTGGGCGACGAGGAGTTCGCTGTCGTCGAAGGTCAGCCCGAAGAGGCTCAGCGGCGGGACGGCCCGGCCGTTGTAACCGCCGGTCAGGTCATGGGCGTTGAAGAGCACGTGCTGTCCGATGAAGATCAGCGCGAGGGTGGCGATACCGAGGTACGCGCCGCGCAGCCGGCCCGCGATGGGGCTGAACACCCCGCCGGCCAGGCCCGAGAGGGCCACCGCGAGGACGGCGGCGAGCCAGCCGGGCAGGCCGAGTCCGGCGAGTCCGTCCGCGCCGTCGCCGGCGAAGAGGCAGTAGCCGTAGGCGCCGACGGCGAGGAAGAAGGCGTGCCCCATGGAGAGTTGTCCGGTGGCACCGGTCAACAGGTTGATTCCCAGGGCGCCGAGGGCGGCGGCCATCGCGAACAGCCCCGCCTGGAGCCAGAACCGGTCCAGGTAGAACGGGAGGGCGGTGAGGAGGAGGCCGGCGACGGCCCATCCGTACACCGCGGGGGTACGGACCAGCAGTCCGCCCCGGACGAGGGCATCAGACACGGGCGAGCTCCTTCGTGCCGAAGAGTCCGGCCGGGCGGATCAGGAGCACCGCGACCATGACGAGGTAGGGGGCGACGTCGCCGATGCCCCGGCCGAGGAAGGCCAGGTCTCCCTGGTAGCCGGTGGCGAGGGACTCGGTGATGCCGACGAGGAGTCCGCCGACGAGGGCGCCCGTGGTGGAGTCGAGGCCGCCGAGGATGGCGGCGGGGAAGGCCTTGAGCGCGGCGAGCGAGGTGGCCCGCTCCAGGCCGGGTGTCGGGAAGACGGTGAGGAACAGCGCGGCGACGGCGGCCAGTCCGCCGGCCACCGCCCAGGCCCCGAGCGAGACCCGGCCGAGCCGGATGCCCATGAGGGCGGCCGTCTCCTGGTTCTCGGCGGCGGCCCGCATGGCGACGCCCCAGGACGTGTACCGGAAGGCGAGCAGGAAGGCGGTGATGAGGAGGGCCGCGACGAGCAGCGCGGCGATCCTGGTCTGGGCGATGGTGACCGGCCCGACGGTGAGGACCGCGTCGCCCCAGGGGTCGCCGAGGGCGAGGATGTCGGTGCCGATCCGGCGGGTCAGTTCGGTGGCGAGCAGGATGTCGACGCCGATGGTGACGATCGCGAGGACGCTGTGGTCGGTGCCGCGGTGACGGCGCATCACGAAGAACTCGACGGCGGCACCGACCACCGCGGCGCCCGCGATCCCGGCGAGCAGCGCGGGCCAGAAACCGATCTCGTCGTGGAGCACGGCGGTGACGTAACCGCCGGCCAGGAGGAGGGAGGCGTGGGCGAAGTTGACGACCTCGGTGGCGCGGAAGATGACCACGAAGCCGAGGGCGATGAGGGCGTAGATCGAGCCCAGTGAGACGCCGTTGATCAGGAATTCGGCGAAGGTGCTCACGCGGCGGTCTCCTCTCCGAGGTAGGCGCGGACGACCGCCGGGTCGTTCTGGACGTCGCCGGGGGCTCCGTCGGCGATGCGGCGGCCGAAGTCGAGGACGGTGACGGAGTCGGCGAGCCGCATCACCAGCCCCATGTCGTGTTCGACGAGCAGGACCGAGATGCCGAGGCCGTCGCGGACGCCCGCGATGACCGAGGCGGTACGGCGCCGCTCGTCGGCGGTCATGCCGGCGACGGGCTCGTCGAGGAGCAGGAGCCTGGGCTCCATGCAGAGGGCGCGGGCGAGTTCGGCGAGCTTCTGCTGCCCGTACGGGAGGGAACCCGCGGGCTGCGCGAGCTGCCGTTCCAGGCCGACGAAGGCGGCGATCTCCCGGACCCTGGCCCGGTGCCGGGCCTCCTCACGGGCGGCCGAGGGGAGCCGGAGCCCGGCGGCGAGGAAACCGGTGCGGGTGAGCCGGTGGCGGCCCAGCATCAGGCTGTCCTCGACGGTGGCGCGGGGCGGGAGGGCCAGGTTCTGGAAGATCCGGCCGACGCCGAGGTCCGCGATCCGGTGCGGGGGCAGGGACGTCAGCTCGTGCGCGCCGAGGCGGACGGAGCCGGCGGTGGCCCGGTAGACGCCGGAGAGCACGTTGAAGCAGGTGGACTTGCCGGCTCCGTTGGGCCCGATGAGGGCGTGGACGGTGCCGGGTCGGACGGTGAAGCCGACGCCGTCGAGGGCGGTGAGCCCGGCGAACCGTACGGTCAGGTCCTCGACGACGAGGGCGGGGACGTCCGGGGAGGCCTCGGGAGGGGGCGGTGCGTCGGTCATCGGGTCTCCTCCCAGCGGGACAGCACCGGGTGCGCGGCGCGGGCGTCGGCCGCGTCGGCGGCGGCGTCCTCGTCGACGACACCCAGGTAGCGGCGGCGTACCTCGTCGGAGGCGGCGAGCTCGGCGGCCGGGCCGGAGAGGGTGACCTCGCCGACCTCCAGGACGTACGCGCGGGAGGCGAGGCGCAGCGCGAGTGCCGCGTTCTGCTCGACGAGGAGCACCGCCGTGCCCTGGGCGTTGATCTCGCGTACGGCGTCCGCGATCCGGGCGGCCATCAGCGGAGCGAGCCCGAGGGAGGGCTCGTCGAGGAGGAGCAGGCCCGGCGCGGCCATGAGCGCGCGGCCCACGGCGAGCATCTGCTGCTCGCCGCCGGAGAGCAGCCCGGCCTGCTGGCGGGCGCGGTCGGCGAGGACCGGGAAGAGCTCGTGGACCCGGCGCAGCGCGGCGGCCTTCGAGGCCCGGTCGGCGCGGCGGCCGAGAGCGCCCGCGCGCAGGTTGTCCTCGACCGTCATCCGGGCGAAGACCTGGCGGCCCTCGGGCACCTGGGAGACGCCTGCGGCGACGACCCGGTCGGGCGGGAGCCCGTCGAGCGGCCGGCCGTCGCGGCTCACCGTGCCGGAGACCACGGACCCGCCGTGGAACCGCAGGGTGCGCGAGACGGCCCGCAGCAGGGTCGACTTGCCGGCGCCGTTGCCGCCCAGGACGGTGACGACGGCGCCCGCCGGTACGGTCAGCGACACCTGGCGCAGCGCGCGCACCGGTCCGTAGCCCGCCGTGAGGTCCTTGACCTCGAGGGCGGGTGCGGTTCCTCCCATGGATCCCCTTCCCCGGCCGTCCTTTGTTACCCGGCCGTTCAGTGGCGCTCACCCCAACACCGCGCCGGACCGTCCGTCCACGTCCCGTGGCCGAATCGCTGCCGGTGACCAGCGGGGACGGCGGTGGGCTGTGCATGCGCACAACGCTGCGCGCCGGGGGTGTGCCGCGGGGGCCGGGGCGGTGGATCCTCCGGACATGGGACGGCGCAGACGGCGGACCGGTGACGACTGGAAGGTGCTCGCGCAGGCGTGCACGGCGCTTCTGGAGCGGGTACCGGAGCTGGTGGACGAACATCTGAAGGAGCTGCACGCGTACGAGCCCGCCTACGGGCGGATCCTGCCGTACGACCAGCACTGGCTGGAGGCTCAGGAGGCGATGCGGATCGGGATCGAGATGATCTCGGCGCCCCGGAACTCGCCCCGGCGGGACCTGCAGCAGGCGGAGGCGATGGGCCGGCGGCGGGCCGCGCAGGGGATGCCGCTGGAGCTGGTCGTGCACGCGTACCGCCATGCCGGTCACCTCGTGTGGGACGCGCTGATCGAGGGGGCCGGGGAGGACACGGCGCAGCTCGCGGCGCTGATGCAGTCGGCGACGACGGTGTGGTCGGCGGTGGACGCGCAGGCGGACACGGCATCGGAGGCGTACCGGTCGACGGAGGCGGAGCTGCGGCGCCGGACCGACGAGCAGCTCCAGGCGCTCCTGGACGCGCTGCTCCAGGGGCAGCGGGCGCCGGAGCTGGTGGCGCGGGCGGCGGCGGGCCTGGACCTCGCCGAGCAGGGGCGGTACGCGGTGGTGGTGCTGCGCTACGACCGGCGGGAGGAGCGGGAGCCGTTCCACCGGCAGGTGCAGGGCGAGGGTGTGCGGTTCCTGTGGCGGATGGGCGCGGACTGCGAGATCGGGGTGGTGGCGCTGGCCGGGGAGACCGGCCTCGACGCGCTGTCGGAGCTGCTCGACGGGCGGTGCCCGGGGCCCGGCGGGATCAGCCCGGTCGTGGTCGGCCTGACCGAGCTGGGCCGGGCGCGGCGCCTCGCGGAGCTGGCCCTGCGCACGTGCCCGCCGGGCAGTCGGCAGATCGTACGGCTCGACCGCAGGATGACGGGGGCGCTGGTGGTGGGCCAGCCGGAGATGGCGAGCCTGCTGGTCTCGGACGTCCTGGGCGGGCTGCTGGAGCTGGACCCGGCGGACCGGGCTGTCCTGCTGGAGACGCTGGACGTGTGGCTCGACTGCGAGGGGTCGGCGGGGCGGGCGGCGGGGCGCCTGTACTGCCACCGGAACACGGTCTTCAACCGCCTGCGACGGCTGGAGCAGCTGACGTCACGGTCGCTGTCCCGGCCGCGGGACCTGACGGAGATGACGCTGGCGCTGGACGCGTTCCGGCTGACGGCGTCGGGGTAGGCCCGGGAGGGGCACCCACCGTACGCCGTGTGGGCGATCGTCCCGCTGGGGCGGAACGACTGCCCACAACGGGACGACGGGGCCTACGTCAGGAAGTCCCTCGCGATGTTCGCCGCCACGTCCTCCAGGAGCGGGCCCGCGTTCGCGATGCACTTCGCCGTGTCGGGTTCGAGGGCCGTGAGCGGGTAGGCGCGGCGGATGCCGGCCGTGCCGAGGGCCTCGGGGGGCAGGGCCAGGCGGCCGCAGACCGCGACGACCTCCTTGCCGGCCGCGCGGGCCGCCGCGGCGACGCCCGCCGGGGCCTTGCCGTGGAGGGTCTGCTCGTCGAGGGAGCCCTCGCCGGTGATGACCAGCGTGGCCCGCTCCAGGGCCGGGGCGAAGCCCAGGACCTCCAGCATCAGCTCGATGCCGGGGCGGAAGCTCGCGCCCAGGATGAGGGCCCCGTAGCCGATGCCGCCCGCGCCGCCCGCACCGGGCGCGAGGGCCGCTTCGGCCGCCTTGGGGCCGATGGCCTTCTCCAGGACGGTGGCGAAGTGGGCGAGGGCCGCGTCCAGCGTCCGGACGTCGTCCGGGGTGGCGCCCTTCTGCGGGCCGTAGACGGCGGGCGCGCCCTTGGGGCCGGTGAGCGGGTTGTCGACGTCGCTGGCCAGGATCAGGTCGACCGAGGCGAAGCGGGGGTCGAGGCCTGTGAGGTCCGCCGTGGCCAGTTCCGCGAGGGGCGCGCCACCGGGGCCGACGGGCTCGCCCGCCGCGTCGAGGAAGCGGGCACCGAGCGCCGCGAGCATGCCGGCACCGCCGTCGGTGGTGGCGCTGCCGCCCACGCCGAAGACGACCGTGGTCGCGCCCGCGTCCAGCGCCGCGCGGAGCAGCTCACCGGAGCCGTACGTCGTCGCGGTCAGCGGAGCGAAGACCCCGGCGGGGAGGAGCTGGAGGCCCGAGGCCTCCGCCATCTCGACGACCGCCGTGCCGCCGCGCAGCGCGAACGCCGCGGTGACCTGCTCGCCGAGCGGCCCCGTGACCCGTACCTCGCGCCGCTCGAAACCGGCCGCGACCGCGGCCGCGACGGTGCCGTCGCCGCCGTCGGCGACGGGCAGGGTCTCCACCGCGAGATCGGGGACGACCCGTCGCAGACCTGCCGTGACCCGCTCCGCGACCTGTACGGCCGTGAGCGAACCCTTGAACTTGTCAGCCGCCACGAGCACGTGAGCGACCTGAGTTGCTGCCCCGTCCGTCACCTTGCATCCCTTGCTTTCGAACGTGCAGTCGCGCCAGGGCCGACCCTATCCGTACCGCCAGACGGCGTGCCACCCCCTGATAAAGCGATATTCCGCACCATAGTGGGGTCACATGAGTACGGAACCGATCGAACAGCCCCCAAGCGAACGGCACACGCCCGACGGCAAGGTCATCGCCATCGGGATCGCCGCCGTCGTGGCGGTCGTCGCCTGGGCCGCGCTGGGCGAGGACTCCTTCGACAGCGCCTCGACCAGCGCACTCCAGTGGGTGCTGTCCAATTTCGCCTGGCTCTTCGTGGTCGCCGCGGACACCTTCCTCGTCCTGTGCGTGGTGATCGCCCTGAGCCGCTTCGGGCGGATCAGGCTCGGCGCGGACGACTCGGAGCCCGAGTTCACCAACCTCGCGTGGATCGCGATGATGTTCAGCGCCGGTATGGGCATCGGCCTGATGTTCTACGGGGTCGGGGAGCCGCTGCAGCATTTCCTGAGCCCGCCCCCGGCGAGCGGGGTCACGGCCGGGACCGGCGCGGCGGCCCGTACCGCCATGGAGTACTCGTTCTTCCACTGGACGCTCACCCCGTGGGCGATCTACGGCATCGCGGGCCTCGCCCTCGCGTACGCGGGCTTCCGCAAGGGCCGCGGCAACCGGCTCAGCTCGGCCTTCGTCCCTCTGATGGGTGCCCGCCGGGCGAGTTCCTGGCCCGGCCGGGCGATCGACCTGCTCGCGGTGTTCGCGACGGTGTTCGGCACGGCGACGAGCCTGGGGCTCGGCGCCCTCCAGGTGGCCGAGGGCCTGAACCTGACGATGGGCGTGGAGAACTCCACCTCCACCCAGCTGATCATCATCGTGTCGCTGTCGGCGGCCTTCGTCCTGTCGGCCTTCTCGGGTCTCCACAAGGGCGTGAAGTGGCTCTCCACGCTGAACATCGTCCTCGCCGGCTGCCTGATGCTCTTCGTCTTCCTCCTGGGCCCGACCGTCTACATCCTCGACACCATCCCGGCCTCGGTCGGCGGCTACCTGCACCAGCTGATCCCGATGGCGAGCCGTACGGGCGCGTTCACCGACCCCGACTGGCTGGGCGTGTGGACGATCTTCTACTGGGCGTGGTGGCTGTCCTGGGCGCCGTTCGTCGGCACCTTCATCGCCCGGATCTCGCGCGGCCGGACGATCCGCGAGTTCCTGATGGGCGTGCTGCTCGTGCCCTCCGGCGCGACCGTCGTGTGGTTCTGCGTGATGGGCGGTACGGCCATCCGGCTGGAGTCGACCGGCGCCGCGGACCTGGCGACGGCCGTCGCGGACGGGCCGGAGGCCTCCCTGTTCGCGATGCTGGAGGCGCTGCCGATCGGCACGGTCACCTCGGTCATCGCGATGATCCTGGTGATGACGTACTTCGTCACGAGCGCGGACTCGGCCTCGCTGGTCATGGGTTCGCTGACGAGCCGGGGCTCGCTCCACCCGCCGACCTGGCTCGTGGTGACCTGGGGTGTCCTGATGGCGGCCGTGGCGGCGGTCCTGCTCGTCGTGGGCGGTCTGAACTCGCTCCAGACGGCGACGATCCTGGTGGCCCTGCCGTTCGTGATCGTCATGCTCGCGCTGTGCTGGGCGCTCCTGAAGGAACTGCGGGAGGACCCGGGGGCGGGTCCGGTCCGGCACCACGCCCTGCACGGGATGCGGGACGCGGTGCGGGCGCTGGTGGGTGAGGCGATGACCGAGCAGGGCGGCGGCGCCCGCCACCACCGGCTGCGGCGGGCGGCGAAGGCCCGTACCGACTCCGAGGAAGAGGAGGGCTGACCCGCCGTGGCGCACACCCACGCGGACCTCGCCGACCGCGTCCTGGGCGGCTGGACCGGTCGTATCGCCGGGAACATGCTCGGCAAGCCCGTGGAGCGCGGTGACCACTGGACGCGGGAGCACATCGACGCGTACCTGCGTCTCACGGACGCGCTCCCGCTGACCGACTACCTGCCGCCCCCGCCGCCCGGGGCCACCGGATTCGAGCTGCGTCCCGAGTGGCCCCGGTGCGTGCGCGGCGGGATCGACGGGAGCTGCCGGGACGACGACGTCGACTGGTCGATCCTCGGGCTGCACCTCCTGGAGACCCGGGGTTCCGCGTTCACGACCGAGCAGGTCGGCGAGGAGTGGCTGTCGCGGCTGCCGTACCTGCAGACGTTCACGGCCGAGCGGGCCGCCTACCGGAACCTCGCGAACGGGCTGCGGCCGCCGCTGACGGCGACGTACGACAATCCGTACCAGGAGTGGATCGGCGCGCTGATCCGGGCCGACGTGTACGGCTGGACGTGCCCCGGGAATCCGCGCCTCGCCGCGTCACTGGCGCGCCGGGACGCGGTCCTCTCGCACACCGGGAACGGTGTGTACGGGGCGATGTGGGTGGCGGCGACGATCGCCGCCGCCTTCACCGCGCCCGACGTCCGGTCCGCGCTGGAGGCGGGTCTGGAGCGGGTGCCGGCGAGCAGCCGTCTCGCCCGGACCGTACGGGGGACGATCGCCCTGTACGAGTCGGGGCTCGACTGGTCCGGCACGCTGGCCGAGGCGGAGGAGTGGACGGCGGGGCTCGGCTGGATCCACACCGTCCCGAACGCGGCCGTGCTCACCGCCGGACTCCTGTACGGCGAGGGGGACTTCACCCGCACGATCGCGCTCACCGTGCGCGGCGGCCTCGACACGGACTCCAACGGGGCGACGGCCGGCTCGGTGGCGGGGGTGATGTGCGGGGCTGCCGCGATCCCACCGCAGTGGTCGGAGCCGCTGCGGGACCGGGTGAGCAGCGCCGTGTTCGGCTACGACGGCGTGGGGATCGGCGAACTGGCGGAGCGGACGCTGCGGTTGGCTACGCTGACGCAATGACCACCACCGACTACTCCGCGTACATCGCCGGCCTCCCCCGCGTCCTGGCCGGCGCCGCCGCGCTCTTCCGGGACCCCGAGGGGCGCGTCCTGGTCGTGGAGCCCAACTACCGTGAGGGCTGGACGCTGCCCGGCGGAACGATCGAGTCCGACGCGGGCGAGACGCCTCGGCAGGCGGCCCGCCGGGAGACGGCGGAGGAGATCGGACTGGACATCGGTCTCGGCGCGCTGCTGGCGGTCGACTGGTCGCACGGGACGGCGCGGCCGCCGGTCGTGGCGTACGTGTACGACGGCGGGGTGCTGGCCGCGGAGCGGTTCGCGGAGATCCGGCTCCAGGAGGAGGAGCTGCTCTCCTGGAAGCTGATCGAGCCCGGGGAGGTCACCGCGCACCTGCCGGGCAGCCTCGGCCGGCGCGTCGTCGCCGCACTGGACGTCCTGGCGACGGGCCGGGGGCCGGTGGAGCTGGAGAACGGGCACCCCGCGCGGGGGTGACTCGGGCCTAGCCCTGCGGGGGTTCCGGCGGCAGGAGTTCGCCGGTGCGGTGCGGTTCGTCGCGGCCGGCGACGCGGGCCTCGGTGCGGTGTCCGCGCGCGATGTAGTCGCGGACCACCGCCTCCACCGCGTCCTGGGGGTTCCCGATCCCCGCCAGGACCATGACTTCCACGACGAGTTCGGCGTCGAGCGCGATGTTCACCTTGGCCATGCCGGGAACCTAACACCCGGAAACCCGCTCGCGGGAGCGGTTTCCCGGTGCCTAGGCTCGTCATATGACCATGGTCGCGATTCTCAGCGGAGCAGGTATCTCCACGGACTCGGGCATCCCCGACTACCGGGGGCCCAACGGTGTCTGGCGGCAGGACCCCGAGGCCGAGCGGCTCGTCACGTACGGGCCGTACATGGCCGACCCGGAGATCCGCCGCCGCTCGTGGCGCATGCGGCTCGACGGTCCGGTGCTGAACGCCGAGCCGAACGTGGCGCACCACGCCATCGCCGCGTACGAACAGCGGAGCGGCCACGCGCTGCGGGTGATCACGCAGAACGTGGACGGCCTGCACCAGGCCTCCGGCGTGCCGGGCCGGAAGGTCCTCGAACTCCACGGCTCGGCGCGGTCGGTGGTGTGCACGGCCTGCCACGCCCGCTCGTCGATGGAGGAGGCCCTGGACCGGGTGCGGGCCGGTGAGGACGATCCGGCGTGCCGGGTGTGCGGCGGGATCCTGAAGTCGGCGACGGTCATGTTCGGGCAGCGGCTCGATCCCGTGGTGCTCGGTGATGCCATGGCGATCGCGAAGGCGGCCGAGGTGTTCGTCGCGGTCGGCTCCAGCCTCCAGGTCCAGCCGGCCGCCTCCCTCGCGGGGATCGCGGCCGAGCACAGGGCCCGCCTGATCATCGTGAACGCCGAGCCCACCCCGTACGACCCGGTCGCCGACGAGGTCGTGCGCGAGCCGATCGGCACGGCGCTGCCCGCGCTGCTCGACCGGCTGCGGTAGGGCCTGTCGCCGCGCCCAGGCGGGACTTTGACGACAGGCCCTGCTGTCAGAACAGGCCGGCGGGCTCCTCCGTCCCCGATTCGAAGGCGAGCAGGCGCTGCTTGCGGTCGAGGCCGCCGCCGTAGCCCGTGAGGCTGCCGCCCGCGCCGATCACGCGGTGGCAAGGGACGACGATGCCGACCGGGTTCTTGCCGTTGGCGAGGCCCACGGCCCGGGAGGCGCTGGGGTTGCCGAGGGCCTCGGCCAGTTCGCCGTACGTCCGGGTCTCCCCGTACGGGATGCGGCACAGCTCCTCCCACACGCGCAGCTGGAACGGGGTGCCGACCAGGTGGAGCGGGAGGTCGAACTCGGTGAGGTCGCCCGCGAAGTAGGCGTCGAGCTGGCGGACCGTCTCGCCGAAGGGGCGCGGGTCGGGCTCGCCGAAGGTCTCCTCGGGCGGACGGTGGCGCTGGCCGGTCATGTGGATGCGGCTGAGGACGCCGTCGACGGCGACGAGGGTCAGCGGCTCGTACGGGCTGTCCACGACGGTGTGCCGGACGGTGGGGGGCATGGCGGTTCAGCTCTCTTCGCTGGGCTGGTGGTCGATCGGGCGCTCGCCGCCGGGCAGGTCGCCGGCCGGGCGCTCGTCGTGTGGAAGGTCCTCGGCCGGGCGCTCGTCGTGTGGAAGGTCGCCGGCCGGGCGCTCGTCGCGGGGCAGGTGGTTGATCGGGTGCTCGTCGGTGGCCCACAGGTACTGGACGGCGTAGGCGCGCCAGGGGCGCCAGTCGGCGGCGCGGGCGGTGAGCGCGGCCGGGGTGCCGGGCAGGCCGAGGCCCTCGGCGGCGCGGCGGACGCCGAGGTCGCCGGGGAGGAAGGCGTCGGGGTCACCGAGCGCCCGCATCGCGATGATCTCGGTGGTCCAGGGGCCGAAGCCGGGCAGGGCGAGGAGCCGGGCGCGGGCCTCCTCGCGGTCGTCGGCGGGGCCGAGGGAGAGCGTGCCGTCGGCGAGGGCCCGTACGAGGGTGAGGAGGGTCGCGCGGCGGCTGCGGGGCAGGGCGAGACGCTCGGGGTCGAGGTCGGCGAGCACCTCGGAGGCCGGGAAGAGGTGGGTGAGACCGCCCTCGGGGTCGTCGATCGGGGTGCCGTACGCGGTGACCAGCCGGGCCGCGTGGGTGCGGGCGGCGGCGGTGGAGACCTGCTGGCCGAGCACGGCCCGTACCGCGAACTCCGCGGGGTCGACGCTCCCGGGTACCCGGCGGCCGGGCGCCGCGTCGACGAGAGGCGCGAGCAGCGGGTCCGCGCGCAGCCGGTCGTCGACGGCGACGGGGTCGGCGTCGAGGTCGAGGAGTCTGCGGCAGCGGCTGATCGCGTGGGTGAGGTCGCGCGGGTCGGTGAGGGAGAGGCGGCAGGCGATGTGGTCGGCGCGGGGGGCGAGGGCGACGACGCCGTGTCCGTACGGGAGGGTCAGCGTCCGTCGGTAGGCGCCGTCGCGCCACTCCTCCACGCCGGGGACGGCGGTCGCGGCGAGGTGTCCGAAGAGGTTGGACGGTTCGAGGGGCGCGCGGAACGGCAGCCGGAGGCTGATCACCCCGGGGGTGGGTGCCTGCGCGGGGTGAGGCCGGGCCGCGCGGGCGCGGAGCTCGCCGGGGGTGAGGGCGAAGACCTCGCGGACGGTGTCGTTGAAGGTCCGGATGGAGGAGAAGCCGGCCGCGAAGGCGATCTCGCCCATCGGCAGCGGGGTGGTCTCGATGAGCACCCGGGCGGTCTGGGCGCGCTGGGCGCGCGCCAGGGCGAGGGGTCCGGCGCCGAGTTCGGCGAGGAGCTGGCGTTCGATCTGGCGGGTGGACCAGCCGAGCCGCCGGGCGAGTCCGGGGACGCCCTCCCGGTCGACGACGCCGTCCTGGATGAGCCGCATGGCGCGGGCGACGGCGTCGGCCCGGACGTGCCACTCGGGGGACCCGGGGCTGGTGTCGGGCCGGCACCGCTTGCAGGCCCGGAAGCCGGCGCGCTGGCAGGAGGCGGAGCTGGGGTGGAACTCCATGTTCTCGGGCTTCGGCGGGACGACCGGGCAGCTGGGCCGGCAGTAGATCCGCGTGGTGCGGACGGCGGTGAAGAACACGCCGTCGAAGCGGGCGTCCTTCGACTGGACGGCCCGCACGCAGCGCTCGGTATCGGTGTGCATGGTTCCAGGATCGGGGACGGGCGGCTCGCAGGCTGGCGAGAAAACGACATGGACGTCCTGGGAGTGTCTTGCCGGTCAGGCCGGATCAGGCACCGGACACCGCGAACCCGGCATGACCGGCAGGACACCCCTGGCCCGTCCCCGGTGCGGCCTACTCGAACCGCGCGGTGTCCCCCGCCCCCCGGCGGACGATCTCGGGTTCGCCACTGGAGAAGTCGACGACGGTGGTCGGTTCGGTTCCGCACTCGCCGGAGTCGAGGACCAGGTCCACCTGGTGGTCGAGCCGCTCCTTGATCTCCCATCCCTGGGTCAGCGGTTCGGCCTCGTCGGGCAGGAGCAGGGTGCTGGAGAGCAGCGGTTCGCCGAGTTCGGCGAGGAGCGCCTGGGTGACGACGTGGTCGGGGATGCGGACGCCGACGGTCTTCTTCTTGGGGTGCAGCAGCTGGCGCGGCACCTCCTTGGTGGCGGGCAGGATGAAGGTGTACGCCCCGGGGGTCGCGGCCTTGACCGCGCGGAACACGTCGTTGTCGATGTGCACGAGCTGGCCCAGCTGGGCGAAGTTCTGGCACATGAGCGTGAAGTGGTGCCGGTCGTCGAGTTCACGGATCGCGCGGATGCGGCTGATGCCGTCGCGACTGCCCAGGCGGCTGCCCAGGGCGTAGCAGGAGTCCGTCGGGTACGCGACGAGCGCGCCGCTCCGGATGCTGTCGGCCACCGAGCCGATGGTGCGCGGCTGGGGGTTCTCGGGGTGGACGTCGAAGTACTTGGCCATGGGGGCAGTCTATTTTCGCAGTCGGCGCCAGACCGCCTTCGCCGCGTTGTGCCCGGACATGCCGTGGACGCCGGGGCCGGGCGGGGTGGCGGAGGAGCAGAGGAAGACGGCCGGGTGCGGGGTGGAGTAGGGGCGGAGCGAGAGGGTGGGGCGCAGGAGGAGCTGGAGGCCTCGGGCGGCTCCGCAGGCGATGTCGCCGCCGACGTAGTTGGCGTTGCGGTCGGCGAGTTCGGGGGGGCCGGCGGTGGCGCGGGCGAGGACGCGGTCACGGAAGTCGGGGGCGAAGCGCTCGATCTGACGCTCGATCGCGTCGGTGAGGTCGCCGCGCCAGCCGTTCGGCACGTGTCCGTACGCCCAGAAGACGTGCTTCCCCTCGGGGGCGCGGGAGGGGTCGACGAGGCTCGGCTGGGCGGTGATGAGGAAGGGGGCGTCGGGGGCGGTGCCGGAGGAGGCCTGGTGCAGGGCGGTGTCGATCTCGCCGGCGCTGGGGCCGATCTGGACGGTGCCGGCCCGCCGGGGCTCCTCGGCGGTCCAGGGCACGGGACCGTCCAGGGCATAGTCGATCTTGAAGACGCTCGCGCCGTACCGGTACTGGTCGTAGTGCCCGCCGAAGCCCGCGATCCGGGCGAGGGCGGTGGGCGAGGTGTCGAAGACGTAGGCGCGGGCGGGCGGCAGGTCGTCGAGCCGCTTGACCTCGTAGTCGGTGTGGACGGCGCCGCCGAGGTCCTTGAGGTACGCGGCGAGGGCGTCGGAGATCGACTGCGAGCCGCCCCGGGGCATCGGCCAGCCGCCCGCGTGCGCGGCGAGCGCGAAGACGAGACCGACGGCTCCGGTGGCGAAGCCGCCGAGCGGGGCGATGACATGGCCGACGAGTCCGGCGAAGAGCGCGCGGGCCTTCTCGTCCTGAAACCTTCGCATCAGCCAGGTGGAGGGCGGCAGTCCGGTGAGGCCGAAGCGGGCGAGGGTGACCGGGTCGCGGGGCAGCGCCGTGAGCGGCAGCTGCATGAAGTCCCGCGTGAGCGTGTCCCACTTGCCGAGGTAGGGGGCGACGAGCCGGCGGTACGCGCCGGCGTCGCGCGGGCCGAAGGAGGCGGCGGTCTCGGCGACGGAGCGGGCGAGGACGGCCGCGGTGCCGTCGTCCCAGGGGTGGGCCATGGGCAGTTCGGGGTGGAGCCACTCCAGGCCGTACCGCTCCAGCGGCATCGTCTTGAAGACGGGGGAGCCGATGCCCAGCGGGTGCACGGCGGAGCAGGGGTCGTGGCGGAAGCCGGGGAGGGTGAGCTCCTCGGTCCTGGCGCCGCCGCCGATCGTCGACTTCGCCTCGAAGACGGCGACGGAGAACCCGCGCCGGGCCAACTCCACGGCAGCGGTCAGTCCGTTGGGGCCCGCCCCCACGACGACGGCATCGAGCATCGACGTCTCGTTCGTCACCTTCGGACTCCTTCGTCAGCCGGTGGCCAAGGTTCCCAGGATAGGCCGGGTGCCACCCGTACCTCACGCACCCCCGAGGAGGGTCCGGATCCGCTCGGCGGTCGCCGCATCCCTGGCCACCGTGAACGGCAGGGCGTTCCCTCCGGCGATACGGAAGGGCTCCCCGGCGATCGTGGTCTGCGCGCCGCCCGCCTCGGCGACGAGGAGGAGTCCGGCCGCGTGGTCCCAGGCGTACTCCCAGGAGAAGGCGGTGGCGTCGAGGTCGCCGCGGGCCACGGACAGGTATTCGAGGCCGGCCGAACCGCAGGGGCGCGGTGCGACGCCGTCCGTCCACAGCCCGAGCAGGGCGCGCTTCTGCTCCGGGGTGGTGTAGTCGGGGTGGGACGTGGCGACGGTCAGGACCGCACCGGGGGTCGGCGAACCGGACCTGATCGGCCGCCCGTTGAGCGTGGCGCCGCGGCCGCGCACCGCGACCGCCATCTCGTCCAGGGCCGGGGCGAAGGTCCAGGAGGCGAGGAGCTCGCCGCGGAGGGCGAGGGCGACGAGGCTGCAGAAGGCGGGGTCGCCGTGGACGAACTGGCGGGTGCCGTCGACGGGGTCGACGATCCAGACGGGGGCCTCGCCGTGCAGCGCCTCGTACCCGGCGGGGTCGGCGTGGACGGCCTCCTCGCCGACCACGACCGAGCCGGGCAGCAGCGCGGTGAGGGAGGCGGTGAGGTGGGCCTCGGCGGCCCGGTCGGCGACGGTGACCAGGTCGTGCGGCCCGTTCTTCTCCACGACCTCGTGGGCCGCGAGCTGCCGGAAGCGGGGCATGATCTCGGCGGCGGCCGCCTTGCGGACGGCCTCCTCCACCTCGGTCGTACCGCCACTGAGGACGTGCTCAAGGAAGTCTTCGATCATGCGTCCAGCTAAGCACGCGGCGCTGACAACCGGAATGCCGCACTTGTCACCCGATGTTTCCCCGGGGAGTACCCTTTGGCCCAGTTCACCCCTTACCCAGGGAGGGTTCCCGTGCACGGCGCGTACCACGGCGAGTACAAGGTCCCCGGCGGCAAGCTGGTGGTCGTCGACCTCGACACCGAGGACGGTGTCCTGCGCGACGTACGGGTCGCGGGCGACTTCTTCCTGGAGCCCGACGAGGCGATCCTGGCGATCGACCGGGCCCTGGAGGGCGCGCCGGTCGACACGGACGCGGCCGGGCTCGCGGCGCGGATCGACGCGGCCCTGCCGCCGGAGACGCAGATGTTCGGGCTGACCGCGGAGGGCGTCGGGGTCGCGGTCCGCCGGGCCCTCGCGCACGCCACGGACTGGACCGACTACGACTGGCAGCTGATCCACGAGCCGCCGCGCTCCCCCGCCCTGCACATGGCGATCGACGAGGTCCTGACGGCCGAGGTGGCGGCCGGCCGGCGGCCGCCGACCCTGCGGGTCTGGGAGTGGGGCGCGCCGGCCGTCGTGATCGGCAGCTTCCAGTCCCTGCGCAACGAGGTCGACGCGGCGGCGGCGGAGCGGCACGGCATCCAGGTGGTGCGCCGGATCAGCGGCGGCGGGGCGATGTTCATCGAGCCGGGCAACACGATCACGTACTCGCTCTCCGTGCCCGACGCCCTCGTGCAGGGCCTCTCCTTCACCGACAGCTACGCCTACCTCGACGACTGGGTGCTCGGCGCGCTCGGCGACATGGGGGTCAAGGCCTGGTACCAGCCGCTGAACGACATCGCGACGGACGCGGGGAAGATCGCGGGCGCGGCGCAGAAGCGGATGGTCGGGGGCGGGGGCGGGGGCTCGGTCCTGCACCACGTGACGATGGCGTACGACATCGACGCGGACAAGATGACGGAGGTGCTGCGGATCGGCCGAGAGAAGCTCTCCGACAAGGGCACGAAGAGCGCGAAGAAGCGGGTGGATCCGCTGCGCCGGCAGACGGGGCTGCCGCGCGAGGCCGTCATCGAGCGCATGATCGCCTCCTTCCGCGGCCGGTACGGCCTGTCGGAGGGCAGCCTCACGGAGGACGAGCTGACGCGGGCGAAGGCGCTGGCGGAGGCGAAGTTCGGCACGGAGGAGTGGACGGCGCGGGTGCCGTAGGGGCGTCCAGGACGTGTCCGGCCGATCAGGGGCGGCCCCGGGGATGACGCGCCGGTGCCACGACCCAGGTCGCGGCCAGGCGTCACGGCTCAGGCGGGGCTTTCCGGACACCCCACCTAGGGTGATCGCATGCGGATGCGTGTCGAAGGGCCGGTGAAGCCCGGGCTGCGGGTGGAGAGCGCGGACGGGCGACGGCTCGTGCTCGTCCAGGGTGAGGTTCCCGTGCTGTTCGCCCGGCAGCGGGCCACGCACCGCGGGCTGCACTACGCGCGGACCGGCCGGTACGTCTCCCCGCTGGCGCCGCTGCGGGCCGAACAGTCCCGCTCGTACGCGGAGTTCGCCGAGCCCGGCTCGGAGGAGTGGACGGAGCGCTGGGCCGCGTACGGCGGGTCGGCGCTCCGCGCGGCGGCCGACGGGCCGCTGCACGAAGGCGAGTGGCACCTCGCCCCGGACGCGAACCGGTGGTTCGTGGACGGCAATTGGCCGAAGCCGCTCGCCCACGACCCGGACCGGGGCCATCTGACCTGGTTCGGGTACGGCGACCCGGTCGAGGACGCGCGGGACCTGCTGCCGCTGCGGGCCCTGTCGCACCCGGAGGCGCCCCGGGTGAAGGCGTACCGCCGCCGGTTCCGGGAGGGCGTCCTGCCGCCGGTGTTCGTGTGGTGGGTCAGCGGTTTCCACTCCCCCGTGGTGCTGGACGGTCACGACCGGCTGACGGCGGCGCTCGCGGAGGGCGGCCGGCCGGCGGTACTGATCCTTTCGCGGGCCGCGGACGCCGCCTGGGTGGCGCTCGCGTCGGCGGGACCCGTACGGGAGTACGAGGAGCGGACCGCCGCCCTCGACGGGCCGCTCGCCGCCACCCGGTCCGCCCATCAGAGCCGCCGTCTGGCCGAGGCGCTGCGGGCGATCGACCGCTCCCCCGACCTGACCCGCGCCTGGCCGTACCCGGGCGGCCCCACGGCCTGGGACGCGGCGGTGGCCGCGCATGTCCCGGGCTGGGCCCCGGACGCGGACGGCTGACCACGTCTGCCGGGCACGCGCCCGGCACCCGTCCGGCACCCGTCCGGCCGCCCCTGGCAGGTGACCGTGTCCCTCCTTGATCGTTGAAGTCCGGACGGGCCGGAACGGGCCGTGGAGGCGGGCAGAGGAAACGTCTCCGCATACCGCCGGTCCCGGGAAACCGCCGCCGACAGTTCGGAGATCTCGTGGGACGGATGAGAAGGCTCAGGCTCATGGCCGCGCTCACGGGGGCGGTGATGGCCTTGGCCCCGCCCGGCCCCGCCCCGGCGCACGCGATCGTCGGAGGGCAGGAGGCGAGGCCGCACCAGTACCCGTTCATGGCGGGGCTCGTGGACCTCGCCGAGCAGCGGGTGATGTGCGGCGGAGCGCTCGTCGCCGACCGGTACGTGCTCACCGCGGCCCACTGCCTCACCGGCTCCTACAGCAGCCCCGCCCGGGTGGGCGTCCTCCTCGGCGACCACGACCTGACGACCGGGGACGACAGCCCGTACGCCGTCCTGGCGACGCCGGACCGGTTCGTCGTGCACCCGGAGTACGACCCGGAGACCCAGCGGAACGACATCGCTCTCGTCCGGCTGGCCGAGCCCGTCACGTACAACCGCGACGTGAGCCCGGTCGGCCTGCCCGCCCCGTACTCCCACGGCGCCTTCGACCGCACACAGGTCGAGGTGCCGGGCTGGGGAGCCACCTCGTTCGGCGGCCGGACCTCCGACGTCCTGCGCACCGTGGTCCTGGGCACCATGAGCAACCCGACGTGCGTGGACAGGGGCATGTCCCACGTCACCGCCCCGCAGATCTGCACGTACGCCCCCGGGCGGGACACCTGCCTGTACGACTCCGGCGGCCCCCTCGTGCACCGGGTCGGGCGGAAGCCGTACCTGGTCGGTCTCGTCTCCTACGGGAAGGGGTGCGCCACCGACACCCCGGCGGTGAACACCCGCGTCTGGTCCTACCTCAGCTGGATCGGACGGACGACCGGAAAACGCTCGTCCACCGGCGGAGCCCGGTAGCGAAGGCGCGTCAGGCCCGCACCGTGAAGGCCAGCGAGACGAACGCGGCCTCCGTCTGCCGGCGCAGTCGGTCGGCGAGGGAGTCCAGGAGGTGGGCACGCGACATGGGGAGGGAGAACGCGAGGGCGGCCGGCACGGATCCGACCGAGATCGGAACGGCCCCGCACACGACGCCCGGGGCGTACTCCTCCCTCTCCAGCACCGGCATCCCCCGGGGAATCCTGGACAGCTTGCGCATCAAGGCGTCGGCATCGGCGACGGTCGCCGAGGTGAGCCGCTCCACAGGGTGGCGGGACAGATGGTCGAGGAGGCCGTCGTGGTCGAGCTGGGAAAGGAGGCACTGGCCGATCGCATGGGCGTGCGCGGTCCGCCGGAAGTCGGCCCACTCGTCGGCCGCGGGCGCGCCGCGCCCCGACGACTGGCCGACGACGTTGACCTCCCCCTCGTCGTACAGGGCGTAGTAGACGGCGGCGCCGATGCTGTCGCGCAGGGTGTCCAGCCAGTGGTGCAGATCGCCCAGGGAGTCCTGCCGGGAGACGGCGCTGCCGAGTCGGGCCGTCGCGTCGCTGATGAGATACCGGCCGCCGTCCCGCTGGAGGTAGCCGTCGTGGGTGAGCGTGCGGAGCAGGTGGTACGCGGTGGCGATGGGGATGTCGGTGCGCCGGGCGAGGTGCTTGGCGGTCGCACCGGCGGGGTCCTCGGCGACGACCTCCAGGAGGCGCATGGCGCGCCGTACCGACCCGATGAGCGTGGGTCCGCCGATGGAGGGGTCCGTCGCGGCGGACGGGTCGGTGGGCGGCATGGTGAGTTCTCCCCCTGGGGAGGCTCCGGAGCCGTCACGGGTCCCGGAGCCAGCCTTGTGCCGTCGGCCGGTCAGGCCTGGGCGGTCCGTACCACGCACAACCGACAGTTGTGCGCATCACTGTTTCAGCCGACCTTTTCCGGCCAACGACACATTCATATCCCAGATGATCGCAAAGCAGCTAGGGCCTGTCCGGCGGACCAGGGTCGCCCCGGCCATGATCCGACCTGATCGACAAGACACCCCCTGGGGGTTCGTCCAGGCCTGCTCCGGTGCGGTGGAACCAGCCAACTTCCCCTGGGCATATGGGTTTTGACGTGAAGCCTTGCTAGCTTCGCGCGCAGCCTGACGAAGCCGGGGGGACGCATGGGACAGAGCACGGGCGCGATCGCGTACGCCTTAGCCACGAGGGGTCCGGCCCGGTGACCACCCCCACCCCGGGCCCCACCGGCACGGCGCCGCCGAACCCGCAGCCGACCACGACACCGACGCCCGGCACCACGCATCTTCCCTCGCAGGGCGGCGCACCGAGCTCTCCCGGCACCCCGGCGACCCCGTCGCCGAGCGCGAACGCCTCGCCGTCCCCTCCCACTCCCGTTCCCACGCAACAGCCCTCAGGGCCGTCCCAGCTGGGGCCCACGCCTCCGCCTCAGGTGACCAGCCCCTGGACCGCCGCCGGTGTCATCGACGTTCAACCGCTCCAGCTCTACCAGGTCTCGACCGCCCTCGCCGTCGAGCAGCAGTCGTTCCACAAGGCGCTCGTCCAGTTCCTCGACGCCCACGCGGGCTACCCCCGGGTCGGTGGATCCGGATCCGCCGCCGCCGAGTTCGCGGCCGAGTACGCCAAGGTCCTCGACCTCCTCCTGAAGGTCCATGGCAAGGCCGTGGTCGCCATCGGCGGCGCGGCTGTCGGCTTCACCACCACGGCGAACAACTTCGGCCAGGCGGACGCGGCGACGCATCCGAACAGCCCGCCGTTCGTCCCCCAGCCGTCCCCGCAGGTCATCTTCCTCCAGCCGGCGTACCAGGCCCCGCCTCCCTTCGGCGTCCGTGACGGCAACGCGGTCGACGACTTCCTGGACGTCTACGACGACGGCATCCCCGGCGACCTGATGCGCCATGTGGTCGAGGAGGCGCTCCGCACCGGCCGCGCCCTGGAGCTCCTGCCGCTGCCGAACTACCTCCGGGTCAACGACCTCTCCCAGCTCTGGCTTCCCTACCAGACCGGCATCGGCATCGTGCAGGACCAGCTCGCCGGGACCGTCGGCACCATCACGAACCACGCCCACGCCGACTGGTACGGCGCGATGCTCCAGTTCGTCTCGTCCCTGTGGGGCACCACTGCCTGGGGCAAGAGCACGGCAGGGGGCAGCGGCATGCGCTACGAGTGGGGGCACAAGCCGCCGACAGGCCCCGGCACCAGCCGGCCGGTCTTCGCCGTCCTCAGTACCACCGGCCAGATGCTGGCCCAGGCGCTCCGCTCGTACGCGGAGGCCGCGGAGGCCGTCCGCACCGAGCTGCGCCGGATCCTGCACCAGGCCTTCAGGGACGCCGTGGCACTCCTTGACCTCACCAATCCCAGGGAGTTCTTCGAGAACCTCTTCGACCGGATCAAGAAGCTGACGAAGGGACTGCTCGCCGCGGTGCTCCTCAACATCGACACGGCGGCGGTCAACCGGGCGGTCGACGCGTACGAGACCGCGGTACGTGCCCAGCGCGACGTGGTGCGTGGCCTGATCGCGCCGCTGGAGGAGGCGTCCCGGGCGGCTCCCACCTTCCAGTCGCAGGCAGCGCGGGCCGAGGCGTTCGGCGCGAGGTCGCTGTTCGAGTTCGACCGCAAGATCTACCCGGTCAACCCGGATGCCTGGAACCCGAACACCACCTTCCAGGTCGACCTCGCCGCGATGGAGTGGGAGCGCAACGACTACCAGCCGCCTCCGCCGTGGCTCATGCGGGACGGGAAGGAGGGCCACACGGTCGACAAGCACATCGGGCTCACCCCGGAGCAGCTGATGCACCGGCTGCGCGATCAGGGCGGCGCCGACGCCTCGACGTTCCGTGACCTCCCCTCCGCCCAGCAGTACATGCAGGCCGCGGTGAACGACCCGGGTAGGAAGGACAAGCTGGAGGCCTGGATGCACCGACAGGAACAGATGGTCGCCAACGGCACGTTCAAGCCCGACTCCGTCATGGCCTGGGACTTTCCGGTCAAGGACGCGAACAGCCAGCCGGTGGCGGTCGGAACCTCCGTGAGTCAGGCGGACTTCGCCGCGTCCGGTTTCCACGCCCAGCCCAAGGACGTGCACACCGTGCACGTGGCCCTCGCCTACTCGCCCGAGTCGAAGTCCTTCTACGTGATGACCGCCTATCCGAAGGCGCCCTAGCATGCGTCGGGTGACCGAACAGACCGACGCCCTCTTCACCGGCAGCGCGCTCGCCCGCCTCGTCGACCTCGCCGCCGCCTCGCGGAACCCGGGGGCCGCCGCACTGGAGGACGAACTCCAGCGCTTCTCCCGGCTGATGCAGGACTCGCACGCGATCGCCTGGGTCATGCCCTTCGACGTGGTGGCCTCGCTTCTCGACGGTCTGGCGGACGAGTACGGCACGGAGCGGTTCGCGGCCAGGCCGCCCGTGTTCCGTGCCCGGCTCGCACGGGCGGCCGGCGACGAACCCGTCGACGCGTTCCTGCGTTCCCTGGCGGCACTCGTCCGCGACCCCTGGTTCGGGGTCTGCCCGGGCTACGACGAACTACCGCTGTCGCAGTGGGAGGCCCTCGCCCGTTTCGACGTCGTCAACGAGTTCGCGTCACAGCTGCCCACCGGGGAGTACGACAGAGACCCGGAGTCGGAGGCACGTGCGCTGGTCGCCATGGACCACCCCGACTGCCACGGCAGGATCGCCGATCTCGCCGGACAACTCCAGCGCGTCCTGTACATGTTCCGCTCGCCCGCCGAGCTCGACGCGGCCTTCGGGCCCGTCATGCCGTCGGTGACGCACGCACGGCTGAGGCTCCTCCTCGATGCCGTCCACGCCCACTTCGCCGAGTGGCACTGACCCGTATTCACCCGGACCGGAAGGAGCGACCCCTGTGCCCATCGACCCCGACCTCGACGTGTCGGAGGAGGACCTGAAGCGCCTCGCGGACGACCTGGAGGCCATGCGGTCACACCTCGACGGGCAGGTGCGCCGCATGGACTCCCTCGTCGACCGGGCCGAGGCGCGCTGGCGCAGCGAGGCGGCGACCGCGTACCGGAAACTGCATCGGGAGGCCGGCGCCGACGCCGTACGGATCAGGGAGATCCTCGGGGTCCTGGAGCAGGCGGTGCGGATGAGCCGGGACGGCTTCACCCGTCAGGAGCTGGACAGCCTGAGCCGCATGCGGGCCGAGAGCAGGAAGGTCGACGTGGACGCGGAGGTGCGCGAGCTGTCCGGCGAAGGCTCCGGCGGCGGCAGCGACGCTCCGCGCAGCAGGATCAGCGATATCTGAGCGACATCGAAAGGCAGGGGGGATCATGAGCGACGACGGCTCCATCACCGTGGACATCGCCGCGCTGCGCGAGATCGCGGGTGATCTGGAGGACATCCTCCGCGCGCTCGGCGAGCGCCTGACCGCGCTGTACGAGCGCACGGAACCGGTCGTCCTCGCCTGGAAGGGCGAGGCACGGGAGGCGTTCGTGGACGAACTCGACCGCTGGGACCGCCAGATGGCGGACCTCCAGGCGGCACAGGCATGGCTGCACGCCGTCGTGACCACCGGGCACGCCAACTACTCCGCCGCCCAGCGGGCCACCCTGCGTGGTTGGGGAGGGGCCTGAGATGACGACACGCCCCGCCCCGGCCCGGGCCGATCGGGCCGCCACCTACCCCGACCGGGAGACCGCCCAGTGGGTGACCCAGCAGGTGATCACCCTCAACGAACAGGTCATCCACCGCTGGCTCGCCCAGTCCACCCGACGGCGGCTCGTGATCCAGGCCGCCTGGCCCTCACGGCCCGAACCCGTGGGAACGGTGCTGACCACCGGCATGATGCTGGCCGGCCAGGAACCCCTTCCGGTGCGAGCCGCCCGGGTGGTGCTGCACCGCACCGAGCCCGGTGCGGCCGACCCGTACGGCTTCACCGTCCACTCCAGCCTGCCCGTCGTCCTGTAGAGGCCCACGTGACCCTGAACCCCACCGAGCACGACCGCAAGTACGGCGAGCTCGACCAGGTCGTCCGCGCCCACCTCGGCCTCGGTCCGCACGCCCCCGAGGCGGTGGCCGGCTATCTGCGACACACCTGGCGCACCCGCCCCTGGGCGATCGCCGTCGCCGCCGAACAGCTGCGCGCCTACGCGGACAACCCTCCCGGCCGACTCCGGCAGCGGCTCGGCGAGTACTACCCGCTGCCCGACGTGGGGCTGCCGCCCGAGGAGATCCGGGACTGGCTCACCGGCCTCGCCGACCGGCTCGACGAGAGCCTGACGACCGGACAGGCGCCGCGGCTCGCCCCGCCCGCGACGCCGTGGGAATGGCGGGCCCGCTTCCCCGAGCTGGCGCAACTGCTCGGCGGCTGGTTCTCGCAGGACATGCCGGACGAGTTCGGCGACCACGAGGCCGCGCTCGACGACTACTTGGAGAGCACCGACCCGGGGCTCGTCGCCCAGCTGACGGGAGAGCTGCACGACCTTCTGGCCCTGCCCCTCGACGAGGACGGGCTCGCCCTCGCCCTGGCGGCCCTCGGCGCGGAGGTCCAGCCGCCAGCCCCCTTCACCCCGGCCGCCTGGCTCGCCGCCCTCGCCCTGCGCCTGCGCGGCTGAGCCGGCCGTTCCTCCTCCTTCTTCTCCTTCTTCAGCTGAGGGCCGGGATGACCGTGGAGCCGTACGCGTCGATGGTGCCCTCGCGGTTGTCGTGCATGTTGTAGACGGCGAACTGGTCGACGCCCAGGTCCTTCAGGTGGCGCAGCTTCTCGATGTGGGCCTCTGCGGGGCCCAGGAGGCAGAAGCGGTCGACGATCTCGTCGGGGACGAAGGTGGTGTCGGGGTTGTCGGCGCGGCCGTGATGGCTGTAGTCGTAGCCGTGCCGGTCCTTGATGTACGCGGTGAGCTCCTCCGGGACCATCCCGGAGTGCTCGCCGTAGCGGGATACGAGGTCGGCGACGTGGTTGCCGACCATGCCGCCGAACCAGCGGCACTGGTCGCGGGCGTGGGCCAGGTCGTCCCCCACATAGGCCGGGGCGGCGACGCAGATGGTGAGGGCGTCGGGATCGCGGCCGGCGTCGGTGGCGGCCTGGCGGACCGCCTTGACCATCCACTCGGTGAGGAACGGGTCGGCGAGCTGGAGGATGAAGCCGTCGGCCTTCTGCCCGGCGAGGGCGAGGGCCTTGGGCCCGTACGCCGCCATCCAGACGGGCAGCTTGCCCTCCTTGATCCACGGGATGCGGATCGGGTTGCCGTCGACCGTCGCCTCGCGGCCCTCCGCCAGGTCGCGGATGACCTCGATGGCCTCGCCGAGCCGGGCCAGGGTGTTCGGCTTGCGGCCGGCGACGCGCATGGCGGAGTCGCCGCGGCCGATGCCGCAGACGGTCCGGTTGCCGTACATGTCGTTCAGGGTGGCGAAGGTGGAGGCGGTGACCTCCCACGTGCGGGTGCCGGGGTTCGTCACCATCGTGCCCACGTGCAGCTTGGTGGTGTTGGCGAGGATCTGGCTGTAGATGACGAACGGTTCCTGCCACAGCACGGCGGAGTCGAAGGTCCAGCCGTAGCGGAAGCCGTTGCGCTCCGCCCGGCGCATCAGCCCGACGACCTGCGAGGCGGGCGGGTCGGTCTGCAGGACGAGTCCGAAGTCCAACGTCGTTCTCCTAGGTCAGGTACTGACAGGTGGAGCGCGGCACGAACGTGCCGTGGCCTGCGTGGCCCACGTACGTGCGCTGGTCGATGACGACCTCGCCCCGTGAGAGGACGGTCTCGACCTGACCGGTGACCGTCTTCCCCTCGTACGCCGAGTAGTCGACGTTCATGTGGTGGGTCTCGGCGGACAGGGTCTGGGCGACGTGCGGGTCGTAGATGACGATGTCCGCGTCGGCACCCGGCGCGATCGTGCCCTTCTGCGGGTAGAGGCCGAACATCCGGGCCGGGCTCGCGCAGGCGATCTCGATCCAGCGGCGGCGCGAGATGTGTCCTTCGACGACGGCCTGGTGGAGCAGGTCCATACGGTTCTCGACGCCCGGAAGGCCGTTCGGGATCTTCGAGAAGTCGCCCCGGCCCAGCTCCTTCTGACCGACGAAGCAGAACGGGCAGTGGTCGGTCGAGACGACCTGGAGGTCGTTCGTCCGCAGCCCCCGCCACAGCGCCGCCTGATGCTCCTTCGGCCGGAGCGGGGTGGAGCAGACGTACTTGGCGCCTTGGAAGTCCGGCTCCGCGAGGTTGTCCGTCGACAGGAACAGGTACTGCGGGCAGGTCTCCCCGAAGACCGGGAGGCCCTTGTCCCGGGCCGCCGCCAACTCCGCGACCGCCTCCTCCGCCGATACGTGCACGACGTACAGGGGAGCCCCGGCCACCCGGGCGAGCTGGATGGCCCGGTGGGTCGCCTCCGCTTCGAGGAGGGCCTTGCGGACCTCCCCGTGATAGCGGGGGTCGGTCTCGCCGCGGGCCAGGGCCTGCTCGACGAGGACGTCGATCGCGATGCCGTTCTCCGCGTGCATCATGATCAGTCCGCCCGTATCACCGGCCACCTGCATCGCCCGCAGGATCTGCCCGTCATCCGAATAGAAGACCCCCGGATACGCCATGAACAGCTTGAACGAGGAAACGCCGTGCTCGATGAGCTTCGGCATCTCCCTCAGCGTCGACTCGTTCACGTCCGACATGATCATGTGGAAGGCGTAGTCGATCGCACATTTCCCGTCCGCCTTCTCATGCCAGGTGTTCAGCCCGGCTTGCAGCGACTCCCCCCTCGACTGCACCGCGAAATCGACGATCGTCGTCGTCCCGCCCCACGCCGCGGCCCGCGTCCCCGTCTCGAACGTGTCCGACGCGAACGTGCCGCCGAACGGCAACTCCATGTGCGTGTGCGCGTCGACGCCGCCCGGGATCACGTACTTCTGCGACGCGTCGATCACCCGGTCGGCCGTCCACTGCTGGCTTCCCGGCGCCGCCAACGCCACCACCCGGCCATGCTCGATCAGTACGTCCGCGTGGATCTCGTCGGCGGCCGTGATCACGAGCCCGCCGGTAATCAGAGTCCTGGTCATTTCCCGGAGTTCCCTTCACGCCGATCGCCGACCACGCGACCACCGGCAGGGGCAGGGGCAAGGGCAGGGGCAGGGGCAGGGGCAGGGGCCATGCCCGTATCGGAGGGGGCGGTGCCGCCGAAGGGCGGTTCCCCGTGGGTGGGGGCGTCGGCCGCGGTGGCGACGGGGCCGCGCCGGATGGGGGTACGGGTGCTCACGGGACACTCCTGCGTGAGAAGGGGTCGACTACAGGGCTCCGAGCGCCTCTTCGAGGAGGGCGGCGCCTTCCTCGGCCTCGGCGACGGTGAGCGAGAGCGGCGGGGCGATGCGCAGGGCACTGGTGTTGTGTCCGCCGCCCTTGCCGATGAGGAGGCCGCCCTGCCGGGCCGCCTCCAGGACGGCGGAGGCCGCCTCCGGGTTGGCGCGGTCGGTGCCCGGCTCGGTGAGTTCGATGCCGATCATGAGTCCGCGGCCCCGTACCTCCCGGACGGCGTCGACACCGGCCGCGGCGGCCCGCACGCGTTCGATGAGGAGGCCGCCGACGCGGCGGGCGTTGCCCTGCAGGTCGTGCTCCAGGAGGTACGCGAGGTTGGCGAGGCCCGCGGCCATCGTGATCGGTGAACCGCCGAAGGTGGAGATGGAGTTGGCGTCGACGCAGTTCATGATCTCGGCGCGGGCGACGACCCCGCCGATGGACATGCCGTTCCCGATGCCCTTCGCGAAGGTGAGGATGTCGGGCGGACCGGCCTGACCGTGGGCCTGCCAGCCCCAGAAGTGGTCGCCCGTACGGCCCCAGCCGGTCTGGACCTCGTCGGCGATCCAGAGGATGCCGTGCCGGTCGAGGACACGGCGGAACGCGGCGTACAGGCCGTCGGGCGGGGAGGTGAAGCCTCCGACGCCCTGGACGGGCTCGGCGATGAGGGCGGCGACGTCCCGGGTGTGGCCGAGGAGGTCTTCGAGATCGGCGACGCAGGCCTCGATGAACCGCTCGTCGGTGTACTGGGCGTAGGGGCCGCGGTTGCGGACGCCTCCGTGGACGTACAGCGTCTGGAGCGGGGAGAGGCTCGTCGGCGACCAGGCGCGGTTGCCGGTGATGCCGACGGTGGAGAAGGAGCGGCCGTGGTAGCTGTTGCGCATCGCCAGGATCTGGTTCGAGCGGCGGTACGCGGTGGCCAGGAGCAGGGCCGTGTCGTTGGCCTCGGTGCCGGAGGTGGTGAAGAAGACCCGGGCGTCGGGGATGCCGGAGAGGCCGGCGATCCGCTCGGCGAGCTCCACCATGGGCCGGTTGAGGTAGAGCGTCGAGGAGTGGATGATCCGTCCGGCCTGCTCGGCGACGGCCTTGGTGACCTCGGGCAGGGCGTGCGCGGTCATGGTGGTGAGGATGCCGCCGAAGAAGTCGAGGTACCTGCGCCCCTCGGCGTCCCAGACGTGGCGGCCCTCGCCGTGGGTGATCTCGATGGGGTCGCGGTAGTAGAGGGCGACCCAGTCGGGGATGACGGCCTTGTGGCGGTCGTACAGGCTGCTCACGGCTGCACCAGCCCGTCGTACGCGTCGGGACGGCGGTCCCGGTAGAAGGCCCACTGCTGCCGCACCTGCTCGATGAGGCCGAAGTCGAGGTCCCGGACGACGAGTTCCTCGCTCTTGTCGGAGGCGACCTCGCCGACGAACTGGCCGCGCGGGTCGACGAAGTAGCTGGTGCCGTAGAAGTCGTTGTCGCCGTACTCCTCCTGGCCGACGCGGTTGATCGCGGCGACGAAGTACTCGTTGGCGACAGCGGCGGCCGGCTGCTCCAGCTGCCACAGGTAGGAGGAGAGACCGCGTGAGGTGGCGGACGGGTTGTAGACCAACTGAGCGCCGTTCAGGCCGAGTTGGCGCCACCCTTCGGGGAAGTGGCGGTCGTAGCAGATGTAGACGCCGACCCTGCCGACGGCGGTGTCGAAGACCGGCCAGCCGGCGTTGCCCGGGCGGAAGTAGTACTTCTCCCAGAATCCCTTGACCTGCGGGATGTGGTGCTTGCGGTACTTGCCGAGGTAGGTGCCGTCGGCGTCGATGACGGCGGCGGTGTTGTAGTAGAAGCCCTCGCCCTCGACCTCGAAGACGGGAACGACGATCACCATCCCGGTCTCCCGGGCGAGGTCCCGCATCCGCCGGACGGTGGGGCCCTCGGGGACGGGTTCGGCCCATCGGTAGTGCTCGGGCTCCTGGACCTGACAGAAGTAGGGGGCGTTGAACACCTCCTGGAACCCGATCACCTTCGCGCCCTGCCGGGCGGCCTCCCGGGCGTGCTCCTCGTGTTTGGCGATCATGGATTCGGTGTCGCCCGTCCAGGTCGCCTGGACGAGCGCGGCGCGTACGACGTCGGTCATGAGCTGCTCCTTCGGCACGGCGTCAGAGAGCCTCTACGCCCGTAGACGCGGGGCGTAGGAGGAGAACGTAAGCCCCGTCACACCCCGGAGCAAGACCACCGCCGTGAACCGGCGGCGTCGATCATGTTTCATACCCGAGTGGTCCACGTCGGACACGTACCGACACGGACAGGCATGGAATGACACGTCCCTTCGAGCCCTACCCCCAGAGCGCTTCGCCGTCGTGAGTCAGGCTCCCGCGAGACCCGCCACGCGGAGGGCGTGGAGCAGGTCGCGCTCGCGGGAGTGGGAGACCGCGCGGGCCGCGTCCAGGAGTTGGGGGACGAGTCCGCGCGGGTCCGCGCCCGCGAGGCGGGCGGCCTCCTCGGGGGCCCGGACCCGGACGAAGGCGGTGAGCAGGGCGTGGGCCTCGCGGTGGTGGTCCTCGGCCCGCAGGGCGGCGCACGCCCCGGCGAGCTCCTCCACGGGGCGGGCCACGCCCTGGCGCAGCAGCTGCTCGCAGTCGGCGGGCCGGCCGGCGTCGGCGAGGGCCCCCGCGACGGCGGCGAGCCTGGCGGGCGGCAGCGAGGCGGCCTCCCAGAGCAGGGTGGACCAGTCGGCGCCGAGACCGGCCCGATGGAGCGCCTCGGCGAGGGCGGGCAGCCGGGCCGGCGGACCGCCGAGCGCCTCGCAGAGCAGGGCGTGCGCCTCGCCGCTACGACCCTGGGCGCGCAACCGCTGAAGGGCGTAGACCGCGTTGGCGGCGGCGCGGGCGGCCTCCACGGGGTCGGCGCCGGGATCCGTACCGCCACGCGCCCCGGCCTCGCCGCTCGCCGCGGCCGGGTCGGCGCCACCGCCGAAACGGGCCCCCCGGGGCGCCGCTCCCCCGGTCGGCAGGACGGGCACGGCCGCCTGCTCCTCGGCGCTCTCCTCCAGCCAGGCGTACCGAGCGCCCCGGGGCCGCCGCTTCGGGGGCGCGGGTGCCTGGGGCTGGGGGTGCGCCGGGGGCGGCACGGGGGGCTCGGTCCGGCCCTCCGGAGCCGAGGCCGGGGTGAGGCGGGCCAGCCGGGTGGTCAGTTCGGTGACGCGGGCGGCTGCCCTGGCGTGGTCGTCGCGGGTCCAGGCGAGGTCGTTCTCCAGGCCGGCCCTCTCCGCCGGCTCCGGGGCGCTCCGGAGCCGCTCCCCCAGCTCGCGGGCGCGGTACTCGGCGTACCGGCGTTCGCGTTCCATCAGGCCGCGGCGCTCGGCGAGCGCGGCGGCTCCGCCGGGGCGGCGGTCGTGCGCGGCGGCCGCCGCCGCGTACAGCTCGCCGGCCCGGGCGACGAGGGGCCCGTCGACGGGCTCCCCCGCGTCCTGGAGCAGCGACTCGACGACGTCCCAGGGCAGGATCTCCGTACCGTCGAAACAGGCCCGCATCCCCTCGGGATCGCGTTCGACGAAGACCCCGTACCAGCCGGCCCCCGGCCGGAGGCGGCTCGCCAACTCCGCCAGCCAGCTCGTGAACGCGGCCACTTCCACCGGAAGTTGATACACCGTCATGCGCTAAGCACCTGCCCCGCCGTCGACTGGAACCTTCCGGTCCGCGGGTATTGGACCGCAGTCGTGTTACGGGACGACTACGGTCCGTTTTCGATCAGGCGCCTCGGCCGTCGGATTCCCCGAAGCGCACCACGATCCCGGTGTGCGGACGCTTGCCGAGCCGGACGATCATGGCCGGTACGTCGGTCAGCCAGTACTGCCAGGTGTACTTGCGCGAGAGCAGGGCCCGAATCCGGCGCAGCTCCTCCCCCTCGACCAGCCGGCCCTCACCGGGGAACCGCGCGGCGCCCTCGGCCACGTTGCCGCGCACGTCGCAGACGGCGACCTCGACCCGCGGGTCGTTACGGAGCCGCTTGACCTTCCAGGAGTCGGAGCGGGTCCACGCGTACAGCTCGGAGCCCTCCACCGCGTACCAGACCGGGGTCGCGACCCCCGTGCCGTTCTTCCGGAAGGTGGTCAGGCTCACGTAGCGGCCGCGCCGCAGCTCATCGGGCATCATGCCGGGAGCCTAGGCCAGACCGGGAGCCACAGGGGGGCGGGACCAGGGGTCACGCGTGGGTCGGGTGGGAAGCGTGAGCCGGGTGGGAAGCGTGGGGCGGGCGGGAGGCGTGGGTCGGCCGCCGGACCCGCATCCGGTGTCACGCCGCCGGGCCTGCCTCCTCGTACGCGGCACGGGCCTCCGTGATCTCGGGGGCGTGGGTGCGGGCCCAGTCGCAGGCCGTGTCGAGCGGCCCGATGAGGGAGCGCCCGAGGGGCGTCAGGGCGTACTCGACACGGGGCGGGTTCTCGTCGTGGACGGTACGGGTGAGGAAGCCGTCGCGCTCCATGGAGCGGAGGGTCTCGGTGAGGACCTTGGGGGTGATCCAGTGCAGCGGCACACGCAGTTCGGTGAAGCGGCGCGGGGTCCCGTCCTCCAGGCAACGCAGCACCATCGCGGTCCACTTGCCGCCGACCCGGATGGGCCGGCCGGGGCTTCCGGCGCAGTCGGGCCGACGGAAGAGGTCGGGGCTCAGCGGCTGCGGCGACGGCTGCTCGATCATGATCACGACGCTAGCCCAGTACCGTTGAAGTAACCAGGGGAGCCCGTTCTACGGTCCCGTCATGGACAACGACACGAGCAACAGCAAGAGCGGCGGCGACACCCTGCGCATCGCGGTCTTCGGCGCCGGCGGGCGGGTCGGCCGGGCGGCCGTGGCGGAGGCGGTGGCCCGCGGCCACCGGGTGACGGCCGTGGTCCGCGACCCGGCCGCCCACCGGGACCTGGAGGGCACGGGCGTCTCGCTCGTACGGGGAGACGCGACGGACGCGGCCTCGGTGGCGGCACTCGCGGCCGGCCACGACGCGGCGCTGCACGCGGCGGCCCGCCTGGACCTGCCCTCGGAGGAGTACTTCACGGCGGCGGCGAAGGCGCTCGTCGCGGGCCTCGCCGAGGCGGGGGTGCGGCGGCTGCTCACCCTCGGGATCGCGACCACCCTGGAGACCGCGCCCGGGGTACGGCTCATGGACGCCCCCGATTTCCCCGCGGAGTGGCGGGCCTTCGCGCAGGGACATGTGGCCGAGTTCGATCTGCTCACGGCCGAGGCGGGGTCCGAGCTCGACTGGCTGATGGTGGTGCCGCCGCTGGACCTGAACGCGGAGGCGGAGCGGACGGGCACGTACCGGACGGCGGTGGGCACGGTGGTCGACGGGCCGGGTCGCATCGGGCACGCCGATCTGGCGCTCGCGCTCCTGGACGAGATCGAGCGCCCACGCCACAGCGGGGTGCAGCTGGCCGTCTCCCGATAAGGCCGATCCCGGTGAGACCGACCCCTCTGAGGTCGATCCCGCCGAGGTCGAACCTGCCGAGGCCGGTCCCGCCGAGACCGACCGCCCCCACCCCGGTCAGACCGGGGCCGGGGCGCAGAGCACCACGAGCTGGTCCATGGAGAGGTCGAGGACTCCCGCGAGGGCCGCGACGGTGAAGAAGGCCGGGGTCGGGGCCCGGCCCGTCTCGATCTTGCGGAGGGTCTCGGCGGACAGGCCGGCCGCGGCCGCGATCTCGACCATGGACCGCTCGCCGCGCGCCGAGCGCAGGAGGAGGCCCAGGCGCTCGCCGCGCTCGCGCTCTTCGGGGGTCAGGGGTGTGCGCACCATGACGCCATTCTAATACCGGTATAGTAATTGGCATGGTGGAGATCAAGACGAACGAGTCCCTGGCGGCCATGCGCGAGGCGGGACGGGTGGTGGCCCGGGCCCTCGCGGCCGCCCGGGAGAAGGCGGCGCCCGGCGTCGCGCTGACCGAGCTCGACCGGGCGGCCCGGGAGGTCCTGGCCGAGGCGGGGGCCGGTTCGCCCTTCCTCGACTACCACCCGGACTGGGCTCCGGTGCCGTTCCCCGCGGTCGTGTGCCTGTCCGTGAACGACGCGATCGTGCACGGCATCCCGGGCGACACCCGGCTCGCCGACGGCGACCTGGTGTCGGTCGACTGCGGGGCGACGCTGGGCGGCTGGGTCGGCGACGCGGCCGTCAGCTTCACGGTCGGCCGGGCCCGGCCGGAGGACACACGGCTGATCGCCGCGGCGGAGGAGGCCCTTGCGGCGGGGATCGCTGCGGCGGTCGTCGGGAACCGCATCGGCGACATCGCGCACGCGATCGGCCGGGTCTGCCGCGGCGCGGGCTACGGCATCCCGGACGGCTTCGGCGGCCACGGCATCGGCCGCGCCATGCACGAGGACCCGGGCGTCCCCAACGAGGGACGACCGGGCCGGGGCATGAAGCTGCGGCACGGGATGGTGCTCGCGATCGAGCCGATGCTCATCGGCGGCGGCACGGACGACCACTACACGGCGGGGGACGGCTGGACGATCCGTACCCTCGACGGCTCACGCGCCTCGCACGCCGAGCACACGGTCGCGATCACGGACGACGGGCCGCGCGTGCTCACGGCCCTGTAGGGCGCGGGCGGACGACCATCGCCGAGCCGCCGCCCCTGCGGACCGTCTCCGCGGCGGCCACCCAGCGGCCGTCCGGCAGACGCTGCACACCCGTCGCCGCGCCGATCTCCGGGTTCTGCCGGAAGCCGTGCCCGATGCCCTCCAGCTCCGCCTTCAACGGGCTGTTCCACAGGGCGGGTTCGAGCTCGGTGGTGGTCTGGTTGCGCTGGCTGGCGCGGGGCGCGGCGATCGCGTCGACGAGCGGCAGGCCCCGGTCGACAACCCCGGTGAGGGTCTGCAGGACCGTGGTGATGATGGTCGCGCCGCCCGGCGAGCCGAGGGCGAGGACGGGGCGGTCGTGCCGGTCGAGGACGATCGTCGGGGAGATCGAGGAGCGCGGCCGCTTGCCGGGTCCGGGCAGGTTCGGGTCGTGGACGGCCGGGTTCGCGGGGGCGAAGGAGAAGTCGGTCAGCTCGTTGTTGAGCAGGAAGCCCCGGCCGGGCACGGTGATACCGCTGCCGCCGGTGGACTCGATGGTCAGCGTGTAGGCGACGACGTTGCCCCACTTGTCGGCGGCCGTCAGATGGGTGGTGTTCTCGCCCTCGAACGTGGTCGGGGCCGCGGTGCCGCCGCTCGCGCAGGACGCGGGGTTCCGGGGGTCGCCGGGCGGGAGCGGGCTGGTCAGGACGGCGTCGTCGCGGATCAGGCAGGCGCGGGAGTCGGCGTACCGCTGGGAGAGCAGTTCGCGGGTCGGTACGGACTCGAAGGCGGGGTCGCCGACCCAGCGGCCCCGGTCGGCGAAGGCGATCCGGCTGGCCTCGATGAAGCGGTGGAGGTAGCCGGCCGGGGTGGCGGCGGCGAGGTCGGTGCCCTCCAGGATGTTGAGCGCCTCGCCGACACTCGTACCGCCGGAGGAGGACGGGGCCATGCCGTAGACGTCGAGTCCGCGGTACGTGACCTTCGTGGGCCTGCGGGACTCGGTGCGGTACGCGGCGAGGTCACGCTCCGTCAGATCGCCGGGGCGGACGACCCGGGTGGCGCCCTCGCGGACCTGGGGCGTGCGGACGGTGTCCACGATGTCCTGGGCGAGCGGTCCCCGGTAGAGGGCGCCGATGCCCTCGCGGCCGAGCGTCTCGTACGTACGGGCCAGGTCGGGGTTCTTGAACACCGATCCGACGACGGGCAGTCGGCCGCCGGGCAGGAACAGCTCGGAGGTGGCGGGGAAGTCGCGGAACCGGGCCTCGTTGGCGGCGGTCTGGGCGCGGAAGGTGGGGTCGACGGTGAAACCCTCGCGGGCGAGCCGTTCGGCGGGTTCGAGGAGCGCGGCGAGGCGCTTGCTGCCCCAGGCGTCGAGGGCGGCCCGCCAGGTCGCCGGGGTGCCGGGGGTGCCGACGCCGAGGCCGCTGGTCATGCCCTCCTCGAAGGGGATCGGCTTGCCGTTCTCCAGGAAGAGGTCGGTGCCGGCGGAGCGCGGCGCGGTCTCCCGCCCGTCGACGGTGTGGACCGTACGGGTCTTGGCGTCGTAGTAGACGAAGTACCCGCCGCCCCCGATCCCGGCCGAGTAGGGCTCGGTGACGCCGAGGGCCGCGGCGACGGCGACGGCGGCGTCCACGGCGTTGCCGCCCTTGCGGAGCACCTCGATGCCGGCGGCCGACGCGTCGGCGTCCACGCTGGCGACGGCGCCGCCGTAGCCGACCGCGACGGGCTCCTTGACCGGTGGCGGCGGGGCCGCCGGGGCCGCCGCGGGCGGGGCGGCGGCACCCATCGAGAGCACCGTCGCCGCGACAGCGAGAGCGGAGACCTTCCCAGCGGCGGATCGACGCATTCCCAACCTCCAGTCAACAACCGTCCGCGCAGCGTAACTTCCGGTCCCGTCTCCCGTCAGGACCGCCTCGAACGAATGCCGGATCGCCGCTAGCATGCGCGCCCATGAACGAAGACGTGCGCAACATCGTGCTCGGGGTCCTCGCGACCGGGTTCAGCGCCTCCTTCGGCTGGCTGGGCCGTACGTACCTCTGGCGGCGCAGGCTCCGCCGCAAGCAGGCGTTCTTCGGGCTGCCGGGGAACTCCGAGTGCCTCCTCGTCGTGAACAGGGAGTCGGGCGGCGAGCGTTCGGTGCACCGCTTCGACGTGTTCGCGCTGCTCGAACTCTCCGCGCTGATCAAGGACTGCGGGGCGCAGGCCCGGATCCTCTCGCACGACCAGGGGCACCAGGGGTTCGGGGACCGGACCGAGTTCTGTGTCGGCGGGCCCTACTCGAACCGGCGGATGGACGCCCATCTGGCGACGCTGCTGCCGGGTCTCACGGTGAACGTCGAGGTGGAGCCGGGCCCGGTCCGCGGCCAGTTCCGGATCGGCTCGGATCACTACCTCTCGGAGGTGGGCGTGTCCGAGTACGTGATCCTGGCGCGGCTCACGGCGGGCGAGGGCGGCCGGCCGGTCTTCCTCTACTGCGGACAGCGGGCCATCACCAACCAGGCGGCGACCCGCTATCTGGCACGTCACCACGAGTCGCTGGCGCGCCGCTACCGCTCGGGCTCCTTCGTGCTCCTCCTGAAGGTCGTCAACTCGCAGGCCTACGGCCCCGATGTGGTCGAGCTGGTGGCCGATGTCACCGCCGCGACGCGGACGGCTCCCGCAGTCGCACCGGCAGCGACTTGATCCCGTTGATGAAGTTGGAGACGAGGCGCCGGGGCGGCCCCGTGAGGGTCACCTCGCCGCAGACCTCGCGCGTCTCCTCGTACAGCAAGCGGAGTTGAAGCCGGGCGAAGTGGGCGCCGAGGCAGACGTGCGGGCCGTCGCCGAAGGAGACGTGCGGGTTGGGCGTCCGGCTCAGGTCGAGACGGTGGGGGTCGGGGAAGACGCGCTCGTCGTGGTTGGCGGAGGCGTGGAAGACCACGACCTTGTCGCCCTCGCCGATCGCCTGGCCGGCCAGTTCGGTGTCCCGTGCGGCAGTGCGCCGGAAGGAGAGCACGGGCGGGTGTACGCGCAGGAGTTCGTCGACCGCCGTGTCCGGGGAGACCGCGCCGCTCCACAACCTCCGCTGTTCGTCGGGGTGTTCGGCGAGGGCGAGGATACCGCCGGGTGCGGCACTGCGGACGGTGTCGTTCCCGGCGACGGTCAGCAGGAAGAAGAACATCTCCAGTTCCGCGTCGGCGAGTTCGGAGGTGGCGAGCGAGGTCATGACGTCGTCGGCGGGGTGTGCGCGCTTGTACGCGGCGAGCTCCTGGGCGTAGGCGAACATCTCGGAGAGCATCGCGGGTGACCGGGGGTTGACCGGCCGGCCCCCGGCGTCGAGGACGGGCGGCTCGTCGGGGTCCTGGTAGGCGATGACCCGCTCGGTCCAGGCGTGGAGGAGCCCCCGGTCACTCGCGGGCACGCCGAGCAGGTCGGTGAGGTTGAGCAGGGCGTAGTCGTCGGTGACGGTCCCGACGAGGTCCACCTCGCCACCGGCGGCGACCGCCTCCGCGAGGAGGGCCCGGGCCCGCTCCCGCGCGGTCGCGGTGAACCGCTCGATCCGGCCCGGCGTGAAGGCGCGGCTGACGAGCCGCCTGAGGCGCCCGTGGCCATGGGGGGCTTCCCCGCTCGAACGCGGTCGAGAGCTTGGGGAAGGGTCCTGGTTGAGCATCATGCGCCGGATGAAGGGAAGGTCGGCGGGGTCGGGGTCGCGGATCTGCGTGGCACCGAGGTGCGAGGAGTACGTACGGGAGTCCTTGAGCACGCGGACGACGTCGGCGTGCCGGGTGACGGCCCAGAACCCGGTCCCGGCGGGCCATCCCAGGATCGCCGGCTCCGCCTGCCGGGCGACGGGCGCCCGGTCGCGGAGCGCGCGGAACCGGTCGTGCGGGATCCCGGCGGCGTAGATCCGGGGGTCGAAGACGTCGGGGACGGCGGGGACGTCCACGGCGGCGGGGATCTCGGGGACGGCGGGGATCTCGGGGACGGCGTTGTGCTCCACGGGCCAAGCGTGGGACCCGGACGCCCCGCACGCAATCGTTACCCGCACGTAACTTACCGACCGGTTACCTCGGGTACGGCCTCGACGTTACCGTCGGGTCACTTTGCACTCCGTATCCATGACACGAGTAAGGAGTGACCCGTGGGACACCCCCGCAAGGCGCTGCGTACCGCTTCCGTCGGCGCCGTCTCCGCAGCCCTCCTGGCGGGGACGGTGCTCGGCGCCACCCCCGCGACGGCGGAGACCGGCCCGTCCGTCCGCTTCGTCGACATCGCCGGGGACGGCGGAACCGTCCTCAAGGCGAACGTCGTCACCCCCGCCGGAGCCGGCACCTCCGCCCGCCTCCCTCTGATCGTGCTGCCCACCAGCTGGGCCATGCCGCAGATCGAGTACCTCGCCCAGGCCCAGAAGCTCGCCGAATCCGGCTACATCGTGGTGAGTTACAACTCACGGGGCTTCTGGGAGTCCGGCGGCGAGATCGAGACCGCCGGCCCCAGGGACATCGCCGACGCCTCGAAGGTCATCGACTGGGCCCTCGCGAACACGCCCTCCGACGCCGGCCACGTGGGCATGGCGGGAGTCTCGTACGGCGCCGGGATCAGCCTGCTCGCCGCGGCCCACGACCCGCGGATCAAGGCCGTCGCCGCGCTCAGCGGCTGGGCCGACCTCATCGACTCCATCTACAGCGGCCGCACCCAGCACCTCCAGGCCGCCGGCCTGCTCGGCGGCCTGGGATTCCTCACCGGGCGTCCCGGTCCCGAACTCCAGGAGATCCTCGGCGACTTCCTCTCGTCGAACCTCGACAAGGAGGACGAGATGATCGCCTGGGGCCGCAAGCGGTCCCCCGTCACCTACCTGGATCAGATCAACGCCAACGGCGCCGCGATCATGCTGGGCAACGCCTGGGGTGACACCATCTTCCCGCCCAACCAGTACGCGAGCTTCTACGAGAAGCTCACCGGACCGAAGCGGCTGGAGTTCCGGCCCGGCGACCACGCCACCGCCGAGGCCACCGGCCTCCTCGGGCTCCCCAACGACACCTGGACGAACGCCCACCGCTGGTTCGACCGCCACCTCAAGGGCGTCGACAACGGCATCGACCGCGAACAGCCCGTCCAGCTCAAGCCCCGCTCCGACGCCGGCTACGAGGGCTACCCCGACTGGAAGTCCGTCCACGCGAACCAGCGGAAGTTCGCCCTCGCCGACAGCGAACACCTCTGGGCGAACGTCGACTCCGGCGCCAACGGCGGCATCACCCTGCTCACCAACCTCCTGGACCAGATCGCCCAGACGCCGCCCATCGTCTCCGTCCCCCTGCTCAACCGCGCCTTCGCCGGCGTCTGGCAGTCGGAGTGGTACGGCACCCCCCAGCGGGTTCGCGGCACGGTGAAGGTGCACACCACGGTCACGTCCACGAAGGAGAGCGGCACCTTCGTCGCGTATCTCTACGACGTGGGCCCTCTCGGCGTGGGCAAGCTGATCAGCAACGCCCCGTACACCTTCCACGGCAAGACGGCGGGACAGGCGTTCCCCGTGGACCTGGAGCTCTTCTCCACGGCGTACGACGTCCCGGCCGGCCACCGGCTCGCCCTGGTCGTCGACACCGTGGACCCGCTCTACATCGAGCACAACCCGTCCGGCGCGCAGCTGACCTTCTCCTCCCCGTCGGCCGACCCGTCGTACGTGTCGGTACCGCTGCGGGAGAAGTGATCACCGGCTGCTGCCGGGCGGGCAGGGCTTCACAGCAGCTACTGCGCTCCCGGCAGCAGCGTTCCGGGTTCGGCCGGAGCGATGTCCACGGCCTTCGTCTTCGGGCTGCGACGCTCCCTGCGGGCCACCCAGGTGGCGAACCAGGAGAGCAGCATGCACATCCCGATGTAGATCGGTGAGATGACCAGCACGACGGGGATGAACGGCAGGTCGTAGTCGAGGTTGGACGCGATCAGCTTGCCCGCGTGCAGGAACTCCTCGTAGGTGATGAGGAATCCGAGCGAGGTGTCCTTGAGGGCCACCACCAACTGGCTGATGATGGCGGGCAGCATCGCCCGGACCGCCTGCGGCGCGAGGACGTAGGTCATCACCTGCGTCTTGCGCATGCCGAGCGCGTACGCGGCCTCGCCCTGGCCGCGTGCGACCGCGTGAATCCCGGTACGGAAGACCTCGGCGAGCACCGAGCCGTTGTAGAGGGTCAGACCGGCGACGAGCGCGGGCAGCGGCTGCACCTTCAGCGCCACGAAGATGAAGAAGATCATCACGAGGACGGGCATCGCACGGAAGAACTCGACGAGCAGGGTCGAGATCCACCGTAGCGCGCGGTGCTCGGAGAGACGTCCTGCGGCAAGGACCCCACCGAGCGCGAGGGAGAGCACCGAGGCGTAGGCGAAGGCCTTGAGGGTGTTGCCGAGCCCTTCGAGCAGTAGTTCCTGGATGCCCTCGTAGAGGAAGGGCGACCACTTGGTGGAGGTGAACTGCTCGGTGTCGAAGAGGAGATAGAGGAACCATCCGGCCAGGGCGAGGATCACGACGGTGGACGCGAGGCCGTACAGGAGGTGACGTCGTCGGGCGTGCGGCCCGGGGATGTCGTAGAGGGCGGTGGACTCGGTCATCGGGCGACTCCCCAGCGCTTCTCCATGACGTGGAAGAGGGCGCTGATGGTGAGGGTGATGATCAGGTATCCGACGGCGATCCAGACGAAGGTCCAGACGATGTTGTAGCCGAGCTCGCTCAAGGTCTTGTAGGTGCCCAGGAGTTCGGTGACGCTGAACGCCCCGGCGATCGCCGAGTTCTTGGCGAGGGCGATCAGGGTGGAGCCGATCGGCGGGATGACCGTGCGGAAGGCCTGCGGCAGGACGACCGCGCCGAGGATCTGGGAGAAGGTCATGCCCAGGCTGCGCGCCGCCTCGCCCTGGCCGCGCGGCACGGTGTTGATGCCGGAGCGCAGGACCTCGCAGACGAAGGCCGAGGTGTAGCAGCCGAGTGCGAGGACCGCGAACACCTCGAAGGGCAGGACGAGTCCGAACCGGGGCAGGCCCAGCATGACCGCGAAGAAGAGAAGGGTCAGCGGGGTGTTGCGCAGGACGGTGACCCAGACCGTGCCGAAGACCCGGAAGGAGCCTACGGGGGCGACCCGGAAGGATGCCATGACGAAGCCCAGGACGAGGGCCAACGCCGAGGCGTAGACGGTGAGTTCGACGGTGCCGAGGAAGCCCTCGCCGTAGAGCGCGAAGTTTTCGGTCAGGACGTCCATGCGGGGAGGCTCCTCCGGTCAGCTCGCCGGGTAGCGGTCGATGGCGGGCGGCGGTGGGGCGGGGACGCCGGAGAGGCCGAGGGTGGCGTCGTAGGCCTTCTTCCAGTCGCCGTTCTTCTCGTGGACCGCGATGGCGTCGTCGAGGGCGAAGCGCAGCGCCGTGTCCCCGTGGGGGACGCCGATCCCGTACGGCTCCTTGGAGAACGGCTTCCCGACGAGCTTGAGTTCGTCGGGGACCTTGGCGGCGTACCCCATGAGGATCGTGTCGTCGGTGGTGACCGCGTCGACCTGATAGGTCAGGAGGTTGTCCACACAGACCGAGTACGTGTCGTAGGCGACGAGTTCGGCCTCCGGATAGTCCTTCTGGATCCGCTGGTACGGGGTGGATCCGGCGGCCGAGCAGACCCGCTTGCCGGCCAGGTCCTGCGGTCCGGCGATGTCGTTCTCGTCGGTGCGGACCAGGAGGGACTGGCCGGCCTGGTAGTAGGGGCCGGCGAAGCCGACGAGCTTCTTGCGGTTGTCGTTGATGGTGTACGTGCCGACGTAGTAGTCGATCTGGCCGTTCTGCAGAGCGGTCTCACGGTTGGCCGAGGCGATCGTGCGGAACTCGATGCCGGCCGGCTCGAAGCCGAGCGAGGCCGCCATCATCTTGGCGATCTCGATGTCGAAGCCGGAGTAGCGGCCGGTGGCGGGGTCCTTCTCGCCCATGTACGGCTGGTCCTCCTTGGCGCCGACGACGAGCCGTCCGCGCTTCTTCGCCCGGTTCCAGGTCCCCGAGTCGGGCAGGGTGAATCCCGACTGGACCTGGTAGACGGGGAGTTGGTCGGGCTGGGGGCCCTTGACCGGCGGGCTGCCCTCCTTGCCGCAGCCGCCGAGCGCCACCACCGCGGCGAGCAGCAGGGCGAGGGCGGCCGGGGTCCGGCGCGTACGCTGCATGGTTCCCACCCCGGTCAGTGCTTGAGGATCTTGGAGAGGAAGTCCTTGGCGCGCTCGCTGCGCGGACTCGTGAAGAACTCCTCCGGCGTGCGGTCCTCGACGATGCGGCCGTCGGCCATGAAGACGACGCGGTTGGCGGCGGAGCGGGCGAAGCCCATCTCGTGGGTGACGACCACCATCGTCATGCCGTCCCGGGCCAGCTGCTGCATGACCTCCAGGACCTCGTTGATCATCTCGGGGTCGAGCGCCGAGGTCGGCTCGTCGAAGAGGAGCGCCTTGGGGTCCATGGCGAGGGCGCGGGCGATCGCCACGCGCTGCTGCTGGCCGCCGGAGAGCTGGGCAGGGTACTTCTCGGCGTGCGCGGCGAGTCCGACCCGGTCGAGGAGTTCGCGCGAACGCCGGTCGGCGTCCTCCCTCTTGCGCTTGCGGACCTTGATCTGCGCGAGGGAGACGTTCGCGAGGACGGTCTTGTGCGCGAAGAGGTTGAAGGACTGGAAGACCATGCCGACCTCGGCCCGGAGCCGGGCCAGCGCCTTGCCCTCGTCGGGGAGAGGCTGTCCGTCGATGACGATCTCGCCCGACTCGACGTGCTCCAGCCGGTTCATCGCCCGGCAGAGGGTGGACTTGCCGGAGCCGGAGGGGCCGATGACGACGACCACCTCACCGCGGCCGACGGTGAGGTCCACATCCTGGAGCACGTGCAGCGCGCCGTAGTGCTTGTTGACGCCACGCAGTTCGATCAGCGGATCGACGACGGCCATACGCTGCCCTGCCCCCTTCTCGGCGGTGTCGCGGTCAGCGCAAACTATCCACAGAAAAAGGGACTTCACGGCTGACACGCATGAAACAGGAATAAGCCGTATTTACTGCAAAAGAGTGGTTCAGGGTGGAAGGAAAACCGGGTCCGCTCAGAGTTCGGCGGCCTCCGCGTACACCTGGTACAGCTCCGGCGCCCCCCGCATCGCCCAGTCGAGGCCGGCCTCGACGACCTGGATCTCGCGGCCGGAGGCGAGCCGCACGACGGGGCCGCCGGCGGGCCACACCTGCCACCGGGCCCCGGGCACGTTCCGGACGATCACCGTGCCGAGGTAGAGGCCGGCGTCGTTGCCGAACCAGGGAAGCTCCTCCGGGTCGTCACGCCAGCGGGGCGGCAACTGGTCCAGCTCCTGGAGGGAGCGCGGGCTGTCGTCGAGCAGCACCCCGGACTCCTCGACGCGGGCGCGGAGCAGCTCGCACTCGGAGAGCAGCTCGCTCACTCCGTCGGGGTCACGGTCGAAGTCGGCGGCCGGCGATTCGTCGGCCACCTCGCTCCCGTGTCGCTTGCGCCAATTGTCCAGAAACGGAATGTTCATCCGAACAGCCTCGCACCGCCGCCTGCCGGTCGACCACCCGGCGCGCGGAGATCGTCTTCTCCGCGCACCCCCGCTCACACGTCGAGGTCGACCACCACGGGCGCGTGGTCCGAGGCGCCCTTGCCCTTGCGCTCCTCGCGGTCCACGTAGCTGTCCGAGACCGCCTCGGCGAAGGGCTTGTTGCCGTAGACCAGGTCGATGCGCATGCCCTTGTTCTTCGGGAAGCGGAGCTGACGGTAGTCCCAGTACGTGTACGGGTGGTCGTACTTGAGCGGGCGCGGGACCACGTCGGTCAGGCCCGTCTCGCGCAGCCCGGCGAGGGCGGCCCGCTCCGGCTCCGTGACGTGCGTGGCGCCTTCGAACTCGGCGATGTCCCAGACGTCCTCGTCGGCCGGGGCGATGTTGTAGTCCCCGAGGACGGCGAACGGCCGCTCCCCCGCCGCGTCCTCCGCGACGGCGGCCTTGAGCGCCTCCAGCCAGTGCAGCTTGTACGCGTAGTGGTCGTGGACGACCTCGCGGCCGTTCGGCACGTACACCGACCAGACGCGGACCGGGCCGCAGGTCGCGGAGATGGCCCGCGGCTCCTGCACGCCCTCGTACTCGGGACCGCCGGGCAGGCCCGTGACCACGTCCGCGAGGCCGACGCGGGAGACCAGGGCCACGCCGTTCCACCGTCCGGTGGCGTTGACCACGGACTCGTATCCCAGCGCGCGCAGCTCCTCGACGGGGAACTGCTCGGCGGTGCACTTGGTCTCCTGGATGCACAGCACGTCCGTGCCGGTGCTCTCCAGCCAGGCCAGGAGCCGGGGCAGCCGGGCGGTGATCGAATTGACGTTCCAGGTGGCGATGCGCATGGGCGCAAGCCTACTGGCGGGGTGTGACAGCGGCCGGATCCGGCGCTCGACGCCCCGGAACCGGCGCCCGCGCTCGGCCTCCGCACTCGGCCCCCGTACTCGCCCCCGTACTCGGCGTGCGGTCTCAGAGCTCGGCGGAGGCTCCCGGCGCGAGGCGGGAGTGGTCGGTGCCGCCGAGGGCGCCGATCTGACGGTCGTAGATCGGCCGGGCGAGGTCGGTGAGGAGGGCGTCGTGGATGTCGTACGCGCGGCGCGGCTTCACCTCGCGGACGTAGTCGATGACCTCGGAGATCTTGTTCCAGGGGGCCATGACCGGCAGCAGCAGCGTGTCGACCGGCCGGTCCGGGACGGTGAGCGCGTCGCCGGGGTGGAAGACGGCGCCGTCGACGAGGAAGCCCACGTTGGTGATGCGCGGGATGTCCGGGTGGATCACCGCGTGCAGCTCCCCGTGGACCTGGACGTCGAAGCCGGCCACCGTGAAGGCGTCGCCGTGGCCGACCGTGTGCACCCGGCCGGGGAAGGCCGCCGAGAGCTGTTCCGCGACGCTCCGCAGCGTCCAGATCTCGGCAGCCGGGTTCGCCTCCAGGGCGGCGCGCAGCCGGCCCTCGTCGAAGTGGTCCGGATGCTCGTGGGTGACGAGCAGGGCGTCGGCGCCGAGGGCGGCGTCCTCTTCGGTGAACATCCCCGGGTCGAGGACGAGCGTCCGCCCGCCCTTCTCCAGCCGGACGCAGGCGTGGGACTTCTTCGTCAGCTTCACGCGGCCAGGTTACGCGGGCGGCGTCGTCTCCTCCTGGATGACGCGGGTGACCACGCGCAGGGCGGTCTCGGCGGCCGGCAGGCCGCAGTACACGGCGGTGTGGAGCACGATCTCGCGCAGCTCGTCGGGCGACAGGCCGTTGCGGAGGGCGGCGCGGGTGTGGTCGGCGAGCGCCTCGCGGTGGCCTCCGGCGATGAGGGCCGTGAGGGTGACGGCGCTGCGGGTGCGCCGGTCGAGCCCCTCGCGGCTCCAGACCTCGCCCCAGGCGTAGCGGGTGACGAGGGCCTGGAAGGCGCTGTCGGGATCGTCGGCGAGGGCCTGGTCCACATGGGCGTCGCCGAGGACCTCGCGCCGCAGGCCGAGGCCCGTCTCGTACGGGTCGGGGCGGCCGGCCGCCGCGGGCTCGGCGGCCGGGACCTCGGCGGCGGGCTCGGCGGCGGGGACCGGAACCGCGGGGAGCGGCGGCACGGTGAGGGTGCCGCTGGCCTCCTGGGCGATGCCCGCGAAGTGCTCGGCGAGCAGGTCGGTGACGGCGGCGGGCTGCTCGACGGGGGCCAGGTGCGAGGCGCCGGGGACGACGGCGAGCCGGGCGTCGGCGATGCCGGCCACGAGGGTGCGGGCCTCGGCGGGGCCGGTGACCTGGTCCTCGGAACCGACGAGGACGAGCGCGGGGACGCCGATCCGGCCGAGGGCCTCGCGGACGTCGAAGACGGCGAGGGCCTCGCAGGCGGCGACGTAACAGGCGGGGTCGGTCGTCCGGACCATCTGGACGGCCCAGTCGACGATGGCGGGCTGCGCGCCGGCGAAGAGCGGGGTGAACCACTGCTCGGGCGCGGTACGGGCCATGGGCTCCAGCCCGTTGGTACGGACGATCACCCCGCGCTGGCGGAACTCGTCGGCGCTGCCGAACCGCGGCGAGGTGGCGACCAGGGCGAGCGAGGCGACCCGGTGGGGCGCGCGCAGCGCGAGGTCGAGGCCGACGGCCCCGCCGAGGGAGCAGCCCGCGTACCCGAAGCGCTGGACGCCGAGCGTGTCGAGCGTCGCGAGGAGGCGGTCGCCGAGCTCGGCGACGGAGGTGAAGGGCTGGGCGGGCGCTCCGCCGTGCCCGGGAAGATCGAAACGGACGACCCGCCAGTCCCGGACGAGCTCGGGTATCTGCCGGTCCCACATGTGCCAGGTCGTGCCCAGGGAGGGGCCGAGGACGAGGACGGGGGCGTCCTCGGGGCCGTCGCTGCGGTACTGGAGGGGCGCGACGGCCGGCGGCGGGGTCTCGCCGGGGCCGTTCGGCTCGCTCGGCCGGTTCGGCTCCATCTGCGGGCCCGGCTGGCCCGGGGCGGGCTGCTGGACGGGCTGATTCGACTGGTTCGGCTGGGGCGTCTGCGTCTGGCTCACTCGCTCCAGAGTAGTCAGCGCGCCCCGCGTGGCGGTCCGGGGGGTCAGGGGCTGGTGGTGGAGACCACGTAGACGCGGGGGAAGGCCGGGTCCGTGAGGTCGACCGTGATGTCGGTGGTCGGGCGGGGTTCCTCGCGGGTGACGGTGGTGCCCGCCCAGGTCACGCCCTCGGTGAAGGTCCAGCCGGCGATGTCGGCGTCGCGGTCGCCGACGGTGATCCGGCCGGGGGTGAGCGCCGCGCGGGACGTGCCGGACTCGGCGAGGAAGGCGTCGAGTCCGTAGGCGTCCGTCGTGAACTGGACGTAGAGCCGGCTGGTCTTCCAGTTGCTGGTCTCGTAGTACGCGACGTCCCAGGCGCCGCCGGGGATCGGGACCTCGAAGACCCGGCGCTTCATCTTGGAGGGCTCGTTGGTCTGGAGGCCGGCCGCCGAGGACTCGCGTTCCTTGTCACGTCCGCTGTCACGGCTCTGACCTGCGGAGATGACGAGGTAGCCGGCCGGGATGCCGACGAGCAGCACGATGATGACGGCCGTCAGCCAGCGCCGGCGGATCATGTGCCGGCGCTCTTCGGGCAGTTTTCCCTCGGGCGGGTGGGGCGAGCGGGGCGGGCGGGACGGGTGGTGCACGGTCATGAAGGCGGGTCCTCGGGAGTACGGGGGGGCCGGCCCGTGGTCCCGCTGCGCAGGGCCTGGGCGTAGCGCTCGTACCGTTCGTAGCGCTCGACGCGGCGCCGGTTGGCGCGGCGGAAGCGGCGGGCGACGAGCCGGGCGAGGTCGGCGGCGCCGACCATCCCGGCCTCCGGTCCGAGCTGGGCGCGGGTGATGCGGGCCTCGGGGCGGTAGCCGCGGCCGGTGAGGTGGCGGCGGAAGGCGTCGCGGGCGGGGCCGATCAGCAGGTCGTCGGCGGCGGAGACGCCCCCGCCGATGACGAAGCAGGAGGGGTCGAGGGCGGCGGCGAGGTTGGCGATGCCGACGCCGAGCCACTGGCCGATGTCCTGGAGCAGCTCGATGCTCATGGCGTCGCCCTCTCGGGCGAGCTCGGTGATGAGGGGGCCGGTGATGTCGGAGACGTTGCCCTTGACCCGCTCGATGATCTCGTACGCCACCGGGGAGTCGGCGGCGGCCAGCTCGCGGGCCTCGCGGACGAGCGCGTTGCCCGAGCTGTACTGCTCCCAGCAGCCGCGGTTGCCGCAGGGGCAGCGGTGGCCGCCGGGCACGACCTGCATGTGCCCGAACTCGCCGGCGACGCCGTACTTGCCGCGCTTGACCTGGCCGTCCTCCAGGATCGCGCCGCCGATACCCGTACCGAGGGTGATCATGACGAGGTGGTCCTCGCCGCGTCCGGCGCCGAAGCGCCATTCGGCCCAGGCCGCGGTGTTGGCGTCGTTGTCGACCATGACGGGGACCGCGAGCCGGCCCTGGAGGGAGTCCCGGAGGGGTTCGTTGCGCCAGGCCAGGTGGGGGGCGAAGAGGACCCGGGCCCGGTCGGCGTCGACCCAGCCGGCCGCGCCGATGCCGACGGCGTGCACGTCGTGCCGGTCCGCGAGGTCGAGGACGAGCTCGACGATGGTGTCCTCGACGACCTTGGGGCTCTTGGACTTGTCCGGGGTCTCGGTGCGGAGCTTCTCCAGGATGTTGCCGTCCGCGTCGACGACCCCGGCCATCACCTTCGTGCCGCCGATGTCGATGCCGACGGTCGGTACGCGGGGCGCGGTCAGGTGGGAGCGCCGCTCGCGGGTCCCGACGGTCCGCAGCACGGTGCCCCGGGCCGATCCCCGGTGCGTGAGGTCGCGGTAGGTACTCATCGGCTCCGATTCTGCCAGGTGTGGTGTGAGGGGACCGTTATGTGCCGGACGGCCGCTCCAGCTCGTGGCGGAGGTCCTCCAGCTCGCTGCCGCCGGCCATCTGGCGGGTCAACTCGTCGAGCGTGACGGAGCTCTTGGTGTGGCTGCCGGCCATCACGCCCCGCTTGAGCAGGACGAACCGGTCGCCGACGAGGTAGGCGTGGTGGGGGTTGTGGGTGATGAGGACCACGCCGAGGCCCTGGTCACGGGCGGCCGCCACGTACTTCAGGACGACCCCGGACTGCTTGACGCCGAGTGCGGCGGTCGGCTCGTCGAGGACGAGGACCTTGGCGCCGAAGTGGACGGCGCGGGCGATGGCCACGCACTGGCGCTCGCCGCCGGAGAGGGTGCCGATGGGCTGGTCGACGTCGCGCAGGTCGATGCCCATGCGGAGCAGCGCCTCGCGGGTGGTGGTCCGCATGAGGTCGACGTCGAGCCGCTTGAAGGGGCCGGAGCCCTTGGTGGGCTCGGAGCCGAGGAAGAAGTTCCGCCAGACGGGCATGAGCGGGACGACGGCGAGGTCCTGGTAGACGGTGGCGATGCCCCGGTCGAGGGCGTCGCGCGGGTTGGCGAGGCTGGCCTCCTCGCCCTCGATGCGGAAGACGCCGGCGTCGTGCCGGTGGAGTCCGGCGACGATCTTGATGAGGGTGGACTTGCCGGCGCCGTTGTCGCCGAGGACGCAGGTGATCTCGCCCGCGCGGACGTCCAGGGAGACCCCTTCGAGGGCCCGGATGTTGCCGTAGTACTTGCTGACGTCGGTCAGCTCGATGAGGGAGGGCTGTTCCGCGGTCACTTGGTGGCCTCCACGCGCTTGCGGATCCAGGCGTTCAGCAGCGTCGCCAGGAGGAGCATCGCTCCCAGGAAGAACTTGAACCAGTCCGGGTTCCACTCGGCGTAGACGATGCCCTTGCTGGTCATGCCGAAGATGAGGGCGCCGACCGCCGAGCCGATGGCGGAGCCGTATCCGCCGGTGATCAGACAGCCGCCGATGACCGCCGCGATGATGTAGATCAGCTCGTTCCCGACGCCTTCGCCCGACTGGACGACGTCGAAGGAGAAGAGCAGGTGCTGGCCGGAGATCCAGGCGCAGAAGGCCACACCCATGTAGAGGCCGATCTTCGTCCGGTAGACCGGGACGCCGACCGCGCGGGCGGCGTCGGCGCCGCCGCCGACCGCGAAGATCCAGTTGCCGAAGCGGGTGCGCAGCAGGATCCAGGTGGCGAGCGCGACGAGGCCGAGCCACCACAGGATGGTGACCTTGAGCTCGACGCCGCCGACGGTCACCTGGGAGGCGAAGAGCTTCCGGGCGGAGGGGAAGCCCTCCATGTCGGCGATGGACTTGGTGGAGACGGTGCCGCTGATCAGCTTGGTGAGGCCCAGGTTCAGGCCGGTCAGCATGAGGAAGGTGCCGAGCGTGATGATGAAGCTGGGCAGTTTGGTACGGGTCAGCATGAAGCCGTTGAAGACGCCGATCGCCAGGGTGACGAGCAGCGAGACGCCGACGCCGACCCAGACGTTCGCCGTCAGCTGGTAGCTGACCATCGACGAGACGAGCGCCGAGCTGGTGACGAGGACGCCGGCGGAGAGGTCGAACTCGCCGCCGATCATCAGCAGGGCGACGGGGACCGCCATGATGCCGATGGTGGAGGCCGCGTACAGCACGGTGCCGAGGCTCGCGGGGCGCAGGAAGCTGTCGGCGGCGACCGAGAAGAAGACGAAGACGGCGATCGCGCCGACGACCGAGCCGAGCTCGGGGCGGGCGAGGAGCTTCTTCAGCGGCGTGGTGCGCAGCAGCCGTTCGTCGACGTGGTCGATGCCGGGTGGGGCGGTGGAACTCATCGGGTGCCCCGCTCCGCGTAGCCGACGAGCGCGGCGGCGTCGTCCTTGGTGATGATCTGGGGACCGGTGAGGACCGGCTTGCCGCCGCCGAGTACATCGGCGTTGTAGCGGTAGAGCCAGAGCAGGTCGACGGCCTCGTAGCCCTGGAGGTAGGGCTGCTGGTCGACGGCGAAGCCGAGGGTGCCGGCCTGGAGGGCGGTGGCGACCTTGGCGTTGAGGTCGAAGGTGTCGATCTCGGCCGTGCTCCCGGCGCTCTTCGCGGCCTGGACGGCGGCGTCGGCGAAGGGGGCGCCGAGGGTGACGACGGCGTCGATGGCCTTGTCCGACTGGAGCTTGGCCTCGATGGAGGCCTTGACGTCGGGCATGTTGGTGCCGTCGACGTAGAGGTTCACGAGCTCGCCGCCGAAGGTCTTCTTCGCTCCGGCGCAGCGCTGCTCGTGGCCGATGTTGCCCTGCTCGTGCAGGATGCACAGGGCCTTCTTCCTGCCACGTTCCTCCAGCTCGTCACCGACGGCCTCACCGGCGACGGTCTCGTCCTGCCCGATGTGGGTGAGGGCGCCGAAGGCCTTGGACTGCGCGGCGCCCGAGTTCACGGTGATCACCGGGATGCCGGCCTTGACGGCCTTCTCGACGGAGGCCTTCATCGCGTCGGGCTTGGCCAGGGTGACGATGAGACCGTCGACGCCCTTGGCGACGTACGAGTCGATGAGCTGGGCCTGCTGCTGGGCCTCGTCGCTGTGGGCGTAGAGGAAGTTGATGTTGTCCTTGACGGCGGCCTGCTCGGCACCGTTCTGGACGATGTCCCAGAAGGTGTCGCCGTCGCCGGAGTGGGTCACCATCGCGAAGGTCCAGCGGGGGGTGTCGACAGCCGCCCTGCCCTGGGCCGCCGCGGCCTTGCGGGCGTCCTCCGCCCGCTTTCCGCCGGTGCTGCTGCACCCCGCGAGCGCCCCTGTGAGCGCGAGCGCGAGCACGGCGCCGATGACGGCCCGTACCCCTCCTGTCCGAAGCCTGGTCACGAGGCCGTGCCCTCCTTTGTGTCCTTCTGCGTGCATTGCAGTATCGGTCATGCAGGTCGTGGCACTTGTCAGGGGGGCCGTCCGTGGCTACGGACGGACCATCAGCTGGAGCTCGAAGGAGTAGCGCGCGGCCCGGTAGAGGTGCGAGCCGTACTCGACGGCCCGGCCCGTGTCGTCGTAGGTGGTGCGCTCCATCGTGAGCAGCGGGGCGCCCTCCCGCTCGTCGAGGAGCGCGGCCTCCTCCGGGGTCGCGGCGCGGGCACCGATGGACTGGTGGGCGCTGTGCAGGGTGAGCGCGGCGGAGCGGAGCATCCGGTAGAGGCCGGTGGTCTCCAGGCGCTCGGTGTCCGGCCCGTCCGGTGCGAGGAGCCCGGCGGGCAGGTGGTTGCGCAGGTACGCCATGGGCTCGCCGTGCGAGGTGCGCAGCCGCTCCAGGTAGTGGACCTCGCTGCCCTCCGGTACGCCGAGGGCCGCCGCGACCGGTCCGGTGGCGGGTTCCAGGCGGTTGACGAGGACCCGGGTGGCGGGGCGGCGGCCCGCGGCCTCCAGGTCGTCGTAGAGGCTGCTGAGCTCCAGCGGGCGCCGGACCCTGCTGTGCACGACCTGGGTGCCGACGCCCCGGCGGCGGACCAGGAGGCCCTTGTCGACGAGGGACTGGATGGCCTGGCGGACGGTGGGGCGGGAGAGGCCCAGGCGGGTGGCGAGGTCGATCTCGTTGCCGAGGAGGGTGCCCGGCGGCAGCGTCCCGTTCTCCACCGCGCCCTCCAGCTGCCGGGCCAGCTGGAAGTAGAGCGGGACCGGGCTGGTGCGGTCCACGGAGAGCGGGGGCAGGGGCGAGCCGGGCTGCTTGGACACGGAGGGAGCGTAGCCGGGCGCGTCGGCGACAGGAAGCTGATGACCGGAAGTCGTGACGTCCTGTTGTCCTGACAAATCCTTGACAGGGGAGGCGTACGGATCCACGGTGGGGCCATGCGCATCGGACTCATCGGTACGGGACGGATCGGGAGCTTCCACGCGGGGGTACTGGCCCGTCACCCGGAGGTCGAGTCGCTGGTCGTGGCGGACGCGGACGCGACACGGGCGGCCGGGGTCGCGGGGGCGCTCGGGGCCGAGGCGGCCCCGGACGTGACGGCGCTCCTCGGGCACGCCCTGGACGCGGTGGTGATCGCCTCGGCGACGGCCGCGCACGCGGAGCTGATCGCCCGCGTCGCCGGGTCCGGTCTGCCGGCCTTCTGCGAGAAGCCGATCGCCCTGGACCTGCCCGGCACGCGGACGGCGCTGCGGGCCGTGGCGGACGCGGGCACCGAGCTTCAGCTCGGGTTCATGCGGCGCTTCGACGCGGGGTACCGGGCGGCGCGCGAGGCCGTGCGCTCGGGGCGGCTCGGCCGGCTGCACACCGTACGGGCGACGACCTCCGACCCGGAGCCGCCGCCCGCCGCGTACCTGCCGCTCTCCGGAGGTCTCTTCCGGGACTGTCTGGTCCACGACTTCGACATCGTCCGCTGGGTGACCGGCCGGGAGGTCGTCGAGGTGTACGCGACGGGCTCGGACGCGGGTCCCGCGATGTTCCGGGAGGCCGGGGACGTGGACACCGCCGCCACGCTCCTCACGCTGGACGACGGCACGCTGGTCACGGTCACCGGGACGCGGTGCAACGGCGCCGGGTACGACGTACGGATGGAGCTGGCCGGCGAGCGGGACCAGATCGCGGTCGGCCTGGACGACCGGACGCCGCTCGCCTCGGTGGAGCCGCTGGGGCCACCCGCGCCCGGGAAGCCCTGGCCGGGTTTCCTGGAGCGGTTCGCCCCTGCGTACGAGGCGGAGCTCGACGCCTTCGTACGGCTGGTGCGCGGCGAGGCGGCCAACGCGTGCGACGGGCGGGAGGCCCTGGCGGCGCTCCGGATCGCCGAGGCCTGCGAGCGCTCGCGCCGGGAGCGGCGTCCGGTGCGGATGGACGCCCCCTGGGTCGTGTCGCCGGACACGACCTAAGGCATGGCTGTTCACCACCGGACCGGGAGCCGGCGGACCCCGCGGATGAGGAGGCCGGGCACCCACTCCCAGGGGGCGCCCTCGGGGTCGAGTGCGAGCCGGGGGAAGCGGTCCAGGAGGGTACGGAGGGCGATCCTGGCCTCCAGGCGGGCGAGCGGGGCGCCCAGGCAGTAGTGCATGCCGTGGCCGAAGGCGAGGTGGCCGCGGGTGTCGCGGCGGATGTCGAAGCGGTCGGGCTCGGGGAAACGGGCCGGGTCGCGGTCGAGCGCGCCGATCCCCACGAGGACGCTCTGGCCTGCCGGGACCTCGGTGCCGCCGATGGTGACGGCTTCCCGGGTGAAGCGGAACGTGCTGGTCTCCACCGGACCGTCGTACCGCAGGGACTCCTCGATCGCCCCGTCGAGGAGGTCGGGGTCGGCGCGCAGGGCGGCGAGCTGCTCGGGGTGGGTGAGCAGGTTGCGGACGGTGTTGGAGATCAGGTTGACGGTGGTCTCGTGGCCGGCGATGAGCAGCAGGTAGGCCATGGCCCGGAGTTCGGGCCCGGAGAGCCGGTCGCCGTCCTCGGCGCGGGCGGCGATGAGGTCGGACAGCAGGTCGTCGGCGGGGCCCGCGGCCCGCTTGTCCTCGATGAGTTCGTCGAGGTACGCGGCGAAGCCCTTCATGGCGTCGAGGAAGCCGGTCTCGTCCGCCGGGGCGACGAGCTCGTGCGACCAGTGCCGGAAGGTCTCGCGGTCGTCGGCGGGGACGCCGAGGAGTTCGCAGATGACGGTGATCGGCACGGGGAAGGCATACGCGTCGACGAGGTCGGCGCGTCCGGCCGGTTCCATCGCGTCGGCGAGTTCCCTGGTGAGCCGCTCGACGCGGGGGCGGAGGGCCTCGACCCGGCGGCCGGTGAAGACGCCCGTGACCAGGCGGCGCAGCCGGGTGTGGTCGGGGGCGTCCGCGCCGAGGAGGTGGACGCCGATGACGTCCTCCTCCGGCGGCCGTACGCCGATGACGGACGGGGACTTGGCGAGCCGGGGGTCGGCGAGCGCGGCCCGCCCCTCCTCGTGGCCGACGACGAGCCAGAACCGGAAGCCGTCGGGCATACGCACTTCGTGGACCGGGCCGGACGCGCGGAGCTCGGCGTAATAGGGGTACGGGTTCGCGGTGAAGTCCGCTCCGTACTCCCCCAGTTCGATGACGGACATCTCCGCAGACTATCCGACTACTTCTCTTCGTCCAGGAGGCCCGCGTCGTGGACGAGGAGGGCGATCTGGACGCGGTTGTTGAGGTCGAGCTTGGCGAGGATCCGCGAGACGTGGGTCTTGACGGTGGGGACGCTCATGTAGAGCTCGGCGGCGATCTCCGCGTTGGAGCCGCCCTTGCCGACGGCCACGGCCACCTCCCGTTCGCGTCCCGCCAGTTCGGCGAGGCGGGCGGTGAGCGCGGCACGCCGGGACCGCTCGGGCCGGTCGGACTTCCCCGGCTCTCCCGCCACGTGGGTCATCAGCTGGCGGGTGACGGCCGGGGAGAGCACCGGATCGCCGGCGGCGACCCGGCGGACGGCGCCGACGATCTCGGCCGGCGGGGTGTCCTTGAGGACGAAGCCGGCGGCGCCCGCCCGCAGGGCGCGCAGCACCTGCTCGTCGGCGTGGAAGGTGGTGAGGACGACCACCTCGGGGGCGCCGGGGAGCGCGCGGAGGCGTTCGGTGGCGGTGAGGCCGTCGACGTGGGGCATGCGGATGTCCATGAGGACGACGTCCGGGGCGAGCCGGTCGACGAGCTCGGGGACCTCGCGCCCGTCGGCGCCCTCGCCGACGATCTCCAGGTCCTCGGCGCCGCCGAGCATGAGGGTGAGGCCCGCGCGGACCAGGGGGTCGTCGTCGACGATGAGCAGCCGGATGGTCATGCGGGCCACGGTAGCCAGGCGCGCAGGGCGAATCCGCCGTCGGGGGCCGGGCCGTGCTCCATACGGCCCCCGGCGAGGGCGGCGCGCTCGGTGAGCCCGATGAGGCCCTGACCGGAGCCGGGGACGTGCGGGACGGGTCCGGCGGGCGCGGGGTTGTGGACGGTGACGGTGAGGCCCTCGCCGGGGCGGCCGCTCACGGTGACGGTGACCTCGGTGCCGGGGGCGTGCTTGCGGGCGTTGGTCAGGCCCTCCTGGGCGATGCGGTAGGCGGTGCGGCCGGTGGAGGCGGGGACGGCGGGCGCGCCCTCGGGGGTGTCCACGTCGAGGTCGAGGACGACGTCGGCGCCGGCCTCGCGGGACTCGGCGACGAGCGCGTCGAGGGTGGCGAGGGTCGGCTGGGGCCGGTCGCCGCCGCCGTCGCCGTTCTCCCCGGGCGCCCGCAGCACCCCGATGATCTCGCGCAGGTCCTGCAGGGCCTCGTGGGCGCTGTCGCGGATGACGCCGGCAGCGCGGGCGATCTGCTCGGGCGGGGCGTCCGGCCGGAACTCCAGGGCCCCCGCGTGGACGCTGAGCAGGGTCAGCCGGTGGGCGAGGACGTCGTGCATCTCGCGGGCGATGGCCTCGCGGGCGAGCCGCTGGGCCTGGGCGGCGCGCAGTTCGGCCTCGGCCTCGGCACGGCGGGCGCGCTCGCGGAGGGCCTCGACGAGCTGGCGCCGGGAGCGGACGAGCATGCCCCAGGCGGTGACGAGGAGGATGAGGACGAAGCCGAGGACGACCGCGATGCCGGCGTTGAGGGTGGGGTCGGGGCGGACGAAGACCTGGACGGTGGAGGCGGCGACGGCGAGCGCGCCGATCCAGGCGACCTCGCGGAAGGGACGGCGTACGGCGACGCTGAAGAGGCTCGCGAGCACGGCGCCACCGGCGACCGGGGCGACGACGCTGACCAGGGAGAGGGTGACGGCCAGCCCGACGGGCCAGCGGCGGCGCAGCCAGAGGGCGCAGCAGGCGGCGGCGCCGACGAGCTGGTCGAAGAGGATGACGGGCTCACTGCTGTACTGCGCGCCCGCGTCGGCGGCGACGAGGCCGACGAGAGCAGCGAGGAGGAAGAGCGAGGTGTCGACGATCCAGTCGCGGACGGTACGGCGGGGCCTGGCCGCGCCGCTCTCGCCCGGTTCTACCAGGTGGGAGGGGAGCAGCCAGCGCTGCCGTTCCGTACGGGTCATGTCGGCAATGTACGCAGCCGGGGGCCCCGCGCGGGTGAGCGGCGGGCGGGGACGCTACCGAAGTCGCACAGGTCGATACTTCGGTAGCGGTGACCGTGGACCGGAGTCGGACGCGGCCGGAGCCGCCGCCTGGACATGATCAAGTCATGAAGAGATTCCTGGAGGTCGCCGGTTTCCTGCTCGTCGTGTTCGGGGTCTGCGGGGTGATCCGCGAGCTGACGGACGGCTGGTTCCGACTGATGGGGCTGACCCGGTTCCTGACCGAGAACGTCTCGTTCATGGAGGGCCGGGAGCTGTTCGTCAACATCGTGATCGCCGTGCTCGGCCTGGTCCTCCTGATCGTGTCGGACCGGGTGCGGAAGTCCTGACGGTCGGGGCTGCGGGCGGTCGGCGCCCCGGGCGGTTGGCGCCCCGGGCGGTCGGTGCTCCTGACGGTCGGCGCCCCGGGCGGTCAGGCGCTCGCGGTGTCCAGTCGGGTCACCTCGGCGTGGTGCTCGGCCGCCCGGCGCGCGGAGGAGCCGATGGCGGTGAGGACGGAGCCCGCCACGGCGAACGGCACGGAGGCGCCGAGGAAACCGAGGAGCTTCGGCCAGTCGCGCGCCTCCGCGCAGACCCGCGAGGTGTCGTGGAGGTCGTCGGCGCTGATCCGGGCGTGGCACGTCGTCGTGTTGTAGTTGTGCTCCACCTCGTACGGGGTGAGGAGCAGGATCGCGAACCAGATCCAGAGCAGGCCGGCCACGGCGAGGAGGCCGAGGCCCCAGCCCTGGGTGCGCAGGGCGCGGGCGCGGAACGCGGTGTCGTAGGCAAGTGAACTCATGATCGAAGAACCTATCGGGCGTCCGCGTCGACCGTCCGGCGGCCCCAACTGGTGCCCGCCAGAACGAGGATCGCGCCCGCGAGGCCGAGGATTCCGGGGCGGTCGCCGGCGAGGGCGATGCCCGCGGCGGCGGCCCAGAGCGGCTCCGTACCGAGGAGGAGGCTGACCCGGGACGGGGAGCTGCGGCGGACCGCCCACATCTGCACGAAGAAGGCGAAGAGCGTGCAGAAGACGGAGAGGAAGAGCAGCCCGGCCCATTCGCGGGGGCCGAAGTCGAGGGCCGTGGCCCAGGGCGAGGCGCCCGTGCCGGGGAAGGCCGCGATGACGGCGAAGACGGCGACGGCGGAACCGAGCTGCACGGTGGTCAGGGAGAGCGAGTCGGCCGACCGGACCGCCTTGATCCGGGACATGGCCAGGACGTGGACGGTACGGGCGAGGGCGGCGAGCAGCATGAGGAGGTCGCCGAGGGAGGGTGCGGTGAAGCCGGCGCCCTGGGTGAGCAGGACGACGCCGGTGACGGAGAGCGCGGCGGCGGCGAGGAAGGCGCGGGGCGGTCTCACCCGGGTGACGGCGGCCTCGGCGAGCGGGGTGAAGATCATGGTGAGGCTGATGATCAGGCCCGCGTTGGTGGCGGAGGTGTGGACGACGCCGTACGTCTCCAGGAGGAAGATCCCGCTGAGGATCAGCCCGAGGGTGGCGGCGCCGCGCCACTGGGCGGCGGTCAGGGCCCGGAGCTTGTTCCACCCGGCGACGACGAGGACGGGCAGCACCACGGCGAACCGCAGCACGAGGACCGCGATGACGGTGTGGGTGGTGGTGATGCCCTTGGCCGCGAGGTAGCTGGCGCCCCAGACGACGGCGACGAGCAGGACGGGCAGGTCGGTGAGCCAGGCGCGGCGCGGGGCGCCGAGGGTCACGGGTGCGGCGATCGAAGACGAAACCGACATTGCTGGCCGTTTCTCCAACTCTTGGGGTGGGGTGGAGACTTCGGCGGCTCGCACGCGGAGCGATCACCGTACCCGGACCATCCTGTGGTGGCTACACCTTTCCGGGGCTTTCCCCAGATCAGTAGCTGCCGTAGGTGGGACGCCCGCCGAGCTCGTACGTGAGGAGGGCGACGCCCGAGCCGGTCGTGCGCGTGTCGGTGAGCTGGAAGGCGGTGGGACGCACCCCGTCGGAGAAGAGGCGGCGGCCGGAGCCGAGGATCACGGGGAAGATGAGCAGGTGGAGGGTGTCGATCAGGTCGTGGTCGAGCAGGGTCCGGGCGAGGCCGCCGCTGCCGTGCATCTGGATCTCCCCGCCGAGGCTCTCCTTGAGGTCGGCGACCTCCTTCACCACGTCGCCGCGGAGCAGGGTGGACCCGGCCCAGTCGGCGGATTCGAGGGTGGTGGTGGCGACGTACTTGGGGAGGGCGTTGAGCTTGGAGGCGATCGGGTCGGCGGGGTCGGCGTGCCGGGGCCAGTAGCCCGCGAAGATCTCGTACGTGCGGCGGCCGAGGAGGAAGGCGGTGGGGCGGGTGAAGACGTCGATCATGTACTGACCGAAGTCCTCGTCACCGAACGGCACTGACCAGCCGCCGTGCTCGAAACCGCCGCTGGGGTCCTCCTCCGGGCCGCCGGGCGCCTGGTGGACGCCGTCGAGGGTGAGGAACTGGGTGAGGCTGAGCGTGGCCATGGCGGATGCCTTTCGTGTCCTGTCCATCGTGTCTCACCTCTTCCGACTCCACCGCTCGGCGGAACTCATCGGTGGTCGGGGCGGCGGCGTCCGCGTCCGATTCCCGCCAGCGTCCGGCCGACCCTCCGACTTTCATTGAACCCACAACAACTGGGTGCTTCTCATGGAGGTTTCGGAATGTCCACGATGAACGGCACGGCGGTTCTGGTGACGGGCGGCAGCCGCGGGATCGGCGCGGCCACGGCCGTCCGTCTGGCCCGGGAGGGCGCCGATGTGGCCTTCACCTATGTACGGGACGAGGCGGCGGCCCAGGAGGTCGCCGCGCGGATCGAGGCGGCCGGGCGGAAGGCGTTGCCCCTGCGGGCCGACGCGGCCGACGCCGGGGACGCGGCGGGCGCGGTGGAATGGGCGGCGGATGCCCTGGGCCGGCTCGACGTCCTCGTGAACAGCGTGGGCGCCGGGGTCCTCGGCCCGCTGGAGTCGCTGACCCTGGCGGACGTGGACCGGGTCCTGGCGGTGAACGTCCGGGCTGCCTTCCTCGCCTCGCAGGCGGCGGCCGGGCGCCTGCCGGAAGGCGGGCGGATCGTCACGATCGGCACCTGTATGACGCAGCGGGTGCCCGGGCCCGGCGGCACGCTGTACGCGACGAGCAAGTCGGCGCTGATCGGCCTGACGAAGGCGCTCGCGCGGGAGCTGGGCGGGCGCGGCATCACGGCGAACATCGTCCACCCCGGCCCGACCGACACCGACATGAACCCGGCGGACGGTCCGTACGCGGCGGGCCAGGCGGCGATGACGGCACTCGGCCGCTTCGGCACCGCGGAGGAGGTGGCGTCGATGGTCGCCTTCCTCGCGGGCCCGGAGGCGCGCTACGTGACGGGCGCCGAGTTCACGGTGGACGGCGGGCACGCGGCCTGATCCGGAGTACGCGACCTGCCCCGTACGACCCGCCACCCCGAGTCCGAGGACGTCCACGCCCGGGACCGGCGAGTGAGCCGAAGGGGCGCGCCGGGGGAACGGCCCCGAGCGCGCGGAGGCCCCGACGAAGGAGGGGTCGAGCACGGTCGGGGCCGTGAGCCCGGCTGGAGCGCCCCGGAGGCGAACCGAGCCCTGAAAAAGGGGGAGGGGGCGAGCACGGTCGGGGGTGTGAGCCCGGCTGAAGCGCCCCGGAGGCGAACCGAGCCCTAAAAAAAGGGGCGCGAGGGCGCACCGTGCTGTCGGGTCGGTGCGCCCTCGCGGGCCGGGCGGGGTGGGGAGCTGCTGGTTCGTCAGGTCACTCTTGTGAGTGATAGTGCACTTTGATGAGTGTTGTTACGTTCGGATGTATGAACCTCAAGGAGTGGGCGAAAGCGCAGGGCGTGCACCCGCAGACCGCGTATCGCTGGTTCCGTGAGGGGACGTTGCCGGTACCGGCTCAGCGGGTGGGTCCGCGCACGATCCTGGTGAACATCGAGGCCGCCGCAACGCCCGGGGTGGTGGGCGGTGTCGGGCTGTACGCCCGCGTGTCCTCCCACGACCAGAAGGACGATCTGGCCCGTCAGGTGACGCGCCTTTCGGAGTGGGCGGCCAGGGCCGGGCACCGGGTGGTGCGGATCGAGTCCGAGACCGGCTCGGGCATGAACGGCTCCCGCGCGAAGGCGCGTCGGCTGCTGGCTGATCCGGACGTGACCACCGTGGTGGTGGAGCACCGGGACCGACTTGGCCGCATGAACGTCGAACTCGTCGAAGCGGCCCTGTCCACCACCGGCCGCCGTCTGGTGGTTCTGGATGACGGCGAGGTCGATGACGACCTGGTGCAGGACATCGTGGACGTGTTGACGTCGTTCTGCGCCCGCCTGTACGGCCGCCGCTCGGCGAAGAACCGTGCCCGCAAGGCCCTTGAGGCGGCCGAGCATGGCTGAGTCCAGGAAGAAGCAACTGCGTGCCATCGCCCCGCCGTTCGTTGCCCTCGGCCCGTCTGGTGTGGCGATCCGGGACCGGCTCAAGCGCCTCACCCCGCAGGATGAGAAGGTGCTCTGCCTGATTGGTGAGCACCTGGGCTCTCTCGCGTCCCTCGACCTCAAGCAGCGGTGCGCGGACGGCAACGACCACGACAAGGACAGGTGGGCGGCCCGTAAGCAGGGCCTGACGGCCCAGTCGTCTTCCCGCTGGGCCGGGAGCATCACGAAGGCCACCCACGATCAGTGGGCACTGTCGCGTCGCTGTCAGCTCGCGCACATCCAGGGCCTTGAGGCCGGTGTGCGCACGTTGATGCACCGCCTGTCGCAGCCCATTGGGGACAAGGGCACCAAGAAGGCGCCGGGTGGTTACCGGTCGAAAGGCGAGTGGTTCCAAAAGTCCCGGCGCCTGCACACCCTGGAGCACCGTCTCGACACGGCTCGCGCCGACCGGGAGGCAGGTGTCGTGCACGTCGTGCGGGGCGGGAAGAAGCTGGCCCGCAACCGTCACAACCTCCAGGCCGCCCAGCTCACCGAGCTGGAGTGGCGGGAACGCTGGGAAGCGGAGCGCTGGTTCCTCGCCGCCGATGGAGAGTCCGGCAAACGCTTCGGGAACGAGACGATCCGCGTCGCTCCCGGCGGCGAGGTCTCTATCAAACTGCCCGCGCCGCTCGCTCACCTGGCCAATGCGCCGCGTGGCCGGTACGTCCTCGCCTCCAAGGTGCAGTTCCAGCACCGTGGCGACGAGTGGCGAGACCGCATCAGCGGCAACCGCGCCGTGGCCTACCGCATCCACTACGAAGCAGCGCGGAGCCGCTGGTACCTCACCGCTGCCTGGTCCCGCCCGGTGGTGAAGACGATCCCGCTGCAGGCGGCCCGCGCCCAGGGCGTGGTCGGCGTGGACACGAACGCGGACCACTTCGCGGCCTACCTGCTCGACCGGCACGGCAACCCGGTCGGCGAACCACACCGCTTCCCCTACGACCTCAGCGGGTCGGCGGACCACCGGGACGCGCAGATCCGGCACGCCATCATCCGCCTGCTGCACTGGGCCAAGAGGTGCGGCGTCAAAGCGATCGGCATCGAGGACCTGGACTTCGCGCAGGAGAAGACCCGCGAGAAGCACGGCCGACGCAAAAGGTTCCGTCAGCTGATCTCCGGCATGCCGACCGGGAAGCTCAAAGCCCGGCTGGTGTCGATGGCCGCCGAGCAGAACCTCGCGATCGTCGCCGTCGACCCGGCGTACACGTCGATGTGGGGCGACCAGCACTGGCGCGAGCCCCTCACCAGCAACAAGCGAAAGATGTCCCGTCACGATGCCGCTGGCATCGCGATCGGGCGACGCGCCCTCGGGCACCCGATCCGGCGACGGACGGCACCGCCCCACGACGACCAGAGCGATCGCCGTGGGCATCGGACCGTCCAGGCCGGTCGTGGTGCACGGGGGCGTGAGGGAACCCGCCCCCGCATCCCCGGACCACGGACACGATCCGTGCAACCGGACGCGGAGCGAAAGCGGGCGACCAGGGCACCCAAAACCGTTCGGGATGCCCGCAGTGACCAGGTATGGGTCCAAGACTCACTCCTGCTCACCGATTAGGAACGGTGTCGTACCCGCCCAGTTCATGGGGAGAGGGGCGTCAGCGGCCCGGCTCCTGGTGGCGGGGCCGTCAGCCGCCCAGCTCCTGGTGGCGGGCCGTCAGCCGCGCCGCGCCGGCCTCGGTGAGCGAGCCGAAGAGGCGGAGGCGGGAGATGCCGCCGTCCGGGTAGATGTCGATCCGGATCCGGGAGCCGACCGCCGGGGCGTCGAGCACGAACCGGTGGTTGGTGTCGGGCTGGAGGCGGGTTCGGGGCAGGATCTCGGTCCACTCCTCGGAGCCCTCGGCGGCGACCGAGAGGGCGGCCCAGCCCGCGCTGTTGCCCTTGAGGTACGCGGTGTCGATCTCGACGGCGCGGATCTCGGACTCGGCGGCAAGGCTGTAGCGGATCCAGTCGTTGCCCTTGTCGCGGCGGCGGCGGGTCTCCCAGCCGTCGTCCATCTTGCGGGAGCGGCCCGGCTGGATGGTGTTGGTCGCCGGGGAGTAGAAGCGGTCGGAGGCGTCCTCGACCTGGCCGCCGTTCTCCAGCGCCGCGAGGTCGAAGGTGCCGAGGACGGCCAGCCAGCGCGGGTCCGGGGCCACTTCGCCGTACACGCGGAGGCGGGCGATGCCGCCGTCGGGGTGCTGGTTGACGCGCAGGTGCGTGAAGCGCTGCTCGACGTCGACGGCGAAGCCGTTGGCGGCGTGTCCGCCGACGGCGGTGCGCGGGACGAGCGTCGTCCACTTCACGTCGTCGGCGAGGAGCTCCTCGGGCGAGGGCGAGCCGGCGACCGAGGTGGCCTCGACGGAGACGGCCTGCGGGTAGTTGCCACGGAAGTGGGCGGTGTCGAGGACGATGCCGCGGACGACGCCGGGGGCGCCGAGCCGTACGAGCGCCCAGTCGTGGTCGTCCGAGGTGGGGTGCGGCTGCTGGGCCGAGACGCCACGGCGGCGGCGGGTCTCCCAGCCGTCCATGATCTTGCCCTTGTGGCCGAAGTGCTCGGGGTCGAACTCGGCGGGCTCGGGCTTGAGCAGGTTCTCGCGCTCGGCGAAGAACTCGTCGTTGGCCGCGACGACACCCGCACCGAGGCGGCGGTCGGCGAGGTCCGCGTACCGAGTGAAGGGGAACTCGGCCGTCCGGTAGTCGGCGTACGGGTCGCCGCCGCCGTAGGGGCTCGCGTCACCGGTGAAGCTGGGTATGACGGACACGTCAGTTGTTCCTTTCGAGGAGGCGGCCGGAGGGATCGGCGAGGGTGCCGCGGTCGACGATCCGCTCTCCGCGCAGCCAGGTGGAGGCGACGACGCCGCTGAGGGTCTTGCCCGCGTAGGCGGTGATCCGGTTGCGGTGCTGGAGCTCGGCCGGGTCGACGGTGAAGGTGGCGTCCGGGTCGACGACGGCGAAGTCGGCGTCACGGCCGGCCTCGATCGCGCCCTTGCGGGTGAGTCCGGCGAGCCGGGCCGGGCCCTCGGACATCCAGCGGACGACGTCCTCCAGGGAGTGGCCGCGGCGGCGGGCCTCGGTCCAGATGGCCGGCAGGCCGAGCTGGAGGGAGGAGATGCCGCCCCAGGCGGAGGCGAAGTCGGGAGTCTTGAGGTCCGCGGTGGACGGGGAGTGGTCGGAGACGATGCAGTCGATCGTGCCGTCCGCGAGTCCCTGCCAGAGGGCGTCCTGGTTGACGGCCTCGCGGATGGGCGGGCAGCACTTGAACTCGGTGGCGCCGTCCGGGATCTCCTCGGCGGTGAGCGTGAGGAAGTGCGGACAGGACTCGACGGTGATCTTGATGCCCTCGGCCTTGGCGGCGGCGATGACCGGCAGCGCGTCGGAGGACGAGAGGTGCAGGACGTGCACGCGGGCGTCGAGCCGGCGGGCCTGGTTGACCAGGTTCTCGATCGCCGTGTTCTCGGCGTCCCGGGGGCGGGAGGCGAGGAAGTCGGCGTACGCGGCGGAGGACTTCTGGGGCGCGGCCGCGAGGTGGTGCGGGTCCTCGGCGTGGACGATCATCAGGCCGTCGAAGCCGGAGATCTCGGCGAGCGAGTTCGCCAGCTGCTCCTGGTCCAGCTCCGGGAACTCCTCCACGCCGGACGGCGACAGGAAGCACTTGAAGCCGTAGACCCCGGCGTCGTGGAGCGGGCGCAGGTCCTTGACGTTGTCGGGCAGGGCGCCACCCCAGAAGCCGACGTCGACGTGCGCCTTGGTCCGGGCGACCTCCTGCTTGATCCGCAGGTTCTCGACGGTGGTGGTCGGCGGCAGGGAGTTGAGCGGCATGTCGAGCAGGGTGGTGATGCCGCCGGCGGCGGCCGCGCGGGTGGCGGTCCAGAAGCCCTCCCACTCGGTGCGGCCGGGGTCGTTCACGTGCACGTGGGTGTCGACCAGACCGGGCAGGACGACGTCGTCGCCGACGTCCTCCAGGCGGGCACCGGCCGGGACCTCGGCGTCGTACGGCAGCACGGCCGCGATCGTCCCTCCGGAGACGGCGATCGACGCCGGGCGCGTCCCCTCGGGGGTGATGACGCGAGTCGAGCGCAGGACCAGGTTGACGTCCACCCGTACCCCTTCTTCAAGCACTTCAACGAGAACCAGAAATTCAACGAACTGTTGAAGGAGTCTTCACTTCCGGACGACATGTCGTCAAGGGCACACTTCCAGCATCGGCCGTCGGCGAACCCGACTTGGATGTTTCCACAAAGTGGAATGGAAATTCCGTACAGTAGAACGTAGCTCCACACATGTGGGGCAGACCCGGACCCCGCCGGGCCCTCCCCGACACCGGACAAACACCCCCTGACCGGCCCGTACGCCGGTACCGGGACCAGGTGCCCCGGCCGGTGGCCCGGTAGGCTGCTGACTTGCCCGCCTGCCCCGAAAGGACCGTTGACGTGCCGACGTCCAGCGCCAGCACCACCGACGCCGCCAAGCCCGCCGCAGCGAGCGGTGGCGTCCAGTCCCTAGAGCGTGCCTTCGACCTCCTGGAGCGGATGGCCGACGCCGGGGGCGAGGTCGGGCTGAGTGAGCTCTCCGCCAGCAGCGGACTGCCCCTCCCCACCATCCACCGGCTGATGCGCACCCTCGTCGCCTGCGGTTACGTACGCCAGCAGCCCAATCGGCGGTACGCGCTCGGCCCCCGCCTCATCCGTCTCGGCGAGTCCTCCTCCCGCCTGCTCGGCACCTGGGCCCGCCCCTACCTGGCGCGGCTCGTCGAGGAGACCGGCGAGACCGCCAACATGGCGCTGCTCGACGGGGACGAGATCGTGTACGTCGCCCAGGTGCCCTCCAAGCACTCGATGCGCATGTTCACCGAGGTCGGCCGGCGGGTCCTGCCGCACTCGACCGGCGTCGGCAAGGCGCTCCTCGCGCACACCCCGGCGGAGGAGGTGCGCGCGCTGCTCGCCCGTACCGGCATGCCGGCCGCCACCGAGAAGACGATCACCACGCCGGACGGCTTCCTGGACGCCCTCGAAGCGGTCCGCGCGACCGGGTACGCGGTCGACGACAACGAGCAGGAGATAGGAGTCCGCTGCCTCGCGGTGCCGGTCCCCGACTCCCCCACCGCCGCGGCGATCTCCATCTCGGGCCCGGCGGGCCGGGTCACCGAAGCGGCCACGGAGAAGATCGTCCCGATCCTCCAGCAGGTCGCCCGCGAACTGTCGGTGGCGCTCGCCAGCACGGCGGGCAACGGCCAGGGCTGAGTGCCGTCTGCTGTGACGAGAGGCCCTTAGGCTCGTCGCCGTGGGGACGGACATAGACGGTGTGATCGAGGTACGCGAGCGCGGTGGCCGCTGGGCCATCGCGCTCGACCTGCCGGACCCTGCGCTCGGGCGGGACCGGTACGCATGGGAGTGCCTCTTCGGCTTCGGCGGGGCCCTGCAGGTGCGACAGGCGCTGTTCGACCAGCGGGGATGTCCGCCCGATGTCTCCGACCACGTCCCCAGCACCTGCGAGGAGCTGCACCACGGCCACTCGTACGCCACCTGGGCCGAGGTCGCGGCCGTCGACTGGGACGCGCCGCTCACCGACGGCGCCGCCTACGACCGCATCGGCGTATGGCAGCCGGGCCCGGACGGCGCACTCGTCCTGGACCACGTGTCCTGGACGCCGATCGAGGTCCTCGACCTGGCGGAGGAGATCTTCGGCGAGGACCTGATGCCACCGGAGTGGCCCGAGGGCGGCGAGGTCCACTGGAAGGGCGCCGTGTACCGCCCCGTGACGCTCACCGCCCGCATGTTCGCCCCACCGGACGGCAGCTGGGGCGCTGTCTGGGCCGCGATGCGCGAACTCGCGACCACCCACGGGGACGGGAACGTCCGCGTGGTGGTCTGGTTCGGCTGACCCCGACGGCCCCGCCGCCCGGTCCCGTGGCCCTCAGGCCGGTCCCGCGGCCCGCCGCCCGATCGCGTGGCCTCAGGCCGGTCCCGTGGCCCTCAGGCCGGGATCGAGTCCGCGAGCCTCCCGTCCTGGACCGTCACCGTGCGGTCCGTGCGGGCCAGGTGGGTCCTGTCGTGGGTGACGAGCACCGTCGCCGTGCCGCGCTCCGCCGTCAGGCCTGCCAGCAGGTCCATCACCGCCGAGCCCCGCTCGTGGTCCAGGGCGCTCGTCGGCTCGTCGACCAGGAGCACGGACGGCTCGTTCATCAGGGCCCGCGCGATGTTCACGCGCTGGCGCTGACCGCCGGAGAGCTGGTGCGGACGGCGGTGCGCCTGCTCCGCGAGGCCCACCGCGTCGAGCAGCTCCATGGCCCGGGCGCGTACCGACTTCGGCGCCCGCCCCGACAGGTGCGCCATCACCTGGAGCTGCTCCGCCGCGCTCAGCGAGGGCAGCAGGTTGGGCTGCTGGAAGACGATCCCGATGTGCTCGCGCCGCAGCTCGGCGCGGGCGGCCGGGGTGAGCGGCCCGGTCTCCGTACCGGCGACGACGACCCGCCCCCGGTCCGGGGTCACCAGCGTCGCGGCGACGGCGAGCAGGCTCGACTTGCCGGAGCCGGACGGGCCGACCACCGCCGTGAGGGTGCCCGCGGGGACGGTCAGGGAGACGGAGTCGAGGGCGGTGAGCCGGCCGTCTCCGTCGGGATAGGTCAGGGTGACGGCGTCGAGGACGAGGCTCATCGGGCGCTCCCGAGGGCGGTGAGGGGATCGACGGCGGTGATCCGCCGGATGGACAGGGCGGCGCCGAGCACACCGAGCACGATGATCACGGCCGCCGGCCCGAGGACGGTGAGCGGTTCCAGGACGAAGGGCACGTTCCCGCCGCTGACCAGGGCCCCGATGCCGACCGCGAGGGCGGTGCCGAGCAGGGTGCCGGCGGTGAGCATGAGGACGGCCTGGCCGAGGGCGTCCCTGAGGAGGTACGGGGTGGAGGCGCCGAGCGCCTTCAGGACGGCGACGTCGCCGCTGCGCTGGATCGTCCAGACGGTGAAGAACGCCCCTATGACGAGCGCGGAGATCGCGAAGAGGAAGCCGCGCATGAGCTGGAGAGAGCCGTTCTCGGCCTGGTAGGACCCTATGGCGGTGAGCGCGTCGTCGATGGTCCGCGCCTCGGTCCCGGCGGCCTTGTCACCGGCCGCCCAGTCGGCCCCGCTGCCGCTCAGCGCGATGACGGTGGCCTGCTCCTCCGGGGTGGTGCCGTTGTGGCCGAGCTTCTGCCAGTCGTCGAGGGAGGTCCACACGACCGGCGTGTGGCTGTACGAGGCGTCACCGGAGACCGCGACGACGGTGGCCTCCAGGGGGCCGAGGCGCAGCGCGTCGCCGACTCCCACGCCCAGCTCCTCGGCGGCGGACTCCGAGAGGACCGCCTTGCCGGGGCCGAGCTTGCCGCTCTCCGGCGCGAGACCCGTCCCCGGCTCCGTACCGAAGGCGGAGACCGCGGCCGTACGGTCTCCGGCGGCGCCGTTGAGGGTCCGGATGCCGAGCGGCGCGGCCTCCGTCACACCGGGCTGCTCCGCCCACCGGCTCCACTGGTCCTCCGTCACCGTCGAGTTGGTGAAGGAGACCGACTGCCCGGCCGGCGGAGCCGCGAAGGCGAGCCGGTCGGCGGGCAGGCCGGTGATCGCGGAGATGTTCTCTCGCGCGAGCCCGGCGGTCAGCCCGGACAGCAACCCCACGAGCAGGGTGATCAGCACGATCACGGTGCCCATGAGGGCGAATCGCCCCTTGGCGAATCTCAGGTCTCTCCATGCCACGAACATGCTGACCAGAGTGGTGCGAGAGGGGCGGTCGGGGCATCGCGCCACGGATTGCCCCGCAATCAAACTTTCGGTTGAGTCCGGATTGTCCGTTCCCCGTCCGCCCGCTGTCTACGCTGGAGGGGACATGGATCCTCGCTCCCTCACCCCCGCCCTGCGCGCACTGCGCCTCTGCCTGCATCTGCTGATGGCCGGCCTCCTCGTCCTCGCGGCGGTACGGGCCGACTCGGCCGCCGGGACGGTGATGGCGGTGGTCGTGGGCGCGGTCTACGCGGCCGGCTCGCTCCTGCCGTCCGTGGGCAGTTCGCAGCGGGCCGCAGCCGTCTGGCTCGGCGTCCTGGGCGCGTCCTGGCTGGGACTGCTCTGGCTGACTCCCGACGCGCTCTGGGTGGCCTTCCCCCTGTACTTCCTCCAGCTGCACCTGCTGCCGACGCGCTGGTCGCTGCCGGCCGTCGCGCTGACCGCGGGCGCGGCGATCCTCTCGTACGTGGGGCACGGCGCCCCGCTGAACCCCGGGGTCTTCATCGGGCCGCTGCTGGGCGGGGCCGTCGCGGTGGCGACCGTCCTCGGCTACCAGGCGCTGTACCGGGAGAGCGAGCGGCGGCGGCGGCTCATCGAGGAGCTGATCGAGACCCGGGCGGAGCTGGCGGCGGCCGAGCGGCACGCGGGGACGCTCGCCGAGCGCGAGCGGCTGGCGCGGGAGATCCACGACACGCTCGCCCAGGGCCTGTCCTCGATCCAGCTGCTGCTGCGCGCGGCCGAGCGGGTGCTGCCGCCGGACTCGCCGGCCGCGGGCCACATCGACGGGGCGCGGCAGGCGGCGCAGGACAACCTGGCGGAGGCGCGACGGTTCGTCCGGGCGCTGTCGCCGCCGGACCTGGAACACGGCTCACTGGCGGCCGCGCTGGAACGACTGCGCGAGCCGGGGGTCGGGCCGCGGGTCCGGTTCTCGGTGAGCGGGACGCCGGTCGAGCTGCCGACCCCGTACGAGGTGGCTCTGCTGCGGATCGCGCAGTCGGCGCTCGCGAACACCGTGCGGCACGCCTCGGCCTCGCGGGCCGAGATCACGCTGTCGTTCATGGACGCCTCGGTGACCCTGGACGTCGTCGACGACGGCAAGGGCTTCGATCCGGGCTCCGTACGGCAGTCCTCGGAGGCCGGCTTCGGTCTTCCGGCGATGCGTTCCCGGGCCGAGTCGCTGGGCGGCACGTTCACCGTCGAGTCGGCACCCGGTCAGGGCACGGCGGTGGCCGTGTCCCTCCCTCTCCCCGCTGGAGTCTCCGCATGACCACCATCAGGCTTCTCCTCGCCGACGACCACCCGGTGGTACGGGCGGGCCTGCGCGCGGTCCTCGACACCGAGCCGGGCTTCACGGTGGTCGCCGAGGCCGCCACGGCCGAGCGGGCCGTGGAGCTGGCCGCCGCCGGGGGCGTGGACGTGGTCCTGATGGACCTGCAGTTCGGCTCCGGGATGCACGGCTCGGAGGCGACGGCGGCGATCACGGCGGCGCCGGGCGGGCCGAAGGTGCTGGTCCTGACGACGTACGACACGGACGCGGACATCCTGGCGGCGGTGGAGGCGGGCGCCTCCGGCTACCTGCTGAAGGACGCGCCGCCGGAGGAGCTGGCGGCGGCGGTACGGACGGCGGCGGCCGGCCAGTCGGCGCTGGCCCCGGCGGTGGCGCACCGGCTGATGGACCGGATGCGGACACCGGCGGAGGCGCTGACGAAGCGGGAGCTGGAGGTGCTCCAGCTGGTGGGCGAGGGCCTGTCGAACCAGCAGATCAGCAAGGCGCTGTTCCTGAGCCAGGCGACGGTGAAGTCACACCTGGTGCACATCTTCGCGAAGCTGGGCGTGGACTCGCGCACGGCGGCGGTGGCAGCGGCGACGGCCCGGCGGCTGATCCGCCGGTAGGGCCTGCCCGGCGCCCGGCGGCGGCCTCAGCCCACAGGGCCCTGCGGCGGCGGGCCGAAGCGCTCGACGGCGCGGCGGACCGCGGCGAGCCCGTCGGCGAACGCGCTCACGGAGCCGATCGAGCCGGCGATCAGCAGCAGGGACCTGCGCAGCCGCCGCACCTCGGGGACACCGCCGAGCGCCATGGCGTCCAGCGCGGCAAGCTCGTCCTCGGCGATACCGCGATCGGCGAACTCGACCCGATGGCCTGCCAGTTCGCGCCTGAGCCGGGACACGGCGGACCGCAGTTCGGCCACCCTGGGGTCCACACCCTCGCCGCTCACTCGCCTCTGCCCCACGCTTCGCAACATGGTTCTCCCCCTCGCACGACACTGTGCGCAGAACACCCCGAACATGCCGGACACACTCCGAGCCGACCCAGCGGGCGGCGGTCGGGCGCCGGGAGCCGCGGGCCAGTTAACTCCTTCGCCACCCCGCCGCGCCACCCTCCATGGGGGGAATTCAGGCGAGCGTGTGATTCCGCGTCATGAGGTATGCAGGCTTCATGACTGATACCGAGGATCGAACCCCGCTCGTGGCCGGACTGCTTCTCGCCGCCGGGGGCGGGCGGCGACTGGGCGGACGGCCCAAGGCGCTCCTGCCCCACCGGGGGCGGCCTCTCGTCGAGAACGCGGTGCGCGTCCTGCGCGAGGGCGGGTGCGGGGTGGTGCACGTCGTGCTCGGCGCGGCGGGCGATGTCGTACGGGAGCGGGCCGAGCTGGCCGGGTGCGTGGTCGTGGAGAACCCGGAGTGGGGCGAGGGGATGGGTTCCTCGCTGCGGGTCGGGCTCGCCTCACTGGCCGCGGATCCGCGCGGGGTGGACGCGGCGCTGGTGTTCCTGGTGGATCAGCCGGGGATCGGACCGGCGGCGGTGGCCCGGGTCCGCGCGGCGTGCCGCTCGCGGGACTCGCTGGCGGCGGCCTCGTACGACGGGGAGAGGGGCCATCCGGTGCTGTTCGGCGCCGGCCACTGGGCGGGGATCGCCGAGGGCGCGGTCGGCGACCGGGGCGCGCGGGACTATCTGGCGGCGCACCGGGATGCGATCACGCCGGTGGACTGTTCGGATGTGGCCGAGCCCTATGACATCGACACGGAGGCGGATCTGGCCCACCTGGAGTGAGCGACCGGGAGTGAGCGGTGCGGCACGGGCCGTGGCACCCCGAGCCATGTTCTGTCGATCCGGAGAATCTCGACATCAACAAACCATTGAACTTCCACCATGAGGAAACTAGTATCCACTGTTCAGAAGCGCCTGTCAGTTCAGAGGGCGCTCGCGGCCGTATCTCGGCGCCTGCGGCACTCCGTGCCGTCCCGCGACGCCCGGCGGCCGCCTGGCACCGCCCGTGAAGTCCGCTGAAGGAAGTGACAGTTCATGTCCGCACCAGCGCCGTCCCCCCTGGCCGTCGTCGATGCCGAACCCCTCCCCCGCCAGGAGGAGGTGCTCACCGAGGCCGCCCTGGCCTTCGTCGCCGAACTGCACCGGCGGTTCACCCCGCGCCGGGACGAGCTCCTCGCCCGCCGGGCGGAGCGTCGCGCCGAGATCGCCCGTACGTCCACTCTGGACTTCCTCCCGGAGACCGCGGCGATCCGCGCCGACGACTCCTGGAAGGTCGCACCGGCCCCGGCGGCCCTGAACGACCGCCGTGTCGAGATCACCGGCCCGACCGACCGCAAGATGACGATCAACGCGCTCAACTCCGGCGCCCGCGTCTGGCTCGCCGACTTCGAGGACGCCTCGGCGCCGACCTGGGAGAACGTGGTCCTGGGTCAGGTCAACCTGATCGACGCGTACACCCGGAACATCGACTTCACGGACCCGCGCTCCGGCAAGTCGTACGCCCTCAAGCCCGCCGACGAGCTCGCGACGGTCGTCATGCGCCCGCGCGGCTGGCACCTGGAGGAGCGTCACCTCACCTTCGACGGCCGCCCGGTCCCCGGCGCGCTCGTCGACTTCGGCCTCTACTTCTTCCACAACGCCCAGCGTCTGATCGACCTCGGCAAGGGCCCGTACTTCTACCTCCCGAAGACGGAGTCGCACCTGGAGGCCCGCCTCTGGAACGACATCTTCGTCTTCGCACAGGAGTACGTCGGCATCCCGCAGGGCACCGTCCGCGCCACGGTCCTCATCGAGACCATCACGGCCGCGTACGAGATGGAGGAGATCCTCTACGAGCTCCGCGACCACGCCGCCGGCCTGAACGCCGGCCGCTGGGACTACCTCTTCTCGATCGTCAAGAACTTCCGTGACGGCGGCGCCAAGTTCGTCCTCCCGGACCGCAACGCGGTCACGATGACAGCCCCGTTCATGCGCGCGTACACCGAACTCCTCGTCCGCACCTGCCACAAGCGCGGTGCGCACGCGATCGGCGGCATGGCGGCGTTCATCCCGTCCCGCAAGGACGCCGAGGTCAACAAGGTCGCGTTCGAGAAGGTCAAGGCCGACAAGGACCGCGAGGCCGGCGACGGCTTCGACGGCTCCTGGGTCGCGCACCCGGACCTGGTCCCGATCGCGATGGCCTCCTTCGACGCCGTCCTCGGCGACAAGCCGAACCAGAAGGACCGCCTCCGCGAGGACGTCTCCGTCGCGCCCGGCGACCTGATCGCGATCGACTCGCTCGACGCGCGGCCCACGTACGACGGCCTGGTCAGCGCCGTCCAGGTCGGCATCCGCTACATCGAGGCGTGGCTGCGCGGCCTCGGCGCCGTCGCCATCTTCAACCTGATGGAGGACGCGGCCACCGCCGAGATCTCCCGCTCGCAGATCTGGCAGTGGATCAACGCGGGCGTCGTCTTCGAGAACGGGAAGTCGGCGACTCCGGAGCTGGCCCGCGAGGTCGCCGCCGAGGAGCTCGCCGCGATCCGCGCGGAGATCGGCGAGGAGGCCTTCGCGGCCGGCAAGTGGCAGCAGGCGCACGACCTGCTCCTGCACGTCTCCCTCGACGCGGACTACGCGGACTTCCTGACGCTCCCCGCCTACGAACAGCTGGTCGGCTGACCGCACAGCGGCCGAACAGCGAACCGAACAGCGTTCCGCACAGGGCTCTGCCCCTGGTGTCCGCACGGACACCAGGGGCAGAGCCCTGTCGCATTCCCTGGCTCCTCACAGGTGACGTGACGGAACCGAGATATGCAGCTACCTAGCGGTAACAAGCCACGCCGTGCGAGATTCCGCCATGCCACCGGCCGGCGGCTGTCCCCCACATCTGCGTACCTCACACCGCAGGAGCACAGCCATGCCTTCGACCCCCCACCGCGCCCTGCGCGGAATCCTGGCTCTGTGTACCGCCGCCGGGCTCGCCTCCTTCGGGGCTCCCACCGCCTCAGCCTCCTCCGGCACCGGCCCCACCGCCGTCGTCACCATGGGCGACAGCTACATCTCCGGCGAGGCCGGACGCTGGCAGGGCAACAGCCTGACCAACTCCGGCAGCCGCAACGGCACCGACCGGGCCTGGACGGGTAGCGCCTACGACCCGTCCCGGGTGTACGGAACCACCGCGGGCGGCTGTCACCGCTCGGACACCGCCGAGGTGAAGAGCGCCGGCGCGATCGCCTCCTCCCTGATCAACCTCGCCTGCTCCGGGGCGACCACGGACAACGTCTTCCGGGCCTCCCAGGGCGGCCAGGCCTACAAGGGCGAGGCCCCGCAGGCCGACCAGCTCGCGGCCGTGGCCGCCTCGCACGACGTGGAGCTCATCGCGCTCTCCATCGGCGGCAACGACCTGGGCTTCGCCGACATCATCGCCACCTGCGCGAAGGACTACATCGTCTGGTACTCGTACTGCCACGACGACCAGCAGGCCGAGGTCGACGCGAAGATCGACGGCGTGATGGCGGACGTCGGCCGGTCGGTCGACGAGATCCGGGCGGTCATGACGGGCGCGGGGTACTCCTCGTCGGACTACCGGATCGTGCTCCAGTCGTACCCCTCCCCCATCCCGCGCGCCGCCGACAACCGGTACGGCGAGAGCGGCTGGTCCCGTACCAACACCGGCGGCTGCCCCTTCTGGAACGCGGACTCCGACTGGGCGCGGGACTCCCTGGTCCCGCAGCTCGCGAACCGGCTGAAGGGGGTCGCCGTGGCCAAGGGCGTGCAGTTCATGGACCTGCGGGACGCGCTCCAGGGGCGTGAGGTCTGCGCGAAGGCGAGCAAGCAGGTCACGTCGACCGTGCCGGCGTCGGCGACCACGAGCGAGTGGGCGCGCTGGATCGACAGCCAGAGCACGCAGGGGCTCGTCCAGGAGTCGATGCACCCGAACGCGTACGGTCAGCAGGCCATGGGCCGGTGCCTGGGCCTCGTCCACGCCAGGCCGACCGGGAACCACAGCTGCAAGAACACGGCGGGTTCGGGTGCCTCGGGGATGTACCTGACGGCGGGGTGACCCCGCGGCCTACGGCACGGTGATGCCGAGGGGGCCGAGGACCCGGGCCGTCTCGTGGCGGTCCGCCTCGGCCATCGCCCGGACCAGGGCGGCGGAGCCGCCGGGCCAGGCGGCCGCCGCCGCGTCGAAGGCGGCGCGGCGGGACTCCAGGGGCCCCTTCTTGCCGGGCAGTGCGTCAAGGACGTACAGGGCCCGTGCCGAGGTGGGGACCTGGAGGTGGTCCGCCCGCTCGCCCCTCGCACGCAGGACCTCGTGGACGTACTCGCCGACCGCCGGGTCGCGCAGGGCGCCCCGGAGGGCCTCGGCGGGGGCGGTGCCGGTGTCCAGGACGGCGAGGAGGCCCCGCGCGTCGGCCGCGTCGGTGGTGCCCGTGTGAGTGGTGCCGAGGGCGGCGAGCAGCTGGGACCAGGCGTCGGCGCCGTCCCCGCGCGCGCGGAGCCAGTCGCCGAGCACCCGTGCGGCGGACGACGCGGACCAGCCGGTGGCGGCTGCGACCAGGGTCGGCGCGGCCCAGGCCGCGGTCTCACGGGAGTCCGGTGCGGCGATCCCGCGCACTCGGAGCAGATAGCGCAGGACGCCCGCGCCGCGCGGGGTGAGCCCGAAGGCGTCGCCGGTGCGGTGGAGCAGGCCGGTGGCGGCGAGCCGGTCGACGACCGCGGCGAGGTCGCGGGCGGGTCGGGCGAGCCGTTCCCGGTCGGCCTCGGTCAGCTCCGGCGCCCCGAGGAGTCGTACGAGCTCCGCCAGGGGTGGCGTCGTGTACGCGTCGGGCGCCTCGGCCGGGACGGGGACGGGCAGGTCCTCGACGGCGGGGTCGACGGTCCAGTCCTCGTACTCGGCGGCCTTGCGGGCGACGGACTCGGCGGAGCAGCCGCGCTGGTAGATCACGTACAGCAGGTGTGGCGCCTCGCCTCCGTAGGGCCCGAACGCGCCCTCGGCGAGGCTCTCGACGGCGGCGGCGAGCGCGTCGGCGTCCTCCTCGACGGCCCCGGGCACGGTCGGGTTCTCGACGGCCGGCGGCGGGGGTACGGGGGCGGCGGGGTCGCCGTAGTAGTCGAGGTGCTCGTCGAGGAGGGCGTCGGCGAGGACGAGGTGGGGGAAGGCGTCGGGGCCGGGGGCGAAGCGCGCGTACGGCCCGGCGAGCTGTTCGGCGAGCCCGGCGGCGGTCCACCGGTCCAGGAGCGCGGCGGCCACCTGCCCGATGCCGGTCGCGACGGCGTGGTCGGTGAGCAGGGGGCCGGCGGCCGGTGCGGCCTCGGCGTCGCGTACGTACGCACGGGTGAGGGCCTCGGCGAGCAGGACGTCGGCGAGGGCCGTCCGGCCCATGAGGTCGGCCCGGCGCACCCCGTCGGGGAGCGGCGCGCCGTCGAGGGCGGCGAGCCGGCGGCGTACGTCCTCGGGGTCGGCGAGATCGGTGCCGCAGGTCCGCAGGAGGGAGGCGTACCAGCGGTGCCAGGTGAGGTTGCCGGGGTCGTTCATGGCGCGCTCGAAGTCGGGCGCGGCCTCCGCGACGACGGCGACGACCTGCTCGCCCCGCCCGCCGTCGAACCGCGCGGCGAGCGCCCCGAGGACGGCCGGATACACGCCGAGCTCCCCGGGCGCGGCGTACACGAACGTCGGCAGGTCCTCCACGAGGAGGTGCCGCACGAGCCCGGGCGTCGGCTCGGGGAGCCCGCTCCCCCGGTCCGCCCCGCGCAGGGCGAGCAGTCCCAGCACCGCTTCGGCGGCGCGCGTGAAGACGGGGTCGCGGCGCTCGGGCGTTCCGTCGAGGAAGCTGTCGAGCCCGGTGTTGGTGAGAACGGTCTCGGCCACGCTTCCCAGGGTAATTCCGGGAAGACGATTACGTGCATACGAGGACGTTCCGGTCAGCGCACCACCACCACGCGGGGCGCCGAGAAGTCGCCCCAGGTGCCGTCGGGGAGTTGGGCGCGGAGGGTGACGGTGTAGCGGGTGCCCGGGGGGTCCTGGACCGGGAAGGTGTAGGTGGCGCGTCCGGGGGGTGGGGTGGTGCCCCAGACGATGGTGGTGGTGAAACGGCCGTTCAGGTGGAGTTCGTGGTGGGTGACCGGGGCTCCCGTGTCCGGCGGGGTCCAGGTGAGGGTGATCTCGCCCTTGCCGGCCGTCGTGGTGAGGTCTCCGGGTGCGGTGTTCGGGGGTGCGCCGGGGGCGGATGCGGTGGTGAGTTCGACGCGGGGGCTGTCCGGGGAGGAGTTCTCCGCGGCGTCGCGGGCGCGGACCGTGAACGCGTAGGCGGTGCCGGGGCGCAGGCCGGTGACGCGGGCCGTGGTGGCGGTGCCGGGGGCGGTGTGGACGCGGGTGTCGGCCTGGTAGACGTCGTACGCGGTGACGCGGGTGTCGTCGCGGGCGGGGGTCCAGCGGAGGGTGGCGGCGCGACTGCCGTCGGCGGTGGCGCGCAGCGCGCCCGGGGCGGTGGGGGGCGTGCGGTCCTCGGCGTTCGCGGGCAGGGTGGTCGCGGTGACGGCGGGGCTCGGGGGCGACGCGTTTCCGGCGGCGTCGCGGGCGCGGACGGTGAAGGTGTGGCGGGTGGCGGGCGTGAGTCCGACGACGTCGGTCATCAGGGTGGTGGCGGGGAGGTCCTTGACCTTGCGGCCCTCGCGGTAGACCGCGTAGCCGGTGACGGCTCGGTCGTCGGTTGCCGCGCTCCACATGACGTGGACGGTGGTGGCGCTGCCCGCGGTGGCGGTGACGCCGGTGGGGACGGTCGGGGCGCGGGTGTCCTTCGGGGGCGGTTCGGCGGCGCCCGAGCAGGCGGAGAGGACGAGCAGGAGGAGCACTGGGGCTGCGGTCAACAGGCGTGTGGGGAGCGGGCGTTGCACGGGAGGCCCTCCGTCCGTCGAAAAGGTCCAGACCTATATCGCACAGCGGCGGCGACCTCGACAAGGGGGCGTTGTCAGTGGCGTCCGCTTCACTGGAATCGTCACGCTGAGTAGTCGATTCTTGGGGGAATCATGACGGACCGTACGACCTATGTGACGCTCGCCGGCGTGCGCCGACGCGGCTGGACCGACTCGATGGTGCGGGACCTGCTCGGCTCACCCGACGTGCAGGGCCGCGATCCGCGCCGCTGGTCCCTCGCGCCCGTGCGGCTCTACCTCCTGGCCCGGATCGAGACCGTGGAGCGCACGGCCGAGTTCACCGCCGCCTCCCTGCTCCCGAAGGCCCGGTCGGCGGCCGCCGGGCTGTACGCGGAGCGGCGGAGGGCCGCCGTGCTCACCGCGATCCGCGCCGAGCCGATCAAGGTGCCGCTGCTCCCCGGACCCGAGCTGGAGCGCCGGGCGGTCCGCCACCGGCAGCTGCTGGGCGCGCGGGGCCCCGGGGGCGGGCCGCAGGGCGGACTGGAGCGGTGGCAGGTGAGCTATTTGCGGGCCGCTCTCTCGCGGTACGAGACGCTCCTCGACGGGCTGTACGGGGAGACCGGCCGCGGGGACGCCGAGCGGTTGCTGCGCCGGCGGCTGTACGAGGCGATCGCCGCCGCCTACCCGGCGCTGGCCCCGGAGTGCCGGCGGCGGATCGCGGTGGAGCGGTGAGGGGGAGTCAGCGGGACAGGTGGTGGCGAATCGCGGTGGAGCGGTGAGGGGAGTCAGCGGGACAGGTGGTGGCGAATCGCGGTGGAGCGGTGAGGGGAGTCAGCGGGACAGGTGGTGGCGGATCGCGCGGCAGGCCGCAGGGATCGGGGCCACCACCCGGACCGCGCACCGGGCGTGGAGTTCCTCGGCGGCCTCGCCCAGCGGGCCGCCGCCGATGACGACGGCGCGCGCCCCGTCCCGTTCGACGCAGGCGCGGACCGCTCGCTCCAGCCGGTCGAGGAGCAGCGCGGGGTCGGCGGAGAGGCGTTCGGGGGTGCCGGTGGTGAGCCGGATGCCCGTGTACCGGTCGCCGAGGCCGAGGGCCGCCACCCGCGCGGCGATGGCGTCGGCGAGGAGGGGCGTGGTGGTCGCGATGCCGAAGGGGGTGCCGTCGGCGGCGGCCTCCAGGAGGGCCGCCTCGCCGAGGCCCGCCACGGGAAGGCCGGTCGCCGCGCGCAGCTCCTCCAGGCCGGGGTCGCCGAAGGCGCCGACGAGGAGCGCCGCGCAGTCGTCCGCGGCCGCGGCGCGGAGACCGGCGGCGAGGACCTCGGGGGCCGCGGCGCGCAGGGCGGCGGGGTCGGTGAGGATGCGCGGGCCCCGGGTCACGGTCACGCCGCGGACGGAGAGGGCACCCGCCGGGGCGCCCGACGCCCGCGGGCCCGCCCCCGGCGCCCCCAGGGTCCGCCGGGCGATGGCGGTCATCATCGCGGTCGTCTCCGCGGAGGTGTTGGGGTTGATCAGCACGACGGCCCCGGGCCCCGCGGCGTGCGCGGGGACCGGGGCGGTCGGTGGGGCTACGAGCGGGTTCAGTGGACGTGCGCCGCCTTCGCCGTGGCGCTGCCGGAGATCTCCTCACCCGGCTCCATCGGCGCGGTGACCTGGTCGTCGTCCCGGCCCCCGCCCAGGTGGTTGAAGACCACGTTGAGCAGGACGGCCGCGACACAGCCGGTGGAGATGCCCGAGTCCAGGATGATCTTCGCGGTCTCCGGGAAGGCGTGGTAGAACTCCGGCGCCGTGATCGGGATGATCCCGACGGCCAGCGAGACGGCCACGATCAGGACGTTGTTGTCCTTCTCCAGGCCGGCCTTGACCAGGGTCTGGATGCCGCTGGCCGCGACCGAGCCGAAGAGGACGACACCCGCGCCGCCGAGGACCGGCCGGGGCACGACCGAGATCAGCGAGGCGGCGACCGGGGAGAGCCCCATCAGGACCAGGAAGCCACCGCCGCAGGCCACGACGAAGCGGCTGCGGATCCTGGTCATGGCGACCAGACCGATGTTCTGGGCGAAGGCGCTGCACATGAAGCCGTTGAAGAGCGGGCTGATCGCCGAGCCGAGGGTGTCGGCGCGGAGGCCGGCCGCGATGGTCTTCTCGTCGGCGGGCCGTTCCACGATCTCGCCGAGCGCCAGCATGTCGGCGGTCGACTCGGTCATGGAGACGAGCATGACCACGCACATGGAGATGATCGCGGCGAGCGCGAACTGCGGGGCGCCGAAGTGGAACGGGGACGGGAAGCCGACGATGTCCGCCTCGGTCACCGGGGAGAAGTCGGTGACCCCGAACGGTATGGCGATGAGCGTGCCGATGACGAGGCCGACCAGGACGGCGACCTGCTTGAGGAAGCCTCTGGTGAAGCGGCGCAGCAGCAGGACGACGACGAGCGTGATGCCGGCGAGGGTGAGGTAGGTCGTCGAACCGTAGTCCTCGGCCCGGGGGTTGGGCCCCTGGGCCCAACCGAAGGCGACCGGGAGGAGGGAGACACCGATGAGGGTGATCACCGTGCCGGTGACGACCGGCGGGAAGAACCGCACGAGCCGGGAGAAGAAGGGGGCGGCGAGGAAGCCGAGCAGTCCGGCGACGATGATCGCGCCGAAGATGACGGGCAGCGCGTCGGACTTGTCGTCGGTGGTGTCGACGATCGCGAGCATCGGGGCGACGCCGGCGAAGGTGACGCCGTTGACGAACGGCAGCTTGGCGCCGATCTTCCAGACACCGAGGGTCTGGAGGAAGGTGGCGAGACCCGCGGTGAAGAGGCTCGCGCCGGTCAGGAAGGTGAGTTCGGTGCCGGAGAGGCCGACGGCCGCTCCGACGATCAGGGGCGGCGCTACGACGCCCGCGTACATGGCGGCCACGTGCTGGAGGCCGCTGGTGAGCATCTTCAGTGGGGGCAGCGTCTCGTCGACCGGATGCTTCTCACGGTCTTCGGGGGCGGAGCCTGTGTCTTGTGCATTGCGAACCTGGGGCTTGGCGGCCACGGCGGTTCCTCCGGTCGGTTACACGTCGGCGGCGACGCGGGGTTCATGGAGGTGGAGCGATGCGGTGCGAAGTACAGGAGGTGCGGCTCGTTGCGGGGTGAAGCGGTGCGGGCGCGGGGTGGAGTCGTACGCACGCGAGGTGGGGCGGTGTACGCGGGAGGAGGCTCTGCGTGGGACGGGTGCCCGATGGGGGTGCGGGCAGGCATCACCTTCCCGGGAGGTGCCGTACGTCTTCTGCGTACGGCACCTCCCGGTCGGGCTGCCGCGGACCCCGCTCGGGTCCGCGGCGACCGACCGAGGGCCGTCCCCCTCGGTCGGACTCCATGGGGAGGGTCAGCTCTGGGCCGTGATACGGGCCAGGCGCTGCGCCTCCGCGCGCGCGTCACGCGCGATCTGCTCCTCGTCGGCGAACAGCAGTCGGTTGTTCTCGACGATCTGCTTGCCGTTGACGAAGGAGGCGGTGACCGGGGCCGCGGCGCCGAAGACGATCGCGGTGACCGGGTCGGCGATCGACGAGTGGCCGAGGCCGTCGATCTTCCAGAGGACGAAGTCGGCGAGCTTGCCGGCTTCGAGGGAGCCGATGTTGTCGGCGCGGCCGAGGACCTGCGCACCGCCGTAGGTGCCGAGGCGCAGGGCCTGGCGGGCGTTGAGCGCGGCCTCGCGGTGGGCGCCGAGGCGGTTGATGAGGAGTGCGTTGCGCAGCTCGGTGTGGAGCTCGCCGGACTCGTTGGACGCGGTGCCGTCGACACCGAGGCCGACGGGTACGCCCGCCTTGAGCATGTCCGGTACGCGGGCGATGCCGGCGGCGAGGCGCGCGTTGGACGAGGGGCAGTGCGCCACACCCGTACCGGTGCGGGCGAAGGCGGCGATGTCGGAGTCGTTCATGTGGACGCAGTGCGCCATCCACACGTCCTCGCCGAGGAAGCCGGTGGACTCGAAGTAGTCCGTCGGGCCCATGCCGAAGAGCTCGTGGCAGAACTTCTCCTCCTCCACGGTCTCCGAGCCGTGGGTGTGCATGCGCACCCCGAGCCGGCGGGCCAGCTCGGCACCCTGCTTGAGGAGCTGGGTGGAGATGGAGAACGGGGAACAGGGGGCGACGGCGACCTGGGTCATCGCGTCGAAGGAGGCGTCGTGGAACTTCCTGACCGTCTCCTCGGTCGCGGCGAGCGCGCCCTCGGTGCTCTCGACGGCGAAGTCGGGCGGCAGGAAGCCGTCCTTCTCGCTCATGTCCATCGAGCCGCGGGCGAGGGTGAAGCGGACGCCCATGTCGGAGGCGGCGCCGATGATGGCGCCGGACAGGTCACCCGAGTTCTTCGGGTAGACGTAGTGGTGGTCCATGGCGGTGGTGACACCGCCGCGGGCCATCATCGCCAGGGAGCCCTGGGCGGCGACGCGGACCATCGACTCGTCGATCCGCGACCACGTCGGGTAGAGCGCGACCAGCCAGTTGAACAGGTTGTGGTCGGTGGCCAGGCCCCGGGTGATCCACTGGTAGAAGTGGTGGTGGGTGTTGACCAGACCGGGCGTCACCAGATGACCGGTGGCGTCGATCCGGCGTACCACGTTCTCCAGGCCCTCGGGGGCCTTGCCGGCACCGATGGACTCGATCTTGTTGTCGGCGACGACGAGGTAGCCGGAGGCGTACTCGGTGTCGTTCGCGTCGACCGTCGCGATCGCCGCGTTCTCGATGACGATGCGCTGGGCTGCCGAAGGTGCTGCCATGGCGGTGCTTCCTTCATTCCTCGGGGGTGGTGTGGGCACGGCAGGACCCTAGGAGGATTTGAGTGCCGGAGCCGCGTGACGGCTCCGGGTGCCGAGATGGTGGAAGAACAGATTGAGCAGGACGGCGACGAGCGCGCCCGCACTGATGCCGGAGCCGAGCACGGTCTGCGCCCAGGCCGGGAAGCCGGCGTAGAAGGTGGGAGCGGCGAGCGGGATGATGCCCGCTCCGAGCGCGACCGCCACCAGGATGATGTTGGAGCTGTCGTCGAGTCCGGCTTCCGACAGGGTCCGGATGCCGCTGACCGCGATCGAGCCGAAGAGGACGATGCCGGCGCCGCCGAGGACGGGCATCGGGACCGTGGAGACGACCGCGCCGAGGACCGGGAAGGCGCCGAGGACGATCAGGGCGCCGCCGGCGACGGCGACGACGTACCGGGAGCGGACCCGGGTCAGGGAGACGACGCCGACGTTCTGGGCGAAGGCCGAGGTCGGGAAGCCGCCGAAGACGGGGCCGAGCAGGGTCGCGATGCCGTCGGTGCGCAGGCCCCGGGTGATGGTCCTCCCGTCGCTGCGCCGGTCGCAGATCTCGCCGAGAGCGAGCATTCCGGCGCTGGACTCGGTCATCAGGACCAGCATCACGATGCACAGGGAGAGGATCGCGGCGGGCTGGAACTCGGGGGCGCCGAAGGCGAAGGGGGTGGGCAGGGCCGCGACGGGCGCCTCACGGAGGGCACCGAAGTCGGCCATCCCGAAGGGGATCGCGGCGAGGGTGCCGATGAAGAGGCCGAGGAGCAGGGCGATCTGCTTGACGAAGCCCTTGCCGAAGCGCTGGAAGAGCAGGATGACGACGAGGGTGAAGCCGGCGAGCGCCAGGTACTTCATGGCTCCGAAGTCGGCGGCGGTCTTGTCGCCGCCCTGGGCCCAGCCGACGGGCACGGGCATCAGGGTCACCCCGATGAGGGTGATGACGACGCCGGTGACGAGCGGCGGGAAGAAGCGCAGGAGCTTCCCGAAGAACGGTCCCACGGCGAGGCAGAACACTCCGGCGACCATCACCGCACCGTAGATGGCGGGGAGTTGGTGCCCGGGGGCGCTGGTCTCGGCGATGGCGAGCATCGGGGCGATGCCTGCCGAGGAGGCGGCGTTGACGAACGGGAGCCGGTTGCCGGCGAAGGTCCGGATGCCGAGGGTCTGCAGGATCGTGGCACAGCCGGCGATGAGCAGGCCGGCGGCGATGAGCCGGGTCATTCCGGCGGCGTCCAGGCCGACGGCCTGTCCGATGATGAGCGGCGGGGTGACGACACCGGCGTACATGGCGGCGATGTGCTGGAGCGCCGCGGGGACGAGCCGCGAGGCAGGAAGCTTTTCGTCCACCGGGTGGGCGGCCAACTGCCGGTCCATGCGGGCCTCCTGGCCGTTGTAGACTGGTGACCTTCCTGTCGGGAAGGCGGTCAGGGCTTGACCGTCGCGAAGCCTCACGGTCGAGCGAGAAGCCCCACTGGGGCGGAGTCACGGGAAGTCCTCCGGTCCGCGACCGGTTTGAAGGGCACCCCGCCCCCGAGGCGACTGCAGTGCCTCGGGGGCTTTTTCGTGCCGCTTAGAGGTTGGTCATGTCGACCGGGATCTGCGCCGTCGCTCCGTCACGCAGCACGGTGGCCTCGATGAGGCCGTACATGCGGTCGGCGGCGTAGTAGACCTCGTTGTCGTTCTTCAGACCGAAGGGCTCGAGGTCGACCAGGAAGTGATGCTTGTTCGGGAGCGAGAAGCGGACTTCGTCGATCTCCGAGCGGTGGTTGATGATGCGCGTGGCCATCTGGTACAGCGTCTGCTGGAGGGAGTACGAGTACGTCTCCGAGAAGGCCTCGAGCATGTGCTTCCGCGTCTGCTCGTAGGACCGCTCCCAGTTGGGCATCCGCTGGTCGTCGTCGGTCCAGTTGAACCGCCACCGGGCGGACACCTGGGTGGCCAGGATGCGGTCGTACGCCTCCTGGAGCGTCGTGTACTTGTCCTTGATGTAGCCCCAGAACTCCGAGTTGGTGGAGTTCATGACGACGAGGTCCTTGAGGCCGGAGATGACCTCCCACTTCTCGCCGTCGTAGGTCACCTGGGTGACGCGGGTCTCCTGGCCCTTACGGGCGAAGGAGTGGTTGACTTCTTCGGCGCCGATGAACTTGGAGTTGGCGTCGGAGGAGGCGATGCGCTCCCAGGAGTACTCCTCGATCCGGATGCGCGCCTGCTTGATCGGCTCCTGGCTCGTCACGAAGTGACGGGCGAGGTGGATGCCGAACTGCTCGGCGGACTCGATGCCGTGCTCCTTGGCGAACGCGAAGATGGTGTTCTTCGTCGTGTCGGTGGGGAGGCAGTGGGCGTTGGAGCCGGTGAGGTGGACGTCGTCGAGGTCGCCGGAGAGGGCGACGGAGACGTTCAGGTCCTTGATGTGGTGGGTGTCGCCGTCCCGCGTGATCTTGACGACGCGGTTCTCTGCTTTGCCGTACTGGTTCTGGCCGAGAATCGTGGGCATGTCTGCTAGCTCCCTCGGTAAACGGAGTAGCCGAACGGGTTGAGCAGCAGCGGTACGTGATAGTGCTCGCCCGGCTTGACGGCGAACGTGATCGCCACCTCCGGGAAGAACGCACCGCTGTCCCTTACGCGGGGGGCGTCCTGCTGCGCCTCGGCTTGCTTCTTGGAGAAGTACGACTCGACCTCGAAATCGAGTCGTACGTGGGTGGTTTCTTCCGGCAGCGCCGGCAGGTCCTTGCAGCGCCCGTCCGCGTCGGTGGCGGAGCCGCCGAGCGCGACCCATGCGCCGTCGAGGCCCTTGCGGGCCGCGAGCGTGATGGCCACGCCCTCGGCCGGGCGGCCGATGCTGGTGTCCAGGATGTGGGTGGACACCGAGGCCGTGGTGTCGGTGCTCATGCGGAGCTCTCTTCCTCTACGAGACGGGTCAGCCGGATGCGGTTGATCTTGCCCAGTTCGGTGCGGACGATCTCCCGCTCCTCCTCGGGCGAGTTGCCGATCCGCTCACGGACCGCGTCACGCATCTGCTCGCCGGTCCTGCCGGTGGCGCAGATGAGGAAGACATGACCGAACTTCTCCTGATAGGCCAGGTTGAGTTCGAGCATCTCGATCTTGAGCTCCGCGGAGGCGCCGGCCATCCCGCTCTGTTCGCGGGAGGAGGTCGGGTCCCCTGCCTTCGGACGACCGATCGGCGGGTGGCCCGCCATCGCGTCGGCCAGGTCCTCGGCGGTCAGCTCGGCCATGGCGGCGTCGCTGGCGAGGAAGAGGGCTTCGGCGGTGGCGTACGGGCGCTGGGCGAGCAGTCTGCTCCCCCACGCCGAGCTGGAGCACACCTCGTGGAGCGCGGCGAGAGCCTCGCTGTCCGCCGAGGTGTTGAACCGGGTGAGACCCGGTGTCGTACCTGAAGTCACGGGAAGCCTCCGTGGCTGTTTTTCGCTGTGCGTCGGACGGGCTGCGGATAGCTAACGCCCTCCGCAACACAACGTCAACACTTTGTTGAAAACTCGGCCACACAAAAGCCGTCGTCCCGACATCTGGACGACGGCTCCCGGTTCAACAAGATCAACTAGCCGTTCTCGGCGGCCTTTTCCCTGTTCAGGGCGGTTTCTCTGTTCAGGTAGTTGTACACGGTGAAGCGGCTGACGCCCAGCGCACCCGCCACCGTCTCCACCCCGTGGCGCACCGAGAAGGCACCGCGTGCCTCCAGAAGACGCACGGCTTCCTGCTTCGCCTTGCGGTCGAGTTCGGACAACGGCATCCCGTGCCGCCGTTCCATCGCCGCGAGGATGTGGTCCAGCGAATCGGAGAGCTGCGGCAGCCGTACGGCGAGCACGTCCTCCCCCTCCCAGGAGAGGACGACGTCGTCGCCCTCCGCCTGCGCGGGGCCGAGCAGCTCCGCGCCCATCGCGTCGACCAGCGGCTTCACTGCCGCGACCAAAGGGTGCTCGGTCACTTCTCGCCCTCCCCGATCACATTCACCTGGAGCGAGACGCGCGTGGCCCCGGCCGCGAGCGACCGGCGCAGCAGCGCGTCGACCGCGGTGAGCACCTCGTCGGCGCCGCCTTCCGCCGTGTTGCCGAAGGGACCGACATCGACCGCGTCCAGTTCGGCCGACTGGATGACCTCACGCGCCACGACCGCGTGCGCCGGCGCCTCGTCGAGGTCGAACGGCTCGGTCGTGAACTCCACTCTCAAACGCACCATGCACCCAAAGTACGGCCCCGCCCCTGCCCGCGGGAGCCCCGGACCTGCGGGGACCTCTTGACAAGCGGGACACCCTCCTTGCAACATTCCGTCAGACAGAAACTTACTTCCGCGATACGGAAGGAGCGCCGCCCCTCATGGGATACACGGACCAGCGCTTCGATGTGAACCTGTCGATCCTCTTCACGGAACTCCCGCTCCTGGAGCGCCCCGCGGCCGCCGCCGCGGCGGGCTTCACCGCGGTCGAGCTGTGGTGGCCCTGGATCGACACCGCCACCCCCGAGCAGAGCGAGCTCGACGCCCTCAGGAAAGCCCTTGAGGACGCCGGCACCCAGCTGGTGGGTCTGAACTTCTACGCCGGGCAGCTCCCCGGCCCGGACCGCGGAGCCCTCTCCGTACCCGGGGACGAGTCGGACCGCTTCCGCGCCAACATCGAGGTGGCCGCCGACTTCGCCGCCTCGGTCGGCTGCAAGGCGCTCAACGCGCTCTACGGCAACCGCGTCGAGGGCGTCGACCCGCAGATCCAGGACACCCTCGCCCTGGAGAACCTGGTCCTGGCGGCCCGCGCGGCCGACCGGATCGGTGCGATCCTCCTCGTCGAGACCCTCAACAAGCCGGAGTCGCCGCTCTACCCGCTGGTGAGCGCCCCCTCCGCGATCGAGGTCATCGACAAGGTGAACGCGGCCACCGGCCTCGGCAACGCCAAGTTCCTCCTCGACATCTACCACCTGTCGATGAACGGCGAGGACGTCAGCCAGGTCATCGCGGAGTACGCGGCCAAGACCGGCCACGTACAGATCGCGGACAACCCGGGCCGTGGCGCGCCGGGCACCGGCGACCTGCCGCTGGAGCAGCTCCTCGACGAGCTGAAGAAGGCCGGCTACGACGGCTGGGTCGGCCTGGAGTACAAGGCCGCCGACGCCGCCGCGTCCTTCGCGTGGCTCCCGGCCGAGGCCCGCGCGGCCCGCTGACGCGCCACCGCGCCGTCCCCCTCCCCGTACCACCAGTTTTCGAGAGGCACCCCCACCATGAGCAATCTCCCCAAGATCGCCTGGATCGGTCTCGGCATCATGGGCTCGCCCATGTCCGAGAACCTGCTGAAGGCCGGCTACTCGGTCACCGGCTTCACGCTGGAGCAGGACAAGCTCGACCGGCTCACCAAGGCCGGCGGCACCTCCGCCGCGTCGATCGCCGAGGCCGTCAAGGACGCCGACGTCATCGTCACGATGGTGCCCGCCTCCCCGCAGGTCGAGGCCATCTCCTACGGCCCCGAGGGCATCCTGGAGAACGCCAAGGAGGGCGCGCTGATCGTCGACATGTCGTCGATCACCCCGCAGACCTCGGTCGACCTCGCGAAGAACGCCGCCGCGAAGGGCATCCGCGTCATCGACGCCCCGGTGTCCGGCGGCGAGGCCGGCGCGATCGAGGCCGTGCTCTCGATCATGGTCGGCGGCGAGCAGGCCGACTTCGACGAGGCCCTCCCGATCCTGGAGGCCCTCGGCAAGACCATCGTGCTCTGCGGCCCGCACGGCTCCGGCCAGACGGTGAAGGCCGCCAACCAGCTCATCGTCGCGGTCAACATCCAGGCCTGCGCCGAGGCCGTCGTCTTCCTCGAGAAGTCCGGCGTGAACCTCCAGGCCGCCCTGGACGTCCTCAACGGCGGCCTGGCCGGCTCCACGGTCCTGACCCGCAAGAAGGACAACTTCCTGAACCGGGACTTCAAGCCCGGCTTCCGGATCGACCTGCACCACAAGGACATGGGCATCGTCACCGACGCCGCCCGCAACGTCGGCGCGGCCCTCCCGGTCGGCGCGGTCGTCGCCCAGCTCGTCGCCTCCCTGCGCGCTCAGGGCGACGGCGGCCTGGACCACTCGGCCCTGCTGCGCGCCGTCGAGCGCCTCTCCGGCCAGCAGGTCTGACCCGGCGGGCCCGGTCTCGTAGGTCGGGTCTCGTAGGTCCGACCCCATAGGTCCGACCCCGTAGGTCCGACCCCGTAGGTCCGATCCACCCTCGCCCCGCAACGGGGCCCCTGAATTCCGGTCGGCGGCGGCGCTGACAACTGTCCTGTCGCGCCCAGGCGCCGCCGCCGACCGGAACACCACACTTCATTTTCAACAAACTGTTGACGTTACGTTCCAGCCGAATCTACGCTCCTCGAACCGTCAGCAGAGTTCCCGTACGGAAGGTCACGATGTCGAAGCGCGTGCTTACGACCGAGTCCGGCGCCCCCGTCGCCGACAACCAGAACTCCGCCACCGCCGGCGTCGGTGGCCCTCTCCTCCTCCAGGACCAGCACCTGCTGGAGAAGCTCGCGCGCTTCAACCGTGAGCGCATCCCGGAGCGCGTGGTGCACGCCCGTGGCTCCGGCGCGTACGGCTACTTCGAGGTGACCGACGACGTCACCGCGTACACCAAGGCGGACTTCCTCGGTGAGGTCGGCAAGAAGACCGAGACCTTCATCCGGTTCTCCACGGTGGCCGACTCGCTCGGCGGCGCGGACGCGGTCCGCGACCCCCGCGGCTTCGCGCTGAAGTTCTACACCGAAGAGGGCAACTACGACCTCGTCGGCAACAACACCCCGGTGTTCTTCATCAAGGACCCGATCAAGTTCCCCGACTTCATCCACTCCCAGAAGCGCGACCCCTTCACGGGCAAGCAGGAGGCGGACAACGTCTGGGACTTCTGGGCGCACGCCCCCGAGGCGACGCACCAGATCACCTGGCTCATGGGCGACCGCGGCATCCCCGCCTCGTACCGCCACATGAACGGCTACGGCTCGCACACCTACCAGTGGACCAACGAGGCGGGCGAGGCCTTCTTCGTCAAGTACCACTTCAAGACGAACCAGGGCATCCGCAGCCTCTCCGGCGAGCAGGCCGCCGAGCTCGTCGGCAAGGACGCGAACTCGCACCAGACCGACCTGCTCCAGGCCATCGAGCGCGGTGTGAACCCCTCGTGGACCCTGTACGTCCAGGTCATGCCGGCCGCCGAGGCCGCGGAGTACCGCTTCAACCCGTTCGACCTCACCAAGGTGTGGCCGCACAGCGACTACCCGCTGCAGCGCGTGGGCCGTCTGGTCCTCGACCGCAACCCGGAGAACGTCTTCGCCGAGGTCGAGCAGGCCGCCTTCTCCCCGAACAACTTCGTCCCGGGCATCGGTCCCTCGCCGGACAAGATGCTCCAGGGCCGGCTCTTCGCCTACGCGGACGCCCACCGCTACCGCCTCGGTGTGAACCACACCCTGCTGCCGGTGAACGCCCCCAAGGCTGTTTCTGGTGGCACCGCCGAGAACTACGGCCGCGACGGCTTCATGGCCACGCGGAACGGCTCGCGCCACGACAAGAACTACGAGCCCAACTCGTACCAGGGCCCGGCCCAGACCGACGCCGCGCTCTCCGCGCCGCTCGCGATCCACGGCTGGACCGGCACCCACGCGGCGCCCGCGCACACCAAGGACGACGACTTCTTCCAGGCCGGCGAGCTCTACCGCCTGATGTCCGCCGAGGAGAAGAACCGTCTGATCGCCAACATCGCCGGCGGTCTCTCCCAGGTGTCCCGCGAGGACGTCATCGAGAAGAACCTCGCGCACTTCGCCGCCGCCGACGCGGACTACGGCAAGCGCGTGGCCGAGGCGGTCCGCGCCCTGCGCGAGGACTGACCACACGGCAACACCCAGACTGCGTACGGTGCCTGACGGGAGGTCAGTACCGTACGTGGTCCGGAACGCCGACCCGGATGAGGGGTGGTCGGCGGACCGGACAAGCGTGAGGACCGCGGCGGCGCCGAGCCAGTGCGGTGGTAGGGGCGTACGGCCTCCTTCTTGACCTGAAAGAAGGGGACAACCGGCACGCTCGTCGGCACCGCCGCGGTCCCAACGCCCAGCCCCCTCCCCTCGGGGCCCACAGAATCCGTCCGGCGGCGCGAACGTCCTGTCGCGCCAGCCTCGTGCCGTCGGACGGGCATCACCGGAGAGCGCGGAACCAGGTTTACGGTCCTTGGTTCCGCGCTCTTCTCCGTGTGCGCGATTCTCCGGTACGGGCTCCACACGCACGGGATCCTCGTGCGCGGGAATCGTCCGTACGGCGCTGTCGAGCGCATCGTTTCTGCGGTGAAGATCCGCACCCGCTCGGAGGAGCGCACCGCGATTCGGGCTCCTCGCGCCCCACACCCGGCGCTATCCACTGGTACATGATCAAGAACCTGATGCGCGGCCTCGCGCCGCTCGCCCTGATCCTGTCCCCACTCGCCGTCCCCTCCCCCGCACTCTCCGCCAACGTCATCCTCTTCCCCGACGCGCTCGCCGAACTCACCGAGGCGGCCGAGGACCCGGACGGCTTCAAGGAGACGGCGTTCCGCCACTGGAACCAGGGCCTCGACCCCGCCGACGGCTGCGACACCCGCTCCGAGGTCCTCGTCGCCGAGGCCGACGACGCCCCGAAGGCCGGCGCCGGCTGTGCGCTGACCGGGGGCCGGTGGACCTCGGCCTACGACGGCCAGAGCGTCACCGACCCGGCCGCCCTCCGCGTCGACCACCTCGTCGCCCTCGAAGAGGCCTGGCAGTCGGGCGCCTCCGGCTGGACGGCCGCCCGGCGCGAGCAGTACGCCAACGACCAGGGCGCCGCCGCGACGCTCGTCGCCGTCACGGCACGCAGCCAAAAGGAGAAGGCCGGGCGCGACCCCGCCGAGTGGGTTCCCGCGGACTCCACCCGGTACTGCCGCTACGTCGGCGAGTGGGTGAGCACCAAGCTGCGCTGGGGTCTGTCCGCCGACAAGGACGAGGTGGAGGCGCTCAAGCTGTTCGCCGACGGGCCGTGTGAGGAGACGGTCGTGATCCGCTCGAAGGCGCCTCAGTAGGAGGAAGTGCCGACCCGTCGGCGCTCTGGTCGGTCTTCAGGCCGGCACTCTGGTCGGTCCTCGGGTCGGCACTCAGGTCGGCACTCAGGTCGGTCCTCGGGTCGGCACTCAGGTCGACACTCGGCTCGGCCGCCTTCCGGTCGGCCCGGGCGAGCGCCAGGGTCACGGTGAGCGAGGCGACGGCGAGCAGCACCATCCCGGTCCGCGGTGACGTGTACTGGGCGAGGGTGCCCGCCAGCGCCGCGCTCACCCCCTGGAGGGCGAGCATGCCGGAGGTGTGCAGCCCGAGGGCGTGACCGCTCAGCTCGTCCGGCACCAGGGCCATCAGCCGTTCCTGGTGCAGCAGGCTCGCCCCGTACCCGACGGCCGACACGGTCACCACGGCGAGCGCGAGCGGCAGCCCCGGGTCGAGGGCGAACACCAGGAACGGGGCCGCGAGCAGCGCCTGGAGCGGGTAGCGGAGCGGGCCGCGCAGCCGGGCCGGTACGAAGCGGCCGACGGCCGTGTCCCCGACCAGCATCCCGAGCCCGGCGCAGGCGAAGAGCAGCCCGGCGCGCTCGGGGGCGTACGGCACGAAGAGCGACTCGCAGCCGACGATCAGCCCGTTGGGCACCCACAGGGCGAGGTAGCAGCGACGGCGGGCGGGCGAGGACCACAGCCTCCGGTTGGTACGCCAGGTCTCGCCGACCGAGGCCCGCCCGGCGGCGCGGGGCGCTCGCTCCCCGAGGCCGAGACGGGCGACGAGGGCCGCGACGAGATACAGCCCGGCGCCGACGAGGACCGTGCCGCGCGGCGAGAGGATCGCGACCAGGACCCCGCCGGTCGCGAAGCCGCCGATCTGGCAGACGCCGACGGCCATGTTCGTGACCGAACGGCCGATGAGGTAGTCCTCGCGGGCCAGGATCTCGTTCAGCAGCCCGTAGCGCACCCCGCCGCCGAGCGAGGCGACGAGCCCCTGGGCCAGGAGGATCGCGAAGACCGCCCAGGTCGGCAGGGCGGGGACCGCCAGGACCGCGGTGCACAGCGCGAAGAAGAGGGCGATCCCGGCGAGCGCGGTGCGCGGCCGGAGCCGGTCGGCGGCGGAGAGCAGGGTGGTCGCGCCGACGAGCTGGGCGAGCGAGGGCCCGAAGAGCGCGAGGGCCGAGAGGAGCGGGGACCCCGTCGCACGGAACACGAGGGTGGCGAGCCCGAGGCCGGCGAGGGTCTGGGCGACGTTGTGGGCGGTGCCGGTGAGGAAGAGCGGGGTGAACTCGGGGGTACGGAAGAGCGCGCGGTAGCGGGACATGCCGGGAAGTCTCGGGGCGGTCGGTCCGCGCCGGTACTGTTTCGCGTGGAGGCGAAAGGACGGGCGCTCACCCATGGGCTGGTGGCAGATCGGTACGGACTCCCTCGCCGGGAGCAGGTTCGTCGTCTCGCCGCTCGCCGAGACGATCGCGGCCCTGAAGATCCTGGACGCGGCCGCCGGCACCCACCCCGGCGAGCGGGCCTGGCTGGCGACGCACCTGCCCGCGTACCGCGAACGTCTCGCCGCCGAACCGCTCGACGCGCTGCTCGTACGGGCGGCACTGGGGCCCACCTGGAACGCCGACTTCCTGACGCCGACGCCGACGGGCGAGCGCGAACGGTCCTTCGAGGAGGAGGTCGCCGCGGTCCGCGAGGCGGAACCCTCCGACGCCGTACCGCAGTTGGAGGTGGCGGTCGGCGGCCCCGTACCCGAGCCGCTGCGGTCGGCGAGGGATCTGCCGCACCGGATGGCGGAAGTCCTGGAGTGGGTGTGGCGGGAGACGGTGCTGCCCGACTGGCCGCGCCGCCGCCGGGTCCTGGAGGCCGATGTCGTGGCACGGACCGCGCGATTGGCCCGGGACGGCTGGGTGGCGGCGCTCGACGAGCTGTCCCCGGGGAAGATGCGCTGGCTGGGCGACGGGCGGCTCCAGGTCAACCCCCGCGCGTATCCGCCGAGACGGGTCGACGGCGGCCGGCTGCTCTTCGTCCCCGTGACACCGCACCAGGCGTGGGTCTCCTGGGAGGGCTCCGAGCGGTTCGCCATCGTGTACGCGTGCTCCGGCGCCCTCACGGGCGAGACGGGCGCCCTCGCACCCGAGGCGCTCGGCGCGCTGCTCGGCGGGGCGCGCGCCGGGGTCCTCGTACGGCTCGAAACCCCCAAGTCCACCAGCCAGTTGGTGGCCCTGACCGGGCAGGGCCTCGGGTCGGTGGGCCGGCACCTGAAGGTGCTGCGGGACGCCGGGCTCGTACGGAAGGGGCGGGCGGGGCGTTCGGTGCTGTACGAGTGGACGGAGGCGGGCGCGGTGCTCGTGGGGGCGGCGCGGCAGTGAACGGGGAACGGCCCCCGTCCCGGTGCTCATCGGGACGGGGGCCGTGTCACGGCGCCCGGGGTCGGACAGCCTTCAGGGTCGTCAGACCTTGAGGGCCTTGATCGCGGTCGGCGCGTGGCCGGGCTCGGTCGCGAGCTCCTCGAACTCGGTGACGTCGCTCATGTCGACCGTCTTGCTCATCGCGATGTTGGTGATGCGCTCCAGGATGGCCTCGACGACGACCGGGACCTGGAACTCCTGTGCGAGCTTCTTGGCCTCCTCGAAGGCCTCGCCCAGCTTGTCCGGGTCGGTCACGCGGATGGCCTTGACGCCCAGACCCTCGGCGACCTTGACGTGGTCGACGCCGTAGACGCCGATCTCCGGGGTGTTGATGTTCTCGAACTCGAGGTTGACCTCGAAGTTGATGCCCAGACCGCCCTGCGCCTGACGGATCAGCCCCAGGTAGGCGTTGTTCACGAGGACGTGGACGTAGGGGACCTTGTGCTGGGCGGCGACCGCCAGCTCCTCGATCATGAACTGGAAGTCGTAGTCGCCCGAGATCGCGACGATCGGGGTCTCCGGCTCCGCGGTGGCGGCACCGATGGCGGCCGGGATGGTCCAGCCGAGCGGGCCGGCCTGGCCGCAGTTGATCCAGTGGCGCGGCTTGTAGACGTGCAGGAACTGCGCGGCGGCGATCTGGGAGAGACCGATGGTGGTGACGTACCGGGTCTCCGGGCCGAAGGCCTTGTTCATCTCCTCGTAGACGCGCTGCGGCTTCAGGGGGATGTCGTCGAAGTGCGTGCGGCGCTGCAGCGTCGCCTTGCGGTCCTGCGCGGACGCGGCCCACGCGCTGAAGTCGGGCAGCTTGCCGGCCGCCTTCAGCTCCTTGGCGATCTCGATGAAGAGCTCGAGCGCGACCTTGGCGTCGGAGGCGATGCCGAAGTCCGGGGCGAAGATCTTGCCGAGCTGGGTGGGCTCGATGTCGACGTGGACGAACTTGCGGCCCTTGGTGTAGGCGTCCAGGTTGTAACCGGTGTGACGGTTGGCCCAGCGGTTGCCGATGCCCAGGACGAGGTCCGACTCCAGGAACGTGGCGTTGCCGTAGCGGTGGGCCGTCTGGACACCGACCATGCCGGCGGCCAGCTCGTGGTCGTCCGGGATGGTGCCCCAGCCCATCAGGGTGGAGATGACCGGGACGTTGACCAGCTCGGCGAACTCGACCAGCAGGTCGGAGGCGTCGGCGTTGATGATGCCGCCACCGGCGACGATCAGCGGGCGCTCCGACTCCAGCAGGAACCGGATGGCCTTCTCGGCCTGGGCGCGGGACGCCTGCGGCTTGTAGACCGGCAGCGGCGTGTAGGTCTCCGGGTCGAACTCGATCTCGGTCAGCTGGACGTCGATCGGCAGGTCGATGAGGACCGGGCCGGGACGGCCGGAGCGCATCAGGTGGAAGGCCTGCTGGAAGACGCCGGGGACCTGCGCGGCCTCCAGGACGGTCGTCGCGGCCTTGGTCACCGGCTTGGCGATGGCGGCGATGTCGACGGCCTGGAAGTCCTCCTTGTGGAGCTTCGAGACCGGGGCCTGGCCCGTGATGCAGAGGATCGGGATCGAGTCGGCGATCGCCGAGTACAGGCCGGTGATCATGTCGGTGCCGGCGGGGCCGGACGTACCGATGCAGACGCCGATGTTGCCGGCCTTGGCGCGGGTGTACCCCTCGGCCATGTGCGACGCGCCCTCGACGTGGCGGGCCAGCGTGTGGCCGATGCCGCCGACGTTCTTGAGCTCGCGGTAGAAGGGGTTGATCGCCGCGCCGGGCACGCCGAACGCGGTGGTGACGCCTTCGCGCTTGAGGATCTCAACGGCCGCTGCGGCGGCGGTCATACGAGGCATGGGAGTGCTCCTGCTTCGGCCGGTCGGAGGCAGGCGCCCCTCGGCGGCTCGGGGAGCCGGGGAGGCCTGTTTCCGTAATGCGGAAATACTGTTCTGCTATACGGAAGCAATGTAGGTCGGGGCGCGGAGAGCCGTCAAGAGAAGTCCGCCCCGCGGGATCACCGAAGTGGCCGAACTCCCTCCCCCGAGGTGTCCGATGGGTGGACGATGGGGCGGAACGACAGGGGGTCGGGGTTGTGGCTGAGTCGGTACCGGTGCGTTGCCCGGAGTGCCTTCGTACGCAGGCGTACGCGGCACCCGTCTTCCCGTGCGCGTGCGGAAGCCCGGTGGCGCCACCGGTGACGGCGGGCGCGACGGCGGAACCGATCACGCACCGGAACTGGACGGACGAGTGGGTCACCGTCCGCTGCGGAGCCTGCGGCCGCGAGGACGACTGGCCCCACCCGGAACTCGGCTGCGCCTGCGGCACGGTCCTCCGGGTCCCGGTCCGCCCGGTGGACGCGGAGACCCCGGTGGACGGCGGGCCGCAAACGGCGCGGGGCGGGGACGGCGCGACGGGCGGCGCCGACGACGGCGCGGGAGGCGCGGGACGCCTGGGGGGCTTGGGCGGCCCGGGAGGCCTCGGTGGCTTGGGTGGCTTGGGTGACCTGGGCGGCTTCGGGGGCTTGGGGGACCTGAGCGGCTCGGGTGGCTCGGGCGGTACCGGAGGCACCGGAGGCACCGGAGGCTCAGGAGGCACCGGAGGCTCAGGAGGCACCGGAGGCTCAGGAGACCGCAGGGGCCCGGGTGACCTCGCCGGTCCGGACGGCCCGGCGGGCTTGCGCGGCTCGACGGGAGTCGGCGGCGCGGGCGGCGCTGAGGCTCGTGTCCTGCGGGGACCGGTCGACACCGGCGGTACGTTGTCGCCGCCCGACCTTCGGACTCCTCCGCCCTCACCCGCCTCGGGCCCGGTCGGCGGATCCGGTCACGCGGGACCCTCCGGTACGCACCCGGGCGCTGCCCCGGGTGGTCACGGCGCGGCACCCGGCGGGCCCGGTGGCCCAGGGGGCCGGGGGCTCATCCCGCCCACGGCCGCCGGCGGGACCTTCGGGCCCCGGCCGGAAGCCGCGCCCACGCGCCCCAGTACGGGAGGGCCCGGTGGGACGGGGGCGGAGGCGCCCAGTGGTCCGGCCAGGCCCCGTGCGGTCGAGCCCGGGTCGGAGTGGTTCGGCAGGGGCCCGAGCGGGCGGGACGGCGGCGCCGCGGGCGACCCGGGCGTGCCGCACCCGTCCCGTACCCATCGATCGTTCGCCGAGCGGTACCCCACGCACACCCCGCCGCCCCCCGTGGCCCCGCGCCCGGCGCCGGTGCGGGGCGCGTTCCGGCCGGTGACGATCCGGACCGCGCGGGACGCGGTGGCCGCGGCCGCCGGATACCTCCGCTGGCTCGGTTTCCGGGATGTCGTCCAGCCCGAGGACCGCCCCGCCTCCGGCGTGGACCTGCGGGCGCCGGGGCTCGTCGCGCAGGTGGACCCGAGCACGCGGCCGGCCGGACTGCGGGCCGTCGAGTGCCTCTGGCTCAACGGTCTGAGCACGCCCACCGCCAGCGTGAGCGCGTTCTTCTCGCTGGCCGGCTACACCCCGGAGGCCCGCAAGCGCGCCGCCGAGATCGGGCTCCCGCTCTTCGTCCTCGACCTGACCGGCACCCCGCAGCCCGTCAACAACGCCGCCGACGAGCTCGCCGCCGGTGGCGCCTGAGCTCCGGCGGAGCACGATCCCCCTCCCCCTCCATCCGAAACCGGCCATTCACGCGTGACGATCACGCTCCCCCGGGCACAACACCCTCGGGGGGTGGCGTCATGCCGACGATGTTGTGGTGGTTCATCGGAGTGTCCTGCGCGGAACTGGCGCTCGCCGCCGCGCTGTTGCGAACCCGCAGCCAGGAAACCGAGGGGTGGCCCAGCGGCGCCGAGCCGCCTCCGCAGGCCCTCGCGCTGCTGCGGGGAGGGCGGCGGGCGGCCGTCACGGTCGCGCTCGTGGCACTGCACCAGCGCGGGGCGGTGGCCGCCGGCCGCAAACGTACCGTTCGGGCCAACGGAGGCCCGGGGCGGACCCGTGACCCCGTCCAACTCGGCGTCCACGGGGCCCTGCACCGGGCCCTGGCGCTGCGGGCCCTCGCCCTGCGCCCCGAGGCCCGGCGAGCCGTGGACGCGCTGCGCGCCGAGCTCGGCCGGGCCGGGCTGCTGCGGCCGCCCACCCGGCTCCGGGCCGCACGCGTCCTGCTCGCGTGCGTACCGCTGACGGTCGGCGCCGGGCTCCTCGCGGCCTGGGCCCACGCGGGGTACGGAGGCGCGTCCGGCACAGGACTGGGCGGCGGTCCCGGCGGCGTGGGCGCCCTCCTCGCGGTCACCGTCGCCCCGGTCCTCGTCGCGGTCGCGCTGCTGCGGCTGCCGCCGGCCACCCGGGCGGCGCGGCAGCTGCTCGCCGGTCTGCGGGAGCGGCATCCGCTGCCCGCGCACCGGCGCGAGGTGACGGACGGACGCCTCGTCCAGCTGTACGTGGCGCTGTACGGGGATCCGGCGCTGGCCCTGTTCCTGCCCCGCTTCTCCCGCGACGGGGGCCTGCTCGACCGCCCGCGCGAACCGGACCGGAACCGGCCGCCGCCGGAGCCCGGCAGGGGTGCGGGCCACCCCTCCGCCTGACGTCGCGCCATACTGTCGTATGCGCATCAGAGCGGCCGCTCCGGCCGAACTCCCGCTGCTCCAGGACATCGAACGGGCGGCGGGCGAGCCGTTCCGTTCTCTCGGCATGGCGGCGATCGCCGACGACGACCCCCTGCCCCTGGACGTCCTGGAGGCGTACCGCTGCGAGGGACGGGCCTGGGTGGCGGTGGACACGGCGGACCACCCGGTCGCCTACCTGCTCGCCGACATGGTCGACGGCTCCGCCCACATCGAGCAGGTGTCGGTGCACCCGGCCGCGGCCCGTCGGGGCGTCGGCCGGGCGCTGATCGAACACCTCGCGGCGGCCGCCCGCGAGCAGGGCCTGACGGCCCTGACCCTGACGACCTTCACCGAGGTCCCCTGGAACGCCCCGTACTACACCCGGCTCGGCTTCCGCCCGCTGGCCGAGTCGGACCCGGCGCTGACGGAGGGCCTGCGCGAGATCAGCCGCGCCGAGGCGGCCCACGGCCTCTCGGTCTGGCCCCGGGTGTGCATGCGCCGGGAGGTCTGCTGACGGGGGCGGTCAGCGGACCTCCCGACACGGAAGGGGCAGGCCGGAGAGCCTGCCTGCAGGGGAGGGTCCGGCCGGAAAGCCCGCCGGCGCGGAAGGGGCCGGCGGGCGAGCCCGCCGCCACGGGAGGGTCCGGCCGGAGAGCCCGCCGCCACGGGAGGGTCCGGCCGGAGAGCCCGCCGCCACGGGAGGGTCCGGCCGGAGAGCCCGTCAGTACGGGGGCGCCGGCGGGAGAGCCCGCCGGCACAAGGCCGTCAGTCGGTCCCGTACCGCTCCCGCAGCTCCACCTTCCGCACCTTGCCGCTCACCGTCATCGGGAACTCGGCGAGGACCTCCACCCTGCGCGGGATCTTGTAGTGGGCGAGCCGGCCGCGGCAGAAGGCGGTGATGTCCTCCAGGCTCGGCGGGTCGGCCGGGTCCCGGGGGATCACGCAGGCCAGGATCTCCTCCCCGTACCGCGCGTCGGGCACGCCGACGACCTGGACGTCGGCGATCTTGGCGTGCCCGTAGAGGAACTCCTCGATCTCGCGCGGGTACACGTTCTCGCCGCCCCGGATGATCATGTCCTTGATGCGGCCGACGATCTGGACGTACCCGTCGTCCCGCATCACCGCCAGGTCCCCGGTGTGCATCCAGCGGCCCGCGTCGATCACCTCGGCGGTCTTGTCCGGCTCTTCCCAGTAGCCGAGCATCACGCTGTAGCCGCGGGTGCAGAGCTCCCCCGCCGTGCCGCGTTCCACGGTCAGTCCGGTCGCCGGGTCGACGATCTTGACCTCGACGTGCGGCAGGACCCGGCCGACGGTTCCCGTGCGGCGCTCCAGGTCGTCGTCGCGCCGGGTCTGGGTGGACACGGGCGAGGTCTCGGTCATGCCGTAACAGATCGACACCTCCGCCATGTTCATCTCGGCGACGACCCGCTTCATCACCTCCACCGGGCAGGGCGAACCGGCCATGATCCCGGTGCGGAGGGTGGAGAGGTCGTACGTGGCGAAGTCGGGGAGGTTCAGCTCGGCGATGAACATCGTCGGCACCCCGTACAGGGAGGTGCAGTGCTCCTCCTGCACCGCGCGGAGCGTGGCCGCCGGGTCGAAGGAAGGGGCGGGGATCACCAGGCAGGCGCCGTGCGAGGTGGCGGCGAGGTTGGCCATCACCATGCCGAAGCAGTGATAGAAGGGCACCGGCACGCAGATCCGGTCCTGCTCGGTGTAGGCGATCATCTCCCCGACGAAATAACCGTTGTTGAGGATGTTGTGGTGGGAGAGGGTGGCCCCCTTGGGGAAGCCGGTGGTCCCCGAGGTGTACTGGATGTTGACCGGCTCGTCACAGGAAAGCGGCTCCGGGCGCGACTCCCCCGCCGTCCGCGTGAGGAGTCCGTCCCAGCTCGGGTCTCCGAAGTAGACGACCTCCCTCAACTCACGGCACTCCCGCCGCACTTCCTCGACCATGGCCCGGTAGTCACTGCCCTTGTGGGTGAGCGTGGCGAAGAGCAGGGAGATGCCGGCCTGGTTGAGCACGTACGCCAACTCGTGGGCACGATAGGCGGGGTTGATGGTGACCATCACGGCGCCGATGCGGGCGGTGGCGTACTGGACGAGGACCCACTCGGCGCAGTTCACCGCCCAGATGCCGACCCTGTCACCCTTCCGGACACCGCTGCCGAGCAGCGCCTCCGCCAACCGGTCGACGTCGGCGCCGAATCGGGCGTAGGTCCAGCGCCGTCCGCCGGGGACGTCGACGAGCGCCTCCCGTTCGGGCCAGGTGGCGACGGCCCGGTCGAGGTTGGCGCCGACGGTGTCGCCGAGGAGGGCGGTGCCGGACGCCCCGTGCGCGTACGAGAGCGTCATGCGAGGTCTCCTTCGGTGTACTCCTTGCCGCCGCCCTCGGCGGTGAGCCGGCGCAGTTCCACGCGCCGGATCTTTCCGGAGACGGTCTTGGGCAGCTCGGCGAACTCGATGCGCCGGACGCGCTTGTACGGGGCGAGGACCGCGCGCGAGTGGGCGAAGAGGGCCTTCGCCGTCTCGGCGTCCGGCTCCCATCCGGCCGCGAGGACGACGTACGCCTTGGGGACGGCGAGCCGCAGCGGGTCGGGGGCCGGGACCACGGCGGCCTCGGCGACGGCCTCGTGCTCCAGGAGGGCGCTCTCCAGCTCGAAGGGGCTGATCTTGTAGTCGGAGGCCTTGAAGACGTCGTCGGCACGCCCGATGTACGTGATGTAGCCGTCCTCGTCCCGCGATCCGATGTCACCGGTGCGGTAGTAGCCGCCCTCCATGGCCTCGGCCGTACGCTCCGGGTCACCGTGGTAGCCGGTCATCAGGCCCACCGGGTGGGCGGACAGGTCGAGACAGATCTCGCCCTCCTCCACGTCCGCCCGGCCGCTCACCGGATCGACGAGCGTCACCCGGAAGCCGGGGCTCGGGCGGCCCATGGAGCCCTCCTTGAGCCGCTGGCCGGGGCTGTTGGAGACCTGCACGGCCGTCTCCGTCTGGCCGAAGCCGTCCCGGATGGTGACGCCCCAGGTGCGCCGTACCGACTCGATGACCTCGGGGTTGAGGGGTTCGCCTGCGGCGACGACCTCGCGCGGCGGGGTCTTCAGCTGCCCGAGGTCGGCCTGGATCAGCATCCGCCAGACGGTCGGCGGGGCACAGAAACTCGTGACGCCGTGCCGCCCCATCTCGCTCATCAGACGGTCCGGGTCGAAGCGCGTGTAGTTGTGGATGAAGACGGTCGCCTCCGCGTTCCACGGCGCGAAGAGGTTGGACCAGGCGTGCTTGGCCCAACCGGGCGAGGAGATGTTCAGGTGCACGTCGCCGGGCTTGAGGCCGATCCAGTACATCGTCGAGAGGTGCCCGACCGGGTACGAGGTGTGGGTCTGCTCGACGAGCTTCGGGCGGGCGGTCGTCCCGGAGGTGAAGTACAGCATCAGCGTGTCCCCGGCGAAGGTGACGCCGTCGGGCTCGAAGTCGGCTGACTCCTGGGCCGCGTGCTCGTACCCGAGCCAGTTCACCCCGTCGCCGCCGATCGCGATCCGGGTGTAGTCGCCGGGGACGTCGTCGAACTTGGCGGTGTCCTCGGCACGTACGAGGACATGGCGGGCGCGCCCCCGCTCGACGCGGTCGCGCAGGTCGGCGGGGCCGAGGAGGGGGGTGGCGGGGATGACGACGGCGCGCAGCTTCATCGCGGCGAGCATGGTCTCCCACAGCTCGACCTGGTTGCCGAGCATGACGATGATCCGGTCGCCCGCGCGAACGCCCGTGGAGCGAAGCCAGTTGGCGACGCGGTTGGAGCGGGCGGACATCTCGGCGAAGCTGACCTTCGTCTCCGAGCCGTCCTCCTCCACGATGTGCAGGGCTGTTCTGTCGTTGCCGGCGGCGATGACGTCGAACCATTCGAGCGCCCAGTTGAAACGGTCGGGCCTGGGCCAGGTGAAGCCCTCGTAGGCCGTCTCGTACGCTTCGCGATGGTGGAGCAGGAAGTCCCGGGCTGCCCGGAACTCCTCCGTCGCGCTGGTGGCGCTCGCTGCCGTCATGTGTCCTCCTCGTTGCGGGACCGGTCCCGGACATCGTGTAATCGGTGACCCAGGTCTCACTACCCCCGTTCGGGGGTGAACCAGCCGTCCGAGCAGCGGGTGACCGCGACCGGCGGCATCGAAGGGCCGAGGGCGCGGGCCGAAGGGTCGGAAGGCCGGAAGGCCGAAGGGTCGGAAGGCCGAAGGGTCGGAAGGCCGAAGGGTCGGAAGGCCGAAGGGTCGGAAGGCCGAAGGGTCGGAAGGCCGAAGGGTCGAAGGAGAGAACGGTGCGTGAGCACGTCGAATCGGTGGAGCTGCGCGGCGCGCTGTCGCGGCTGCGCCGCACCACCGGGCTCCCGGTCGTGTTCGGGGGCCTGCTCCGCGACGGCCGCGCGCTGCGGATCGACGAACTGAACGGGGCGGTGACACCGGCGCTGCGGGGCCTCGCGATCTCGACCGGCTCGGGCCTCGGGGGGAAGTGCCTGGCCCTCTCCCGGCCGTGCGCGGTGACGGACTACCCCTCGGCGCGGCACATCACCCACGAGTACGACGGGCCGGTCTCGGCGGAGGGACTGCGCTCGGTGATCGCGGTGCCGGTCGTGGTCCGCCGCAAGATGCGCGGTGTGATGTACGGGGCCCTGCGCGACGCGCTGCCGATCGGCGAGCGGGTCTTCGACGCGGCGGTCGCGGCGGCGCGGGACCTGGAGCAGGCACTCGTCGTACGGGACGAGACGCGGCAGCTGCCGGCCCCGCCCCCGTCGGAACCGTCCTGGGAGGAGGTGCGGCAGGCGTACGGGGACCTGCGCGCGCTGGCGCCCCGGGTGGCCGATCCTGAGCTTCGGGAACGGCTGCTGGAGGTGTGCGGGCTCCTGGGGTCGGCCTCCGGCGCGTCGGTGTCGCCGGTCGCGGGGGCGCACGTCCCCGGGGTGACGCTGACCCCGCGCGAGACGGACGTGCTGGCGGCGGTGGCCTTGGGGGCGACGAACGCGGCGGCGGCGGCGCGCCTCGGGCTGCGACCGGAGACGGTGAAGGGCTATCTGCGCTCGGCGATGCGGAAGCTGGGCGCGCACACCCGTCTGGAGGCGGTGGTGGCGGCGCGCAGGGCGGGCGCGCTGCCGTGAGGCCGCGGACAGGCCGCTACAAGGCGGCCGCGGACAGGCCCTACGGGTCGCGGGCAGGCCCTACATTCGCGGGGCCACCGGCGCCCCTCCCCCCGGATCACGAGACTCCGGTGGACGGACTTCCCGGCTCCTGGAAGACGATCTCGTACCCGTGCGAAAGGCCCTGCGGGGCCATGATCCGCAGGGTCCGCTCGGCCTCGGCGAGAAGCTCCCCCCGCTGACCTCGGTCGATCGCGCCGAAAGGCTCGATCCTCATGGTGACGCGCTCCTCGGTCTCGTCCAGGTGCCAGAGGCCGGCGAGGAGGCCGTCGAGGAGGAAGACGGAGAAGGCCCGGTTGCCTTTCCAGGTGCGGGAGCGGCCCTCGGGGGTGACGACGCGGGTGCGGTCGGCGTGCGACAGGAGCAGGTTGTCGAACTCGGGCAGGAAGCGGGGCGGGGCGGGTGTGTCCTCGTCGGGGCGGGGCGCGTCGGGGAGGTCGAACAGCTCGGTGCCGCGCTGGTCCTGGAAGACGAGGAGCTGGGGCCGCAGGCGTTCGAAGGCCTCGCGGAGGCGGGTCAGACCGCTCCAGGTCTGCATGTCCTTGACGGAGGCGGGCCCGAAGGCGGCGAGGTAACGCACCACGGTCTCGTCGACGTCCGCGGTCTCCACCGGGACCTCGTCGCCGAACCAGGTGTCGGTGGTGGTGAGGGCGACCTGCCCGCCGCGCCCCCAGAGGCCGCGCGGGGTGACCTGGACGAGGGGAAGGAGGCAGCGGGCGGCGAGCGAGAGGGACTGCGGGTCGGCGCCGGGCCACTCCTTGAGGAGCTCCTCGCGGAGCTGCTTGGGGGTACGGGGCCGCTCCACGACGAGCTCGCGGGCGAGCCGGGCGAGCCGGTCGAGGTCGACGCCGTCCAGCCCCTTGCGGGCGACGAAGATCGCGAGCTCCCGGTCGATGGCCCCCGGCTGCACGAGCCGACGGAGGGCGACGGCGTCCCGGGCCGTGTGGGTGTGCACGGTGGAGCGCATGGTCACGATGCGGGCGACGGCGTGGGACTCCATGAGCGCGGACAGCTGCTCGGGCCGGAATCCTTCGAGACGGGCGGCGAGGGCGTAGTACGGGGGCTTGGTGTTCTGTGCCTGGAGCCCGAGCAGATGGGCCACGGCGTCCTCGACGCCGAGCGGGGCGCGGCGGAGGAGCAGCTGACGGTCGAGGGTGGCGCGGTTCAGGGCGCGGGGGCTGAGGACCGGGTGCTTCGTCGTGGAGGCCATGGACGGCACGCTACGGCGCCTTGCGGACAGAAGCGTTCCGCAATGCGCGGGAGAGCTTCCCGAGCCGCGAGGATGACCGCCGGATATCCTACCCAAAGCCCCAAACGCCCCACCGAGGCCACCACTGCCACCACGACCGAGACCGAGACCGAGACCGAGACCACGACACCGACACCGACAGAACCAAGAACCCACCGACACTCCCGGGAGGCGAAAGCCCCGTGTCGTCCGACCGCCACCCCCGCGCGGCCTGGCGCCGCCATCCGGAACCGCCGCCCGGGCCGTCATCGGCGCCCCACCCCACGGACGGGCCGAGCATGGTGCAGGCGAGCCTGTACCGAGACGGTCGACGCGTCTCCTCCCCCACCACGCTCGCGGACACGTTCCGCCAGCTGCGCGAGCACCCGGACGGCATGGCCTGGATCGGCCTGCAACGCCCGACCGAGGCGGAACTCCACTCCCTGGCAGCCGAGTTCGATCTCCACGAGCTGGCGGTGGAGGACGCGCTGGAGGCCCACCAGCGCCCGAAGCTGGAGCGGTACGGCGACACCCTCTTCGTCGTCCTGCGCGCCGCCCGGTACCTGGACGCCCAGGAGGAGGTCGACTTCGGCGAGCTCCACATCTTCGTGGGCCCGGACTTCCTGATCACGGTCCGCCACGGCGCGGCCCCCGACCTCTCCTCGGTCCGCCGCCGCATGGAGGAGAACCCGGACCTCCTGGCCCTGGGCCCGGAAGCGGTCCTGTACGCGATCCTCGACGCGGTGGTCGACGGCTACGCCCCGGTGGTGGCCGGCGTCCAGAACGACATCGACGAGATCGAGACGGAGGTCTTTGGCGGAGACCCGGCGGTGTCCCGCCGTATCTACGAACTCTCCCGCGAAATGGTCGAGTTCCAACGGGCCACCCGCCCTCTGGTGGGCATGCTCCACGGCCTGATGGCCGGCTTCGCCAAGTACGGCACGGACGAGGAACTCCAGCGCTACCTCCGCGACGTCGCGGACCACGTCACCCACACCAGCGAACGCGTGGACGGCTTCCGCCAGGCCCTGACGGACATCCTCACGGTCAACGCGACCCTGGTCACGCAACAACAGAACGCGGAAATGCGCGCCTTGGCGGAAGCCGGCTTCGAACAGAACGAGGAGATCAAGAAGATCTCGTCGTGGGCGGCCATCCTGTTCGCACCCACGCTGGTGGGAACGATCTACGGGATGAACTTCGACAACATGCCGGAGCTGCACTGGGCGGGCGGGTATCCGTTCGCAGTGGTGCTGATGGCGGTGGTGTGCACGAGCCTGTACGTGGTCTTCAAGAAGAAGGACTGGCTGTAGCCACCCACCCCAGACTCTTGATCTACTTCGCATGAGCAAACTTCGGATGTCACCTTCAGAAGCCCCTGGGGAGAATCCGGGGAGAATTGGCGACGCCGAGGCTGCGGGCCGCAGCCTCCCAGACCACAGGACTCTCCCGGCCTCCGAAAACTCTCCGTGACGAACGGCTACGGTGAGGCGTCAGCAGATCGCCTTGGATCACGTTCGTCCGGAGGTTGTCCTTGCTTCGTCTCAGCGCATTCGCCGTCACCACAGCCCTCGTCCTCGGCAGCACTCCCGCACAAGCCATGGACGAGCTGGAGGAGCTGACCGTGATGTCGAACGAGCAGTACGAGGAGATGCTCGGCAGTCGGGGGCGGGCCGCCGCACCGCCTGTGGCGACGCCCCGTATCGAGAGCTCGGAAGCCGCCTCGGCGGCTCCGGGCTGGGCCACGGTGAAGTTCAACAGCACGGACCGACGCGGCAAGGTGGTACCGACCCGGGTCGGAAACAACGAACTTGGCTGGAAGCACTTCTCCAGCCCGCACAACATCACGAACCCCGACGTCGTCAAGAAGATCATCGGCGGCACCAGCAACCCGACGACGAGCAGGGACAAACCGCACCGGCTCGTCTACGACGGTGCCCTCGTAGCAAAAGGCGGGCTGCTCGATCCGCCCCGCAAGATCGCCAACATCCGCATCATCGTCCAGTACCACTGGCAGACGGCGGACAACCGATACTCCCTCAGCGACAGAAACGCCAAGATCGGCGTCATCACGGCCTACTGCCGCAGCGTCCCCCGCAACCGCTGCCCCGACAAGGTCAACCAGACATGACCGAGGAGCTGTCACCGGAGTGGGACGGCGAGAGACTGGCGGACCTGCACCGCATCCTGATGTGGCAACTGCTCCGCTTCGCATCGGCGCCACTCTCGGGCACCACCGACGTGTGGCTCGTCCGCGGTGTGCTGCTGCCCCCGGAACGACGAGGCATCACCCGTGTCGTGCTCTGGGATGGCCGTCGCCTGGAGCGCTCGGTCGCGTACGACGTGCCTCTGATCCATCCACGAGGCGACAACATTCCCTGGACCCACCTGGTCGCAGCTCTCCGGCAGGTCCTCGTCCATCCCCCCGCACCCGACGACACCGACCCCGTGGGCATCCCGATCGCGGACGCCCGTCGACACGTGCTCGACGCCCTCGACCAGGTCACGTTCGAGCTCGGAGACGCCCTCCACGCCTCCGCCTTGATGCTTCAGCCCGAAGACAAGCCGGACGACAGGAGTCACCTGCGACTGGACGGCTTCCTCCTGCAGGACGACACCACCGCGCGCTTGTACGTCACCGCACCCGACACCGCAGGCCCCCTCGGGCTCGACGTCTCCCTCCTCGACCTGAACGGCCGAGTCCGTGTCGGCAACACGGCCCTCATGGCCGCACTGCCCTCACTCGTCCCCGACGAACTCGACGGCAACCGCTCCTCCGCCGTAGACCCCTATGCCCCTGCCGGCGTCTTTGACCTCACCCACTGGTGAGACACCCGCAAGAGCGCATGGCCGTCCAGAAAACGCCCGAGGTCTTGGGGACGGCCGGCGACCGAGACGGGGGGTTGTCGTCAAAGGGAACGAAGTACGGAGTGCGGGTCCGCCGCAAGAGCCTCACCGGCCGAACCCGACAGGCAGCCCAACGACAGCGGGGGCACAGCGTGTGCTGTGCCCCCGCTCGCTCACGCCAAGGTGAGGTTCTCCGGGACATACTCGGGGACCACGCCGAGCAGCGCGTCGACGGCTGCCCTGCCCTTGCCGCCGGCCTCCGGCATGAAGTGGGCGTAGTGGTCGAGGGTGATGGTCGGGCTGGAGTGGCCAAGCCATCGGGCGAGAGTGACCACGGACTCTCCGGCTTCGAGGATGATCGAGGCGTACGTGTGCCGGAGGATGTGGAAGCCGTCCTTGCGGGAAGCCTTCCAGCTCCCGCCCTTCTCCCGCATGGGATGACCCCGGCTTTCGCGAGCCCGGGCTTCCACACCTCGACGTTGAAGACATTCGCCCGGATGGCGTTCCCCTACGTCGTGGTCAGAACGAGCGGGAAGGCTCGCCTCTCCCGCTCGGGCTCCGGTCCGCCCCACGGCAGCTCGACCTCCACGGCCGGTTACTGCAGGAAATGGGCGGCCAGCTCTGTGGCAACCGAGCGGGGCATGTCGACGACGCGGGTCTTCCCACCCTTGGGCAGGGTGAAGTACAAGCGGCCATTGAGCAGTTGCACCTGCCGTCGTACGCGGATGACGCCGCGCTCGAAGTCGATGTCCTGCGGCGAGAGGCCGAAGACCTCGCCTTGCCGTAGGCCGCACCCGAGGGCGAGGACCACCGCGATCCGGTAGCGCGGGTTGATGACGTCCCATACGCACTGCGCGGTCTCCAAGGACCATGCTTCCCGCTGGTCCTCGGGCGCCTTGGGCCAACGCACCGACTTGGCACGCATGGGGTTGCGGACGAGCCGCTTGTCGTCGATCGCCGTCTCGAAGATGTTCGAGAGGGAGGTGAGGATCTGCCGGGCGTACCGAGGTGCGCATTCGCCTTCGAGGGTGGCGATGTAGCCGCGCAGGACGGTCGCGGACACATCCCTGAGCGCCACCTCACCAAGATGGGGCAGGACATGGAGCCGTACGCGCTCATCGATCCGCTTGACCGTGCCCGGCGCACCCCGCACACCCACCTTCCAGTAGCGGGTGACATAGTCGGCGACGGTGATGGATCCGTCGCGCGGGTCCACGAACTCTCCGCGTTCGCTGTCGGTGCCGGCGCGGCGCAGCCACGCCTTGGCGTCCTCCAGGACATCGAACGACATGTCCCGGACGCCAGGGATTCCGGCGACACGGTATCGAGTGCCCTTCCCGTAGCGGGCGGTGCGTTCCCGCTTGCCGGTCACGGGGTCCCGCTTCTTGTTGATCCAGCGGTCTTCGATGTAGCCGGCCAAGTATCTCCTCGCAGATAGACGTTCGGCAGCTGTCTGCCAGGTGGAGGGTCAGGCGGTGGCCGTGCAGTCGGCGCGGCGCTGCGGCACGGCGTTCGCGGGGTTCAGGAGGGGATTGGAGCGGGAGTCCGCCCGCTCCTGCTCGCGCACCCACGCGTCGAGGGCATCGAGCCGGTACGTCACTCGTCCGCGGGCGCCCAGTCGGAAGCTCGGCGGCCCTTGTCGACGGTGCCGCCAGATGTACAACGTGCGCGGCGAGATCCCAAGATATGCCGCCGCGTCCTTCACTCCGAGAAATGCTCGATCGATAGTGCGGAGGTATTCGACTAGGGGCATACCAGGAGAGGAAATATGGGTGACGACGGACAAACGAGATTCCTTAAATCGGTGAGCAGGACAGGACGAATCAGAACGCCTCGATGGAAGGGCGTGCCGGGACGACCAATGATCCGGAGAATCCCCGGTTAGGCTAACCGGGGATCGTCGGCTACCTTTCGCCCACTCCGGCCACCTCTGAGGGTGCGCGGGTATCGGCGAGGAGAGCCTGGGGTCCGAGGGCGGCCGCGATGGCGACGAGGTCGTCGATGTCGCAGCGCCGGACGGCGCGTTCGATGCGGGACAGCGCGGTGAAGGTCATGGGTCGGCCGAGTGCGGTGACGCGGGCGGCAAGCTGGCGCTGGGAGTAACCGCGGGCCATGCGGATGCGTTCGATGGCCTGGGCGGCGACATGTCCGGCGGGTCCGATTTCGAGCGGGCGTGGCGGCATGGGTGGTGTTGTAGCTTGCGCATCGGCCGCTCGGGAAGGGTTTTCCCGTCTGCCGTGAGCGATCCGGATCACACGGGAATTTTCGGCAGCGATTTCGGCAACCGGGATTTCACCCCTACAGTTGCCGGACCGCCGACGCGGCGAACCTGCAACCTTTAACGAATTCCGGCCCTAAAGCTGGACTTCCCGCACCGGGTGTGGCTGTGTTGGCCACACACGCCGGCCCCGCCGGATTCCTCCAATTCCCCATGCGGTCTCTCGACGCGACCGCCGAAGGAGCCGCCCCTTGGAAACCGCCACCCCGATACCTTCCCCCGATGACGCTCAGCCGGCCTGGCCGCAGGACGCCATCCGCGGGCAGTCGGCCGCCTCTCGTCATCCCCCTCGCCTGCAAGGGCAACCACAGCGACTCCGCCACGTCCGCCGAGCAGCTGGCCTCTGCTTCGGCCCACACAGAAGCGGTCCACATCGGCGCCTGGAACGAGACCCCCGGCCTGCTGTTCAGCACGCAGCTCCCGACGGACGGCGGCACGATGACCGTCCACGCCCTCCAGGCCCCGGGCAGTGGTGGTCGGCTGTCCCCGGCAGAGGGCCGGGAGGCGAGCCTGAACGCCCCGCCGTGCCAGGCGAACGTGATGCCGGACATCCACCCGCCGGCAGAGGGCCTGGTGGCGCCGGAGCCCGTACGGGGCTGCCACGTGCAGGCGAAGGACTACGCCTGGTTCCAGGAGTCCCTGGCCCACACCACTGCGGCGGGCCTCATGGCCTTCACCGGCTCCGGCCACGCCACCGCCCGCCACCTGACCGACCGACAGGGCCGCAAACGCTTCACCGGCCTCGAGAACTCGGCCAGCATGAGCATCCAGGACGCCGCCCACACCCTTCTCGGTACCCAGTACGTCGGCACCGACCACGTCTTCCGTCTCAACGGCCCCCGCGTCGAGGCGTTCTCCGGCGTGGACGCGGAGGTCTTCCGCCTGCTCGCCCGGGGCGACGTCGAGGAATACCGTGCCCTCGTCCACGCGAGCCGCCACGTCCGCCCCCGTCTCACCTTTGACAAGGACTGGGGTGGTCCCGTCTCCGTGCACGCCGACGGATCGATCCTCGCCCTGCGGCTGCTGCCGGGGCTGGACGAGGAGTCCCGTCCGGGCTCCACTCTCTGACGCCGGAACGCCGCCAGGGTCGGCTCATCTCAGAGTCGGCCCTGGTGGCGGGTTGATCTACCAGAAGGCTCAGAGCGATGCCTCGGCTCCGAGGCCTCCGGCGCTGATGGCTCCCCGTAGGACGTGGGCGATCCCCTCCGGCTTGAGGTCGATGCCGTCGAGCCCCTCCGGGGTCAGCGGGATCTCCTCCAGCGCGTATTCGCCGCGGCCCTCCGCGCTGAACTCGGGGCCGGTGCGGTCCTCGAAGGACCAGGTAGCGATGCGGGCGAGGTAGAAGAGCTGGCGCTCGTCATCGGACTCCATGGTGTGGAGGAGACGGATGATGTCGGCCTTCCCCGCGATCTCCTCGTGGATCTCCCTGTGGAGGGCGGCCTCCCGGGAGACGTCGTCGTGTTCGACACCGCCGCCGGGCAGGACCCAGTACTCGGGAATGCCGGGCCTGGTGCGGCGGATGACCAGCATCGTGTCGTCCGCGGTGACGAGGACGGCTCGGACTCGTTCGATCATTTCGGTTCGTCTCCTTGCTTGTTGACGGTCTCAGTGGAGCAGCCAGCCGCCGTCGACGTGGACGGACTGCCCCGTGATGAACGAGGCGGAGGGGCCCACGAGAAACGCCACAAGGGCGGCGACGTCCTCGGGCCGGCCACGGCGCGGGACGCACTGGCGCTTGATCTGGTCCTCCGGCCGCGCACGGTGCCGATTGGGGAGCGCGTTCTCGGCCTCGACCTGGATGGCTCCAGGCAGGACCGTGTTGACGCAGATCCCGTACGGGCCCAGTTCGCGGGCGAGGGAGCGGGTCAGGCCCAGCAGCCCGGCCTTCGCGGTGCTGTACGCGACGAGGTTCGTACAGCCTGCGCGGGCGTTGACGCTGCCGATGTTCACGATCCGGCCCCAGCGGCGTTCGATCATGCCGGGGGTGAGCGCGTGGCACGCGCGGTAGTGGACGGTGAGGTTCACGTCGAGGGAGTAGTCCCAGGCAGCTTCGTCAGTGTCCTGCCAAGCGACGCGGGGGTAGGCGCCGGCGTTGTTCACCAGAATGTCGACGGGGCCGATCTCGGCGCGGACGAGGTCGGCCATGGTCTGGACGGAGCCCGGATCGGTCAGGTCGGCGTTGACCGCGATCCCGAGGCTGCCCGCGCGTTCGAAGGCCGCGAGGAGGACGTGGGCGTCGTGGTCCTGGCCGAGGTGGTTGACCGCGACGGTCGCTCCGGCGGCGGCGAGCGCCCGGCCGATCTCGGCGCCGATGCCGGTGGCCCCGCCGGTGACGAGGGCGTTGCGGCCCTGGAGCGGCCGGGTCTGGAGCGGGGTCTCAAGCAGGGGCAGGGACATCGCTGCTCCGTTCTCCCGGGTGGGGTTGAGGGGCCGGTGTGGTGGTGAAGAAGGTGTCGAGCGTCGTGTGCGGGGACTGTAAATCGTTCGGTGTAACTCCCGATCATGGAGGATGCATCGATGACCGGTGAGAACGTGACCGAGGTCGAGGCAGTCGAGGCGGTCGAGGCGGCTGAGCCGTAGGCGTCGAAGGCGGTGGACAACCGGCTGCTCGACGAGTTGGTGTCCCGGGCCCAGGCCGAGGGCCTGCGGCTGACAGGTGAGGGCGGGCTGCTCCAGCAGTTGACGAAGCGGCTGCTGGAATCCGCCCTGGAGGGCGAGATCACCGATCACCTCGGCTATGACAAGCATGATCCGGCTGGGAAGAACGGCGGGAACAGCCGCAACGGCACCCGAGCGAAGACCGTCCTGGCGGACGTCGGCCCGGTGGAGGTATCCGTGCCCCGCGACCGGGACGGATCGTTTGAGCCGAAGATCGTCAAGAAGCGGCAGAAGCGCCTGACCGGCGTCGACGAGATGGTCATCTCCCTGTCCGCGAAGGGCCTGACGACCGGCGAGGTCCAGGCCCACCTGGCCGAGGTCTATGGCGCTGACGTCTCCCGCCAGACGATCTCCACGCTCACCGACAAGGTCCTCGATGCGATGGCCGAGTGGCAGAACCGACCGCTCGACCCGGTCTATCCGGTGGTCTTCATCGACGCCATCCACGTGAAGATCCGCGACGGCGCCGTGGCCAACAGGCCGATCTACGTGGCTCTAGCCGTCACGGCTGAGGGCCGCCGCGACATCCTGGGGCTGTGGGCCGGCGACGGCGGCGAGGGTGCCAAGCACTGGATGCACATCCTCACCGAGATCAAGAACCGCGGCGTGAACGACGTCCTCATGCTCGTCTGCGACGGCCTCAAGGGCCTGCCCGACGCGGTCGAGACCGTCTGGCCGAAGACGATCGTGCAGACCTGCGTGGTCCACCTGCTGCGGAACTCCTTCCGCTATGCCGCCCGCCAGGACTGGGACAAGATCGCGGGCTCCTCAAGCCCGTCTACACCGCGGCGACCGAGGAGGCCGCCCTGGAACGGTTCGCCGAGTTCACAGACGCCTGGGGAAGGAAGTACCCGGCGATCGTCCGGCTCTGGGAGAACGCCTGGGAGGAGTTCACCCCGTTCCTCCGCTTCGACACCGAGATCCGCCGCATCGTCTGCACCACCAACGCGATCGAGTCCGTCAACGCCAGGATCCGCCGCGCGGTCAAGGCGCGCGGCCACTTCCCCAACGAGCAGGCCGCCCTGAAGTGCGTCTACATGGCCATCATGTCGCTCGACCCCACCGGCAAGGGCCAGGCCCGCTGGACCCTGCGCTGGAAGACCGCACTGAACGCCTTCGACATCACCTTCGACGGACGCCTCTCCGCAGCCCGCCAGTAATCCCAACCACACTGGTTACACCGCTCGATTGACAGACCCCGGTTCCACCTTGAGACACCCGGAGATCGCCGGCCCCAGGCTTGCGTTGGCCCAGGTCGACTGCCCACGGCTCAGGGCCGTCCTAGCGGAACGCGATCAGGGCGGTAACAGGCCAGTTGTCGTGCACGCCACGGACCAGCCCAGCTCGACTGGGCACGGTGAAGGATGAAGCCCTGGTTCCGGCTCACCAACGACGAGCGGGCTGCGGCGGAGGTTTCCTTGACAACGGAGGCGCTGCACCGCGCCGACTGCCGGCAAAGCGGTCTACTGCTGGGCGATGGCAGCGCGAATCCGGTGGTCGACGCGGAGGTCGTGCGTCAGGTGCCCGAAGTACGTCACGCACTCCGGGTGTTGTCGCAGCATCGCCGCCACCGAGCTGGCGGCGTCCCCGCTCAGGGGCGTCCACCATGAGAAGCCCTCGGCCTGACCGCTCTGGTCGTCCAGGAGGGGGATCCATTCGAACGCGCCACCGCAGCACGCTTCCAGGAGGTCGAGTTCCTTCGCCCGGGCAGCTTCCTCGGCGATACCGGCCAGCCATCTGACGGTGGCGCCGAGTTCCTCGGAACCGTGGGAGACATCCGCGCCGAAGAGTGTCGCCATCGCGGACACGACCTCGACCGCACGAGCGGCGTCGGCCAGCAGATCCGTCATGATCGAGGCGACGGGAACCTTGATCAGCACGTCGAAGTAGAGAGCCACGTCGTCGGGATGCGTTGCGGCCAGCGTCAGGAGGTCCGACCCCGCACCCGTCGACCCGTCGAGCAGTTCCCGCTGAAGGTGCTCGCCGCGTAGGGCAACGGGCTCCGCCGGCCCGTCCAGCTCTTGCGCAACGAAATCGAGGAAGGCGGACACCGTAGCCGGACGTCGCTCCGGGTCCCTCTGGGTCGCCTCCCGGACGATTGCACGCCAGGGGCCCGACTTGGGGAGCAACGGAACGTTCACGAGGGGCATCTCACCCGTGACAACCCATCCGATGAGCTGTCCCAGGCTGTAAATGTCGGCGGCGGGGCCCACGAGGTGGGCGTCGCTGTAGTGCTCAGGTGCCGCGAAACCCTCGGAGCCGAGGAAGACCCCCACGCGGGTCCGCTGCGGATCGGTCGTCTGCCCCAGGGGCCGCCGCACGATCCCCCAGTCCGCCAAGACCCAGCGGCCTTTCAGGCGCAGGACGTTGGCCGGCTTGATGTCCCGGTGGATCCATCCCGTGCGGTGCGCCACCGCGAGGACCGAGCAGAGGGATTCCAGCAGCTCCCGCAGAGCCGCATCATCGCAAAACTCCTCCCGGCAGCTCTCGGCGGTGGCCTCCGCGTACGGCATGACGAACCAGGTGTACTTGGGATCGAAGTCCAGGACCGGCATCGCGTGCGGGTTCCCGATCAGGTTGCGCCCGCATTCGATCTCCCGCTTCATGCGGGCAACTTGACGCTCAGACGGATACTTGTCCCTCAGCTTCTTGAGGATGACGACCTCGCCGCTGGGCTTGTGCACAGCCTTGAAGACGTCTGCCTGGCCGCCGTCGGCAAGGGGTAGCCTTTCACACCGGTAGTCCTTGCGCTCGCCCCGCCGGGAGGGGCTGACCAGCTCTCCCGTTCGTGGTGCGATCAGCGGCTTGCCGGCGATCTCCTCCAGTTCTCCGGCTTCCGAGAAGAGGGTGATCCGGTCACTCGTGTGGGCGATGACATCCGCGAGGCTCGCCGAAACCGGCGGGTTCGCATCCGCGGGCCGCCGGGGAGCGACGACGTTCCGGAAGACCTCCGCCGGCTCGAACCCCTCGGCAAGGTACTGGAGCACCTCGCGCTGGTCCTCGGGAAGCAGCGGCTGGAAGGCGTCAAACTGCGCCCTGTCTGTGATGGTGCGGATGGCCTCCAAGGTCCGGCCGTCGATGCCCAGCTTTGTGAGGTCGGTGGCGGAGAACCGGGCGAAGAGAGTCCTCGGAGCGTGGGAGGCTGGCCGCGAAGTGACCAGCCGCTCCATGGCCGCGACGTCCCGCACCTCCAAGCTTCCCGTCGCCGAGTTCACGGAGAAGAGCCGGGTGGCGGCCCACCGCAGGGCCTCGTCGTGCGGCAGCACCTTGAGGAGGAGAAAGGTCTCACTTCCGTCGTCGGGCGCGAGAAGCACGCCCCTCCAGAAGGCCGTGATGCGTATCGTCCTCATCCGCGGATCAAGGGCCATGCGCGCGACGGACAACCCCAGGCCCTTGTCCGCGTACAACTCGGCCACAGTATGCGACTGAAACTTGGCCATCGCCTTGCGAACCCCGGCCCGGACGGGCTTGTCCAGACGCTCGTAATCGGTCCAGAAGGTGTGCACGACGGCAAGCTGCGGCAAGGGTAACTCTCCTACGTGAGAGGCTGGTTGTCCGTCTCTCCAGCGTATCGCCCGGGCGTCGACCAGAAGGCCGCCGTTCACCGGTCCTGTGCCCCTCCGGGCGCGCGTACGTCCATCGCCATCAGGAGATAGAGGGACGCGATGAACGGCAGCAGCGGAGCGAGCCACATCGGCTACCGGTAGTAGCGGAGCATCGGCACGTACGTCCCCGCCATCACCGCCCACGCGGCACCGCCCACCCACGCTGCCACCGCGTTCCCGCTGCGACGCCGACTACCAGGGCCACCGGGCAGCGCCAGATAGACGAACACGAGACCCGCGACCGTCCTCACGAGCAGCAGCGGGTTGTCCCACAGTTGCGCGTACGCGCTCCGCGCGGCAATTCGCCACAGCTCGCCGACTCCCGGATACGGGCGGACGCTGTCAACCCGCTCCGCGAGGCCCAGCCTGACCGCCAGCCGCCGGGCACAAGGCGGGGTCCACCATATTGGTGGACCCCGCCTTCGGTCAGGGCATCAACCAGCCCGCCCGCCGCCGCACTCGCCGCTTCAGGATGGTGGCATCGTCCACCAGCGGCGCCCGACGGCGGGTTCGGCCAGGGCCTACACCTGCAGGATCAACGTCTCCGCCTGGCCGAGCACGCCTGCACTCTCCTGCGCCTTCGCCCGGGCGGAGGCCAGCCGCTCCATCCACTGGATCCGCTGTTCGGCCGGCAGCGGATCCTCGGCAATACGGTGGCGCAGCCGGCTCGCTTCGTCGAAGTCCGCCAGAAGGGCGTTGGCCGCCTCGATCGCCCGCTGGTAGTTGCCCACCGCCAGTTCGATCCTGGCCGGCAGCTCCCTACGGAGTTCAGCGAGCCGGACGCGCGGGTCGGCGGGCGGGGCCTGTCCGGTCACCGTGGTCGCGTCGTCGGCTTGGTCACTGTCCTCCGAGGCGGCCTCCGCACCGGCAGTACCGTCGCCGGTCGTGCCCGTCCGGCCGGATCGGGCCAGCTCAACGGGGAAGCGGCGGTCAAACCACTCCTTGTCGGCGACGAAGCCGGTGGGGGCGCCGTCGAGGTCGGGGACGAGCACCATTCCTGGCACGATCGGGGTCCGATCCTCCTCGGCCACGTGCGTCTCGCCATAGCAGACCGGCAGGCCGCCACCGGGGGCCTCGGGTGCCTCGGTCACGTCCGGGTGCTGCAGAACGGACCTCGCGAAGGCGAGCAACAGCTCCCTGCTAACGCCCGGCACCGGCTCGGTGTACGCGAGCGTCAGCGCGGCGAGTGCGTTCGTCGGAGTGCGGCGCACGCCCTTGCGCCCCTCACTCGCCTCACTGCCTTGGCCCGGGGTGACCAGCGGTTCGGGCGCGTGGATCAGCGCGGGTGCCATCCGCTGCACCAGCGCGGCCCAAGCGGTGGTGTCTCCCGCCTCGACCCCGAGAAGCAGTTCCTTGAGCGCCCGCGGGTCCTGCCCGGAGCCGTCCTTGACTTCGGTCGTGCCGAACATGCCGAGGGCGGACAGGATGTTGGCGCGGTGAAGGAACAGCTGCGCGATGGCGGCGGACCACAGCCTGGTGCGCGACTCTGCGGTCTTGGCGCGGACCTGGCTCCAGGGCGCCTCTTGCAGCGCGGCCCTTACGATGGGCCAGTCGCGTCCCGTCTCCCGGACCTGGCGCTTGCCCGTCTGCGGACCAGCGGGCGGGACGTCCGGGAAAACCAGGGTGGTGATCGCCCTGATGGCGATGTCCCGCAGGGTGACCGGGGAGACCTTCTCGTCACTGGGCAGCAGCGCGGCTAGCGGGTCGAGCGGGCCGTTGGCGGTGAGAGCGTCGCGGATACCCCCGAGGTCCAGCAGTTCCGCGCCCTGGGCGGTGGGGAAGGCGTCCGAGAGCACCGGGCCGAGCCTCTTCTCCTTCAGGTACGCGTCGACGAGCGTGGCGAACAGTGCGATCAGGCGCGCGTCCTCGTCGTACGGCTGGATGCCGCGAAGGTGGTCGTTGACGTTCAGCGCCCGCAGCACGTGCTCCAGCGCGGTCGGGTTGCTGCACCCGATGACGATCTCGGTCGGCACGGTGGCGATCTTCATCGCACGCAGCGCCTTGTGGTCCGGTTCCGTCGTCTCCGAGGCGCTGGCCTCGTTGAGGGCGTGGGAGACCCGGTTGAGGACCTCCCGCTGGTTGAGGAGCAGCAGGCCGGGATCGTTCGGCCCCTTGGCCAGCGGCACGGCTGACTGGGGCATCCCGGTCACCAAATGCTCGGACCGCAGGCCGAAGATGTCGAGGCGGGCCAGCGCGCGGTTGTTGGCGGTCACCGCGACCATCCGCCACAGCCGAGATGTGGCGCCGTCGGCGTTTGCTACCTGCCACTGCTGGAGGACACTCATGCCGCGGGTCAGCTGACCCGCCGCGACCATGGACTCGGCGAGGTCATATCCGCGGGTCTTGCCAGAGCGGCGGAGGTTGTCCAGCGCATAGCCGTTGATGTGGAACGCCACCTCGTACGGCTGCTCGGCGAGGACGAGAGCCGACCTGGCCTCACCGTCCTCCTCGGCCGCGCGGACCACCGGGCGCGGCCGGCGCTGGCCGAGCGCGGCGAGCAGGGCGGTCTTCGTGCGCTGAGCCTCCCGCGACCGCTTGGCGGCCTGCGCAAACTTCTCCTCCGCAGCAGCGAGCGCCGCAGCGGCATGCTGATCGTCTCCCGGCGCGCGACGCCGGACCTCACGCTCCTTCTCCGCGAGCTTCAACATCTTCGCCGCGTCCTCCACGTCGGCTTCCGCGGCGACGAGGTTGGCAACGAGCCGACTGGCTCCCGGGCCGGGCGGGGACCAGCAGCTGACCGTCCGGTCATTCAGGTCCCACGGGACCACGGCGGCGCCGTGGACGTCGCACAGGAGCAGGAGCACCTTGTCGGCGCCCGACTGAACCACGCGCCAGGCGGTCGGGCTAAGGACTTTCTTGCCGCGCGAGACGACGACGATCTTCTTGATCTCGGTCTCGCCCAACGCGGTGGCGAGACCCTCGGTGATCGCGGAGCGCGGGGGCGGGACGACGCCCTCCTGCGCGCAGGTGTTGTCGATGGCGTCCGCGAGCCGCTCGCTCCAGACGTCGGTGCCGATGTAGGCGTAGGGGCCTTCCGGCCGTTTGTTTGCCACGGGGCTGTCCTTCTCCCAGCGGGGCTGGGGTCAGTACGCACCCGTCCTCCGGGCGCGTGACACGCGCCCGAGGTGGAGCCTCCAGGCAGGCGGAAACCGGCTGGCAACCATGGTTGCCTGGCGCGTACCGCTTCGTACGATCCCGTATACCAACGCCCGCAGAAGGATCACCCCGAACAGCACCTTAGGCCTGGGATCTCGCGACTGGTTTCTGCTCCGCCGGCGGCGGCATGAGACGGACGCCGTGAGGACCACGACGTGTTGAAGGTGACTGTGCCTGCGAGAGCTGGCCCACACGCGACCCCTTCGACTCAAGCCACTCGATCGGGTGAACAACAGTGTCAGTTCTGTTGCGGGACATGCCTGTTGAGATATGGCCGCTTGGTGAAGTCAGGGGCGCGGAGGCACAGCGAAGGGTGCCCTACTGCACGATGTGAACAGCGGCTGTTCCAGATGAGCTCCTGGGCGCGCGGATCACGGTCCCGACCATCGGCGGTCCTCCTTCAGAGGCAGCCTCCTCTGGGGAGAATCTGGGGAGAATGAGGCTGCGTTGGGGAGCGGCTGGGGAGGATCGGCCGTACAAACGGGCAGCACAGTGAAAGGGTCGGAAAGGCAGATCGCCGCAGGTCGGACTACCCGTCTAGCCGATTTTCGCAGGTCAGCGGTATGAGGGCGACGACTTCAAGAAGATCTCCGCCTGGGCGGCCATCCTCTTCGCCCCCACCCTGGTCGGCACCATCTACGGCATGAACTTCGAGACCATGCCCGAACTCCAGTGGGCGGCGGGCTGCCCCTTCGCGATCCTGCTGATGGCCGTGGTCTGCGTCAGCCTGTACGTCATCTTCAAGAAGCGCGACTGGCTCTAACAGGCGAACCGGGCCTCCTTGGAACGCAACCGCGCCGGCGGCTGAAGATCACCAGACAGCACGTCGGCCGCGACCGCCTCGACCACGCCCAACTCGTTGCCCTCGCCCACCCCCAGTGCAATGGGCGCAGCAGCGGACTGGCCTGCGATGATGACGGCGTGCCAGAGCCAGGGACCACTGCCGTCGTCATTGCCTTGCCCGATGCCGCCCCGCTCCTCGATGCGGCGTGGCGTATCGACCCGGCTCTGGTACGTCGTGGGGTGCCGGCGCACGTCTCGCTCCTCTACCCGTTCGTGCCGGAATCGGCGCTGACGGATCAGGACGAGAAGGGCGTGCGTTCCCTGGCTGCGAGTTTTCCGGCAGCTGATCTGCTCTTGGAGGAGGTCGTGACGGCGTCCGGCTTCGTCGCCGTCACCGTTCCGGGACTCCAGACGATCGTCGATGCGTTCCGCGCCCGGTGGCCCGGATTGCGCCCGTACAAGGGCCGCTTCGGGCCGCAGCCCGCCGCCCATGTCACGGTCGCCATGGGTGCGGACAACCCGACGATTGCCGCCCATGTCCGCGCTGCGATCGGCAGCCTGCTGCCGCTGCACACCCGTGCGGCGGCGGTCCAGCTGGTGGTGCTGACGGAGGAAGGCTGGCAGCCACGGTTCACCGTGCCGCTCGGCGTCCCGGACGGGCCGTAAGCACCGCCCGCCAGTCCCTCGCCCCTGGCCGCGAACACAGCCCGAGGCCGGCACCCCCGCCTGGACGACCCGCTGCTCATCGAGTGGCGCGGCGGAGGGTCGGCCGTCTGGAGCCCCCATCCCCTCCGAGGAGTGAACACAGCAGTGCGGGCCGCCACCCGGCGAGGGCGGCGGCCCGCACTGCTGCGCTATTGCTGTCAGCGGGGCCATCGCAGGCCCGTTCGCCTTCTCCGGCTACCGCGCCCCGACGTCGGCCGTCTTCGGCCGACCGGTGATCCCCGATCAGCGGCGGCCGGTGGCCAGGATGACGAGGAACTGGCCGCCGCCCGCCTCGATGCCGGCGGTCACCGGCAGCCCCGGTAGCAGTCGGGAGAACCGGTCCACCAGCCAATCCGCCGCCTCTTGGGCGTCCTTCCTGGTCGGACAACGGCCCACCATCTCGCGGCCCCCCTTGCGCTCCAGCCTCTCGGCAACGGCGATCAGCGGCGCGGGTTCGACCACGTACAGGCGCTCCGGCCAGGCGATGACCACCTTGACCGCACCCTTGCGGCTGTTGCACCCGCGGTGCGCGAGCCGCTCGGCGACCTTGGCCTTCCGGTCGGCGGTCCGGCTGTCGACGCTTGGCCCCCGCGGGTCGTTCACCGACTCGTCGGGGTCGACCGGTTCGTCACAAACCCAGCACCGCCAGCCGTCGCGCTCGGCCACATCATCAAGAAGACTCATCCCAGCAAACTAGCCTGCGCGGCCGCCACCCGCGCACCAGGGGCCACGGAGCTCCTGGCGATCCGTCCTGTTTCCGCGGCCTTGTGACGGACCCGGCTGCCGCGTGATCACCGGTTGGTACGCGGGCCGACGACGGTGTCGTACCGGTGTCAGGTGCGAGCGAGCGCCGCGGCGCCGAAGGAGACGTCGAACCGGTCGCACCAGATGCTGATGCTCGGGTACGTCGACCAGTCGAGCTCGGCGGGCAGCGGATAGTTCTGGTCGCCCTTGTTGCCCTTGAGCTTGGCGAGGTTCACGTACCGACCGTCGTCGAAGACGCCCCAGCCCGCTTTCCCCTCCTTGACCGGTGCGTCGCTCAGCCAGACGCGCAGGTCGGGGCCATTGCTCGTGTCGAGCCCTTCGAGACGCAGCGTGTGGCTGCCGTCGGCGAGGCGGACGACTTTCACGGTGCCGGTCGTCGAGTGTTCATGGCTGATGAAGGTGCCCTGCGCGAGGGTGACGGGACCGGTGGGTGCTGTGGGAATCTCCGCCGCGGACGGGCTCGTGTCTGTCGTGGGGGATGCCGCAGGCGTGGTCGCGGGTGTGCCGGCGGTGGGCAGCGCTTCGTTGACGGTCTCGTCCACCCACAGGGCCCAGGGCTTGAACCACACGAGTCCCGCCACCACGGCGATCGCGACGGCGATGCCCAGCCCTGCCCACAGACTTCTCCGACCGGCGCGTTCCACAGGCTGCTCTCCTTCATGCTTCGTCGACCATGTTCGCCTCCACCTAACGCGCCCCTGTGCATCCACGGAAGGCCCCAGGAGGACAGGACGCCCGCCGAACACGCCCTCGGCTCGCCCACACCGATGGATCCGGCGCTCGCCGCCGACGGCGTCGCCGAGGTCTTCGACAGCGACACGTGGGTGTCTGCCGGCGGTCGGCGTGCGCCACGTCACCCGAGCACCCGCGTGCCACGTCACCCAAGCACCCGCGTGCCATGGGCCCCGTAACCGCGCATCTGATCAAGGGAGCTCCAGGGCGTCACCCCGCCCTGGACCACTCGTTGAGACGGCCGTGTCAACGAATGCTGCGGGTCTGATCGCCCGCACCCCGAAGAACCTGCTCGATCGGCGAGTCGCCGACCCCTACCCGTACTTCGCCTGGCTCCGGCAGCACGCGCCGGTGTCGGCGGAGCGGAAGGCCAAGGGGATGACCGTGTGGCAGATCGCCCGCTACGAGGACGTCGACGCGCTGATCGCCGACGGCAGGCTGAGTAAGCGGCCCGACCGCGTCGCCCACTACGTCGCCGGGCCGCCCGGCCTCAACCGGCACCTGGTCCACAGCGACCCTCCCGATCACACCCGGCTCCGGGCAGTGGTGAACACCGCGTTCATCCCGCGCCGGGTCGTGGCGCTGGAACCGGTCATCCGCACCGCCGCCGAAGAGCTCCTGGACCGGCTCGACGGCCGGGTCCGCTTCGACGTCGTCGGCGACTTCGCCGGACCGCTCACCTTCCGGGTGATCTGCCGCATCCTCGGCGTGCCGGACGCGATGAACACTCCGGACCTGCGCGAACTGCTCCTCGCCACGGTCATGCCGACCGGGCCCCACGCCACCCGGGAGGGCGTGGAGCGCACCAACCGTGAGCTGTACGCCTTCCTGACCTCGCTGGTGGCGCACAAGCGGACCGCCGGGGCCGAGGAAACTGAGGAAACGGATCTGCTCGGCGCCTTGGTCCACGCCTGCGACGGCAGCGACATCCTGACCCGGGAGGAGCTGCTGTCCACGGCCTACCTGCTGCTGCTGGTGGGCCACGACACCACGCTCAATCTGATCGGCAACGGCACCCTCGCCCTGCTCCAGCACCCCGACCAGGCCAAGCGACTGGACGCCGAGCCCGACCTGATCGGACCGGCGGTGGAGGAGCTGCTGCGCTTCGACGCGCCCGTGCGCGACGCCACCTTCCGGGCTGCCGCCGAACCCGTCGAGGTCGGCGGCCACACCATCGCGCCCGGCGATGTGGTCAGCCTGCTGATCGGCTCGGCGAACCGCGATCCGGCGAAGTTCGACCAGCCCGACGTCCTCGACCTCTCCCGCACCCCCAACCAGCACCTGTCCTTCGGCCGGGGCCCGCACTTCTGTATCGGTGCCGCCCTGGCCCGCCTGGAGGGCCGGATCGCGTTCCCGCTTCTGCTGGAACGTTTCGGTCAGGTCCGGCTCGCCGTGCCCGCCGAAGCCCTGACCTGGCGCCCGACCCGCGTCATGCGGGGGCTCGCGTCCCTGCCCCTCGAACGCTACTGACAGGCGGACCCCTGATGACCACTCTCACCACCCCCGCGCTGACCTCCGACGCCCCCGTACTCACCGAGGTGCACGGCACCGCCCTCGTCATCACGCTGAACCGGCCCGCGGTCCGCAACGCCATCGACGCGGCGACGGCCGCCGCCCTGGATGCGGCGCTGTCCGCGCTGGAGGACGACGACGCGTTGCGCGTCGGCGTGCTGACCGGAGCGGCCGGTCACTTCTGCTCCGGGATGGACCTCAAGGCGTTCCCCGAGCACGGCATCCCGACCGTGGCCGACCGCGGGCTGGCCGGGCTGACCCGTGCGGCCCGGACGACCCCGTTGATCGCCGCCGTCGAGGGCGCGGCCGTGGCCGGCGGCTTCGAACTGGCCCTGGCCTGTGACCTCATCGTCGCCGGCCAGTCGGCGTTCTTCGGCCTGCCCGAGGTCGCCCGGGGCCTGGTCGCGTCCGAGGGCGGAGCGATCCGGCTGCCCACCCGCCTGCCCTACCACCTGGCCATGGAACTGCTGCTCACCGGAGACCGGCTGCCATCGGTACGCGCTGAACACCACGGGCTGGTCAACCGCCTGGTACCGGACGGGCAGGCGGTGACCGCCGCCCTCGACCTCGCCGAGGAGATCAGCCGCCACACCCGCGACGCGGTCGCCACCGTCAAGCGGATCGTCGACACGACGCGGGGCCACGACGAACCCACCGCTTTCACCCTCCAAGACCCCATCAGCGACCGGCTGATGGGGTCCCCGCAGGCGGTCGCCGGTGCGAACCGGTTCACCCGGCGGACAACCTGACCGGACCTTGGCCGAGGTGGCCGAGGTGGCCGAGGTGGCCCGAGCTTGTCGGGGTTGATCACCGAGCCTCGCTCGTTCGGATGATCGACGAACACTGTGTCGGCGCCTCGTGGACGTCTGCCGGAAGAATCCGGCGCGGATCGTTCCTCGACGCAGTGCCCCTGCCCCTGCCTACCCCGGCAGCAGCCAGCCGACGTTGCCGATGTCCAGGACGGCCGTTCCCTCCGTGTAGAGCATGAACGGCACGTCGACATGGCGCAGGTCCATCCCGACGGCCAGCAGGTCCGCGAGCGGGACGGTCAGCCTCGTCCACTCCCCGGTTCCCGCCTCCGTCAGCCACGGCGTCAGGTCCAGGCCCGGCTGGGCCGGATAGTCGTCGTGGCAGGCGAGGTACACGGGCGCCGAGGGCCGTTCTCCGACCCGTACGTCCAGACCGATGGCGGCCCCCGCTGACGCGTATCCGCGCAGGTCGGACGGGACGCCCGAGACCGCCTCCGCGTAGAGGAAGGCCGGGAAGCCCTTGAAACGCACCGTCAGACCGGCGGTCCCGCCCGGGGCCGGCACCGGGGCCGCGTGGACGATCAGGCACTCCATCGGCTCGACGAGCGACACGTCCTCGCGGGACCAGGTGTTGTGCCCGCCCACCCGCAGGCGGTACGTCCCGTCGCCCGCCTCCGCGTCGAGGACGTGCAGCGACTCCGAGACGGCCGGGGGCGGGGTCGTGTCCTCGGAGTCGTCCACCGGCAGCGGATCGGTGGGCGGCTCGTCGTGTACGGACAGGCCGTGGCCGACGGGGAACAGGGGGGTGAAGCGCCCTTCCGGCGCGGTCTCCTCGGCGGGGACACGGTATCCGGGCAGCTCAGGCGGTATCCGGTTGACCGCCGATGCGTCGCGGGTACGCGGCCAGGAGGCCGGCAGCCGCCCCTGGAAGTCGTGGGCGACACCGCCTTCCGGGGCGGCGAAGAGGACATCGGTGATGCCCTCGCCGTGCGGTCCGGGCAGCCATGCCGCGACGAACGCGTCGGAGAGGTTGATCTCCTCCGTGCAGTACAACGGCCGGCCGCCCAGAAACACCGTGACGGTCCGGACCCCGGCCGCCCGCAGACGGCGCAGCAGCTCCAGGTCGCTTGCGTAGGAGCGCTTCAGATCCGCGTAGGCGAGACTCCGCCAGGGCTTGAGCGTGCCCCGCATCTCGGCGTACGAGTCCTCACCGATGGCGACGATCGCCACGTCGTGGGCGCGGGGGTCGGCGTGCTCAAGGCCCGGATCGACCGTGCACCGCTCGCTGCCGACCACGGACCGCACGGCGTCCGCGACGGTCGCGCCGCCGGGCAGGTCCTCGGTCCGGATGTCGTCGCCCTGCCAGGTCAGCGTCCAGCCGCCGCACTGCTTGCGCAGATCGTCCGCCCCGCTGCCGACGACCAGGGTGCGGGCGGTACGGGGCAGCGGCAGGAGCCCGGGGGAATTCCTCAGCAGGACCAGCGACTTGCGGGCGGCCTCCCGGGACAGCGCGCGGTGCGGCGCGCAGCCCACCACGTCCGCGGTGACGAGCGGGCGCTCGCGCGGACGCGGCTTGTCCCACAGCCCGGCGCGGAGTTTGACCCGCAGGATCCGGGTGACGGCGTCGTCGATCCGGGAGAGCGGGATGACCCCCGTGCGGACCTGCTCCACCGTCGTGCGGTGCGCGGTCTGCCAGGCGGTGCGGCCGGCGATCATCAGCACGTCCAGACCGGCGTTGATCGCGTATCCGGCGTCGCCCGCCGCGCAGCCCGCCACTTCGGAGTGGGCGTCCCAGTCGCTGATGACGATGCCGTCGAACCCGACGGAGTCCTTGAGGACGTCGGTCAGCAGATAGCGGCTGCCGTGGACCTTGTGGTTGTACGGCTCGGCACGACCGGGCGTGTGATCGTAGTTGGCGGGATGCTCCCAGCTGCTGAAGGAGACCATCACGCTCTGCGCACCCGCCTCGATGCCGCTGAGGAAACCCTGCGCGTGGATGTCGCGCAGCACCTCCTCCTCGCAGTGGGCCGTGCCCCGGTCGGCGCCGTCTGCGGTGCCGCCGTCGGCGATCCAGTGCTTCAGGGTGGCCAGCACCCGCTCGTCGGTACGGAGCGCGGCCACATCGCCCTGGAGCCCCTCGACCATCGTCCGGCCGTAGGCCCTGACCAGGGCAGGATCCTCGCCGTATCCCTCGTAATAGCGGCCCCAGCGGCGGTCCCGGGGCGTGGTGACGGTCGGGGCGAAGATCCAGTCCATGCCGGTGGCGGCCACCTCGCGGGCGGTGGCCTCGCCGATGCGCCGCATCAGCTCGGGGTCACCGGCGGCGCCGAGCCCGATGTTGTGCGGGAAGACGGTCGCCCCGAAGACGTTGTTGTGACCGTGCACGGCGTCCGTCGCCCAGAGGAACGGGATGCGGAACGGACGGTCCTTGTACGCGTCCTCGGCCGCCTGCCAGTACAGGTCGACGGTGTCCACCCACGCCTGGACCGAGGCGTGCCGCTCGCCGCCCGGCCAGATCCCGGCGCCGTTGAGCGCGGAGCCGATCTTGAAGTCGCGGACGTCGTCGGGTGTCAGCTCGGCCAGCTCGGGCTGGATCATCTGCCCGACCTTCTCCTCCAGGGTCAACTGGCCGAGCATGTCGGCCACTTCGCGCTCGATCTCCGGGTCGGCCGGAACGGCGGACCGTATCCGGGGCCAGACGGTCGGGGGCTTCGGTGCGTCCATGGTCACGGTCCCTCCACTTCCTCGGTGGTCCAGAACTCCTCGACGGTGCCGTTCATCACGCGCTCCTGGAAGGCGAGCGGGACCACCGGCCGGTCCTGTGCCGGTGAGAACAGCTCCACCTGGGTGCGGTGCTCCCGGAAAGCCGCCTGCTTGACGGACAGTCGATCGGTGATGTCGAAGGCGACCAGGCGCTCGTCCCCTGCGGGAACGTCCGCGGCCGGACGGCGGTTGACGAAGGCGAACTCCTCCTCCGTACGCTCGTCCCAGACCACGTAGCGGAAGAGCGCCGGGGTCATCCCCAACTCACCCAGGCAGGACAGCACGACCTCCCCGGTGAGCCGGTGGTCGGCGTTCAACTCCCGTATCTCGTGCGGGAGGTACACCACGCTCACCTCGGGATGGGCTCGCAGGACACGGGTGACCTCGCGCCGGAACTCCGGGAGGTGATCGGCGAGCCGGGTGTCGGGAAAGCCCAGGAACTCCGCGCTCTCCGCGCTCAGACCCATGGCCTTCGCCGCCGCCCGCGCCTCCCCCTGACGGATCTCACGCAGCTCCGGTGGCGAGGGGTCGCTCTCGATGCCGAGCACGGCCGCGTGCGACATCGCACCGTCGGTGGAGAACACCACCCGCACCCGGGCACCCTCGGCGGCGTGCCGGGCGATGGTCCCGCCGCAGGCGATCACCTCGTCGTCCGGATGGGGGGAGAACACCAGAACCAGACCCGCGTCGCGTCGCGCCACCATGTGCTGCCACATCCAGACTCCCTGAAGGGGCGGGGTCACCGGGCGACCGGTGCGGTGACCGGGCGCGGCGGTGCGATGTCCCGCAGTCCGCGCTCCCGGATGATGTCCTCGATGTCGAAGAAGTGGTGCGGGGGAACCAGATGGGCGATCGGCGTATCGAACTTCGCGGCGAAGTACTCGTAGTTGGCGGCGGCTGTCCGCATGTTGTCCTCGAAGCTCTTGGGGTGCGGACAGTGGATCGAGGAGGCGTCCCGCCGTAGCACGAACCGAGCCCCCGCCAGGTGCAGTCGGTACGCCACGTCGATGTCCTCGGCACCCCAGGACCGGTACTCCTCGTCGAACATGCCGACCTCCCGCAACTGTGCGGTGGAGGCGGAGACGTTGCACGTCCAGTACATGAGCCAGGGGGCGGTGAGAGCGCCCAGGTCCTCGCCGTACCGCTCGTAGAACTCCTCGCGGATGTCCAGCCAGCGGCGCTGCTCGTCGAACCCTCGGATGGAGGCGTCCGGATCGGCGTAGTCGATGCTGCGCGCGATCAACTCCCCGTCCTCGTTGCCCTCGTTGAAGCAGAAGACATAGCCGCAGACTGCTATGGGCCCGTCCGCCTCCCCATGCGCGGCGAGATGGGCGGCCAACGCGCCGGAGTGGAGGATGACACCCGAGTCGACGAAGACCGAGACCGGGCCGCGGGCGTGCGCGATGCCGGTGTTCCGGGCCTTGGCGACCCGGTATCCCTCGTCCTCCTGGAAGAAGTACCGCAGGTCGAGGCGGTCCTCGTAGCCGGCCACCAGCTGCCGCGTGTCGTCGCGGGAACCGTCGTCGACGACCAGCACCTCGAAGGCGTCCCGGCCGACGCTCTGGCGGGTCAGCGACTCCAGGGTGTGCCGAAGCAGCTCGGCACGGTCGTAGGTGGGCACGATCACGGAACAGGCGACGGTGTCGGTCACGCGGGTTTCCCTTCGCTGGGTTCGACGGCCTCGGGGGCCTGGGCGGGGTGGGGAAGGAGGAGCAGCAGGGCGGCGAGCGCGGTCAGTCCGGCGCAGACCCAGAACACCTGGGCGTAGCCCGTCCAGGTCGCGACCAGTCCGACGGCCAGGCCGCCGAGGAACATGCCCGTCTTGAAGGCGCTGGCGTAGAGCGAGGACGCCACGCCCAGCCGCCCGGGCAGCGTGTCCTGGAGGATCACCACGGGCACGCTCATGACCACGGCGGTCCAGACGGCGTTGGGCACTTGCAGCAACAGCAGCGCCGGCTTGTCCGAGGCGAACGGCAGCACGGCGAAGAACAGCGTGGCGCAGAGGGCGGCGGCGACCACCAGGCGCAGTTTGCCGATGCGTTCGGCACGTGAGCCGACGTACACCATGATCGGGATCTCGAGGGCGGCGCTGAGGCCGAGCAGGACCCCGGCGAAGCCGGGGCCCAGCCCCAGCTCCTCGGTGAGATAGAGCGTCAGGGCGATCTGGTACATCATGTTGGCCGCGAGCAGCAGCACGATCGACACCAGCAGCAGGAGAGGCCGCCTGCCGATCCCCCTGAACATGTCGCGGAAGCCGGTCGGCTCCGCGCCCTCGCGTTTCTGGGCGACATCGGGCAGGCCCCAGCGGCACAGCACCGCGGCGAGCAGCGACAGGCCGGTCGTGCAGGCGTACAGGACGGTGAAGTCCCAGCGGGCCACGAGCCAGAACGCGATGGGTGGCCCCACCACCCAGGCCAGCGAGGTGACGGAGCGCAGAAAGCCGTTGAAGAAGGAGACGTCGATCCGCCGGGACTCGGCGAACTCTCGGGTATAGGCGAAGAGTTGACCGAAGCAGGCCCCGCCGAGGCCGAAGAGGACGACACCGGCGAGGAAGAGGGCGTAGTAGTTGCGTACCAGGGAGTAGCAGAGCGCCCCGCCGGCGTTGAAGAGCGCGGTGAGGACGAGGATCGTACGGCGGTCCCGCAGCCGGTCCGAAAGGACGCCGACGCAGAGGTCGGTGCCGACCTCGGCGATGGCCCGGCCCGCGAAGAACAGCCCGATCATCAGGGGCGTCGCGGCCACCGCCTCGGAGAGGAAGAGGCTGACGGTGGGGACGACGAACGCCCCGGCGAGGCCGACCGTGCCGGTGGCCCCGATCAGGCTGTTCACCGCGGGGTCCGTGAGCAGCCGGAGTCGCCCCGGCGGGGCGGTCGGGGCGACTCCGGGTTCGTGGGGCGTGCCCGGGGTGCCGGGGACGCCGTCGGTCTCGGTGGTCATGCGCACCTTCCGGCGGTGAGGGCGGTGTCGGTGTGCCGCTGGCGGTACGGCAGCCAGGGCGGCAGCTCCCGGCCGACCGGTACGCGGGCCGCGGCGGCGAGGTCGTCCGCCCCGATCTCGTTCCGGGCGAGGAGCTGTTCGCGGGTCCGCGGCGGCAGGGCCGCGAGGATCCGGTGCCGTACGTCCGCCAGCCCGAGCCTCTCGTCGTGGACGGCCGGCAGTGGCGGGGCCTCCGAGGGGCGCAGATTGCCCGGCGCTACCTGGCTCGACACCAGCGTCCAGTACGCCCGGAACTCGGTCGCGGGGTCGGGCAGTGTGCCGCCGAGGAGCCCCAGGCGGATGGTCTCCAGCCAACAGTCGAGGTAGCGGCGGTCGTTCAGGTCCGCCATGTGGCGGGCGCACCAGTCGGCGCGGGCCGCCGCGTCGGGCAGGGACGCCTTGCCGGACAGCACGCTCACCACCCAGCCGGCGACCGCCTCGAAGTAGGGGCAGGCGGTTCCGAACGCCTCGGTGTCCACCGGGGTGTTGATGACGGTGAGCGTGGGATCGTGACGGTGGAAGTGGTGCTCGTAGAGGTCCTCGCGGCGCAGCCCCTCGATGAACCCGTAGTCGGGCGGCTCGTAGCCGAGGCAGAGCAGGACCACGTCGTACGTCTCGCGGGTGCCGTCCGTGAAGACCGCCGAGCCGTCGGCGGCGAAGGAGGCGAACGCGGGCACCACCCTCACCCCGCCCTCGTACACGCGCGGGACGATCTTCTCGTTGACGTGGACCGCTCCGTGGAAACCGTCCTCCGGCAGCAGACCGGTGGCCCGGTACATCCGCATGTAGTCGGGCAGCCACTCCTCCAGCCAGGCCAGATAGGTGGCGTACGGGACGTCCTCGACGGCCACCCGTCCCGCGTACGAGAAGAGCGCGTCGTTGAAGGCACCCCCGATCTCCCGGGGCAGGAACAGCGCCCGGCGGCGTACCGACCAGTCGACCCGTGCGGCATGGGGCACCAGGTCGGAGGCGATGTCCGCGCCGCTGACCCCGCCGCCGAGGACCAGGACGCGCAGGTCCCGGAAGTCCCTCGCGGAGCGGAACTCCTGGGAGGTGAGCACCCGCACGCCGGTGTCCTCGGCCGGCACGCCGGCCGGCCTGCGGGGCTGCCAGAGTTCGCCGTTCGCGACCATCACGGCGTCGAAGCGGTCGGTCCGGGTGCTGCGCGGGTCCTGTCCGGCGGTGACCTCCCACCGCCCGTCCCGCTTGGCCACCCGGGTCACCGGGCTGCCGAAGCGGATCAGTTCCAGGAGCCCGAAGCGGTCGGCGTAGTCGCACAGATAGCCGTGCACGTCGGCGAGGGTGGGGAAGTGGGCGGAGAACCGTGGCGGATGGTCGGAGAACGGCATGCTCATGCGGGAGCTCTGCATGCGTACCCCGGCATAGGCCCCGTGGGAGTCCGGGTTCCAGATGCCGCCCAGATCGTCATGGCTCTCGTACGCCACCACGTCATGGCCGGCCGCCCGGGCCTGCTTGGCACTGGTGAGACCGGCGGCGCCGGCTCCGATCACGGCGATGCGCATGGCGGCCGTCCTCAGATGAAGGGGTCGAAGTCGTCGACGAGCGGGGCGGGTCCGCTCCGGCCCGGCTGCGCCGCGATGGCGAGGTTGGTGGCGTGCCGCGCGCAGACGAACTGGCAGTCCCGGTGGGGGTCGATCACCGTGGTGTCGGCGGCCGCCCACATCTCGGCGAAGGTGCTCTGCTCGATGTCGCCGATGCGCCCCTTGGCGTTGCCCCGGTGGTAGGGGCAGACGAAGACGCCGTTGGGGGTGACGGTGGTGCGCAGTTCGGCGACGTGGCAGGAGCGGTACTCCTTGGCCTGCACCGGGTCGGCGCCCTCGCGCACGGCCTGCCAGTTGGAGGAGTACAGGAGGTGGAAGTCCGGGGTCTGGATCTCCCTGAGCCGGGCGATCTGCTCCTCGACGAGCTCGATGTCCTCGGCCCGCTGGTTGACCGTGAAGTGGTCGTCGTCCAGCATCGCCTTGACCTCGAGGTAGTCGCAGCCGAGTTCCTTGGCGAGCAGCCCCGCGGTGTAGAGCTCGTGGTAGTTGGACTCGACGACGTCGCCCTGCTCGTCCCGGCGCTGCATCAGCAGGAACGAGTACCCCAGGCGTCCCGACTTGCGCTTCGCCAGCTGCCGCATGTTCTCGATGACGAGGGGGAAGACGCTCCGCTTGCCCCGGCTGGGCCGGAAGCGGGCGTACGTCTCCTCGGTGCCGGCGTCCATGGAGACGCGCACCCAGGAGACCTTGTCGGCCAGCTGGTCGATGTGGCGGTCGATCTGCGTGCCGTTGGTCACCAGGCCCAGCTGGATGCCGGCGGAGTGCAGGACGTCGATGACCCGGCCGATCGAGCGGTGCAGCAGCGGCTCGCCGCCGCCGATGAGGATCACCGCGCGGACCTGGGAATCGGCGAGCTCGTGCGCGAGATCGACGATGCGGTCCCGGCCCAGCTGGCCCAGGTTCAGGACGGAGGAGCTGATGCACTCGGGGCAGGCCAGGTCGCAGACCGTCGTCGGGTCGAGGTCGACCACCAGAGGCGCCGGGAGCCGCCTGCCCTCGGCGACGTCGAGGACCGAGGGGTAGACCGACCGCTGGTAGATCTTGTCGACGAGGTCGAGATTGCGTTCGACATGCTCTGTTCCGAGCCGGGGTTCGGGCGGAGTGGGAGCGGTGCTGACCATGAAGGTGGAACTCCAGACTGAGTCGCTGAGAGACGTACCGACTGACGCACTGGTCCTGCGGCGCGTGGCTCGCGGGGAGGAGAGCCACACGTGGGAGCGCTCCCACACCTAGGCCGACGAATGAGTGGGAGCGCTCCCACCCTCCGTGTGCGCGGCCGCATATGTCAAGCCTTCATGCCGCGAACTCCCCACCGGAAAAGCGGAATTGATGGTTCGCGGGGAGAGTCCGGAGCCTCGGGAAGGGCCGCGGGTCAGAATGGCCCGTCGGGCGATCCTCGCAGGTCGGATCCAGCCCCGCCGGGCCGCGATGGCCCCCGCCTGGAAGCGGTTCGCCGCGCCCAGCCGGTCGTGGAGGAGCGTGATCGGCGGCGACGACCTGTACGTCTGGGCCGGCCAGGAGTGCGGGAGGTCGCCGGGCGGGGAGCGATGAGTTTCGGGTGGCCCGGCGGTCTGCCTCTGTATGGAAAGCACTTCACACATGGAACGGATCGATCTGGGTGCGGCCGCGGAGCGCGTCGCCCTGCTCGCGGAGGGCATCGACGACGAGCGGCTCGACGGCCCGACGCCCTGTCCCGAGTACGCGGTACGGGAGGTGCTCGCTCATGTCGCCGGTCTCAGCGTCGCCTTCCGTGACGCGGCCCGCAAGCAGTTCGGGCCGACGACCGGCACGCCGCCCGGCTCGTCCCGTCCGGTACTGGCGGAGGACTGGCGGACGGCCCTGCCGAAGGCGCTGGCCGAGCTGGCCGCCGCCTGGCGGGAGCCGGACGCCTGGGAGGGGTACACGCAGGCGGGCGGGGTCGACCTGCCGGCCGCCGTCATGGGCAGGGTCGCGCTCGACGAGCTGCTGATCCACGGCTGGGACCTGGCGCGGGCGAGCGGTCAGGCGTACGAGGTGAGCGAGGAGGAACTGAGGGTTTCCGAGGCGCTGTTGACTCCGGCCGACGACGCCTCCGACGAGGGGGTCTTCGGCCCCGTCGTCCCGGTACCGGACGACGCGCCCCTGCTGGACCGCGTGATCGGCCTCAGCGGCCGTCGGCCCGACTGGCGCCCGGCCTAGGGCCTGTCTGACAATTGGCGTCGGATAGGCCGGGTCGTTCGGTGCGTGCGATCGGCGTGCGGCCGGGGCGTCCTCGTAGCGGAGCTACGGGGGCGTCACGGCCGTGCGGCGAGCGTGCGTGCCGGGCGGGCCGGACCCGACGGGAATTGTCAGACAGGCCCTAGCGGCCTGCCGATCAGGCCGGGCTCGCGGTGCCTGGCGCCGCGCCCTGATCCGGCCTGATCGGCACGACACCCCTAGGGCCTGTCTGACGATTCGCGTCGGATCAGGCCGGGTCGTTCGGTGCGTGCGATCGGCGTGCGGTCGGGACGTCCTCGTAGCGGTGGGGGTACCTCCCGTGCCCGAAGGGCTACGGGGGACTACGTGGGCGTTTCGGCCGTGCGTCGAGCGTGCGTGCCGGGCGGGCCGGACCCGGCGGGAATTGTCAGACAGGCCCTAGGGCTGCCGCAGCCTGGACAGCTCGACCTCGATGGCCTCCGCCATCAGGGTGCGGGCGTGGTCGATCGCGAGGCCACCGCTCAGCCAGCGCATGCTCAGGCCCTCCAGGAGGGCCGTGAGGCGTTCGGCCGCCGCGGCGAGCGCGACCGCCGGCGCCATGGGCGTCACCTGACCGAGGAGGCCGGCCACTTCCTGGACCCAGACCAGGGTCGCCCGGGCGAGGTCCTCGCGCAGGACGGGGTCGAAGACGGCGCTCGCCCGCAACTCGCCCCAGGCCGTGCTGTTCTCCCGTACCTCCGGGACGTCCTGGAGCTCCAGGAGCAGGACCTGGTCGAGCTCCTCGCGGGGGCTCGGCGGTTCCGCCGCCGCGTCCTGCGCCGTGGTGTACCGCTCGGCGCGGTCGGTGATGAACTCCAGCGTGTGGCGCAGGATTCCGGTGCGGTCCTTGAAGTGGTAGTAGATCAGACCGGTGGAGACCCCCGCCTCTTCGGCCAGTTCCTCCACACGGAGCCCGCGGACCCCGCGCCGGGCGATGACCCGGGCGGCCGCTTCCAGGATCTGAGTACTACGAGATGCCATGTCACGAACCCTATCCGGCCCCGGTCAGCCGTTATGCCGGTACCGGCGTTACGCCGGTACCGGCTCGGCACGATCGTGACGGGCCCGCCGGCGGGGCCGCCTCGACGCCCCGCTCGCCGCCGGTGCCACCTCCGGCCGGTTCTCACCCGGGCGGCGTCGCCGGCCCCGTGAGCTCGGCGAGGACCTCCTCCAGCCAGCGCACGTGCGCGACCAGCATCCGGTCCCTGCCCTCGTGGACGTGGTCCAGGATGCGTGCCATGCGCGCGGGGTCCACTCCCGGCAGCCAGGGTTCCTCGCGCCGATCGCGCGCGCGGAAGCGCTCGATCTGGGCGCGTCGGGCTTCGAGCTCGGTGCGCACCAGGGCGATCTGATCCTCCTCGGCGACGAGGACGGACAGGGTGTAGCGGATCAGGAACTCGGGGTCACCGAAGTCGACCGGCGGCTCGTAGGGCTCCGCGAGCCGTGCGCGCAGGACGCGGTCGCCGGCCTCGGTGACCCGGTAGACCTTGGAGTCCGGGCGCCCTTCGTTCCGCTCCACGTCGTACGCCACCCAGCCGTCGGCGGTCATCCGGGCGAGGGTCCGGTAGATCTGGCTCTGCTGGCTGGGCAGTCGGCCCATCCGGCCCATCTCGCTGCCGAGCCAGCGCTTCAGGTCGTAGCCCGTACAGGGACGCATCGCCACGAATCCGAGCAGAACGTGCTCGAACTTCATCTCTCTCCTGTCACCTTTCGCCCGGTACCCACTAGGTCACTAGTCACCTATGGCACTCGGCATCTATGCTCGCGGCGCCCACAGCTGGGCACGCACCTTGCTCCAGGAGACCCTATGACCCCGCCCGCCGGCCGTCTGCCCGCGCTGATGCGGCGCGTGCGCCGCATCGCCCTCCCCCTCACCGTCGCCGCCACCGCCCTCGTCCCCGTCGGCGCCGCCCAGGCCCACGAGGCCCCCGCCCCCACCCTCGTCCGCACGGACAACGGCTGGGTGCGCGGAGAGGCCACGGACCAGGGGCGCCAGTTCCTCGGAATCCCGTACGCCGAGGCCCCCACCGGCCCCCTGCGCTGGCGCGCGCCGAAGCCCGCCGCCGACTGGACGGGGGTACGGGACGCCACCCGCTACGGCGCGTACTGCGCCCAGAACACGTACTGGGCCCCCGGCTTCGAGCAGCAGCGGACCACCGAGGACTGCCTCGACGTCAACGTCTACACCCCGCCCACCGGCCGCCACGCCGGCGTCGGCGCCAAGCGTCCGGTCATGGTCTGGATCCACGGCGGCGGCAACGTCGGAGGCACCGCGCGCGACATCGTCCCCGACTCCTTCGCGCGCAGCACCGACAGCATCGTCGTCACCCTCAACTACCGCCTCGGCGCACTCGGCTTCCTCACCCTCCCCGGCGCCGGCGGTAACTTCGCCCTCCTCGACCAGCAGCAGGCCCTGCGCTGGGTCCGTGCCAACATCGGTGCCTTCGGTGGCGACCCGGCCCGCGTCACGCTCGCCGGCGAGTCCGCCGGCGGCAGCGCCGTGTGCAACCAGCTCGCCTCCCCCGCGAGCCGCGGCCTCTACCGCGCCGCGATCATCCAGAGCGGCACCTTCGGCAACTGTGCCGGGACCCCCCGCGAGCAGGCCGTCACCTCCTCCCTCGCCTTCGCCGCCGGACTCGGCTGTACCGAACCGGCGACGGCTGCCGACTGTCTCCGCGCGAAGAGCACCAAGGAGATCCTGGACGCGCAGGCCTCCACGCGCCGCTCCTGGGGCTACACCGCCGGCACCGCCGAGCTGCCCGTCCAGCCCGCCGAGGCGTTCGCCTCCGGCCGCGCCTCCCGGGTTCCCGTGATGAACGGCGCCACCAGCAAGGAGGGGCTCGTCTTCGCGTACGACTCCTTCGACCGCTGGGGCAACCCCCTCACCGCCGACGCCTACCCGGCGGCCCTCGCCTCCACCTTCGGTCCGGACCTCGGCGCCCGGGCGCTCGCCCGCTACCCGCTCTCCGCGTACGAGCGCCCGGCGTACGCCTACGGCACCGCCTTCGGCGACCGGCTCTTCGCCTGCCCGGCCCTCGCCGTCGACCCGCTCCTCGCGCAGCGGGGCAAGGTGTACGCGTTCGAGTTCGCCGACCGCACCTCGCCCCTGTTCGCCTCGCTCCCCCAGAACACCGGCTTCGACTTCGGCGCCACGCACGCCGCCGAACTGAACTACCTCTTCAAGCCGTACGGCATCGCCGCGCCGTTCAACGCCGAGCAGCGCGCGCTCGCCGCCCAGATGACCGAGTACTGGGGCTCCTTCCTGCACGGCACCCCGCCCCGCGCCCGGGGGCAGCAGCCCATGCCGGAACAGGGCGCCCGCCCGGGCCAGGTGCTCCAGCTCCGTACGGCGTCCGCCGGCGGCAACGCGTCCACGGGCACGCTCGCCGCGGACCACCACTGCGATCTCTGGAACACCACCGGCTGACGCGGGAGAGGCCTCCGGTCCCGAAACGGAGGGGCGCCCTGTCGATCGAGGTCGACAGGGCGCCCCTCCTCGGATCCGCGTCAGTTGATCGTCCACTGCTGCAGGGCCGAGCCGGTGTCCGGCTGCTGGGTGACCGCGGCGCCGTTGGCGGTGGATGCCGTGGTGAGCAGCAGTCCGCTCTTCACGGAGGCCACGGTGTACGCGCCGTTCGCGAGCCGCGTCACGTTCCAGCTCTGGTTGCCGCCGCCGGTGCAGGTCCACTGGATCACCTTGGCGCCGGCGGCCGTGGACCCGCTGTCGACGTCGGCGCAGAGCCCCGACTCGGCGTTGGCGAGCTCGTAGGAGCCGTCGGAGCGACGGGTGAACCGCCACGTCTGGTTGGCGCCGCCGTTGGGGGTCCAGGTGACGAGCTGGGTGCCCGCGGTGGTGCTGTGGCCGGGGTTGTCGAGCGCCTTGCCGCTCGCCGTGAGGGTGTGGTCGCCGTCGGGGATCGTCCCGGGGGCCTGGCCGACCGCGGTGAGGGTCAGGGTCTGCTCGCCCGCCGTCCGCGTCCCGCCGACCGCGTTGCCCGTGGTGTTGGTCCAGCTGCGGACGGGGGTCGTCTCGGTCGTCCGGTCGGCGGTGGCGGACATGCCGATCACCAGGCCGCTGTAGCGGTTGACCAGCCGGTACGTCCCGTTCGGCGAGCCGTCCACCGGGGAGGTGCCGGGGATGACGAACCATTGCTGCCCCACGCCGGGGCCGCCCGCCGGGGCCGCGGTGACCGTCGGCCGTGTGCCCCAGGCGCGGGTGCTCGTGGCGGTGGAGGCGACGCCGAGGAGCTGTCCGGTGGCGGCGTTGGCGATGCTGTGCGAACCGTCCCCGTTGGCGCGGAAGATCCAGGATTCGAGGGCGGCGCCGGTGGCCGAGGGCACGGACGTGGTGGCCGAGCCGCCGGAGACCTGGGCGAGGACACGGCCGCCGCCACTGGCGATGCGGTACGCCATGGTCGTGTCGAGGGGCCGGGCGGGCGCGGAGGACTGGACGACGAGGTTGACGTACTCGCTGGACTTCCCGCCCGAGCAGCCGAAGGAGCAGTAGGAGCGGAAGTTCTTGCCGGTGATCCCCGAGCCGGTCTTGTTCACGCCGTCGAGGAACCAGCGGTACCACGAGGCGTTCCGGTAACTGCCCGTGTCCCCGAGGCGGAACCACTTCTGACGGGTGAGGTCGTCGGTGGCGTAGATCTCCTGGGAGGCGTTGCCGCTCTGGTCGACGGCCTGCGGCTCGCCGATGTACAGCCCCAGGTACGCGTTGTAGGTGATGTCCATGACGAAGAGCGGCGAGGTGGGCGGCATCTTGCCCGCCGCGACCTGCTGGCTCACGGTGCCGGAGTTCGCCGGGTCGTACTCGCCCGCGACGGGGGTGTAGCCGGTGGTGTCGGAGCCGCCGACCGGCGTCATGTTGCTCTCGCGTCCTCCGGTACCGGGCTCGGTCCAGGTCCCGTCGTACCACTTCTTCCAGGAACCGGGCGCCATCTTCCCGGAGATGGGGGCGCGGGCCACGTGCGCGTGGAAGGCCTTCCAACTGCCGCCCTTCTCCACGATCCTCGAACCGTAGAAGGCGTAGAAGTACCCCGAGGCGGTGTCGACGAACAGGCGCGGGTCACCGTCGCCGTAGTGGTACGTCTGCTGGGGGAAGGCCGCCGTGTCGCCCCGCCGGGTGCTGTACGGGGAGGTGATGACGTGGTCCTTGATGGTCCAGGTCCGGCCCTGGTCGGTGGAGACCGCGTAGTCGATCCCGTCGTAGTGGATGCCGTCACCGAAGGGCTGCGGGGTGAACTCGTTGTGGACGAGGCCGTACCAGTCACCGGTGTCCGGGTCGACCCAGACACCGGCGAGGTCGCAGAAGTTCTTCTGGGAGTACGAGGATCCGGCCGGCGGGTCGGTGGACTCCCGCCCTGTCGGACTGTTGTTGCACCGCCATGTGGTGTCGTTGTTGCGGTCGTCGGCGTTCGCCGGGTTCACGGCGTCGCTGATCGCGCTCGACCGGACGGCGGTGTCGAAGTTCGTCCCGGTGAAGAAGCTCCACTTGCGCGGGTCCGTCGATCCGTAGAGCGCGTGGGCCTGTTGGAAGTAGAAGGTGCCGTCCTTGTCGATGTAGGTGGCGGCCGGGGTGTCGTCGGGATGGGTCCACGATCCCTTCGCCCCGACGGTGATGCCGTACGTGACGGCCTCCGCGGTCGCCGACACGGGGGTGGTCGCCGCGGCCGGGGCGGTCGCCGCGGCGCCCCCTCCGGCGAGCGTGAGGGTCACGGCGACGACCGTACCTATCAGACTTCTTCGAGGAGTTGACACAGGGGACTCCTTGGATGGGCTCGGCGCGCCGCACTCCGTGGCGGCGCTTCCTCGCGTGACGACCCGCCGGTCGGCGACGGCTGAGTACACAGAACCGCGCCCGGCGATCCGTGCACATGGACGCTCGGCCACAGGACTTGGACTTTCCGGCCGCCGGGAGCTACTTCGCGTCGAGCCGGGCCAGGAGGAGGTTCGGGTCCTTCACGGTGGTGAAGTAGGACGCGCTGGGGACGTAGACGGTCTTGCCGCGCACCGCCACGGACGTCGGGTTGGAGAGCCCGTCCTGCTGGTCGAGGACGGTCTCGTGGGTGCCGTCGGGTCGTACGAGGGCGAGGACGTTGTCCATGATCAGCGCGGCGAGGACCGTGTCGTCGTGCCCGGTGAAGGCGAAGTCGTCGATCCAGGCGAGGCCGGTCGCCCTGGTCTCGACCGGGCCCGCGCTCTTGTCGGCCCGTACGGGGATGCGCAGCAGTGTCCTGCGGTCGGTGTTGGACACCCACACGGCGCCGTTGTGGACCTTGAGGCCGTTGGCACCGACGACGCCGTCGGGGGCGGCCAAGGGCTGCAGTGCGGTCCCGGTGGCCCAGGCGGTGGGCGTGCCGCCCTCCTGCGGGACGCGCCACACCGTTCCGAGGACCGAGTCGGCGACGTACAGCACACCGCATTCCTCGTCGAGGGCGAGGCCGTTGGGGAACCCGTCGGCCGGGAGCTGCGCGATCCGGACGGGCGCGCTGCCGTCGTTCCTGACGCGCCAGACGCCGGTCTCGCTCGTACCGGTGGCGTAGGTGACGTAGAGCGTGCCGTCGTGGGCGCGCGCGATGCCCATGGCGGCGGCCGCGCCGATGACGGGGGTGTCCGGGTTGGCCACGGCGGGCAGGGTCGCGAGGATCCGCGTGGTGCCCCGCTTGTCGACGTTGACGATCTGCCGGGCGAAGGACCAGGTCAGGTTCGCGGAGCCGTCGGGTTCGAGGGCGATGTTCTCCGGTGTCCGTCCGAGGGCGAAGTCGAAGCGGGCGACGACGCGCGGGCCCGGCGCCGCCGGTTCGCCGGCCGCTGTGGGGCCCGGTACGGACACGGCGAGGGCGACGGCGGCCGTGGCCGTGGCGGCCAGGCGGGGGACTCGGAACATGGGCCTCTCCTTGGCAGGGCACGAGGCGCCGGGGTGTGGCGCCTCGACGACCATGTCGGCACCTCGGCGGACGGCGCCGGCAGCCGTGGCCGGGAGTTCGCCCGCGTGGCCCACGCCATGGGGCCGGTTGCCCCGCACGCGGGTGACGCCCCGCGACGGGGCGCTCCCGGGTGGCCGTGCGGGGGCTCACGGCGTCCAGTACCGCGCGAGCGCTCCCTCTCGGTACGGTGCCGGGCTCACGCTGAGTTCGCCGGCGAAGGGGCGGTCGAGGACGAAGACCAGGAGCAGGCTGAAGCCGATCAGGGCGGCGACGGAGGCGACGAAGAGGAGCTGGATCCGCAGCTTGCGCATGCCGTACAGGAAGGTGAGCGGGATCAGGACGATCGCGCCGCCGAAGGCCAGGGCCTGGAGCAGCGGGGGCAGTTGCTGCTCGGCCATGGTCAGGCGGGCCCGCCGCTGGGAGGCGACGTCGTCCAGGTGGCTGACGGCCTTCTCGTAGAAGACCTCCTCGCGGGCCGTCTTCGGCTCGTACGCCTGCAACACGTCGTAGACGGCCTGGAACGCGCCGGAGGTGGACTCGTAGCTCGGCTTCCCCTCGCGCATCCGGGGCCACTGGACCTCCACCACCGCGTGGACGTAGCCGCTCAGGGCGTCGTCGACGCGGGCGCGGACCGGTGGCGGGAAGGCCGCGGCGTCACGCGCGATCTGCGCCATGCCGGTGGCCTCGGACGCGACGATCGTCTGCGTGCTGTCGAGCTGCGTCCAGAGGGTGACGATGACGAAGGCCAGGATGATCCCGTAGATCGCGCCGAACATCCCCAGGGTCACCCCGACCATGTCGTTGTGCTCGCCTTGCGCGAGCGACGGGTGCCTGCGGCGGAGCAGCACGCTGCCGGCGACGGCCAGGGCGACGGTCCCGCCGACGGTGACCACGGCCAGGGTGAGGGTGCTGAAGTGATTGAGCAGCCAGAGCGACATGTGCGGGGAGTGTAGGGCCGCGCCGCTCCGTCACCGACCGCCGCCGGCGGCCGCCGGTCGACGGCGCGAGGTGGTCCGGGACCCGCGCGGGCGGCGCGACACGCGCCTCCCGTTCACGTCTTCGCGCGCCAGGGAGCCACGGGAGTCCACCCCATCGAGTGAGGGCGCGGCAGCCCGTGGCGCTCTCACCCCGGGGACGCGTCCGGCTCACCCTGGGCCGGGCGGCCCGGGGTTCGTCGATTCCTCCAGCCGACCTCGCATTCACCATGGCAAGTCCCACAGACTTGTTGCAGATGAGAGCTTGACGGCCCTACGGTGTCGCACATGCAGTCCTCCACATTCGGCCGGGCCCGGTCCCACCGCCCCGCCCCGCTCCCCACCCGGGATGCCGTGGAGGAGCTGGGACCGGAAGTCGGCAAGCAGGCCACCGCCCGCGTGACGTCGACCGGCGCGCCCATCGACCGCGCCTGACCTCTCACGCAGCACCCGGCGACACCGGCCGCCCCGCGCCGCCTCGCCCCGCACGCCCTTTCGTCCCCAAGGAGCCCAGACCGCCATGTACGCCCCCCGCGCCCTCACCGGCCGCCGCGCCGCCGCTGCCGCCCTGACCGCCGCCCTCCTCGTCCCGCTCGCCGCCTGCGGCAGCGACGGCGGCACGAAGGACTCCACGAAGGAGGCCGGCGGCTCCACGGCCTCCGGGTCCGCGGGCGCGGCTCCCGCCGCGAAGCTGACGGTGCTCGCCGCGGCCTCCCTGACCAACGTGTTCGAGACGGCCGGCGCCGCCTACGAGAAGTCCCACCCCGGCACCGAGATCGCCTTCTCCTTCGCCGGCTCCCAGGAGCTCGTCGCCCAGGTCGCCCAGGGCTCCCCCGCCGACGCCCTCGTCACCGCCGACACCAAGAGCATGGACAAGGTCAAGGCCGACACCGGCACCCCGACGGTCATCGCCGGGAACCGGCTCGTCATCGCGACCGGCGAGGGCAACCCCCACAGGATCGACGACCTCCGGGACCTGGCCGACACCACGCTCAAGGTCGTCCTCGCCGCGCCCGAGGTGCCCGCGGGCAAGTACAGCGCACAGATCCTCGACGCCCGGAACATCACGGTGAAGCCGGTCTCCCAGGAGCCCAACGTCCGCGCCGTCCTCAGCAAGGTCGAGCTCGGCGAGGCCGACGCCGGACTCGTCTACAAGACCGACGCCACCTCCGCCGCCGACAAGGTCGACGCCGTGGAGATCCCGGACGCGCAGAACGCCGTCGCGTCCTACCCGGCCGCCACCCTCAAGGACTCCGAGAACGCCGAGGCCGCCGCCGCCTTCGTCGCCTGGCTCTCCTCCCCCGAGGCACAGAAGATCCTCCAGGACGCCGGCTTCCAGAAGCCGTAGCCGACCCCGATGTAACGGGTGCTACATTTCGGGTCGTGACAGACGCACCTCGCCATGCCCGCTGGCTCGTCCTCCTCGTCCGGCTTCCCGCCTCGCCGTCCAAGCACCGCGTCGCCGTCTGGCGGGAACTGCGGAAGGTCGGCGCACTCTCCCTCGGGCAGGGCGTCTGGGCCGTGCCCGACGTGCCGGTCTTCGCCGACGGCGTCGCACGGGCGGTCGCGCTGACCGGCGGCGTCCCCGGCGGCGAGGCGATCACACTGGAGGCCGCCGGGCGCGGAGAGGGGGACGTCGCCCGGTTCCAGGCGATGTTCACCGCGGCCCGGTCGGCGGACTGGGCCGAATTCCTCGCGGACTGCGGGAAGTTCGAGGAGGAGATCGCCAAGGAGATCCGGATCGCCAAGTTCACCCTCGCCGAGCTGGAGGAGGAGGAACAGAGCCTGGAGCGACTCCGGCGATGGCACCGGGCTCTGACGGTACGTGACGTCTTCGGCGCCCCGGAGGCGACCGAGGCCGCCGCGCGGCTGAAGCACTGCGCGTCCGTCTGCGAGGAGTACGCCGAACTGGTCTTCGCCGCGCTGCACGCCGTCGGCGAGGAGGCCTCTCCGTGACCTCGACAGCCACCGGGCGCGCCATGTGGCCGCTGTACGCCGCCGGTTTCACCACCGCGTTCGGCGCGCACGGCATCGCCGCCAACCTCGGCGGTTTCTCCGAGGACGCCGTCACCTCCCTCCTCGTCCTCGGCGGCCTGCTCGCCCTGTACGACGGCGCCGAGGTCCTGCTCAAGCCCGTGTTCGGCACGCTCGCCGACCGCGTCGGCGGCAAGCCCGTCCTGCTCGGCGGGCTGCTCGCCTTCGCCGCCGCCTCCGCCCTGTACGCGATCGCCGACAGCCCCGGCTGGCTGTGGGCGGCCCGGCTCGGCCAGGGCGCCGCCGCCTCCGCCTTCTCGCCGTCCGCCTCGGCGCTCGTGGCCCGCCTCAACCCGGCGGCCAAGCGCGGCCGGGCGTTCGGGAGTTACGGCTTCCACAAGTCGATCGGCTACACCCTCGGCCCACTCCTCGGCGGCCTCCTCGTCTGGGCCGGCGGCCTGCGCCTGCTGTTCGTCGTGATGGCCGTGTGCGGTGCGGCCGTGGCCCTCTGGGCGGCGCTCGCCGTACCGTCCGTACCGCCGCTCCCCCGCGAACGGCAGACCGTGGCCGACCTCGCGCGCCGCCTGACCGACCGGGCGTTCCTCGCCCCGACGGCCGCGCTGGCCGCCGCCACCGCCGCGCTCTCCGTCGGCGTCGGCTTCCTGCCGGTCTCCGGCGCCGCCGCCGGTCTCGGGACCGTCGCCACCGGCGCGGCCGTCTCGGTGCTCGCCGCGACCGCCGCCTTCGTCCAGCCGAAGGCCGGGCGCGCCCTCGACGCGGGACGCCTGACCGCGCGTACGGGGCTCCTCACCGGCCTCGCCGTCACGGCGGCCGGGCTCGCGGCGGCCATGCTCCCCGGACTCGCCGGGGTGCTGCTCGCCGCCGCGCTCATCGGCACCGGCACCGGTCTGATCACGCCGCTCGGATTCGCCGCCCTGGCGGCCTCCACGCCCGAGGCCCGGCTCGGCCAGACGATGGGCTCCGCCGAACTCGGACGCGAACTCGGGGACGCCGGGGGCCCGTTGCTCGTCGCCGCCGTCGCGACGTTCTCGACCCTCACGTACGGCTACGGGGCTCTCGCCCTCCTCGTCGCCGCCGCGCCGGTCCTGGCCCTCGCGACGCGGAAGGCCCGGGTCAGCGGTCTCGGGGATGCGGCTTGAGCCGGCGCAGGGTGTAGCCGTCGCGGGCCGGGTCCAGGGGCCTGGTGGCCTGCTTGAAGAGGTACTCGGCCCGCTCGTACGACAGCCGGCGGCGGCCCGTGTCCGGGCACAGGTCCGCCGCCGCGGGGGTACGGGCTGGGCCGGGGCGGCGGTCGGAGAGGAACACGGGCCCCCGGGTCCGGCCGGCGAGCAGCCCGGGCAGGAGCCGGGCCGTACCGGAGCGCCAGCTCACCCACGTACCGCCGACGCGGGCGCGGCGGTCGTCGAGGTCCAGGTCCTCGATGTTCAGGGACAGGACCGCCGACGGCCCGGCGGCCGATTCGTGCAGGAGCCGCCACAGCGTCTCCTCGCGCAGCGGCAGGTCCGGGAGGCGCCAGAGGTCGTCGAGCTGCGCCGGATCGAGGGGCCGCGCCGGGGCGCGGGTCCCGGCGCGGCGGTCCAGCCCCGCGGCCAGGTCGCCGAGCGAGGCCCAGGCACCGAAGGAGCGGACGGCCGAGCGGTGCCGGTTCCAGGTCGCGGCGGCCACTCCGCCCCAGGCCGTCACGAACACCCGCGCCACCTGCTCGGGCGTCAGGGACGCCAGAGGCAGCTGGTCGCCGAGGGTTCGGCGGAGCCGGCGCAGCGTCTGCCCGTACGAGCGGCGGGTCGCCGCGTCCAGGTCGTCCCGGCCGAGGAACTCCTCCGCGGCTTCCCCGAGTACGGGTCCGGCGGGGCCCGTGGCACCGAGTTCGTCCGCGCGCCGCTCCAGGAACGCGCGCTCGGCGACGTTCCTCGCGAGGGACGCGGCCCGCCGGAACTCGATGCGCGCCTCGTCGCGGCGGTCGAGCCGGGCCAGCAGGTCCCCCCTGACGCTGGGCAGCAGGTGGTAGTCGCGCAGCACGGGGTCGGCGAGCAGGGAGTCGACGAGGCCGAGCCCCGCCCGCGGCCCGTGCGCCATCCCGACGGCCACCGCGCGGTTCAGCCGGACGACCGGCGTCGGCAGCACCCGCGCCAACGCCTCGTACAGGGAGGCGATCTGAGCCCAGTCGGTGGACTCGGCGCTCCGGGCCTGCGCGTGACACACGGCGATCGCCGCCTGGAGCATGTACGGGCCGGGTGTGCCACCGGCCTCCCGCGCCCGCAGCATCGCGGTGAAGCCCCGGCGGATGAGCAGCTGGTCCCAGCGCCCCCGGTTCTGCTCGTGCAGGGGTACGGGTTCCCCGGAGGGCCCGGTGCGCGCGGCCGCGCGGGACGCCTGGATCTCCATGAGGGCGACGAGCGCGTGCACCTCGCTCTCCCCTGGCGCCAGTTCGGCGAGGAGCCGGCCGAGGCGCAGGGCCTCCAGGCAGAGTCCGGGCCGCATCAGATCGTCGCCGGAGGTCGCGGAGTACCCCTCGTTGAAGATCAGGTAGACGACTTCGAGGACCGAGGAGAGGCGCTCGGCCAGCTGGTCGCCCTCCGGCAGTTCGAACGGGACGCGCTCCTCGGCCAGCGTCCGCTTGGCGTCGGCGACGCGCTGGGTGATCACCGCCTCCGTGACGAGGAAGGCGCGCGCGATCTCCCCGGCCGTGAGGCCGCCGAGCAGCCGGAGCGTCAGGGCGGCGCGGGCCTCGGTCGGCAGCACCGGGTGACAGGAGAGGAAGACGAGCCGCAGGACGTCGTCGGGTTCGGTGTCCTGCCGCGCGTCGGGGCCCTGCTGCCGTTCCTGTCGCTGCCCCAGCTCGTGGGCGAGCTGCTCCTGTTTCCGCTCCAGCCGCCGGGAGCGACGCAGATGGTCGACGGCGCGCCGCTTGGCGGTGGTCGTGAGCCAGGCACCCGGGTTGTCGGGGACGCCCGAGACCGGCCACTGTTCGAGCGCGGCGACGAGGGCGTCCTGAGCCAGTTCCTCGGCGAGGCCGACGTCGCGCACCATACGGGTGAGCGAGGCGACGATCTTCGCCGACTCCAGTTTCCAGGCCGCATCGACCGTGCGGTGAACGTCCGGCACAGGAACGATCACAGCACCCGTCGCGGCTCGGTCGCAAGCCGCGGCGGGTGCTGTGGTCCTTCGGGCATCGGAGGATCAGGGGGCGTCGGGCGCCCGAGTGTCAGGGGCCGAAGACCTGCTGGACCACGCTCTCGCCGTCTCCGACGATCCGGCGGAAGCGGCGGGCCAGCTCGATCGCCTCCTCCTGGGAGCGGACCTCGATCAGCGCGAAGCCGGCCACGGCCTCCTTCGCCTCGGCGAAGGGCCCGTCCGTCACCGTGATCTCGTCGCCGGCGGAGGTCACCCGGACACCACCCGGCTCCAGGCCGCCGGTGGCCAGGAGCACCCCGGCCGCCGTCAGTTCCTCGATGAAGCGGCCCATCTCGGCGTACAGCTTCTCGTCGGGGGCGGTGTCGGAAGCCTTGGTCGTCATCAGGTAGCGCATGGGGATCGCCGTTCCTCTCGTGGTGGTCCTGCGGGGTCCTTCTGCCCAAGCGTCGAACAGGGGGATGTGACAGGGAATGGGCGCGTTCCCTGTCACATCACCGGATCGACGTGTCACCGAGAAGCAGCCCCGACCGCCGCAGTCCCGACCACCGGAAGAGAGCCCCGCCATGACCACCGTGCAGAGCCCCGCGACCACGACCCCGACCGCCGCCACCACCTCCCCCGCCACCACGCGCTCCCTGCTCGCCGTCGCGGTCGTGGCACAGCCCCTGTGGGCCGCCGTGGCCCTCGCCCAGGCCGCCACCCGCGAGGGGTACGACATCACCCGCCATCCGCTGAGCGCGCTCGCCAACGGCTCCCTCGGCTGGATCCAGATCGCCAACTTCGTCCTCGCCGGCGTCCTGACCGTCATCGGTGCCACGGGTCTGCGACGGGCGCTGCGCGGCACCCCCGGCGGCACGTGGGCGCCACGACTCGTACGGATCAGCGGCATCGGCATGATCGCCGCGGGCGTCTTCGTGATGGACCCGGCCGACGGCTTCCCCGTCGGCACCCCGGACGGGATGCCGGCCGCCCTGTCGTGGCAGAGCTACGCCCACTTCGCGGCCGGCTCGGTCACCTTCACCGCGCTGATCGCCGCCTGTTACGTCCTCGGGCACCACTACGGCCGCTCGGGGATGCGGAAGCACGCCGTCGGCTCCCGCGTCGCGGGTACGGCGCTGCTGCTCGGCAACGGCTGGGCGATGAGCGGCGGCGCGGCCGGCACCCTCACCCTGGCCGTCGGGGTGATCACCGCGATGGTGTGGATCTCCCTGACCGCCGGCCGCTGCCGCCGCGGCCTCTGACGCCGCACCGGCCTTCAGCTCCTCAGCCCGCGCTCAGTTCCCTGAGGGCGGTGTTGAGCTGGAGGACGTTGACGCGCGGTTCACCGATGAAGCCGAGGATCCGGCCTTCGGTGTGGTCGGCGACGAGCTTGTCGACCCGGGCGACGGTGAGCCCGTTCCTCTCCGCGATCCGGTGGACCTGGAGCTTCGCGTACGCCGGGGAGATGTGCGGGTCCAGGCCGGAGCCGGAGGAGGTGACCGCGTCGGCCGGGACGTCGGACGGCTTCACCGCGTACGAGGCCGTCGAGTTGTCCTTGATCACGGCCGCCTTGGCGTCCTTGACCCACTGGATCAGGTCCTCGTTGTCACCGGAGCGGTTGGTCGCTCCGGAGAGGATCAGCTTGTACCGGCCGTTGACGGTGTTGGTGCCGAGGCCGTTGGAGGGGCGGGGCTGGAACCACTTCAGGTCCGGGGCCGCCGTCTCCTCACCGTCCTTCAGCGGCAGGTCGTACGTCTGGCCGATGAGTTCGGAGCCGACGACCGTGCCGCTCGCGTCGGTGATCTCGGAGCCGTTCGCCTTGCCCGGGAAGGCCAGTTGGGCGATGCCGGTGACGGCGAGCGGGTAGAGGACGCCGGTGATCACCGTGAGGACGAGCAGGGCCCGCAGGCCCGCCCAGAGCAGACGTCCCGCGTTTCCGACAGAGGTGTTGGTCATCGTGGATCAGCCGATTCCGGGGATGAGGGAGAGGAGGACGTCGATGATCTTGATTCCGATGAACGGGGCGACCAGGCCGCCGAGTCCGTAGATCCCGAGGTTGCGCCGGAGCATCGAGTCGGCGCTGCTGGGCCGGTACCGGACGCCCTTGAGGGCGAGCGGGACGAGGGCGATGATGATCAGCGCGTTGAAGATGACGGCCGAGAGGATCGCGGACTCCGGCGAGGTCAGGCCCATGATGTTGAGCCTGTCCAGGCTCGGGTAGGCGACCGCGAACATCGCGGGGATGATCGCGAAGTACTTCGCCACGTCGTTGGCGATCGAGAAGGTCGTCAACGCGCCTCGGGTGATGAGGAGTTGCTTGCCGATCTCGACGATCTCGATGAGCTTGGTCGGGTTGGAGTCGAGGTCGACCATGTTGCCGGCCTCCTTCGCGGCCGACGTTCCCGTGTTCATGGCCACGCCGACGTCCGCCTGGGCCAGCGCGGGCGCGTCGTTCGTCCCGTCGCCGGTCATCGCGACGAGCTTGCCGCCCGCCTGCTCCCGCTTGATGAGGGCCATCTTGTCCTCGGGGGTGGCCTCGGCCAGGAAGTCGTCGACACCCGCCTCCTCGGCGATGGCCTTCGCGGTCAGCGGGTTGTCGCCCGTGATCATGACCGTCTTGATGCCCATGCGGCGCAGCTCGTCGAACCGCTCCCGCATGCCCTCCTTCACGACGTCCTTGAGGTGGATGACGCCCAGGACGCGGGCGCCCTCACCGTCCTCCAGAGCCACCAGCAGCGGCGTGCCGCCGGCCTCGGAAATCCGGTCCGTGAGCGCCTGTGCGTCCTCGGAGACACTGCCGCCCCGCTCCTTCACCCATGCCACGACCGAACCGGTCGCGCCCTTGCGGACCTTGCGGCCGTCCACGTCGACGCCCGACATACGGGTCTGCGCGGTGAACGCGACCCACTCGGCGTGCGCCAGCTCGCCCTGGTGACGCTCGCGCAAGGCGTACCGCTCCTTGGCGAGGACGACGATCGAGCGGCCCTCGGGCGTCTCGTCGGCGAGGGACGACAGCTGGGCGGCGTCGGCGAGTTCGGCCTCGGTGGTGCCCTTGACGGGGACGAACTCGGAGGCCTGGCGGTTGCCGAGGGTGATGGTGCCGGTCTTGTCGAGCAGCAGCGTCGACACGTCGCCGGCGGCCTCGACCGCGCGGCCCGACATGGCGAGCACGTTGCGCTGCACGAGCCGGTCCATGCCGGCGATGCCGATCGCGGAGAGCAGGGCGCCGATGGTCGTCGGGATCAGGCAGACGAGAAGCGCCGCCAGGACGATCAGGGAGGTCTGCTCGTCGGCGCCCGCGTAGATCGCGAACGGCTTGAGGGTGACGACGGCGAGCAGGAAGACGATCGTGAGGGACGCCAGCAGGATGTTGAGCGCGATCTCGTTGGGGGTCTTCTGCCTCGCCGCGCCCTCGACCAGGTTGATCATCCGGTCGATGAACGTCTCGCCGGGCTTCGTCGTGATCCTCACGACGATCCGGTCCGACAGGACCTTCGTACCGCCCGTCACCGCGCACCGGTCACCGCCGGACTCGCGGATGACCGGCGCCGACTCACCCGTGATGGCGGACTCGTCGACCGACGCGACGCCCTCGACGACGTCACCGTCGCCGGGGATGACGTCGCCCGCCTCACAGACCACCAGGTCACCGACGCGGAGCTCGGTGCCGGGCACCCTCTCTTCGTCCGAGCCGGTGATCCGGCGGGCGACGGTATCGGTCTTGGCCTTGCGCAGGGTGTCGGCCTGGGCCTTGCCCCGGCCCTCCGCGACCGCCTCCGCCAGGTTGGCGAAGATCGTGGTCAGCCACAGCCAGACGGTGATCGCCCAGCCGAACCAGTCGCCCGGGTTCCCGATCGCCAGCACGGTGGTGACCACCGAGCCGACCAACACCACGAACATCACGGGCGACTTGACCATCACGCGCGGGTCGAGCTTCCTGACCGCGTCGGGGAAGGACCTGACCAGCTGCTTCGGGTCGAACAGTCCCCCGCCGACGCGCCCGGGGGTGTGGTGCCCTGTGGGGACGTCCGGGTGCGGTGCCCGGGTGGGAGTGATGGTGCTCATGCTGCGAGCCCTTCGGCGAGCGGTCCCAGCGCCAGGGCCGGGAAGTAGGTGAGACCGGCGATGATCATGATCGTGCCGACCAGGAGGCCGGTGAAGAGCGGCTTCTCGGTCCGCAGGGTGCCCGCGGTCTCGGGCACCGGCGTCTGTTCGGCGAGCGAGCCGGCCAGGGCGAGCACGAACACCATCGGCAGGAACCGGCCCAGCAGCATCGCGATGCCGATGGTCGAGTTGAACCACTGCGTGTCGGCGTTCAGGCCGGCGAAGGCCGAGCCGTTGTTGTTGGCACCCGAGGTGTAGGCGTAGAGGATCTCGGAGAAGCCGTGCGCGCCGGAGTTCGTCATCGAGTCGCCCGGCGTCGGCAGGGCCATCGCCACCGCCGTGAAGCAGAGCACCAGCGCCGGGGTGACGAGGATGTAGCAGGCCGCGAACTTGATCTCACAGGTGCCGATCTTCTTGCCCAGGTACTCGGGCGTGCGGCCGACCATCAGACCGGCGAGGAACACCGCGATGACCGCCATGATCAACATGCCGTAGAGGCCGGAGCCGACGCCGCCGGGCGCGATCTCGCCGAGCTGCATGCCCAGCATGGTGATGCCGCCGCCGAAGCCGGTGTACGAGGAGTGGAAGGAGTTCACCGCGCCCGTCGAGGTCAGCGTGGTCGCCACGGCGAAGATCGACGAGCCGCCGATCCCGAACCGGGTCTCCTTGCCCTCCATCGCACCGCCCGCGAGGTCGAACGCCGGGCCGTGGTGGGCGAACTCGGTCCACATCATCAGGCCGGTGAAGACGACCCAGATGGCGGCCATCGCGCCGAGGATCGCGTACCCCTGCTTCAGCGAGCCGACCATCCGGCCGAAGGTCCGCGTCAGCGCGAACGGGATCACCAGGATCAGGTAGATCTCGAAGAGGTTCGAGAGCGGGTTGGGGTTCTCGAAGGGGTGGGCCGAGTTGGCGTTGAAGTAGCCGCCGCCGTTCGTGCCCAGCTCCTTGATGACCTCCTGCGAGGCCACGGCCCCGCCGTTCCACTGCTGCGTGCCGCCGGTGAACTGGCCGACCTCGTGGATGCCCGAGAAGTTCTGGATCGCGCCGCACGCGACCAGGACCAGGGCGCCGATCACCGAGATCGGCAGCAGGATGCGGACGGTGCCCCGGACCAGGTCGGCCCAGAAGTTGCCCAGCTCACCGGTACGGGACCGGGCGAAGCCGCGCACCAGGGCCACCGCCACCGCGATGCCCACCGCCGCCGAGACGAAGTTCTGCACCGCGAGGCCACCGGTCTGCACGACGTGGCCCATGGCCTGCTCGCCGTAGTACGACTGCCAGTTGGTGTTCGCCACGAACGACGCGGCGGTGTTGAACGCCTGGTCCGGATCGATGGACACGAAGCCCAGCGAGCCGGGCAGCGAACCCTGCACCCGCTGGAGCAGGTAGAGGAAGAGGACGCTCACGGCGGAGAAGGCGAGGACACCGCGCAGATAGGCGGGCCAGCGCATCTCGACGCCCGGGTCGGCGCCGATGCCCTTGTAGATCCACTTCTCGACCCGCAGGTGCTTCTCCGAGGAGTACACCCGGGCCATGTGGTCGCCCAGCGGGCGGTACGAGAGGCCCAGCGCGACGATCAGCGCGAGGAGCTGGAGGGCTCCGGCAAGAACGGGACTCATCCGTGCTCAGAACCTCTCCGGCTTGAGGAGGGCGAGGACGAGATAGCCGACGAGGCCGGCGGCCACGAGCAGACCGATGATGTTCTCGGCAGTCACAGCTTGGCCACCCCCTTGGCGATGAAGGCCACCAGCGCGAAGACCGCGACCGTGGTGACGACGAAGGCCGCGTCGGCCATCGTGAGCTCCTGAGTGAAGAACGGTTTCTCGGACGAGATGAGCAAACCGCTCTTCGGCCAGGTCACAGCCCTTGTTAACGCCCCCCATACGTCCTGCGGCGCGCTCTTGACGCGTCCCCTACGCGCGCGTCGCCGGGAGTCGGAGGGATGACCGCGCCAACAGTGGGCCGCGTTCGGAGGCCCACTGCGGGGAGAGCGCGACCTTCTCCTCGTGCAGGGCAAGAGTGTCCCGGGCCAGGGTGGGCGTCATGCCGTCGGACACGTCCGGGCCGATGGCGATCTTGGCCAGGCAGGGCATGATCTGCGGATCGCCGGCCAGGAGCCCGGCCTGATCGGCAAGACGCCCCCTAGAAGACGGAAAGGCCCGTGATCGTGGTGAAGCGGTCCAGGGCGGCGACGCCGGCGACGGAGTTCCCCCGGTCGTCGAGGCCGGGACTCCAGACGCAGAGGGTGCAGCGGCCCGGGACGACGGCGATGATGGCGCCGCCCACCCCGCTCTTGCCGGGGAGACCGACCCGGTAGGCGAAGTCACCCGCCGCGTCGTAGGTGCCGCAGGTCAGCATCACGGCGTTGACCTGTTTGGCCTGGCTGCGGGTGAGCAGCCGGGAGCCGTCGGCGCGGATGCCGTGCCGGGCCAGGAAGCCGGTGGCGACGGCGAGGTCCCCGCAGGACGCCTCGATCGCGCACTGCCGGAAGTACTCGCGGAGCAGGGTCGGTACGGGCGTGGTGATGTTGCCGTACGAGGCCATGAAGTGGGCGAGGGCCGCGTTGCGGTCGCCGTGGGCGGTCTCGGAGGCGGCCACGTCCCGGTCGAAGTCGAGGTCGGCGTTGGCGGACTCGGCGCGCAGGAAGTCCCGGAGGCAGCCGGAGGCGTCACCGGTGAGCCGGTGGAGGCGGTCGGTGACGACGAGGGCGCCGGCGTTGATGAACGGGTTACGGGGGATGCCGTGCTCGTACTCCAGCTGGACGAGCGAGTTGAACGGGTTGCCGGAGGGCTCGCGGCCGACGTGCTCCCAGAGGCTGTCGCCCTCCCGGGCGAGCGCGAGGGCGAGCGTGAAGACCTTGGTGACGGACTGGGTGGAGAAGGGCTGCTGCCACTCCCCCACCCCGTACACCGTGCCGTCGAGCTCCGCCACGGCCATCCCGAAGCGGTTCGGGTCGACGGCAGCGAGCGCCGGGATGTAGTCGGCGGGGCGGCCCCGGCCGGCGAGGTTCCCGATCTCCTCGCCGATGCGTTCGAGTACGGGTAGGAAGGACTGCACCATGAGCGCATTGTGCCCGGCCGCGACCGTTGCGGCGGGCACAGGCCGTGGGCCCCGTCGTGGCGCCGTGCTCAGCTCTCCGCCGTGCCGGGGGCACCGGTCTCGGGCATCTCGTCGAGGGCGTACGGGTGCACGTACCGCGCGTCGTCGAAGGGGGTGAACCACGTACCGAATCCCCCTGGCGTCACGTCCTCGTCACCGACGCCACCGTCCCCCCTCTCCCCACCACCCTCGCCCTCGCCCTGGAGCCACGCGAAGTCCATGTCCTCGTAGACCTCGCCGGCGAAGCGCCCGAGGGCGGCCGCGACCTCGTCGTCCAGGAGTCCGTGCAGGTCGAGGGTGACATGGGCCTGTTCGAGCAAGAGCTTCAGTACGAGCTCCTCGGCGAGGCAGCCGAGCCGCCGGAAGCTGCCGTCGGTGAACCGCGTGGTCAGGGCTACCGCGGTCACGAGGAAGCGGCGTGCGAAGAGTTCGTTGTAGTGCGCGGCGTGGCGCGAGGGCAGCTGGTCCAGGTGCCACAGGTGGCCCTGGCACTCGGCGACGGAGGTGTCCTCGTCCGCCAGGGCCTGGATGTCGTCGTACAGCTCGTCGATGAGGACCTCGGCACCGTAGACCAAGGAGCCCGCGGCGAGTTCCGCGCTCTCGGGGGTGACCCGGGCAGGATCGTCCTCCCCCGCCACCCCGCTCGCTCCTTCCTCGGGGTCGGTGACGCCGAAGACGGCCGGTGTGAAGGAGCGCAGGCGTGCCGCCAGGCTGCGGAACTCCGCTTCGTGGTCCTGCGTCTCCCGCTCGGTCTCGCCGCCGGTGTCGGGCTTCGCCGCGTGGTGGGCCCGGCGCGCCTGCGGGTCGCTGGGCGGGGCGCCGGGCCCGTCGGCCGCTTCGAGGCTCTCGCGCGCCGCGTCGGTGTGCAGTTGCACTTCGCTGCTCTCGACCATCCACTCGGCCAGCAGCTCCGAGCGTTCCAGTACCTCCTCGCTCACGGAGCCGACGGCGTCCTCCGCGAACTCCAGGGACGGCGCCACGACCATCACCTTCAGGATCGCCCCGCCCGGATGGACGGCCACGGCGACGTCGAGCAGGTCCATCTCCATGCCGTCGGCGCCCTCGATCCCGGCCACCGACGCGAAGCCCTGTTCGAGAAGGGCGGCGGCTCCCACGCGGTGGAGCCCGTCCAGCTCCGGAGCGCCCTCCGGAATGCGTATTTCCACGGTTACGACATAGGTCACGAACGAAAGCGTGCCAGGCCGGAGCCGTGGACGCGGCCGTTCACGGAACCTTTCCGCACCGGGAGCCCCGGCAACAACCCTTCACCTGCAGCGAGGTGACACCTCTCCGCGGGCCCGACGGATGCGGGCCGCCCCAAGATCACCATCACGGAAAGTCTTGATACAGTCGCTGTCCGTAGCCGCAGGTTTCTCGGGTCGGCAGGTCCGACAACACCACAGGGAGCAGCCCCACGATGTCCGTTGCGGACGGTCTCAAGCTCGTCTGGACTGAAGCCTTCGTCCCTGAACGGGAGGTGAGAGTCGCCGAGATCGGCGCTCTCCACGGGCTCGCTCCACGGCAGGTGGCGGTGATGGAGCGGATGCACGGCCTGGCCAGTGTCCGATGGGACCCGGACCTTCCGTTGCTGGACCTCCTGGTGGCACCCGCGCGGAAGGCCCTGGAGCGCGCCGGTGGGCGAGAGGGTCTCGCGTACCTCATCTACGTGCACGCGAGTCCGCAGGTGGCTCCGGCGCATGTGAGTGTCGCGCGGGCATTACGGGACGCACTCGGTCTCGGCGACGTGCAGGTCTTCGAGGTCTCCCAGCAGGCGTGCGCGTCGGCCCTGGCGGCCCTGGAGATCGCCGGCGAGCTGCTGCGGGCGGAGCCGCCGGGCGCGAGAGCTCTCGTCGTCAACGGCGAGAAGCCCTTCACCGAACTCAACCAGATGCACTACCCGATCGGCGACGTCATGGGCGAAGGCGCCACTGCCACAGTGGTGTCATGGGACGGCCCCGGCGACGAGGTCCACGGGTACGCGGTCAGACATGACGGCTCGTTCGCCGACTCCCTCACGCTGTACGAGGCGCTCCCGCGGCGGCGGTTCGTCGACACCAGCATCGACATGATCGCCAAGGTGGTCGGCGAAGTACTGCTGCAGGGCGGTCTGACCCTCGGGGACATCGACCATTTCATCCCCAGCAACATCAGTCGCGTCTTCTGGAGCCAGGTGGTGCACGCCCTTGGGGTGGACCGCGACCGGGTCTTCCTGGACAACCTGCCGCGCTACGGCCACTGCTTCGCCGCCGACTCTCTGATCAACTTCGCGACGTTGCGGGACCGCGGCCGGCTGGAGCCCGGCGGGTACTCGCTGCTCGCCTGCCCGGGGCTCGGCGCCAGCTTCGCGGCCCTGCTGCTGCGGCACGGTGCGCGGTGACCGCATCCGATTACCTGGGGCGCCTGAAGGGCGCGCTGGTGGGCGACCCGCAGGCCGAGTTCGTCCTGCTGTGCAACTTCGAGGCCGAGCGCGCCTGGGGCGCCGGTGTCGCGGGGCTGCCGGCGCCACCGCCCGCGACGACCGCCCGGCCGGCGCTGGCGATGGAGGAGCTGGGGGTCTGCCTGGCCGCGCAGGGCGACCGACTGCTGCTGGGCCGGCCGCTCGACGCCTCGTTCCGCGCCTACCTGCGCTCGGCCGGGATCGCCGCGCCCGTCGACATCACCGTGGAAGGTCCCGGCACCGACGAGACCGCCGACCGCGTCCTGTCCGACCCGCGCACCCTCGCCCGGTTGAGGGACGCTGCCGAGCGCGGCGCGTATCTGCTGCCGATGGGGAGCACGGAGCGGACGCGGCAGATCGCTGCGCTCACCGGTCTGCGGTACGCCGCGGCCGAGCCGAGCGTCGCCGCCCGGATCAACAGCAAGATCTACGCACGGCGGTTGGTGGAGGAGCTCGGGCTGCGGGCAGTGCCCGGTTCCTGCTGCGAGTCGGTCGACGACCTGGCCATGGCGCTGGCCGCCGAGCCGTTCGAGCCGCTGATCGTGAAGGACGCGTACGGGGTGTCGGGCCGCGGGCTGATGCGCCTGGACAACCCGGCCAGGGCACGGCGGCTGTCGGAGATGGTGCGGCGTCGCGCCCAGCGCACCGGCGACGACCGCCTGCAGGTCGTCGTGGAGCACTTCCTGCCCAAGAGCTGCGACCTGTTCTACCAGTTCACCGTCGCGCGAGACGGCTCGGTCGTCGTGGACACCGTGCTGGAGACCCTGCTGGACAACGGCGTCCCCCAAGGCAACACGGCTCAGTCGGCGTGGGCGGACAAGCACCGGGCGGAAATCGAGGACTGCGCCGCACGCATCGGCCGTCGCCTCCACCGGGACGGCTACCACGGCGTCGTCGGAGTGGACGCGCTGTGCGGCGCCGACGGCACCCTCTATCCGGTGCTGGAGATCAACGCCCGACTCAACCTGCCCACCTACCAGTTGCCGGTCATGCAGGCCCGGCACGCGTCCGGCCTGACGTACTCGCTGTCCCGGCAGTACACCGTACGGCTGAGCGACGCGCTGCCGTTCGAGCAGCTCCACGCAGCCCTGACGCCCGCCCTGACGCCGGCCCCCGACGGGGCCCATGCCGTCATCTCCTGCTTCGCCCCCCTCAACGCCCCTGCCGAGCAGGCGAAGGACGGCCGGCCGTTCGCCGGGCGGCTGTACACCGGCCTGTTCGCCCCCGACCCGGATTCCCTGGCCCGGCTGGAACGGCACATGCGCCACGGCCTCGATGCCCTGACCAGCGACAGCCGCCCGAACAAGCTCGGAGCAACCCGTGCATGAGACCCTCATCGCAGAGGCGGCCGAACAATTCGGCACTCCCCTGTACCTGTACGACGCCGACGTTCTGCGGGACACCTACCGGCGGTTGAGAAGGCTGCTGCATCCGCAGGTGGACGTCTTCTACTCCCTCAAGGCCAATCCCAACATCAGCGTCTGCGCGCTGCTGCGAGCGGAGGGCGCGGGCGCGGAGGTCTGCTCACCGACCGAGTTGAGAACGGCCCTCGACGCCGGAGTCGCCCCCGCGGACATCATCTACCTGGGGCCCGCCAAGGACGCATCGCAGCTGCGCGCCTGCGTGCAGGCCGGCATCCACGCCGTGGTGTGCGAGTCCTTCGACGAACTCGCCCTGCTGGACCGGATCGCCGGCGAGACGGGTCGCACCGTCAACGCCATGCTGCGCGTCAACCCCGAGCAGCGCGCGCCCGGTGCGGCACTGACCATGGGAGGCAAGCCGCGTCAGTTCGGGATCGACGCGTCCGAGGTCGCCGAAGCGGGCGAACTCCTCCGCGGGGTGCGCCACGTGCACGTCATGGGCCTGCACGCCTACCTGGGCAGCAGATTCCTCGACCACGAAGCGATCATCCGCAACACGCGGGAGGTCCTCAAGCTGGCCGACGCTCTGGCCGCCGTACTCGGGTATCCGCTGGAGACCGTCGATTTCGGAGGCGGCTTCGGCGTCGCCTACTTCGACAACGAGACCGACCTGGATGTGGAAGCCCTGGCCCGCGGCCTCGGCGAGGCCGTGGAACCGTTCGCCGCCGCCCATCCGCGATGCCGACTGATCACCGAACTCGGCCGCTACCTGGTGGCCGACGCGGGCCTGTACGTCACCAGGGCCGTGTCCGTGAAGGACTCCCTGGGCGAGACGTTCGTGGTCTGCGACGGCGGGACCAACCACCACATGCACGCGGTGGGCATCGGTCAACTCGTCAAGCGCAACTTCCCCCTCCGCCTGCTGTCCCCCCACGACCACGATGCCCCGCGCCATCGGTACACCGTCACCGGGCCGCTGTGCACGCCCAACGACCTGCTGGCCAAGAAGATCTCGCTGCCCCGCGTCCGGCCCGGCGACCTGATCGGGATCGAGCGTTCCGGCGCCTACGGCCCCACCGCGTCACCGGTGCACTTCCTGGGCTTCGGCGCGCCCGCGGAGGTCATGCTCCTCGACGGCCGTCCCCGACTCGTCCGCGCCCGCGACACGGTCGACGATCTGCTGTCCCGCCAACGGCTCATCGAACCCGTCCCCACACCCGCCATCCCCGCCCCTGGAGGACACATGCGACGCACGGACATCATCGCGGCACTGCGCGACGGCATCGGCGCAGTCACCGGGAGGCAGATCGTCGACCTGCCCGAGGACACCCGCCTGTTCGACGACCTGGACCTGGACTCCACCTCGATGCTGGAGCTGCTGGTCGAGATCGAGGAGGCGCTGCAGGTGGAGGTCGACCCGGACGACATGCAGATCGTCGATCTCCAGACCGTCGGAACCCTCACCGACCTGTTCGCCCGCCGGGCCGGGACGGCAGCCGGGGCATGCTGAGCCTGCAGACCGCCGCGGCCGTCGCGGCCCCTCCCGCACGACAGCACGAGTGGGACCCGCGCCAGCTCGCGTACTACCGCGATCTCTACCGGCAGTACGACATCGACATCGACACCGACGACCTGACCGCCGACGGGGTGACGCACACCGACCTGCTCGACCTCCTGCACTCCCGGCTCAGCGACACCGCCCCACCCGTCGACCTCATCATCTGCGCCCAGGCACTGCCGGATCGCGTCTCCTCCGTCCAGCCCGCCTCGTACCTGAACGCCCTCTACGGCAACCGCGCGAACAGCTTCGCCGTCGCCGGCCAGGGTCTGGCGTCGCCGTTCACCGCGCTGCGCATCGCGGAGGCCTATACGCACTCCCACCCCGGCCTGACCGTGGCCGTGGCCATCCTGGAACAGACGACGCTGCCCGTCCGCCTCCGCCTGGTACGGGAACGCGAGCTCACCGACTCGGGAGTGCTGCTCGTCCTCAAGGACGGCGGCGATCTGTCGCTGCGGACCCTGCTGCCCGCCGACCGCGCCGCGCACGTACGGCAGCGGCTCGACGCGATCGCCCGGTTACCCGGGAGACGCCGCCTGCTCGTCACCGGCGCCACCGCCGTCCCCGGCCGGTCGCACGGGTACGACGTTCACCGCGCCCGCCGCGACGCCTACTGCACCGCGGTCTGGGCCGAGCTGGCCGCCCACCGGCGCGACTGGCACGACCGCTACGACCACATCGTGCTGCTGGACACCGACCCGCAGACCGGAGAGTCGTCGCTGGCACACTTCGCACCCCGATGCGACGAGCGGGACGCATGAGCGGCTGCGGCTGCCGGCCACCCCTGCACCTGGGCATCGACCTGGTCCGGATCGGGACCCTGGCCAGGACCATGCGTCACGGCCGTCTCCTGCGTCACCTGTACGCCCCCGAGGAGCTCGCCCACGCCGAGAGCCTCGGCGGCCGACGGCGCGAGGAGTTCCTTTACGGGCGGTTCGCCGCCAAGGAGGCCATCACCAAGGTCCTGCGCGTCGGCCTGCTCGGCGACGCCCCACCCCACGAGATCGCCGTTCTGCGTGACGCGAAGGGAGCGCCCGAGCCCGTCCTGCGTGGCCGGGCGGCACACTGCGCCGCGGTCGCCGGCATCGCGGGCCTGACGCTGTCGATCTCCCATACCCGCGAACTGGCGGCGGCCGCGGCGGCCGGCTGGCGCTCGGCCTGCGCTTGCGGCGACCGCGGACTGGTCCACGGCCTGTCGGAGGCCATGCTCGCCCGCGGATCGTCACTGCCATGAGCGCCGCGGCAACCGCCGCCCCTTCCCGACAAGACGCCCCCTAGGAAGTGGCCTTTTCTCGCGGCCAGTGGCGGTGCAGTTCGTCGATGTGGAAGTCGTGCGTGTGGTGGCGCCCCTCGCCGGCCGCTCCCCTGAGGTGGGGGTGGTCGGCGGGGAGTTCGGGGTGGACGTGTGTCAGCTCGGCAGGGTCCGTACGGGGCCACAGGCGGGCCGCGGCCAGGGCGCCGAGGAGGGCGACGCCGGCCAGGACGACCGCCGAGGCCGCGAGTCCCGCGCGGGTGGCGAGCCATCCGGCGAGCGGGTAGGTGAGCAGCCAGCAGGCGTGTGAGAGGGAGAACCGGGCGGCGAAGGCGGCGGGCAGGTCGGCACTCCGTGCGGAGCGGCGCAGCAGCCTGCCACCGGGGGTGAGGATCGCCGAGGTGGCCGCGCCGAGGACGAGCCAGACCGCGAGCAGCCCGGGCCAGGCCCAGCGCTCCGGCGCGAAGGCGAGCCCGAGCGCGAGCAGCCCGAGGGCCCCGGGCAGGACGAGGGCGGCACGCAGCATGAGCGCCCGTTCGGCGACGGGGCCACGGGCCCGTACCAGCAGGCGCGGCAGCAGCAGCGCCACCGCCATGGATCCCGCTCCGTACGCGCCGAGGGCGAGCGGGACGTCCCCGGGGGTGCGGCCGAGGGTGTCGCGGACGAGGACCACCGTGTTCACGAACACCGTCGCGCCCGCCGCCGCCACCGCGAGGTCGAGGGCGAGCAGGGCCCGCAGGCGCGGGGTGGCGAGGAGGAGCCGCGTACCGAAGGCCGCCTTGGCGCGGAACCCTCCGCGCCGGGCGACCTGCGAGGGCGGGGGCGGGGGTGTCGGCAGGGCGGTCGCGCGGACGAGGACGGCCGAGGCGAGGAACCCGGCGGCGGTGCCGGTGAAGAGCCCGTCGTACGGGACGAGGGTGAGGAGCGCGGCGGCGAGCACCGGGCTCAGCAGGCTCTCCAGGTCGTAGGCGAGCCGGGAGAGGGAGAGCGCCTCCGTGTAGTCGCGCTCCTCGGGCAGCACCTGCGGGATCGTCGCCTGGAAGGTCGGCGTGAAGGCGGCGGAGGCGGTCTGCAGCAGGAGGATCAGTCCGTAGATCTGCCACACCTGGGTGACGAAGGGGAGGGAGAGGGCGACCCCGGCCCGCACGAGGTCCATGGCGACGAGCAGGGCCCGCCGGGGTATCCGGTCGGCGAGGGCGCCGACGAGTGGGCCCATGCCGACGTACGCGGCCATCTTGATCGCGAGGGCGGTGCCGAGGACCGCGGAGGCGTCGGCCCCCGCGAGGTCGTACGCGAGGAGGCTCAGCGCCACGGTCGCGAGACCGGTGCCTGCCAGGGCGACGACCTGCGCGGTGAACAGGCGCCGGTAGGTGCGGTTGCGCAGCACGGACAGCATGGGGACGCCCCCGGTTCGACCACGGCGGACGTCTCCACCGTAGCCGATGCGTGCACAGTTGCGCACATGTTGACGTCAGTCGTGCCAGGGCTCGCCGCTCACCACGTGGTCGGCGCGGCTGATCGCCTCGACGACCAGTCGCTTCAGATGCCCGTCCGGCATCGCGTACACGACCCGCCGCCCGTCCTTGCGGGACTGGACGAGCCCCCCGAGGCGCAGTTTGGCCAGGTGCTGGCTCACGGCCGGGCGTGCGGCGCCGCAGGCCTCGGTCAGGGCGCTGACGTCCGCCTCTCCGTGCGTGAGCAGCCACAGCAGATGGAGCCGGGTGGGGTCGGAGAGGAGCGCGAACACCTCCGCCGCCGCGGACAGTTCCCGCGCTCCGGGCGTCCGCTCGTGCGGACGGGGCGCGGGGGCCGCCGCGGGATCGGTGGGATGCGTACGGTCCACGGGATGGTGGAGGTGCGTACGGTCCGCGGGATGGTGGGGGTGCGTAGGGTCCGTGGGTTCGTCGGGGACTGCGCGCTCGGACATGGGGTCATCGTAGGCAGACCCACGAGCGGCTCGGCCGTCGCGCCCCGGTCGCGGTCGGCGACGGTCACCGCCGACCGCGAGCTCCGGATTCCCACCCCGCGCGCTGGCCTGTTCGGGTGATCGACAAGACACCCCCTAGGCGTGACGGGCCTCGGGAGCCGGGACGGCCGGCGGCCTGTCGCACCTATGGACCCGGCCGGTGTCAGAGGCGCAGTTCCTTGGCTTCGAAGCGGCCGTCCCCCAGGACCAGGACGAAGGTGACCTGCTGGCCCTCGGAGAGCACCTGGGCCTCCCCCTCGATGTCCGCCGCGCTGAAGTAGACCTGCTCCTCGGAGCCCACGGGGACGACGAAGCCGTACCCGCCGAGACGATTGAAGGACTGTACGAACCCTGTGCTTCGGCCTTCCACGGCGGCCTCCCTGTCGTCACCGGCGATGTGCCCCACAGGGGACATCTACCCCGTCCGCCCGGGCTTCGCCCGTCACGGGACGCCCCCACCCCCGCGTGTGGACCACCCCGGGAAGTCTCGTACAATATTCAACAGAGGCCTGGTGTCGGAGATCCCCCGTGTCCGACACCGGGCCTCGCCCGATCGCCCCCGGCCGCGACAGGCCGGCCGACCCTCAGCGGCCGCCGGGGTACGCGATCCGCGCCGTGATCCGGGCGATGCGCCGGGCCGACGCCTCCGGAGAGGCCACCGGCTGGACGATGTGGCTCACCGTGAGCCGCACGATCGTCTCGACCGCGAGCCCCCGCGACTCCTCGTCCACATCGGGCCAGGCCTCGACCGCGTACGCGTCGAGCATCACCATCGCCGTCCCGAAGACCGGCTCCGGGCGGGTGGTCAGATAGGCGAGGAGATCGTCCTCACCACCCCGCGCGGCCACCAGGACCCCCTTGATCAGGGGGTTGTCCACGGACTGCTGGAGCGTGTAGCCGACCCCGGCGGCCGCCGCGGCCTCCAGGTCGCCCCGGTGGGCGTCGAGTTCGCGCTGGATGCCGAGCAGGAAGCCCTCCAGCTCGCGCTGGACCAGGGCCTTGCCGATGGCCTCCTTGGAGCCGAACTCGTTGTAGAGCGTCTGGCGGCTGATGCCGGCGGCCCGCGCGATCGCGGTCATGCGCAGCCCGCCCCAGCCGTCGGCGGCGACGAGGCGGTAGGCGGCGTCGAGCACCTGCTCGCGCAGCAGGGACCGAACGCTCTCGCGGAAACGTGTCATCGTGGCCCCCACTTTATCCATCGGGACCCCCCACCCCTCACGTCGTCCGGTGGGCGTCCGGCGGGCGTCCGGCGGCCGTGCGGCGGCCGTCCGCTGCGGGACCGCGGCCCGGCCGCCCGCCCCGTCACCCGCCCCGTCACCCGCCCCAGGTGAGCCTGCCGCCCAGGTACGTCGCGGTGACCGCGGCCTGCTCCGGGAGGAGCTCCGGCGGGACCCCGTGCGGGTCGCGGGCGAGGACCACGAGGTCGGCGCGGAGGCCGGGGCGGAGGGTGCCGATCTCGTCGTCGAGGTGGAGCTGCCAGGCGGGGTGGGCGGTGACGGCGAGCAGGGCCTCGTCGAGGGTGAGGCGTTCCGTCGTGCCGTGGACGCGGCCGCTCGCGGGGGTGCGGCGGGTGAGGGCGGTCGCGACCGAGGCCAGCGGGTCGGTCGGGGAGCACACGCCGTCGTTGTGGAGCGAGACCCGGTGGCCCGCGTCCCAGGCCGAACGGACCGCCATCCAGCGGTCGGCGACCTCCTGGCCGAAGAGGTCGTCCGCGAGGACGTCGCCCCACCAGCGGATGTGGTCCATGAACAGGCTGACGGTGGCCCCGAGTTCGGCGGCCCTGCGGTACTGCGCGGCGGTGACGGCGCCGCAGTGCTCCATCCGGGGGCGGAGTGCGCGGAAGGCCTCCGGGTCGGCCGCGGCGGCACGGGTGTAGGCGTCGAGGACCGCCTCGAAGGTGACGTCGCCATGGACGTGGCAGGCCATCGGGTAGCCCTGAGCCGTGAACGCCCCTGCCAGTTCGGCCAGTTGATCGGGCGTGTAGTTCATGGGGGCGTGGTTGCAGCGCCCCGGTCCCATCGCCCGGGTGGCGGCGCTGTCCAGGTAGGGGAAGCTGGTCGCGACCGTGCCTTCCCAGGCCGTGCCCTCGGCCCACAGTTTCATCCCGGATATGCCGAACAGCTCCTCGGCCGGGGCGTGTCCGGGGAAGCGGCGGTCCGGGTCGGCGGCGAGCTCGGGGGTGCCGATGAGGTACGAGCGGACGCGGACGGAGGCGCCGGGGCGCTCCGCCGCGGCCCTCAGGGCAGGGACGAGGCTCGGCTCCGTGGCCAGGTCGGCGACGGTGGTGATGCCGACCCGGGCGTGTTCGGTGTACGCCCAGTCGAGCGCGGCGGCCAGCCGGTCGGGCTTCAGCCGGTCCCCGGCGACCACCCACAACAGGGCCTCGACGGCGCCCCCTTCGTGGGCCTCGCCGGTGGGTTCGCCGTCCGCGTCCCGCAGGAACCGGGCGCCCGCCGGGTCGGGGGTGTCGCGGGTGATGCCGGCGGCGCGCAGCGCGGCCGAGTTGGCCCAGGCGGCGTGCCCGCTGTTCGCGACGACCACGAGCGGGGCGTCGGGGCGGAGCGCGTCGAGCTCCGCGCGCGTCGGGGGTGTCAGGTCGCGCTGGAGCAGCGGGTCGACGCCGTAGGCGCAGACCGGTTCGCCCGGCCCGGCGGCGGCCACGGCGGCCCGGATGCGGTCGACGACCCCGGCGCCGGTGGGCACGGTGAACGGCCTGACGTCCACGGCGGGCGGGGCGACGGCGAGCGCGACCATGACCGGGTGCCCGTGGGCCTCGACGAAGCCGGGCAGCAGCGCCCGGCCGGCCAGGTCGACGACCTCGGTCGCGGGGCCGCACAGCCCCATGACCTCGTCACGGGCGCCGACGGCGGTGATGCGCCCGTCGCGGACGGCGAGTGCCTCGGCGCGGGGGCGGTCCGGGTCCATGGTGAGGACGGGCCCGCCGACGAAGATCATGTCGGGGGCCGGACCGTCGAGGGCCCGGTCCGGTTCGATGTCAGGCACCGGGGGTCTCCTTGCGCAGCCAGTGGGCGGCGGCCGCGAGCAGCGCGGTCACGCCGAGGGGGATCGTCGACCCGGGTACGGGGGCGAAGTGGGGCGAGTGGTTGGCGGGGACGGTGTCGGGGAGGCCGTTCTCCAGGAGCGAGTCGGGGTCGACGCCCGCGTACAGGGCGGGGTCGGCGCCGCCGAAGTGCCAGAAGACGGAGGGGGCTCCGAGCGCGGTGCCGAAGACGCCGAAATCCTCGCTGCCGGTGATGACCTGGGGAAGCGTGAAGACCCGTCCCTCGCCCAGGGCCTCCGCGAGGGCGGACTGCACGAGGGCGGTCGCGGGCCCGTCGTTGACGGTGACGGGGAAGGAGTTGAAGGGGACGATCTCCGGCTCCTTGGGCGCGCCCGAGGCGGCGGCCTCCGCGCGGATGATGCGGGTGACGGCGGCCAGGAGCCGGTCGCGTACCGCCGGGGTGGTCGACCGGATGTTGATCCGCAGCTCGGCGGTGTCCGGGATGATGTTCTCCTTCGTCCCGGCGTGCAGCGAGCCGACGGTGACGACGGCCGTCTGCGAGGCGCCGATCTCCCGCGAGACCACGGTCTGGAGACGCATGACCACCGCGGCGGCCATCACCACCGGGTCGACGGCCGTCTCGGGGCTCGATCCGTGGCCACCGCGGCCGAAGAGGGTCACGCGGAGGCTGTCGGACGCGGCCATGACCGGGCCGGGCCGGGTTCCGAGGAAGCCGACGGGCGCCGGCGCGACGTGCTGGCCGAGGCAGATCTCGGCGCGCGGGAAGCGGTCGAGGAAGCCGTCCTCGATCATGGCGGGCGCGCCGCCGACCTCCTCGGCGGGCTGGAAGACGGCGACGACGGTGCCGCTCCAGGTGTCGCGGTGGGCGGCGAGCCGGTCCGTGGCGCCGAGGAGACACGTGACGTGCACGTCGTGCCCGCAGGCGTGCATGACGGGCACCTCGTTGCCGTCCGGGTCGATGCCGGTCGCGGTGGAGGCGTACGGCAGTCCGGTCTCCTCCTTGACGGGCAGGCCGTCCATGTCGGCGCGGAGCAGGACGACGGGGCCGGGGCCGTTGGCGAGGACGCCGACGACTCCGGTGCGTCCGACGCCCTCGGTGACCTCCCAGCCCTGGGCGCGCAGCCGTTCGGCGACGACACCGGCCGTACGGAACTCCTGGAAGGAGAGTTCGGGGTGGGCGTGCAGGTCCTCGTAGAGGGCGAGGAGGCCGGGGAGCCGCTCGTCGAGGCCGGAGAGGAGCGGGGCGACGGTGGCGGCCTGCTCGGTGCGGGTGCCGTCGGTGGTCATGCGGATTCCTTTACGGGGCTCGGGGAACGGGGCGCGCGGTCCGCCGCGGCGCGGAAGGCGGTGGCGTCCTGCGGGGTCAGGCAGGACATGACGGCGGCGATCGCCGCGCCGAGGACGAGGAAGCCGAAGGCGACCTGGAAGGAGAAGGCGTCGGCGAGCGCACCCATGACGGGCGGGGCGACGATGCCGGCGACCTGGCCGCCGACGATGACGACGGCGCCGCCCACCCCCACGTACTCCGGTGTGAGACCGGCCAGGGGGACGGCGAAGATCGGCATGTACGCGAGGGACGCGGCGAAGATGGCGAGGGTGCCGAACACGACGAAGCCGGTGAGGGACGGGGTGTTCGCCATGAGGAGCAGGGCGACGGCGGAGACGGTCATGCCGGGGACGATGACCTTGCGGTGATGGCCGCCGAGCCGGTCCGAGAGCCGTCCGCCGAGGACCGTGGCGAGGGCGGCGCCGAGCGCCGGAATGGCGACGAGGGCCCCGGCCGCGGTGAGGGAGACCCCGTGCTCCTCGCTGAGGTACGAGGGGACCCAGGTGTTGAGGCCCCAGATGATGGTGCTGTAGCCGAACATCATGAGCGAGAAGCGCCACAGGACGCCCTTGCGCAGGACCTCGCGGAGCCGGGGGCGGGCCACGGCCTCGACCGGGGCTCCTTCCGTGCGGGGCAGCGGGGCGGGGAGCCAGAGGCGTACGGCGGCGAGGGCGAGGACGCCGAGGGCCGCGGTCGACCAGAAGGCCGAGCGCCAGCCGAAGACGGCGACGAGCGGGGCGACGGCGAGCGGCGTGAGGACGGCGGCGATGGCGTTGGAGCTCATCACCGCGCCGTTGGCGCCCATGCGCTCCTCGGGCCGGGTGCGCTCGACCAGGACCTTCATGGCGGCGGGCGGGAAGACGCCCTCGGCGACTCCGAAGGCGAAGCGCAGGGCCAGCAGCACCGCGAAGGACCAGGCGAAGCCGGTGAGGGCGGTGAAGACCGACCAGGAGAGCAGGGCCCAGAGGGTCACCCGTCGGCCGCCGAACCGGTCGGCGAGCATCCCTCCGGGGATCTGGCAGAGGGCGTAGGCGAGGAAGAAGGCGGAGACGACGAGGCCCTGCCGGGTGCGGTCGAGGTCGAACTCCGCGCCGATGGACGGCAGCACCAGGTTGATCACGAGCCGGTCGGCGTAGTCGACCAGCCAGGCGGCGAAGAGCAGGACGACGGTGATCCGGACGGTTCTGCGGTGCGCGGGTGGCGCCGCCGAAGGTGCGGGAAGGGTCGGAGCAGGCACGGTACTCCTCTCACGGTGGCCGAAACTGGTCGTCGGCCCGAAGTGCCCCTACGATCCGGTCCATGAGCGTGAGCCCCCGGGAATTGCCGGAAAACGACACTGCTGCTCCAGGAGCGCAGGATTCCCGCACCGAGACCTCGGGGGCCTCCCTCTCGGGAGGGAATCCCTCGGGAGGTTCCCTCGCGGGCTTCTCCGAGGGCGATCTCGCCCTGATCGACGCGCTCCAGGCGGCGCCCCGCGCCCCGTGGACCCGGATCGGGCGGGCGCTCGGCGTGGACGCGACGACGGCGGCCCGCCGCTTCGAACGGCTCCGGGCCGGGGGGCTCGCCTGGGTCACCGCGTACGACGCCGCGAAGACGGCGACCGTCGCCTATGTCGAGGTGCGGTGCCGGCCGCGGGCCTTCGGCCGGGTGAGCGCGGCGGTGACGGCGCTGCCGTGGGTGTTCAGCGTCGACGAGACGGCCGGGGACTTCGACCTCTTCCTCTCCGTCGCCGCCCCCGACCTGCCGTCCCTGGGGCGCGCGGTGCACGGCGGGATCGGCGGCCTGCGCGGGGTGCGGTCGACCCGTACGAGACTCGGCATCACGCTGTACGGGGAGGGCCGCGACTGGCGGATGCGGGCGATGAACCCGGCGGAGCGGGCCGGCCTGAGCGACCCGAGCGGCCCCCGCCCCCGGTCGTACAGCACGCATCTCCACGAGCGGCCCGGGGCGCAGGACCAGGCACTCCTCGGCGCGCTCGGCGGTGACGGGCGGCTCGGGTACGCGGAACTCGGCGCGCGGACGGGCCTGAGCGAGCACACGGCGCGGCGCAGGCTCCAGCGGATGATCCGGGACGGGGACATCACGCTGCGCTGCGATCTGGCGCACCCGCTGGCGGGCCTGTCGACGATGGTGGTCTACCGGACGTCGGTGCCGCACACCCTGCTCGAACAGACGGGGAACGCGCTGGCCCGGCTCGAACAGGTACGGATGTGCGTGTCGGTGAGCGGGCCGTACAACCTGCTCGTCCTGGTCTGGCTGCACGGGCTCGGCGCCGTGGACCCCTTCGAGGCGCTGCTCGCGGAGCGCTTCCCGGCGCTGGAGGTGCAGGACCGGACGGTGTCGCTCAGCTCCCGCAAGCGCATGGGCTGGCTCCTCGACGAACAGGGGCGGGCCACGGGGCGGGTCCCGCTGGGGCTGCCCGAGTACTGAGCGGGCGGGGGGCGATCGTGGCGTGGAGGTGGGGAGGTGGAAGGTGGGGAGGTGGGGAGGTGCCACGGCACTCCGCCGCTCCCTGAGGACCCGGTCGGGGGTGGGCCGGGGGGAGACGGCGGTGCGCCGTGGCACCGTTCGGGGGCGGTGCGCGGGGGCACCGGTGGGGGTGACCGGGAGGCGTGGCCGTCAAGCCCGCTCAGGAAGCGATGCTCGGCCCCGGGTTCAGGTCCAGGTCCAGGACGTCGGTCTGATCGCCGAGGACGGTGACGCCGGGCGGCGGGCCGGCCTCACCCGGGTCGGTGGTGCCGGGGCGCGCGATCGCCCCGGAGAGGGTGGTGGCCTGACGGAGGGTCTCCGTCAGGTTCTGCCAGTCGAGCGCGGGGCGGGTGTCGGAACGGCCGAGGACGAGGGAGGCGTTCCAGCGCATGCGGGGCACTCCGGGGAGCGGGCGCAGACCTCCGGCCTCGTGCGGGGAGGCGGCGAGCGCCATGGGGAGCATCGCGCAGCCCAGGCCCGACTGGGTGGCGGCGCGGACGCCGGCCATGGAGCCGAGTTCGTGGATCTCCGGCGGGGTGTCGCTGCGCAGTCTCAGGAACTCCGGGAGCCAGCGCTGGGAGGGACAGTCGGGGTCGGCGATGACGACCTGGCGGCCGATGCCGCCGCGGCGGTGGCGGACTCCCGTGACGGGCACGAACTCGACTTCCTGGAGCCGTACTTCGGTGAGTTCGTCGGTGCGGTCGATGTGCAGCTGGTCGGCTAACTGGCCGACCGGGTCGTCCGCGTCCACGACGGTGAGGATCAGGGCGCCGTCGATCGCGCCGGACCGGAAGGCGTCGTGGACCTCGGCGGTTCCCATGACGCGCAGGGCGAGTTGGACTCCGGAGAGGAGCCGTCGCCCGATGTGGGTGACCCGGGCGAGCTGCTGCCCGTACGCCAGGGCGGGGACGATCCCGATGGTCATGCGTGGCGGGTTGGCCGCCGGTCGGCGCAGGGCGGTCTCCATCTCGCCGACCAGGGTGAGGATCTGGCGCGCGTAGTCACACAGGACGGTGCCCGCACGGGTGAGCCGGACGCCGTTGGGGAGCCGTTCGAATACGGGCTCGCCGACCTGCCTCTCCAGGGCACGCATCTGTGCCGTGACGCTGGACTGCGAGTACCCGAGGCGTCGCGCCGCCTGGGTGAACGACCCGGTCAGGGTCACCTCACGGAAGGTCCGAAGGGTTCTTGCGTCGATGTCCACGTGAATTCCCCCCTGCCGCGCAGGCGGCAGTGTCCTCGCACCGGGTGGTTGGTCGGCCACCCGCTTCGATCGCCCCAGTCGGTTGTCACACAAGCCACAGGGGTGCCGGACGCCCCTTCGCGCCCGGCACCCCTGCTCGGCCGCGAAGACTCTACTCGGCGAGCTGTGCCGGAACCAACGGAAAGTCCAAGTCCGGTTGCGCTACGTGATTGAAGAAGTTCGACAGCACGTTGAGGGCGACGTGGCCGACGATCTCCGCGATCTCGGCGTCGGTCACACCGGCGGCGCGCGCGTCGGCGAGGGCCTCGTCGGTGACCCGGCCGCCGGTGGCCATGACGGCGCCGGTGAACCGGAGCACCTGGTCCATGTGCGGGTCGCCGGCGTCGGCGCCGTGGCGGGTGTGGAGCAGCTCCTGCTCGCTCAGGCCGACCTTGCCGCCGCGCAGGGTGTGCGCGGAGACGCAGTACGTGCAGTCGTTGCGCTGCGCGATGTAGAGCGCGAGCTGCTCACGCTGACGGGCGCTGAAGCCGCCGCCGACGAGGGCCTCACGCAGGGCGAGGTAACCGCGGAGCGCGGCGGGCCCGTTGGCGAGCGAGGCGTAGAGGTTGGGCAGCTTGCCGAGTTGCTTGAGGGTGGCCTCGAGCAGCTCGCGCTGCTCCTCGTCCGCGGTGTCGACGGTCAGTTGGGGCAGGCGGGGCATGGTGCTCTCCTTGAGCCGGACCAAGACGGAACTGATCGGTACCATCAAGACGGTACCGATCGGTTCCGTCTGGCGCAACGGGACTGACACACTCCGCCTCTGCGGCAGAGGTCGTTGATCCCGCATCTATTCGGCACCGAGTGGTACCGTCTGGCATGGCCACGAACGCGAAAGAACGGCTCCTCAGCGCGGCGGAGCGTCTGTTCTACGAAGAGGGGATCCGGGCCGTCGGGATCGAGCGGATCCTGTCCGAGTCCGGAGTCGGCCGCGCCTCCTTCTACCGCCATTTCCCCAGCAAGGACGATGTGGTCGTCGAGGTGCTGCGGCGCCGCGACGGCATGTGGCGCGCCTGGCTCGACGGACGCATCACGGCCAGCGAACGCGCCCCGGAGGAGCTGCCGTTGGCGCTCTTCGACGGGCTCGCCGAGCGGTTCGCGGCGGCCGAGTTCCGTGGCTGCGCCTTCATCAACACCATGGTCGAGACGGCCGACCCCGACAGCCCGGCCCACCACGTGGCCGCCGAGCACAAGGAGAAGGTCATCGCGGTCCTGGACCGTCTCCTCGTCGAGGGCGGCTACGTCGACCACGAGCCCCTGGCCCGCCAGCTCGCCCTGCTCGGCGACGGGGCGATCGTGACCGCCCTGCGCGAGGGCACGCCGGAGGCGGCGGTACGGGCCAGGACGGTGGCCGAGGTCCTGCTGCGGACGGCGGAACGGGAGACCGTCGGAGCGTAGCGCGGGGCCGGAGGGGCGGGGCGGCGGGCCGGACGCGCGGGGCGGCGGCCGGCGTCCCGGGCACCTGGGACGGCTGGGACGGACGGGACGGACAGGACGGTCGGTACGGACGGGGGTGCCGGCCGGTCTTGTGCTCGGGGCGGGAGCGGCGCGGGGTACGTACGCCCCACGGCGCGCCCGCCTCGGGACGGGTACGTTCGCGGTGACCGCCTCCCGTACCACCGCCGCTCAGGCCCTCGGGGTGAGTTCGCCGCGGCGCACCTTGCCCGAGCGGGTGCGCGGCAGGCGGGCGACGATGTCGACCCCGCGCGGTACGAAGACGGGCGCGAGCCGCTCGGCGGCGAGCGCCAGGAGCTCGCCCCCCACCCGGCGATGCCGGACACCGGCCGGCTCAGGCCCCGACTCCCACCCCGGCCCCCGCTCCCACCCCGGCCCCCGCTCCCGCTCCCGCTCCCGCTCGGCGTCCGCAGGCGCGCGCGGGGCCGACGGGACCGACGCGGCCGCCCCGGCCACGCCCCGGAGTTCGACCACCGCGTACGGCGCCAGTCCCCCCGTCGGGTCCGGGCAGGGGATCACCGCCGCGTCGGCCACCTCCGGATGGGCGCGCAGGACGGCCTCGATCTCCATCGGGGAGACCCGGTGGCCGTGGGACTTGAAGACCTCGTCCAGTCGGCCGAGCAGCCGGACGGAGCCGTCCGCGCACCGCTCGCCCCGGTCCCCCGTGCGGTACAGGCCGTCGGCGAAGGCCTCGGCCGTACGCTCGGGAAGGTCGGCGTAGCCGCGCATCAGGCCCGGCGGACGCTCCGTCAGATCCACGCACACCTCGCCCGCTTCGCCCGTCTCCCCCGTGTCCGGGTCCCGGAGCACGATCCGGTAGCCGGGCAGCGGGTGGCCGAGGGGGGCGAGCGGTTCCGGGGTGTCGGGGGCCCGGCCGATGAGGGCGGTCGCCTCGGTCTGGCCGTAACCGTCGCGGACCCGTACGCCCCAGGCCGCCTCGATCCGCGCGGACGTCTCGGCCGTCAGGGGCTCGCCCGCCGCCGTCGCCTCCCGCAGCTTGGGCGCGCCCGCGCCCCCGGTCACGTACGGCAGCATCGACCGCCAGGCGCTGGGCGGCGCGCAGAAGCTGGTGGCCTCGTGCTCGGCGAGGACGCGGGGCAGGAGGGCCGCAGGGAGGCCGCCGTCCGGGGGTGCGAGGACCGTGGCCTCCGCCGCCCACGGCACGAAGAAGCTGGACCAGGAGTGCTTGGCCCAGCCGGGGGCGGAGAGGTTGAGGTGGCGGTCGCCGGGGCGCAGCCCGCTCCAGTACAGGCTGGAGAGGTGCCCGACGCCGTAGCCGGCATGGCTGTGCTCGACGAGCTTGGGCAGCGAGGTCGTGCCGGAGGTGAAGTAGCAGAACGACGGATCGGCGGACCGGGTCGGCCCGTCGGGCCGGAAGGCGCGCCGCCCGGTGCGGCACGTGTCGGGGTACGGGAGCCAGCCCGCCCGGTCGGCCTCCGGCGCCATCCGTACGCCCCTCACCGGCAACGCGTCGAGCAGGGGCACGATCCGGGGTGCGCAGACGACGTGCCGGATGCCGCCCCGGGTGATCCGGTCGGCCGCCTCGTCCCGGGTCAGGTCCTGGTAGCCGGGGACGACGACGGCGCCCAGCTTGATGCAGCCGAGGAGCGTCTCCCACAGTTCGGCCCTGGTGCCGAGCAGGACGAGGACCCGGTCGCCGCGGCCGATCCCGCACTCTCGCAGGGATGCGGCCAACTCGTCGGAACGTGCGGCCAGTTCGGCGAAGGAGAGGCGGTCGACGACCGGTACACGACCGTCGGGCCCCGGCCGGCCGAGGAGTTCGAGGGCCGGCCGGTCGTTCCCCTCGGCGATGACGTCGAACCAGTCCAGGGCCCAGTTGAAGTGCTCGGCGCGCGGCCATCGGAAGGCGGCGCAGGCCTGTTCCCGGTCGCCGCGCAGCCGCAGGAGGAGGTCCCTGGCCGCCCGGTACTCCTCGTGGGCGGCCGTACGGGAACCCCTCACCGCGCACCGCCGAGCGAGGCCCCGCCGAGCCGCCCGTCACCGAGCGACATCCCGCCGAGCCGCCCGACACCGAGTGACGCCCCGCCGAGCAGCGCGTCCGCGATCGCGTCGGCGTCCCGGGTGAAGGAGCCCCAGGGACCGGGCCGGCCGCTGCCCACCTGGGTGAACCAGCGGGTGTGCTCGCTGGGGATGCCGAGGACGTGCGTGCTGGTGTCGACCGAGCCGTCCGCCCGCACCGGATGGAACGGCGCGTCGGTGCAGTCGAGGCCGCCGGTGGCGAACTCCCCAGCGCCCTCCGTCTCGTTGACATCCCCGGCCGCGTTGGTGAACGTACGGATCTCCCCGTCCACCAGCAGCCCCCGGATCAACGGGTCCCGGTCCGCCGCCAGGTCCGTGCTCGGCACCCTGGCGTCCACCACGACGTCGAGCGGCACCCAGGAGTTCTCGACCTGCGCGGACTCGACCGCGAAGCGCCCCTCCACCGGGTCGGCGTGGAACCGTGCGCCGGGACCGACCGGTTCGAGGACCCCGGCCGCGAGCAGTGCCAGGAACTGCTCCGAGCGCACCGGTGGCGGTCCGGTCGAGACCATCGCCGCGAGCGGCCCGAACTCGGCGAGGAACCACCGGTGCGACGCGGGGGTGAGCCCGCCGAAGTCGACGACGGACCGGATCGTCTGCCGTACGTCGCGCAGGACGTCGGCCGCCGCCTTGAGGGGCCCGTCGGTGTTGCCCCGCCGCGCCTCGGCGAGGTCGGCGCGCAGCCACTCGGTGAGGACCTTGTGGAACTCGGCCTGGGAGCCGAAGCGTCGACCGTGGAACGGTCGGGCGAGCGCGTCGAGCCCGGTGAGGGGCCGCGGGTCGATCCGGTATCCGGCGGCGAGCCGTTCCAGGATCCGGGGATCGGGTCGGTCCGTGAGCTCCCGCTCGCCGCGTTCGGTGAACTCGGCCGCCGCGTCCGGGCCGTGGACGAGACGGACCCGGGTGGCGAGCAGGACGAGGTTGACCTCGGCGAGCAGCCAGGGCAGGACGGTCCGCTCGAAGTCGAGCGGCGCGGACTCCGCACGCAGGGCGGCCAGCCGGTCGGGGGTGAACAGCCGTGCCCGGTAGCGGTGTTCGGGCCCCTTCTGGTTGGCGCCCCGGGTGAGCAGGGGTACTCCCCCGCGCGAACCGGCGACGATCCGGGGCTCCTTGCCGCTGGGCAGGTAGAGCAGCCCGTCCCCGCCTTCGGTGAAGGTGCCGCCGCGCCCGAGGGTGAGCTCGGTGAGGATGTCGTAGAAGGTCAGCCCCATGCCGAGGATGCCGACGCTCGCGCCCGCCGGGATGTCGGCGAGCGGCATCTCGACCGCCGAGCCGCCGGCCACGTACCGTACGGGCCGGGCGGGGGTCGAGCACTCCCGGGCGAACGCCTCCCAGGCGCGCTGCTGTGGGTCGAGCTCGTTGACGGGATGCCCGGTGGCGATCAACAGCCGGTCGACGGTGAGGACGTCGCCCCGGTCGAGCCGCAGTCGGTGCACCGCGCGACCGCTCCCCTCCGTCTCCCGCGCGCGGTCCGCGCAGATCACCCGGGCGGGTATGCGGTGAACGGTGAGCGCGGGCGGCAGGGTCTCCTCGACGCACCGCATGACGTACGTCAGGTACCGGCCGTACACGGCGCGCGGCGCGTACCCGTCCGCCTCGGCGGCCGCCGGATCGTCCCGCGCCCACCACTCGCCGAGGCTGGGTCCCGCGCCGGGCCGGTGCGGTCCCGTGTCGGCGGGCCCGGAGAACATGGTGACCTCCCGGGCCGGGGTGTTCATCAGGAACCAGGGCGACTGGTCCGTACGCCAGATCCGGCCGGCCCCCGCCTCGTACGGATCGATCGCGAAGACCTCCACGGGCCGCGCGGGCGGTTCCTCGGCGCAGCGGGCGGCGAGCCGCTCCAGTACGGAGAGGCCGCGCGGGCCCATGCCGACGAATCCGATCCGCAGCGGCGGTTCGGCGGACGGCTCCGGGGCGGACCGGGGAACGGGTCGCCGGACGGGCCCGGTCTCCTGCGGCCGCGGATGCGTCGCGGCCGCCAGGTCGTGCTCCCGGGCGACCCTGCCGAGCATCCCGGCGAGCTGACGCGAGGTCATCGGTATGGTCCTCCGGCTGGTGGTGAGCAGGGGCAGCGCGCCCAGGTCGGTCCACTGGAGGCGCCCGTCCGGTGCGACGGTGGACCGGGCGGCGCCCCTGTTGTCGGGGTGCAGGCAGTACGGCACGTCGAGCAGGCCCCGGTCGAAGGCCTTGAGCAGGGCGGTGCCGAGGTCGTCGGAGAGGCCGAGGACCGCCGTGATCAGGGTGCGGGCCTCGGCGAGGACCTCCTCGGCGTCGGCCGACGGCCCGCTCCCGTGCCGCGCCGCCATGGGTGCGTCGTGGGTGGCGCGGGCCGCGTCGGCGGCGATCCGCAGGGCGGTCAGGTTCTCCTCGACGGTGGGGATCCGGTGCGCCTCGGTCTCGGTCTTCACGATCAGGCGCTGCGCCCCGCCGCGTACGGCGAGTTCGGCGCTTCGGCGCAGCAGCAGCCGGGCGCCGGGCACGGTCTTCGGGTAGACACCCATGTACGCGTAGAGCACGAGGTGGCGGTCGACGGCGGGCGGCAGGAACTCGTCGGCGAGCAGCCGCAGCGCGGTGAGCGCGCCCGCGTCCTGGGCGGGATGGGTCTGCTGGGCGTAGCTGAGGGAGACGCTGGTCGCCCCGTTGGCCACGAAGAAGAGGCACTCCAGGACGGAGACGGCGACGAGGAGCGAAGGCGGGCAGAGCTGGCCGAGGAGGCAGCCGCCGAAGGATTCGAGGTGGGCCCGGCGGCCGTGGGCGCGGCTCTCCTCCGTGAGGAACTGGACCGAGTCGCGCCAGGCGGCGACGGACTCGGCGAGCGGGGTGCGGCCGTAGGGCAGGCAGTACGAGACGGGGCCGCCCTCGGAGGCGGCGAGCCCGGCGGCGGCCATGGTGCGGAAGATGGCCATGGGGTCGGCGGAGCCGTGGCGGACCTGGACGGGTGTGCCGCGTCCGGCCGCGGCCGCGACTCGCGCGGTGGCCCTCGGGCCGTGGCTGACCAGCGGGAACCCGTTGAGGGGCCGACCGGTGCGCAGGGCGGCGGTGGCGGCGGCGTGGTCGCCCACGCGGGTGTAGCTGTCGATGGTGAGGGTGGCGACGGTACGCAGGGGCAGCGCGGCGACGGCGGCGACGCCGTCGGCCATCTCCTCGGCTCCGACCATGCCCATCCGGGGCTGGACGACCAGAGCGCCGGCCTCGGCCGACTCCCGGACGAAGGCGCCGAGATCGCCGGGGGGAAGCGGGTGCTGTGCCGCGGGCGGGACGGAGGTCGTCAAGCTGCGGCCCGCCCGGTACACGCGCCGCCGAGCTCTGCGAGGCGGCGCAGCAGTGCCGTGGGCGGGGTCCCGTCGGCGTACACCTCGTCGTATCCGGCGTCGAGGAGTTCGGCGGTACGGGTGGCGGCGCCCTCCGGGGAGATGCCGAGGAGCCCGCCGATGACCATGGGGATGGACCGGGTGGCACGGTCCTCGCGCAGGGCGCGGGCGGCGCGCAGGCCGTCCTGGTGTCCGTGGCCGTTGACGGAGGAGAGCACGACGATGTCGGGCCGGGTCATCCGGGCGGTGTCGACGAGCAGTTCCTCGGGAACGCAGGGCCCCAGGTTGAGCACCGAGTGGCCGTGCTCCTCCAGGAAGAGCTGGAGGTGGACCAGGTTCCAGGTGTGGGCGTCGGAGGAACCGGTGGTGAGCAGGACCCGGCGGGAGGGCTCGGGACTGCGCAAGGACTGGGGCCGTGCGTGCGGGGTCATGGCGTCTCTCTCCGAAAGGTCTGGGGCGGGGAGGGCAGGGGTGCGGGGGGCGCCTCGCCGGCCACGGCCGGGTGACGGGCGAGGCGCCCCTTGAGGTCGAGCGGGTCAGACGGCGCCGACGCCGGTGGTGATCTCGCCGGCCTCCGGGGTACGGGCGGCGGCGGGGCGGGCCCGGACGGCGAGGACGGTGCAGCCCTCGGCGCTGGACATCCGGTGCCGGGTGCCGGGCTCCTCGACGACGAGGTCTCCGCGGTGGAAGCGGCGTCCGTCGCTGTGGTCGAGGGTGCCGTCGAGGACGAGCATCAGCTCGTGGCCCAGGTGCTCGTGGAAGTCGCCGTGCGCGCCGGGCGGGAAGCGCAGCAGCAGGGAGGCGGAGTCCTCGCCCTCGGCGGGGTCGGGTCCCCAGAGGACGACGAACTCGACGCCGACGCGGCCGGGTTCGGTCCACGGCACCCAGGGCAGGTCGGTCTGGTCGAAGCCGTTGCGCAGGACGTTGCGGAACACGGTGACGTCAGGCACGGGCGGGGACCTCCGGGGCGCGCTGGGCGACGATCGACGGGATGCCGTCGGGTCCCCAGGGCTGGGGGCCGTTGACGATGGGGGCGCCGATGAGGGAGCCGAACTCCCGCCAGGCGCCGTCGTAGTTGCGGATGTCGGGGAGTCCGAGGAGTTCCCGCAGGACGAACCAGCTGTGGGCGGAGCGCCAGCCGACACGGCAGTAGACGACGGTCGGGGTGTCGGTGCGGACGGCCGCGTAGGCGCGGGCCAGCTCCTCCCGGTCCCGGAAGGTGCCGTCGGGGTGGACGGCGGTGTGCCAGGGGATGTGCTCGGCGGAGAGGGCGTGACCGCACCGCACGCCGAGGTCCTCGGGCACGCCGGGCGGGGTGTTGCTCTGCCCGAGGTACTCCTCCAGGGAGCGGACGTCGAGGAGTTGGTGGCGGCCGATGTGGTCGAGCATGTCCTCGCGGCGGGCCCGGATCGACTCGTCGAGGGCCGGTACGGGGTACGCGGCGGGCGGGCGCTCCGGGGCGTCGTGGGTGAGGGGGCCGCCGAGCGCCTCCCAGCGGAGCCGGCCGCCGTCGAGGAGGCGGAGCTGCCGGTGGCCGTACAGCGTGAACTGCCAGTATCCGGCGGCGGCCCACCAGTTGTTGTTGCCGCTGAGGAGGACGACGGTGTGGTCGGCGGAGATGCCGTGCCGGCCGAGGAGTTCGGCGAAGGCCTCCGGGCCGATGACGTCCCGGCGTACGGGATCCTGGAGGTCACCGGTCCAGTCGAGGCGGACGGAGCCGGGGACCCGGCCGAGCGGGGAGCCGCCGTCGGTGATCTCGACGAGGACCGTGTTCTCGTCACCGGCCGCGGGTTTGCGCAGCTGTTCCATGATCTGCTCGCAGCTGACGAGCAGTCTGTCTCGGTTCACGGGCGCTCCGTTGAGGGTCGGTACGCGGAGGTACGGGCGGACGGAAGGAAGGTGCGCCACCGGCGGGCCGGGTCACCACCAGTACGTCGGGTACGTGCCGATCACGCCGAGCCGGGAGGCGACGAGGCCCACCAGGACGAGGAGGACGCTGCCGACGGCCAGCAGGACGAGGAAGCGCACGGGGGCCGGGTCCTGGAGGACGGCGAGGACGGCTGTGGCGGCGGCCGGGGCGTGGACGGCGCGCAGCAGGAGCATGAGGCCGACGCTGAGGCCCGCGGCGACGGCGGCCACCCAGAGGGAGTGGCCGAACAGGGCGACGGCGACGAGGCCGAGGACACCGGAGCCGACCTGGCCGAGGACCGTGCCGCGGGGCTGGGCCGGGGGCAGGGCGGGGGTACTGCAGATGATCATCGCGGTGGCGGCCAGCGGGGCGATCATCAGGAGGTTTCCGGTGGCCTCGCCGAGGGCGACCAGGATCACCAGGGACACGACGGTGGCGAGGGTGCCGAGGGCGGCCGGCCTGGCGCCGGGGAAGGGCGGGGCGCCGCCCGCCCAGCGGCTGCGGGCGGGCGGTGTCGCCGCACCCGCGGGGGTCTGGGTCTGGTTGCTCACGGTGTTCTCTCCTTGCCGGGCGGGGCGGGTGGGGCGGGCGGGCGGGGCAGGTGGGGCAGGGCGAGCGGAGGCTGTCGGCGGACCGGTCAGCGGTGGGCGCCGGTGAAGTAGCGCAGGGCCTGCCGGTGCACGACCTTGCCGATGCGGTGGCCCATCTCGATGCCGGGCTCGTTGTCGAAGCTCCAGTGCATGCCGCCGTACACGCGGGAGATGCCGGCCTGGCGGGCGGCCTCGCTGAAGGTGGGCCAGTGCAGGACGACGTCGGTGCGCGGGGTGAGGCCGGGCTCGACGGTGGAGGCGCCCGCCGTGAAGCGGTACGAGTCGCCGAAGGAGTCCGAGCCGGTGAAGCGCCGCAGGAACTCGGCGGCCGCGCCGGAGAAAGTGCTGTGTCCGGAGACGGTCGCGGGGAACGGCGGGACGGCGACGTACGCCTGCCAGTCGACGCCGTCCATGGTGACGGTGCCCTGGCCGGGGCCGCCCCAGGAGCGGACCTGCTGCCCGCGCCGGTCGTACGGGATGAGGGTCGAGGGGCGGGCGAAGTCGTAGTCGCGCTTGACCGCCCAGGAGCCGATGGCGGCGTCGCACTCGGCCATGTTGAGGCCGAAGAACAGCTGGGCGTCCTCGTCGACGCCGTAGCCGTCGCGGGCGGAGACGTACCGTCCCCACATCTGCTGGGCGCCGGGCGGGGTGACGTCGTCGTTGAGCCAGAACTCGGCGATCGCCTTCTGTTCGTCCGTCAGACGGGCGCTGATGTCGAGGAGTTCCTCGATCGCGGCCGTCATCCGGACGGAGGGGTACGGGGGCGGGGCGGCGACCGTGAACTGGTCGGGGCGGGTCAGCGCGAAGGGCTTCATCACCGCGAACTGCGGGGTGAGGTAGCGCTGCGTCTTGCCGTTGACGATCAGCGGCGTCCAGTGGGCCGGGTCCGTGACCGTCGACGGGTCGAAGGCGCCGGCGACCTGCGGGGTGTTGCGCGCCTGGTAGCCGGTGGTGTCGGTGTACGCGGGGGTGCCGAGCTGGTTGGCGCCGTCATCGTGCCGGTAGTCGAGGACGGCCCGCGCGGTGCGACGGCCGATCCAGGCGGGGCTGTTCCGGCGGGGCTCGGTGAGCTCGGGGTCGTGACCGAGGCTGCGCAGCATCCCGTCGATGGCGACCTTGTACTCGGGGTACAGGTCGAGCAGCGCGAGGTGGGCCGCGTAGCTGATGGCCTCGTTCTTGTTGTCCGGGGTCCGCTCGGCGCGGGGCCGGCGCAGGGAGCCGCCGAAACGGCTGCCGACGGCACAGCGGTCGTAACACGCCCAGGCGTCGTAGATCGCGTTGTGGATGATCGCGAGGGCGCGGGCGTTCACGGTCGCGGGGCCGAAGCGGTTGCCGGCGGCCTGGTAGCGGCCGAGTATCGCGTCCATCGCGGCCTGGTTCCAGCGGATGACGACGCTGGGGTCGGTGACGGCGCCGGGGGCCCGACGGCCCGTCCGGGTCTCCGCCTCGAAGCTGGTGGGGACGGCCCATGCCGCCGAGCCGGGCAGGGCGAGCGCCCCGGCCGCGGCGGCGGACGTGGTGAGTACCCGGCGCCGGGTGAGCGGCGTGCGGGCCGCGGCGGTCGAGGTGGGGGCGGGGGCGGCGGATCGGTGGGACATCCCTGGATTCCTTCGCATGGTGCCGGGGCGGATGGACGCGGCACGAGCCTGTGGATCAAACACAAACTCGAACAGAGCTCAGGCTGGCGAGAAATGATCGCGTCCGGCAACGGCCGATCGACTTCTTCCATCGCGGGTATGCAAGGAAGCGATGGGCGTCGCGGGGGTCCCTGGGACGTGACTAGCGTGTGGCGACGGCGTCCGCCCCTCATGCCGTGATTTCGGCGCGATCCGAGCGGTCCACCACCCGGCCACGCCCCGCTCGGCGCCCCACGGCACCCCCGGGGCCCGCTCGACCCAGCCCGTACGGCCCCGGCCCCCTCCGCCCGGCCTCGCCCGGACCCGCATCGACTCGTGTTGGAGATGCCCGCGCATGACCGTTTCCTCTGAGATGAAACCTCCCACCACGGCCCCCGCCCCGCCGGCGCCCCTCGGCCGCTTCGACCGGCTCGCCCCACGGCTGCACCACCACGGCCTGACCATGCTCCGGGCCGGCCTCGGCGGGGTGTTCGTCTGGTTCGGGGTACTCAAGGTCATCGGCTACAGCCCGGCGGCCACGCTCGTCGTCGCCGTCCTGCCGTTCCCGGCGGGTGACTGGTTCGTACCGGCGCTCGGCTGGGGCGAGGTGGCGCTCGGCGGCTGGCTGCTGTCGGGCCGCGGCCGCGCCGCGGCCCTGCCGGTGCTCGTCGCCCACCTGTGCGGCACCTTCGCGGTGCTCGTCCTCACCCCGGGGGTGGCGTTCGCCCACGCCAACCCGCTCCTCCTCACCCTGGTGGGCGAGTTCGTCGTCAAGAACGTGGTGCTGCTCGCCGGCGCGGTGGTGGTGACGACCCGGCCGCGGAGCCACGGTCGGCGAAGCGGCTGGGCCGGCCCCGGACGGTAATCCGCTCCCGACGTACCGGGGCCGCCCTGCGGTGTCCGTCGGTCAGGTATGGCTCTCCGTCTCCTCGTTTCCGGCGGCAGGGGCGGCGGAGTTCGTGGTCTCGCCGTTGTCGGTCGCCGCAGCCGCGGCGGTCGCGACGCCGCCTCTGATCATCGTCGCGGTGAGTTCCTGAAGGGCTTCGACGGTGGACAGCATCAACTCGTACAGTTCCGCGTAGATGCCTTGCGTATCGGTATTCCACGTACCGAAGGCACGCCTGTGCCTTCCCTTCTCGATGTCCTTCAGCGCCGCCGTCACCCTGCGTTCGGCATCGCTGTCGTACACCCTCCCCTTGAGGTTCTCCCACCCGCCCCGCGCGGCGGTCACTTCAGCGGGAAGCGCCAACGGCCGGACGGCTCCGTCAGCGGTGACTCCGCAGAGAGCCGGCAGGGAGGACAGCGTGGCGCTGAAGGTCCCGAACGTCTGGGAGTTGTCGTCACCGCCGGCTTGACTGGAGACGCCCTCGGCGGCGAAGAACAAGGACTTGGGGTGGCTCTTCGGGTGACGCTCCCTTTTCGCCTCGCTCGCCTTCAGCAGCATCTCGTCCCGCTTGGTCGTGAAGGCGTCCCGCTTCTCCCTGAACGCCGCCGCATTCTGCCCCAGGCTGTTCCTGACGGGACGTCCGAGCCCGGCGAAGACCGTTTCCATGCGTGTGGTGGCGTTCGTCGCGAGCAGCTCCGCGGCCTCGGCCAGTTTGTTGAACAGGTGGTCGCCCTGCTTGGGAGGAGGCGGTGGCGGCGCGTTCTTCTTCTCCTTGCCGTTGAAGGGCATCCGCTGCACGGCGGCCGTATGGGAGGTGTCCCGGGCCGAAGGAAGAGAAGCAGGTGCCCCTGCTTCCGCGACGGGTGCCCTCATGACGCGGGTGGCGTTGGCTTCCGCTTCGCGCTCGAAGCGGTCGGAGGGATCGCTGACACTCAGGCCGTCCCCGCGGTCGGTCCCGGCCACGGGTCCCTGACGCTGCTGGATGACGTGGGTGAGCTCATGCGCCAGCGTGTGCTTGTCGGCACCGCCGGCACCGATGACGACATGGCTGCCCGAGGTGTACGCCCGGGCGCCGACCTCGGCGGCGGAGGCGCGGGCGGCGCTGTCGTCGTGGATGCGGACGTCGGTGAAGTCCGCGCCGAGGCGGGTCTCCATGTCGGCCCGGGTGGTGTCGTCGAGGGGCCGGCCCGGGGCGCGGAGCACCCCGTGGACGGTGGACCGCTGCACAGCGGCCTCGTCCGTGGTCCCGGCCTGCGGGGTGGCCAGGTGGCCGCAGCCGGCTCCGTGCTGGTGCTGCTCGGGCGGGGCGGGCCGGGACCAGGGGTGTCCGGCCTGGCGGAGCATCTGGACCATCGCCGTGTTCCCGGCGGTGCCCTGGATGTTCCGTTCACCCGCACCGGGCAGGGGCGCCCGGACCGGGGTCGGGGAGGAGCGTTCGGGGTCGGGGGTTCGGCCGTTCTCGCGGGCCATGTGTGGTGTCACCCTTCCTGTCGACGTGGCGGGAACCCTCCCCACCACACAGCCCGGTCCGCGAGTCGGAAAAGGACGCGAGGGGCAGAACACCGGGCATTCCCCCCTGCCCCGGAGGCCTCCGGGGCAGGTCGGACTCCCCGTACGGACGGTCAGAGCGCGCTGCCGCCCGTGACGTCCACGTACTGCCCGGTGATCCAGCGCGCGTCGTCGGAGACGAGGAAGCCGACCACGTCCGCGATGTCGGCCGGCGTCCCGATCCGGTTGAAGACCGAGACCGCCGCGAGGGCCGCGCTCGCCTCCGGAGTCGCCCGGCGTCGCTCGTTCATCTCCGTCGCCACGAAGCCCGGGGCCACGGCGTTGACCGTGATCCCCCGGGGTCCCAGCTCCTTGGCGAGGGCGAGGGTCATCGTGTCGACGGCGCCCTTGGTCATCGCGTAGGTGACGGAGTCGGGGAAGGCGTGCTTCGTCACCGCCGAGGAGATGTTGACGATCCGGCCGCCGTCGCGCAGCAGGCCGAGACCCCGCTGGATCAGGAAGAGCGGGGCCTTCACGTTGATCGCGAACAGCCGGTCGAAGACCTCGGGCGTCAGTTCGTGGATGCGGCCCGAGCCGCTCGCGGCCGCGTTGTTGACGAGGATGTCGAACCCGGGCCCCGCGCCATGCTCCGCGAGACCGGCCTCCAGCGCGGCGTAGAACGTGTCGACGGCGTCCGGCGCCCCGAGCTCCGCGCGGAACGCGAAGGCCCGGCCGCCCTTGTCCTCGATGTGCCGGACCGTCTCGTGCGCGGCCTTCTCGTTGCTGCCGTAGTGCACGGCCACCAGGGCCCCGTCCCCGGCCAGCCGCTCTGCGATACCTCTTCCGATGCCGCGGCTCGCCCCTGTGACGATCGCGGTCCTGCCGGTCAGCGCGGACATGTCGGTGTTTCCTACCTTCGGTTCAGGAACGGTCGAGAAGAGTTCGGTACCACGGCACGTGGTCCGCGAATCCCCCGGTGAAGCCCGGCCCCGGGTCGCAGTCCAGGTCCACCCAGAGGCGGTCGTCCGCGAACCAGTGGTCGGTGGCGAGCATGTCGAGGTGGTGCTGCGCGAAGGGAACGTCCACGAGCAGTTCCCGGGCCGTCGCGATGCTCACCGCCGGCCCCCGGGGCGGCCCCGCCCGGTGGGTGAGCAGCGCCTCGGCGGCCGCGAGCAGCTCCGCGACCGGCACCGGCTCGGGGTGGTCGGCGTAGTACGGACCGGCCTCGGTCCGCGGCGAGAGCGCCGCGCCCAGCAGGGCGCCCGCCAGGCTCTCCACGTCGATGACGGAATGCAGCGAGTCACCCCCGGTGAGCGGACCGGGCAGCGCCGCGAGCAGCCGGACAAGACCGGGCAGGACCTGCCGGTCGCCCGTGCCGTACACGAGGTGTGGTCGCAGGACGGTCCCGCCGGCGTCCATGACGTGTCGCTCGCCCGCCGCCCGGGTGCGACTCGTCGCCGAGACGGGGGCGAGCGGCAGGGTGCCGGGGGCGGCGGCGCGGAAGGGCCCGCGGCCGTGGACGGAGGCGGTGCTCAGGGAGACGATCCGGGTCACCCCGGCGCGTACGGCCGCGTCGACGAGCGCGCGGGTGCCCTCGTCGTTGACGGTACGGGCCAGCTCCTCGTCCGAGCCGATCGCCGAGGCGCAGTGGATCAGCACGTCGACGCCCTCGCAGGCGCGGCGCAGGGACGCGGGGTCGCGGAGGTCACCGGGGACGGTCTCGACGGTCGGGCCGTTCGCCGGCCCGACGCTCCCGGCGCTCCCGGCGCTCCCGGCGCTCCGGGCGCTCCGGGCGCTCCGGGCGCTCCCGACGCTCCCGGCGACCGGCGGGACGGACTCACGCCGGGCGAGCAGCCGTACGTGTGCGGGCTCCGGCCGTGTGACCGCCGCGGCCGCGACGCGGCTGCCGATGAACCCGGTCGAGCCCGTGATCAGAAGGCGAGCGCCCATGGTCGTGCGAGAACCCATCGTCGTACGAGATCCCATCGTTCCGGTCAGCCCGCCAGTCGGCTGCTGAGGCCGCCACCGATCGCCGCCAGTTCCGGGGACGGTGAGGTGAGGGTGCACCGGAAGACGGACGCGCCGTCCTGTCGGCCGGTGATCAGGACACTGGTGGCCGGGGCATCGGCGGAGGCCACGGTCTCGGCCTCTATCCAGCAGGGGCTGTCGAGCTCGGCGTAGCGCTCGAAGGCGATGTCCACGACCGTGGGCAGGAAGGCGCCGCCGGCCGTCAGCATCGCGGCCTGCCGGGCGGCCTCCAGGAGGAGCATCCCCGGTACGTGGTCGTTCGGCCGCCGGAAGAGGGTGGGGTGCCCGGTGTTGATCCGCAGTCTCCACTCGCCCGCCCGGGTGCCGGGCCCCAGGACGACGTCCTGCGGCCGTTCCCGGCCGACCAGGTGGGGGGCGAGTCCCTGGATCAGCGGGACGGGTCTGCCGAGCTGGGCCATCCGCTCGCCCCGCACGCGGCGGTACGCGAGGGCCGAGGTGCAGCGGCCCAGCCCGCCGCCGGTGGCGAGCAGGCGGCCGCCCCGGGTGATCCGTACGGTGGCGCGCAGGTTCCGGATCCTGCCGCGGCGGCCGACGAGATCGGAGAGGGCCACGTCGACACCGAGCTCCGGGGGGAGGCCGTCAAGGGCGAGCATCTCGGCATCGGCGGTGTAGTGGAGGTCCCACATGACGAACTGATCGTCGACGGGTACCCCGAGTTCCGCGTGAGCGACGAGCATGGTGGCCTGGCGTATCGTCTCGGCCACCAGGACGGGGTCGTGGCGATCCCCTGTCACCGGAGCGAAGAAGGGATGCGCGGCAGGCCAGCGGGATGGGACGGCGAACCGATTCTCCTGTAGCTGCGTCCAGCCTGTGGGAATGATGTCAGCGGGATCCGATCGGTGGACGAACTCTCCGGGGACATGCGTCGCCACTCCTCGACGATTCTGATCCATGGCTCCCCTTGCCCCCGCACACCCAAGGGCGACAAACCCGCCCGCAATAGAATACGTACAACCAGGTTTTCTGAAAAATGCTTCACGTCACACGTTGAGCACGGACAGTGATACAGCAGGAGGCGCTTTGGCGCAGCAAGCGCGTGCAATCCGCACCCGGCGGGCGATCCTCGATTCGGCGGCGGCGGCTTTCGCCGAGCGCGGCTACGAGCGTACGACCATCGGGGAAATCCTGGTCCGTGCCGGGGTGACCAAGGGAGCGCTGTACTTCCACTTCGCTTCCAAGGAAGACCTCGCCCTCGGCGTGCTCGACGCCCAGATGCTCGACGAGCCCCTCACTCCTCAGCCCATCAAGCTCCAGGAGCTGGTCGACCAGGGGTTCCTCCTCTCGCACCGACTGCAGCGCGACCCGCTCGTGCGTGCGAGTGTCGCCCTGGCGTTGGACAGCGGTGCCACCGGGATCGACCGGGCGGCCCCGTTCCAGGCCTGGAGCGACCAGGTGTCGGAGGTCCTGACGGTCGCGAAGGCCCAGGGGGAACTCCTCGTCCACGTGAACGTGACGGACACCGCCGAGCTCTTCTCCGGCGCCTTCGCCGGGATCCAGACGATGTCCCAGATCCTGCGCGAACGCGACGACCTGACCCACCGGGTCGTGGTCCTGCTCCAGCACGTCCTGCCGAGCATCTGCACGCCGGTCCTGCTGACCCTGCTCGACATGACCGAGGAACGCGCCAGATACCTCGCCGCCGAGTACGACGCGAAGCAGCGCCTGAAGGAAGAGGCTCTCGCGGACATGACGGACTAGTAGACCCCTGGACCCCTACACCCCTGGCCCCCTGGACCCGACCGAGCACCCCGACACGGAACAGTGTCGGGGTGCTTTGGCGTGGGTCACTCTGGCGTCATGGCACTGAGTGTGTTTTGCTGAGGGTACTCAGTGCCACAAGCGTCTAGGGGAGCTCCACATCATGGGCAAGGACTTCGACCTGTACCGGCCGTCCGAGGAGCACGACATGCTCCGGGAGTCGGTGCGTGCGCTGGCGGAGGCGAAGATCGCGCCGTTCGCGGCGGCGGTGGACGAGGAGGGCCGGTTCCCGCGGGAGGCGCTGGACGCGCTGGTCGCGGCGGACCTGCACGCGGTGCACGTTCCGGAGGTGTACGGGGGTGCGGGCGCGGACGCGCTGGCGACGGTGATCGTGATCGAGGAGGTCGCGCGTGTCTGTGGTTCGTCCTCGCTGATCCCGGCGGTCAACAAGCTGGGTTCGCTGCCGGTGATCCTGTCCGGTTCGGAGGAGCTGAAGGCGAAGTACCTGGGCCCGCTGGCCAAGGGTGACGCGATGTTCTCCTACGCGCTGTCGGAGCCGGACGCGGGTTCGGACGCGGCGGGGATGAAGACCCGCGCGGTGCGCGACGGCGACTTCTGGGTCCTCGACGGCGTGAAGCGGTGGATCACCAACGCCGGCGAGTCCGAGTACTACACGGTGATGGCCGTCACCGACCCGGAGAAGCGTTCCAAGGGCATCAGCGCCTTCGTCGTGGAGAAGTCCGACGAGGGCGTCTCCTTCGGCGCGCCGGAGAAGAAGCTCGGCATCAAGGGCTCCCCGACCCGTGAGGTCTACCTCGACAACGTCCGGATCCCCGCGGACCGCATGATCGGCGCCGAGGGCACCGGCTTCGCCACCGCGATGAAGACCCTCGACCACACCCGCGTCACCATCGCCGCCCAGGCCATCGGCATCGCCCAGGGCGCCCTCGACTACGCCAAGGGCTACGTCAAGGAGCGCAAGCAGTTCGGCAAGCCCATCGCCGACTTCCAGGGCGTCCAGTTCATGCTCGCCGACATGGCCATGAAGCTCGAAGCCGCCCGCCAGCTCACCTACGCCGCCGCGGCCAAGTCCGAGCGCGTCTCCGCCGGAGCCGAGAAGGAGGACCTCACGTTCTTCGGCGCCGCGGCCAAGTGCTTCGCCTCCGACGTCGCCATGGAGGTCACCATCGACGCCGTCCAGCTCCTCGGCGGCTACGGCTACACCCGCGACTACCCCGTCGAGCGCATGATGCGCGACGCCAAGATCACCCAGATCTACGAGGGCACCAACCAGGTCCAGCGCATCGTCATGGCCCGCAACCTCCCGTAATTGCACACTCGTTGAAAGGAGACAGGCCGTGACTCTGAAGATCGCTGTCTGTGTGAAGTACGTCCCCGACGCGACCGGCGACCGCGGGTTCGCCGACGACCTGACGACCGACCGCGAGGCCGTCGACGGCCTGCTCTCCGAGCTGGACGAGTACGCGGTCGAGCAGGCCCTCCGTATCTCGGAGGAGTCCGAGGACGCCGAGGTCACCGTGGTGACCGTGGGCCCGGACGACGCCAAGGACGCCCTGCGCAAGGCGCTGTCGATGGGCGCCGACAAGGCCGTCCACGTCAACGACGAGGACATCCACGGCTCCGACGTCATCGCCACCTCCGCGATCCTGGCCAAGGCCCTGGAGAAGACCGGTTTCGACCTGGTCGTCTGCGGCATGGCCTCGACCGACGGCACGATGGGCGTCCTGCCGGCCCTGCTCGCCGAGCGGCTGAACGTGCCGCAGGTGACGCTGCTCTCCGAGGTCTCCATCGACGGCGGCACGGTCAAGGGCCGCCGCGACGGCGACTCCGCCACCGAGCTCCTGGAGGCCCCGCTGCCTGCCGTCGTCTCGGTCACCGACCAGTCCGGCGAGGCCCGTTACCCCTCCTTCAAGGGGATCATGGCCGCCAAGAAGAAGCCGGTCGAGGAGCTGGACCTGGACGACCTGGACATCGACGCCGACGAGGTGGGCCTCGCCGGGTCCTGGACCCTCGTCGACGCGGTGGCCGCGCGTCCGGCCCGTACGCAGGGCACGATCGTCACCGACGAGGGCGACGGCGGCAAGCAGCTCGCCGCCTTCCTCGCCGGCCAGAAGTTCATCTGACCCACCGCCAGCCAGACACCCACTCAGGAGCAATGAATCATGGCTGAGATCCTGGTTCTCGTGGACCACGCCGACGGTGCGGTCCGCAAGCCGGCCCTCGAACTCCTCACCCTGGCCCGCCGCGTGGGCGAGCCCTCGGCGGTCGTCCTCGGCGCGGGCGAGGCCGCGGCCTCCATCGCCGCCACGGCCGGCGAGTACGGCGCGACCACCGTGTACGTCGCGGACGGCGCCGAGTTCACCGACCAGCTGGTCGTCCCGAAGGTCGACGCGCTCACCCAGCTCGCGAAGGAGAAGGGGGCCGCCGCCGTCCTGGTGACCTCCTCCGGCGAGGGCAAGGAGATCGCGGCCCGGGTCGCGCTGCGCCTCGGCTCCGGTCTGATCACCGACGCCGTGGAGCTGGAGGCCGGCGAGAACGGCCCGGTCGCCACCCAGTCCGTCTTCGCCGCCTCGTACCAGGTGCGCTCGACGGTCTCGCACGGCGTCCCGGTCATCACCGTCAAGCCGAACTCCGCCGCCCCGGAGGCCGCCCCGGCCGCCGGCACGGTCGAGAACGTCACGGTCGCCTTCACCGGCAACGCCGCGAAGGTCGTCTCGCGCACCCCGCGCGTCTCCACCGGCCGCCCCGAGCTGACCGAGTCCGCGATCGTGGTCTCCGGTGGCCGTGGCGTCGGCGCGGCGGAGGGCTTCGCGGTCGTCGAGAAGCTGGCCGACTCGCTCGGCGCGGCCGTCGGCGCGTCCCGCGCCGCCGTGGACGCCGGCTGGTACCCGCACGCCAACCAGGTCGGCCAGACCGGCAAGCAGGTCTCGCCGCAGCTGTACGTCGCGGCGGGCATCTCCGGCGCGATCCAGCACCGGGCCGGCATGCAGACGTCGAAGACGATCGTGGCCGTCAACAAGGACCCCGAGGCCCCGATCTTCGACCTCGTGGACTACGGCGTGGTCGGCGACCTCTTCGAGGTCCTGCCGCAGCTGACGGACGAGATCGGCGCCCGCTGACCGATCCGTCGCTCAACGTAAGAGGCGGGTGGGTGGCACTCTGTGCCACCCACCCGCCTCTTGGCGTGTCCCCGTTCCGGTTCAGAACCAGTTGTCGAGCGGGACCTCCTCGCAGAGCCGGACGACCGGCCTGCGACCCGTCACCCCGACACCCGAGGAGAGCTTGACCCGGACCCCGGGGCGTACCGCGTGCAGCGGGCCGTCGACACGACAGCGGACGACGAAGCCCTCCGTCATGTGGACCGGCCAGAGGTCGGCGTCGGCCGCGGCGACCCCGCGCCGTACGGAGATCACGCCCTCGCCCTCGCTCAGTTCGGGCGAGAGGTCCGTCGACCCGCAGGTCGGGCAGAGCAGGCGCTGGAACGTGGTGGTGTGGCACCAGCGGCAGCGCTGGAAGTAGAGCTCGGAGTCGGGCGCCGACTCCTCGGCGTGGACGGCGGTCCCGCTCCTCAGTCCCGTGTGGAACACGATGCCTTCTCCTTGCACTCGGCGGCTCGACCGTGCAGGAGCAAAGATATGGCACTGAGTGCCATCAAATAAAGGCCTGAGTTCCCTCAATTCGAGATACTGAGAACCCCGGAAGACACCGGGCGCCTCCGACGGCCCCCAGGGCGTCCTCTCACTCCTCGCCGAGGCTCGACTCCACCTCGCGCACCACACGCCACATCGGGGTGGACCGCTTGGTGATGACGACCACGATGTCGTCGTTCTCCTCGGCCGGCGCGTCCGCCACCGTGTCCGGGCTCCAGGTGGCGCGCACGAACTCCAGGGCCTGGTCGACCTCCGCCAGCGGGTCGCCCTCCCCGCCGGAGCGCAGCCAGTGACGCAGGGCGTGGTTGTGGGCGGCGACGACGGCCGCCGCGACGACGTTGGCGCGCAGGGTGCCGTCCCTGCGGTCGGCCCACCGCGTGCGCAGGTAGTCGCCGAGGGTCTTCTCGTACCGCCAGACGACCGAGAGCTCGTACGTCCGCAGTCCGGTCACCTCGCGGGTGAGCCGGTAGCGCTGGACGGAGAAGGTGGGGTTCTCGGCGTACATCCGCATGACGAGGCGGGCGGCGTCACAGACGCGGACGATCGGGTCGTCGGCGTCGGCGCTGGCCGCGAGGAAGCGGGTCATGTCGGCGAGGCACTGCTCGTGGTCGGGGAAGACCACGTCCTCCTTCGACGGGAAGTACCGGAAGAAGGACCGCCGGCCCACGCCCGCGAGTCTGACGATGTCGTCGACGGTGGTCTGCTCGTAGCCGCGCTCCAGGAAGAGCTGGAAGGCCGCGGCGATGAGGGAGTCCCGCATCGCGGGCTTCGTGGAGTTCGTCGAGGCTGTTCCCATGGCCTGAACCTAACACCCGGACCTTCCCGGTGTGGCACTTGGTGCCGGATTACTCTGGCACCGAGTACCACATCGGGGGTACGGAGGCTCAGCGCGGGGCCATGCGGAGGGCGCCGTCCATCCGGATCGTCTCCCCGTTGAGGTAGTCGTGCTCGACGATCATCGTGACCAGCCGGGCGTACTCCTCCGGGCGCGCGAGGCGCTGCGGGAAGGTCACGCTCGCCGCGAGACCGGCCCTGACCTCCTCGCCGAATCCGGCCATCATCGGGGTGTCGACGATGCCGGGGGCGACGGTGACGACCCGGATGCCGAACTGCGCGAGGTCGCGGGCGGCGGTGACGGTCATCCCGGCGACGCCCGCCTTGGAGGCGGCGTAGGCGATCTGGCCGACCTGGCCCTCGAAGGCGGCGATCGAGGCGGTGTTCACGACGAGGCCGCGCTGTCCGTGCTCGTCGGGCTCGTGCCGGGCGATGGCCTCGGCGGCGAGCCGCATCACGTTGAACGTCCCCAGCAGGTTGACGTTGAGGACCGTACGGAACAGGTCGAGGTCGTGCGGGCCCTTGCGGCCCAGGATGCGCGCGGAGGGGGCGATGCCCGCGCAGTTCACGGCGAGCCGGAGCTCGGCCCCGTCGGCGTCGATCGCGGCCAGGGCCTCGCGGACCTGGTCCTCGTCGGTGACGTCGGCGGCGAGCAGCCGGACGCCCTCCGGCAGCGGCCCGGCGGCGGCGACGGCCTTGTCCAGGTCGAGGCCGTAGACGGTGGCGCCACGGGCGGCGAGCGCTGCGGCCGTGGCGGCGCCGAGGCCGGAAGCGGCGCCGGTGACGAGAGCGGCGGAGCCGGCGATGTCCATGGAACTCCTCGTTCGTGTCGTGCGGGTGGGACCCTGCCGCCGGGTTGGCCGCCGGATCGGGCGCGTGCCCGCGAGGGACCGCGCGGTCCGCGCGATCTGCGCCGCCCACCATAGAACCGCAGGCAGCGCCCCCGAAAGCGGAACCAGGACATCCGTCGGTGGTAGTCGACCGGTCGTACACTTCCGCCATGGGGCGAACGAGTGACGCGCGGGAGCGCATCCTGACCGCCGCGAAGACGCTGATGCTGTCGCGCGGCTACTCCGCGCTGGGCGTGGCGGAGATCTGCAAGGCGGCAGGGGTCCCGAAGGGCAGCTTCTACTACTTCTTCGCCTCCAAGGAAGAACTCGCGCTCGCCGTCATCGACGAGCACTGGGCGGCCCAGCGCGCCGAGTGGACCCGCGCGCTGGACGGCGACGTCCCGCCCCTCCAGGGGCTGCGGCGGCTCTTCGACTCCACCGCGGCCGAACTGCGGGCCGGGCAGCTGAGCTGCGGAACCGTCACGGGCTGCCTCCTCGGGAACCTGGCCCTGGAGATGAGCACCGGGACGGCCACGGTCCGCGAGCGCCTGCGGGAGATCTTCGACGAGCAGGTCGCCCTGGTGGAGGAGACCGTCGCCGAGGCCCGGGGACGCGGCGAGGTCTCCGTCGCCGACGCCCACGGGGCCGCGCGCGCCCTCGTCGCGCAGCTGGAGGGCCAGGTGCTCTTCGCCAAGCTGTACGACGACGTGGGCCGTTTCGACGTCCTGTGGACGCACTCCCTGGCCCTGCTCGGCGCGGAGGACCCGGCCCCCCTCGCCTGAGTGCTCGTCAGAAGGGCTTGGTCGGCAGGTACTTGCCGTCGAAGGTGATGACGGCGCGCTCACCGCCCTCGGGGTCGGCGACCTTCTTCACGTCCAGCGTGAAGTTGATCGCGGAGATGATGCCGTCGCCGAACTGCTCGTGGACGAGGGCCTTCAAGGTCGCGCCGTAGACCTGGAGCATCTCGTGGAAGCGGTAGATCGTCGGGTCGGTCGGGGTGCCGCCGTCGATCGATCCCCGGGTGGGGATCGTGCGCAGCAGTCGTACCGCGCCCTCGTCCAGGCCGAGGAGTTCGACGACCGCCCGCGCGGACGCCTCCGGCAGCGGGTGCTGACCGAGGACGGCGGCGGTGGTGTAGGCGACGGAGAGCCCGGCGGCGTCCGCGATCCGCTGCCAGGTCAGGTCCTTGACAGTCTTGGCCTCGACGGCGGCGATGGCGAGCTCGCGACGGGCGGTGGGGTCGAACTGGGCGTGCACCATGAGAGGTACGTCCTTTCCTGTGGGTTCCACGGGGTGAGAGGGGTCAGGCGGCGACGGCCGGGCGGCCGGCGGTGTCGAGCTCCTCGACGGAGCCTTCGGCGATGTCGAAGACCCAGCCGTGCAGCCGTACGTCTCCCCCGGCCAGCGCACGGGCGACCGAGGGGTGGGTGGCGAGGTTCGCCAGCTGGGCGGCGACGTTCTCCCGCACCAGGGCCGCCACGTCGCCCCGGCGCCCCGCCGCGGCGGTACGGGCGAGGGAGGCGTCCGCGTGCCGCAGCCAGCCGGCGACGGCGGGCGCGGCGCTCAGATCGTGGCCTTCGGCGAGCGCGGTCATCGCGCCGCAGGCGGAGTGCCCGCAGACGATGACGTCCCGCACGCCGAGGACCGCGACGGCGTACTCGATGCCGGCGGCCACCGCGTCGCCGCCCGGGGTGTGGGCGGGGACGAGATTTCCGGCGGTACGGATGACGAAGAGCTCGCCCGGATCGGTCTGGGTGATCAGCTCGGGGACGACGCGGGCGTCGGAGCAGCCGATGAAGAGGGTTCCGGGGCGGTGGACGGTGGCCAGGCGGGCGAAGAGCCTGGCCTTGGCAGGGAAGATCTCCCGCTGGAAGCGGTCGATTCCCTCGGCGAGATGAGGCATGGCTTCACCCTGCACGACCAGGGGCTATAGCGTCCAAGACCTCCTGTCGATGTCTGCTATAGATGAGATCTATATTCCTCTCATGCAGCCGGAACTCCGCCATCTCCGCTATCTGCTCGCCGTCGCCGAGCACGCCAACTTCACCCGGGCCGCCGAAGAGCTCCGCATCGCCCAGCCCACGCTGTCGCAGCAGATCAAGCAGTTGGAGAAGGCCCTCGGGGTCCAGCTCCTGGACCGTACGGGCCGGACCGTGCGCCTCACGGACGCCGGGGAGACCTACGCCCGCTACGCCCGGCGCGCGCTCCGGGACCTGGCGGCGGGAGAGCGGGCCGTGCTCGACGTACGGGACCTCTCGCGCGGCCACCTCCGGCTCGCGGTCACGCCCACGTTCACCGCGTACCTCACGGGTCCGCTCGTCGCCGCGTTCCACACGCGGAACCCCGGCATCACCGTGGAGGTGCGGGAGCTGCCGCAGGACCGTATCGAGGCCGAACTCCTCGCGGACCGCGTCGACCTCGGCATCGCGTTCCGCGGCGTCCATCTCCCCGGCGTCGAGTCCACCGCGCTCTTCACCGAGACCCTCGGCCTCGTCGTCGGACCCGCCCACCCGTACGCCGGCCGCACCGAGCCGCTGCCCGTCACCGAGCTGGTCCCCCATCACCTCGCCCTCCTCAGCGAGGACTTCGCGACCCGGCGGCACATCGACGCGTACCTGGCCGAGCACCGGGTCCGGCCCAGGATCGCGGTGGAGGCCAACTCCGTCAGCGCGCTCACCGAGATCGTCCGGCGCACCGCGCTGGCCACGGTCCTGCCCGACGCGGTCACCCGCGACCACCCGTACCTGACGCCCGTGCCGCTCTCCCCCGCCCTCTCGTCCCGCGGTGTCAGCCTCCTCCGCCGCGCGAGCGGGTACCGGAGCGCGGCGGCCGAGGCGTTCGCGGAACTGGCCCTGGAGTGGGAGGAGTCCGCTCGGGGTCATCCGATCGGTTGACCCCGGGGTCCACCGTTGCGCCCTCCGGGTGCAGCCGGGCCGCCGACGGGTCGCGGGGCGGAACGACCCCAGGATGGAAGGGAGAGCGGGCCACGGCTTCCCGACGGCCCTCGCGGTTCCCCGAGTTCACTGGAGCAGACCCCATGAAGCACGTGAAGAAGACCTCCTCGCGCACCCGTGCCGTGACCGGCGGCGCACTCGTCGCGGCGCTCGCGCTCGGCGGCTTCGGTGCCTACTCCGCCAGCGCCACCGGCGAGGACACGGCGGCCGCCCCGGCCGCCGCCCCCGCCAAGGCGGACGCGAAGAACAAGAACACGACGCGCTCGACGCACCTGACGATCGAGGCCGCCACGAAGGCCGCGCAGGCGACGCTGGACGCCGCCGAGAAGGAGAACCAGCGTGTCTCCGTCGCGGTCGTCGACCGCAACGGCAACACCATCGTCACCCTGCGCGGCGACGGCGCCGGCCCGCAGTCCTACGAGTCCGCCGAGCGCAAGGCGTACACCGCCGCCTCCTGGAACGCCCCGACCTCCGTCCTCGCCGGCCGCCTCGCCCAGGCCCCGACCCTGAAGGACATCCCCGGCACCCTCTTCCTCGCCGGCGGCGCCCCCGTCACCGCCAAGGGCGCCCCCATCGCCGGCATCGGCGTCGCCGGTGCGCCCTCCGGCGACCTCGACGAGAAGTTCGCCCAGGTCGGCGTCGCCGCCCTCGGCAAGTAACCTCCGCCGGGGTCAGCTCTCTGCGGGAACTTCCCGAGGAGACTCCCCGGGAAGTTCCCTAGGAGACGTCCCAGGAAGCTCCCGTGCGCTTCGGAGCGGCGAGACGAGAAGGGGGATGACGGCGAGGAGCTCCCCGACGGCCCCGGTCCACAGGGCTGTCCGGGCCCCGAAGTGCTGTCCCAGAAGGGCCCCGACGAGCGCGCCCAGAGGCATGGCGCCCCACACCACGAAGCGGAACGTCGCCGTCATGCGCCCCAGAAGCGGCTCCGGGCAGAGCTGCTGGCGCAGGGCGACCGAGGTGATCCTGAAGGTCATGAACGCGGTCCAGCCCAGCCCCTGGAGGGCGACGGCCACCGCGAACCGCCAGTCGTCCTGGAAGAACGGCAGGGCCAGCAGCCACAGCAGCCCGCTGGTGATCACGGACGCGGCCATCGCCCGGCCCTGGCCGAAGCGCGCGGCGATCCGCAGCGTGAGCAGGCTGCCGAGGAAGCCGCCGAGGGCCTCGGCGGTGAACACCAGGCCGCACAGGAACGGGGACATCCCCAGCTCGCCCGCGAGGAGCACCAGCAGCATGGAAGCGCCGATCGTGCCGCAGAGGTTGGAGATCGCGGAGGTGAGGGTGAGCGCCCGCAGGGTCGGGTGACCGAAGACGAAGCGCAGCCCTTCGGCGATCTCCCCCCTCAACCGCGCGCCCGGGCGGGGCTCGGGCGCGGGATCGGGCCGGCGGATCCGGGACAGGAAGAGGGCGGAGACGACGAAGCTGGCCGCGTCGACGACGATCGCCACGGGGGCCGTCAGGACGCCGACCAGCGCGCCGCCCGCACCGGGGCCACCGGCCGCGGTGACGGTACGGGTCGCCTCCAGGGCGACGTTGGCCTCCACCAGCCGGTCCTCGTCGACGAGTCGGGGCAGGTGGCTCTGGTAGGCGATGTCGAAGAACGCCGTGCACACGGAGACGCCGAAGGCCACGGCGTACAGCTGGGGCAGGGTCAGCACGTCCAGCAGAGCCGCGGCGGGCACGGAGGCGAGCAGTGCGGCGCGGCCGAGGTCACCCACGATCATGACGCGGCGGCGCCGCATCCGGTCCACCCAGGCACCGGCGGGCAGGCCGAGGAGCAGGAATCCCAGGTACTCGCACATGACGAGCAGGCCCGCCTCGAAGGCGGAGGCGCCGAGGGTGCCGATCGCCACGAGGGGGAGGGCGAGGAGGGTGACGGCGGTACCGGCCTGGCTCACGGTGTCGCCGATCCACAGGCGGCGGAAGTCCGCGATGCGCAGGAGCCGGGGGCGGGCGTGGGGCCGGGGGCGGGCCCCGCCCCCGGGAGCACCCGGCTCGGCATCGGTGGCGTCGGCAGGGGGGTGGGCGGCTTCCGCGGCATCGCCGGCATGGACGGCGGGAGAGATCGTCATGATCGCGAACACCATCACCCCAGGGCAGGCGCGACCATTGTTTTAGTCTGGGCTAAAACATCGCCGTGGTCGGACAGGGGGAGCGAGCATGGGTGAAGTGCGGTTCGGGGTGGATGACCTCGCCGGCCTCAGGTTCGCGATATCGCCGTTGTGGGAGACCGTCGCCAGTCTGCGGGCGACGGCGGATCCGGGGCGCCACGCCGTTCATCTCCCGTGGATCAGAAAGGCCTTGGCCCTCCGGCAGGACCGCGCCGTCGCCTCACACGGAGCGGCGCTGTCCGCGCTGACGCCCCAGGACGGCGCGGTACGTGCCTTCCTGGCCCCGTCTCCCCGCTGCCCGCTGGCCGAGATCGAGGAGGAACTCGCCGCTCTCGTGGCGCTGCCGGCCGAGCACGTGCGCGGGGGGCTGGCGGAGGTCGCCCGGCGCGCACCGCTCTCGGCCTTCGAACGGAGGCTGGCCGACGCCCCGGAGCGGGTGCTGCCGGAACTGGCCGATGCGGTACTCGCCTGGTGGCAGGCGGGCGTGCGTCCGCACTGGCCGCGGATCCGTTCCGTTCTGGAGGCGGACATCGCGTACCGGACCCGGCAACTGGCCGAGGACGGCATGCGAGAGGTGTTCGCCCACCTGCATCCGTCCGTGCGCTGGTCGGAGGACCGCCTCGTGTCGGCGGACCTGCCCGCGGGGCGACTCGGCCTGGACGGAGGCGGCATCACTCTGGCGCCGAGCGCGTTCGCGCCCCGCTGCCATCTCCTCTCCGGACAGGCCGCGCCCCAGCCGCTCGCCGGACCACCCACGGCCCCGCCGCTCGCCGAGCAGCCCACGACACCGCCGTGCGTGATCTACCCGTCGCGAGCGGTCGGCACGCTGTGGGAGCGCCGCGACCGCACCGGGAACGCCCTGGACCGCCTTCTGGGCCGGAGCAGGGCGCAGCTGCTCGCCCATACGAGCTCACCGTCCACCACGACAGGACTGGCCCGGCTGACCGGGCTGAGTCCCGGCGCGGTCTCACAGCACCTCGCCGTGTTGCGTGACGCGGGGCTGGTGACCGGCCATCGCTACCGGCGCGAGGTCCACTACACCGCGAGCGAGCTCGGCGTCACGCTGCTGGACCTTACGCCGGGCGCGCCAGGCCCCGGCTGATGACCAGCCGCTGGATCTGGTTCGTGCCCTCGAAGATCTGCATGATCTTCGCCTCGCGCATGAAGCGTTCGACCGGGAAGTCGCGGGTGTAGCCGTAGCCGCCGAGGACCTGGACGGCGTCCGTGGTGACCTTCATGGCCGTGTCGGTGGCGATGAGCTTGGCCGCGCTTGCCTGGCGGCTGAAGGGGCGGCCGAGGTCGCGGCGGCGGGCCGCGTCCAGGTAGGTGGCGCGGGCCGCGTCGACCGCGGCGGCCATGTCGGCGAGCAGGAAGCCGAGGCCCTGGTGGTCGACGATCCGGCGGCCGAAGGTGGAGCGCTCGTTGGCGTACGCGACGGCGGCGTCGAGCGCGGCCTGGGCGAGGCCCGTGGCGCAGGCGGCGATGCCGAGGCGGCCGCTGTCGAGGGCGCTGAAGGCGATCTGGAGCCCCTGCCCCTCCTCCCCTATGCGCCGGTCGGCGTCGAGGAGGGCGCCGTCCCAGTAGGCGGAGGTGGTCGGGACCGCCTGGAGGCCCATCTTCCGCTCGGGTGCGCCGAAGCTCAGGCCCTCGGTGGCGCCGGGGGCGAGGAAGCAGGAGATGCCGTGGCTGCCGGGGGCGGTGCGGGCGAAGAGGGCGTAGAAGTCGGCCTTGCCGCCGTGGGTGATCCAGGCCTTGGTGCCGGTCACGCGGTAGCCGCTGCCGTCGTCCTGGAGCTCGGCCTTACAGGAGAGCGCGGCGGCGTCGGAGCCGGCCTGCGGCTCCGAGAGGCTGTAGCCGCCGATGGTCCGGCCCTCCAGCATCGCGGGCAGCCAGCGCTCCTTCTGCTCCGCCGTACCGAAGGTGTGGAGGGGGTGACAGGCGAGCGTGTGGACGCTGGTCGCGACGGCGACGGCCGCCCAGCGCGCGGCGAGCTCTTCCAGGACCTGGAGGTAGACCTCGTACGGCTGGCCACCGCCGCCGTACTCCTCGGGGTAGGCGAGGCCGAGGAGGCCCGCCTCGCCGAGGGTGGCGAAGAGGCCTTCGGGATAGGTCTCGGCGGCCTCGTGCTCGGTCACCCGCGGGGAGAGCTCCTTGTCGGCGATCTCCCGGGTGAGGGCGATGAGGTCCGCCGCCTCGGGGGTGGGGAGCAGGCGGTCGACATCCATGGCGACTCCAGCGGCGCGCAAAGTGGTACTGGGACAGGTACTGCAGTACCGCTTAGCGTAGCGCAGAAGGGTATCGACGTAACCCCCTCACCAGGGCTCCCGGCCCCGGCAGGGGGCGGCCTGGAATACTGGGCCGGGTGATCGAGACCTCCTCCGCCGACGCCCCGAAACTGACGGGCCGCGGAGCGGCGCGCCGCTCCGCCCTCTTCGAGGAGCTCGTCGCCCTGCTCGTCGGCGAGGGATTCGCCCGGCTCACGCTCGACGACCTCGCCGCCCGCCTGCGCTGCTCGAAGCGCACCCTGTACGGCCTCGCCGGCAGCAAGGAGCAGCTCGTCCGGGCGGCCGTCGTGCACTTCTTCCGGCGCGCCACGGCCCGGGTCGAGGCGGTCCTCGCCGCAGCGACCGACCCCGCCGAACGGCTGGGCGCCTACCTCCGCGCCGTCTCGGCCGAGCTGGCGCCGGTCTCGCCGCAGTTCTTCGACGACGTGGCCGCCTTCGAGCCGGCGGCCGAGGTGTACGAGCGCAACACGCGCGCGGCGGCCGGCCGGGTCCAGCAGCTCATCGAGGAGGGCGTGCGGGCCGGCGTCTTCCGCGAGGTGCACGTGACCTTCGCGGCGGACGTCATCGCCTCGGTGATGGTCCGCATCCAGCGGCGCCAGGTGGCCGCGGCGACCGGCCTGGCCGACGCCGAGGCCTACGACCAGCTCGCCGAGCTGCTCCTCAGCGGCCTCCGCAAGGCCTGAACGACCCCGGGAACGTGAATGGCCGGTTTCGGCCCACGCGCGATCACGCTGCGCACGTGATCGATTACTGTGTGCCGCGCCACTGACCGCCCTCACCCAGGGAGACCTCCGCGTGGAGCGCAGCCGTACCGCCCTCAGGATCCGTGCCGTACTCGCCGCCATGGGCGTCACCGCGGCCCTCGCCGCGGCGCCCGCGGCCCAGGCCGCACCCACCGAGCAGCCCGCCGGAAAGCCCGCCGGGCAGCAGGCCGGATTCGCGTCCGGCGCATCCCTCGCCGCTCCCCCGGAGCCCTGCACCGGGGAGTTCGAGGGCGACAAGCGCCTCGGCCCGAAGTTCCTGCCGAAGAGGTGGCAGGAGCCGGTCGGGCCGCTGCTCAACCGCTACCACCGGACGGGGAAGCTCTCGTCCGCCGACTTCCTCAAGAAGTACTGGGAGGGTCCGGCCGACACGGGCAGCTGGAAGTACCCGCCGAACGACGGCTTCGGCGAGGTCAACGGCAGCGTCGACAAGGCGCCCGAGCTGCTCGCGGAGGGCGAGCGCCTCGACCGCTTCGGCTCGGAGTACGGCTCCTACCTGGCCCCGGCCGGTGACGCCTACGCCCAGCGCGCACTGCCCCCGCAGAACCTCAACACCCGTGACGCCGCCTTCCCCTGCGACTACCACCTGTACGAGGTGACGCGGTCGTTCGTGGTCTGGGAGGGCTCCATCGCGCCCTGGTTCGAGCAGCCGGGCGGCGGCCGCCAGATCAAGCTGGACCCGGCCTTCCTGAACCCGGGCGAGGGGCAGCGCCTCAACGTCAAGTGGCTGCTCGACAACGGCTACCTGGTGCGCGTCCCCGCGTGACCGACCGCCACACGCTGGAACGGGCACTCCGGGAGGCCGGGGTGCCCGACGCGTACTACTGGATCGAGGGCGTCCACGAACCGGCGCCCACCCCGCCCGACTTCGCCTACCTGCGCATGCGGCCGAGCGAGACCGGCGAAGCCGCGACGACCTGGGAGACCGGGGTGTACGAGCGCGGAGCCCACGACCCCGTCGCCACCCACGCCACCGAGGCCGAGGCCTGCGCCCACCTCCGCACGCTCCTGGGCGTGCGACCCGCGCACCCCTCCTCCCCTTAATTCAGAACATGCCTTAATGCTCAAGAGAAATCGCCGCGAGGGCCCCCGCAGCGGTATGTTTCGATGAGGACTACTTCACCAGGGGGCCCAGTGACCACGCGGAACGGCCGCACCGTGCGTGACCTGCGACGCGAGAACCGCACCGCCGTCCTCCAGCGCCTGTATTTCGACGGGCCGACGAGCCGGTTCTCGCTGGGGCCCGCGACCGGGCTGAGCTCGGGCTCGGTCAGCAACGTGGTCGCCGAGCTCGTCGCGGAGGGCCTCGTCGAGGAGGCCGGCAGCGTCGACTCGGCCGGCGGGCGGCCCCGCACGCTGCTGCGGATCACCCCCGGCAGCGGCTGCATGATCGGCGTCGACGTGGGTGAGACCCGGGTCAGGATCGAGCTGTTCGACCTCACCCTCACCGAACTCGCGCGCGCGGAACGCCCGTTGGCCGTGGACTCCGCGCATCCGCACGACCGGTACGAGGTCGGGCTCGTCGTCGGCCTCGTCCGCGAGGGCATCGCGGAGGTGCTGCGGACGGCCGGCGTGGCCACCGAGCGGCTACTGGGCGTCGGCGTCGGCGTGCCCGGCATCGTGGCCCGCACCGCCGAGGACGGAGCCGTCGTGCACGGCCAGACGATCGGCTGGGACGCCGTCCCGCTGGAGCGGCTCCTGCGGGAGGCCGTGGAGCTGCCGGCCTCGGTCCCGTACTGGATCGACAACGGCGCCAAGACGCTCGGCCAGGCCGAGATGTGGTTCGGAGCCGGGCGGGGCGCGCGCAGTGCGGTGGTCGTGCTCTTCGGCTCGGGCGTCGGCGCCTGTGTCGTCACGGACCCGCTGGGGCCGGGCCGGGCGCTCGAATGGGGCCATCTGACGGTACGGGTACGGGGGCGCCGCTGCCGCTGCGGATCCCGGGGCTGTCTGGAGGCGTACGCGGGCGCGGAGGCGCTGCTCGAACGGTGGCGGGAGGCGGGCGGCGCGGCGCCCGCGGGCGCGGACGAGGAGACCGCGCTGACGGCGATGCTGGCCGCCGCGTACCCGGCCGACGCGGAGCGCACACCCGACGCGGCGGCACTCGCCGTCCTGGAGGAGACGGCCGAGTACCTGGGCGCCGGCTTCGGCGACCTGGTCAACCTCTTCCAGCCCGAGCGCATCCTCGTCGGCGGCTGGGCGGGCCTCCAACTCGGCGCCCGCTTCCTGGAGACGGTCAAGGGGTACGCGAAGGAGTACGCGCTCGCGTACCCGGCGGCCCGGGTCCGCATCGAGATGGGCACGCTGGGCCCCGACGCGGTGACGGTCGGCGCGGCGATCCTGCCCCTCGCGGACTTCTTCGCCCGCGGCGGCCGGCGCCCGGAGGCGGAACCGGTCGAGGAACAGCCCGCCTGGGCCTCGACGGTAAGGGAACGCGAGGCCCACTGACCGACCGTTCCTAATCAGTGAGCAGGAGTGAGTCTTGGACCCACACCTGGTCACTGCGGGCATCCCGAACGGTTTTGGGTGCCCTGGTCGCCCGCTTTCGCTCCGCGTCCGGTTGCACGGATCGTGTCCGTGGTCCGGGGATGCGGGGGCGGGTTCCCTCACGCCCCCGTGCACCACGACCGGCCTGGACGGTCCGATGCCCACGGCGATCGCTCTGGTCGTCGTGGGGCGGTGCCGTCCGTCGCCGGATCGGGTGCCCGAGGGCGCGTCGCCCGATCGCGATGCCAGCGGCATCGTGACGGGACATCTTTCGCTTGTTGCTGGTGAGGGGCTCGCGCCAGTGCTGGTCGCCCCACATCGACGTGTACGCCGGGTCGACGGCGACGATCGCGAGGTTCTGCTCGGCGGCCATCGACACCAGCCGGGCTTTGAGCTTCCCGGTCGGCATGCCGGAGATCAGCTGACGGAACCTTTTGCGTCGGCCGTGCTTCTCGCGGGTCTTCTCCTGCGCGAAGTCCAGGTCCTCGATGCCGATCGCTTTGACGCCGCACCTCTTGGCCCAGTGCAGCAGGCGGATGATGGCGTGCCGGATCTGCGCGTCCCGGTGGTCCGCCGACCCGCTGAGGTCGTAGGGGAAGCGGTGTGGTTCGCCGACCGGGTTGCCGTGCCGGTCGAGCAGGTAGGCCGCGAAGTGGTCCGCGTTCGTGTCCACGCCGACCACGCCCTGGGCGCGGGCCGCCTGCAGCGGGATCGTCTTCACCACCGGGCGGGACCAGGCAGCGGTGAGGTACCAGCGGCTCCGCGCTGCTTCGTAGTGGATGCGGTAGGCCACGGCGCGGTTGCCGCTGATGCGGTCTCGCCACTCGTCGCCACGGTGCTGGAACTGCACCTTGGAGGCGAGGACGTACCGGCCACGCGGCGCATTGGCCAGGTGAGCGAGCGGCGCGGGCAGTTTGATAGAGACCTCGCCGCCGGGAGCGACGCGGATCGTCTCGTTCCCGAAGCGTTTGCCGGACTCTCCATCGGCGGCGAGGAACCAGCGCTCCGCTTCCCAGCGTTCCCGCCACTCCAGCTCGGTGAGCTGGGCGGCCTGGAGGTTGTGACGGTTGCGGGCCAGCTTCTTCCCGCCCCGCACGACGTGCACGACACCTGCCTCCCGGTCGGCGCGAGCCGTGTCGAGACGGTGCTCCAGGGTGTGCAGGCGCCGGGACTTTTGGAACCACTCGCCTTTCGACCGGTAACCACCCGGCGCCTTCTTGGTGCCCTTGTCCCCAATGGGCTGCGACAGGCGGTGCATCAACGTGCGCACACCGGCCTCAAGGCCCTGGATGTGCGCGAGCTGACAGCGACGCGACAGTGCCCACTGATCGTGGGTGGCCTTCGTGATGCTCCCGGCCCAGCGGGAAGACGACTGGGCCGTCAGGCCCTGCTTACGGGCCGCCCACCTGTCCTTGTCGTGGTCGTTGCCGTCCGCGCACCGCTGCTTGAGGTCGAGGGACGCGAGAGAGCCCAGGTGCTCACCAATCAGGCAGAGCACCTTCTCATCCTGCGGGGTGAGGCGCTTGAGCCAGTCCCGGATCGCCACACCAGACGGGCCGAGGGCAACGAACGGCGGGGCGATGGCACGCAGTTGCTTCTTCCTGGACTCAGCCATGCTCGGCCGCCTCAAGGGCCTTGCGGGCACGGTTCTTCGCCGAGCGGCGACCGTACAGGCGGGCGCAGAACGACGTCAACACGTCCACGATGTCCTGCACCAGGTCGTCATCGACCTCGCCGTCATCCAGAACCACCAGACGGCGGCCGGTGGTGGACAGGGCCGCTTCGACGAGTTCGACGTTCATGCGGCCAAGTCGGTCCCGGTGCTCCACCACCACGGTGGTCACGTCCGGATCAGCCAGCAGCCGACGCGCCTTCGCGCGGGAGCCGTTCATGCCCGAGCCGGTCTCGGACTCGATCCGCACCACCCGGTGCCCGGCCCTGGCCGCCCACTCCGAAAGGCGCGTCACCTGACGGGCCAGATCGTCCTTCTGGTCGTGGGAGGACACACGGGCGTACAGCCCGACACCGCCCACCACCCCGGGCGTTGCGGCGGCCTCGATGTTCACCAGGATCGTGCGCGGACCCACCCGCTGAGCCGGTACCGGCAACGTCCCCTCACGGAACCAGCGATACGCGGTCTGCGGGTGCACGCCCTGCGCTTTCGCCCACTCCTTGAGGTTCATACATCCGAACGTAACAACACTCATCAAAGTGCACTATCACTCACAAGAGTGACCTGACGAACCAGCAGCTCCCCACCCCCTGCCCGCGCGCGGGGAAGCCCCTAGGCGACGGAGCCGATGCGGCCGTCGGGGGCGTGGGAGCCGTCGTGGTGGATCGGGGTGTGGGCGCCGGTGAGGGAGACGCCGCTGCCGCCGCGCCGGTTGGCGACGATCTCGGCGCCGATGGACAGGGCGGTCTCCTCCGGCGTACGGGCGCCGAGGTCGAGGCCTATCGGCGAGCGCAGCCTGGCGAGTTCGATCTCGGTGACGCCGACCTCGCGGAGGCGCTTGTTGCGGTCCTCGTGGGTGCGGCGGGAGCCCATCGCGCCGATGTACGCGACGGGAAGCTTGAGGGCGGCCTTGACCAGCGGTACGTCGAACTTGGCGTCGTGGGTGAGGACGCAGAGCACGGTGCGGCCGTCGACCTCCGTGGACTCCAGGTAGCGGTGGGGCCATTCGACGACGATCTCGTCGGCCTCGGGGAAGCGGGCCGGGGTCGCGAAGACGGGCCGCGCGTCGCAGACGGTGACGTGGTAGCCGAGGAACTTGCCGACCCGGACGAGGGCGGCGGCGAAGTCGATGGCGCCGAAGACGATCATGCGGGGTGCGGGGACGGAGGACTCGACCAGGAGGGTCAGCGGCTGTCCGCAGCGGCTGCCGTCCTCGCCGATCCCGACGGTCCCGGTGCGGCCCGCGTCGAGCATCGCGAGGGCCTCGCCCGCCGCGGTGCGGTCCAGTTCGGGGTGGCCGCCGAGCTTCCCCTCGTACGAGCCGTCGGGGCGGACGAGGAGGGCGGTGCCCCGCAGCTCGGCCGGTCCGTCGACGATCCGGGCCAGGGCCGCCGCCTCCCCCGTGGCGGCGGCCGCGAGCGCGGCGGGGAAGACCCCGCCGCGCACCGGGGTGACGAGGATGTCGATGATGCCGCCGCAGGTCAGACCGACCGCGAAGGCGTCCTCGTCGCTGTAGCCGAAGCGCTCGACGACGGTCTGCCCGTCGTCGAGGGCCTGCCGGCACAGGTCGTAGACCGCGCCCTCCACACACCCGCCCGAGACCGATCCGATCGCCGTTCCCTCGCTGTCGACGGCAAGGGCGGCTCCCGGCTGCCGGGGCGCGCTGCCGCCGACCGCCACCACGGTGGCGACGGCGAACTCGCGTCCCTGCTCGACCCACCGGTGCAGCTCTTCGGCGATGTCCAGCATCTCGGTTCTCCTCTGGAAGGTGTGGGGAGGGCGGCGGGAGGGCGTCAGCTGACGCCGAGCCAGCTCTCGATCGGATGGATCGCGAAGTACACGATGAAGATCGCGGTGAGACCCCACATGAAGGCCCCCACCTCGCGCGCCTTGCCCTGCGCCACCTTGATGACGGCGTAGGAGATGACACCGGCCGCGACACCCGTGGTGATGGTGTACGTGAAGGGCATCAGGACCACGGTGAGGAACACCGGGATCGCCACGGAGCGGTCGCTCCAGTCGACGTGCTTGGCGTTCTGCATCATCATCGCGCCGATGACGACCAGGGCGGCGGAGGCGACCTCGGCCGGGACGATCGCGGTGAGCGGGGTGAAGAAGAGGCAGAGCGCGAAGAACGCGCCGGTGATGACGGAGGAGAGACCCGTACGGGCTCCCTCGCCCACGCCGGTGGCCGACTCGACGAAGACGGTCTGGCCGGAGCCGCCGCTCACGCCGCCGAGGACACCGCCGGCGCCGTCGATGAACAGCGCCTTGGACAGGCCCGGCATACGGCCCTTGTCGTCGGCCAGGTTGGCCTCGGAGCCGACACCGATGATGGTGGCCATGGCGTCGAAGAAGCCGGCGAGGACCAGGGTGAAGACGATCATGGTGATCGTGATGTAGCCGACGTCGCCCCAGCCGCTGAACGAGACCTCGCCGATGAGCGAGAAGTCCGGTGCGGAGACGGCGCTGCCGTTGAGCTCCGGCGGACCGGAGAACCAGGAGCCCGCGCCCTTGGCGGGGATGTCCGCGACAGCGTTGACGATCATCGCGATGACCGTACCCGCGACGATGCCGATCAGGATGGCGCCGGGGATGTTGCGGGCCTGAAGGGCGAAGATCAGCAGCAGGGTGACGGCGAAGATGAGGACGGGCCAGCCCTGAAGCTCGCCGAGCGGGCCGAGGGTGACCGGGCCACCGCCGGGCGAGGGGTTCTCGTGGACGAAGCCGGCCTTGACGAAGCCGATGATCGCGATGAAGAGACCGATGCCGATGGTGATCGCGTGCTTGATCGCCAACGGGATGGCGTTCATGATCATCTCGCGGAGGCCGGTGACCACCAGGAGACAGATCACGACACCGTAGGCCACACACATGGCCATGGCCTGCGGCCAGGTCATGACGGCGATGACCTGCGAGGAGAGCACACCGGAGACGCTGAGTCCCGCCGCGAGGGCGAGGGGGACCTTGCCCCAGAAGCCCATCAGGAGGGTGGTCACGGCGGCTGCGAGAGCCGTCGCGGTGATCAGCGCGGGCTGGCTGAGGACGTTGCCCGCAACGTCCTTGCCACCGAGGATCAGGGGGTTGAGCAGGAGAATGTACGCCATCGCCATGAAGGTGGTGACGCCGCCGCGGATCTCCGTCGCGACGGTGGATCCTCTCTCCGAGATGTGAAAGTACCGGTCGAGCCAAGAGCGGCCGGCGGGGACGTTGGAGCCGGAGCCCGCGTCCTCCGATGCGGTCTTGGGCTCCACAGAGGACTGGGTCATGGGGCCTACTCCCAAGGTTCAAAGGGGCACCCGCATCAGACTTCGAAGGGTTCTGATCTGGTGAAGCTGCGGGATTTGGGATGCTGCGTGGGCTGCACGACCCGGGGGACGGCCCGAGACGAACGGGTTGAATCGTTACTGCGGGTACTGCGGGTACTGCGGGTACTGCGGGGTGTTGCTGGTACTACGGGGGTGCTGCTGGTGTTGCCGGTGGTGCTGAGCGGGTACTCCGGGCGGCGCGGGCGGGGAAGTGTGACGTTCCTGGGAGGCACACACCGCCCGGAGAGTCCTAGAGGGTGCCGGTGAGCGCCTCGGGGCGGACCGGCGTCTTGTTGAGCTCCAGGCCCGTCGCGGCCCGGATAGCCGCGAGGACGGCCGGGGTGGACGACAGGGTCGGGGCCTCACCGATACCGCGCACGCCGTACGGCGCGTTGGGGTCGGCCAGCTCGAGGTAGTCGACCGGGATGGTCGGCGTGTCGAGGATGGTCGGGATCAGGTAGTCCGTGAAGGAGGGGTTCTTCACCTTCGCGGTCTTCGGGTCGACGATGATCTCCTCCATCACCGCGACGCCCAGGCCCTGGGTGGTGCCACCCTGGATCTGGCCGATGACGGAGAGCGGGTTGAGCGCCTTGCCGACGTCCTGGGCGCAGGCCAGTTCGATGACCTTGACCAGGCCGAGCTCGGTGTCGACCTCGACCACCGCGCGGTGCGCGGCGAAGGCGTACTGGACGTGCCCCTCGCCCTGGCCGGTGACGAGGTCGAAGGCCTGGGTGGGGCGGTGCCTCCACTCCTCCTCGACCTCCACGGCCTGGTCCTCGAGAACGTCCGCGATGGTGGCGAGGACGTCGCCGCCGTCGGTGACGACCTTGCCGCTCTCCAGGAGGAGTTCGGCGTGGGCCCATGCCGGGTGGTACGAGCCGAACTTGCGCCGGCCGATCTCCAGGACCTTCTCGCGGACGATCCCGCAGGAGTTCTTGATGGCGCCGCCGGTCATGTAGGTCTGGCGGCCCGCGGAGGTCGAACCGGCCGAGCCCACCTGCGTGTCCGCGGGGTGGATGGTGACCTGCTGGACACCGAGCTCGGTACGGGCGATCTGCGCGTGGATGGTGACGCCGCCCTGGCCGACCTCCGCCATGGCGGTGTGGACCGTGGCGACGGCCTCGCCGTTGATGACCTCCATGCGGATCCTGGCGGTCGAGTAGTCGTCGAAGCCCTCGGAGAAGCCGACGTTCTTGATGCCGACGGCGTAGCCGACACCCCGGACGACACCCTCGCCGTGCGTGGTGTTGGAGAGGCCGCCCGGAAGGGCGCGGACGTCCGCGTCCTCGCCGGCCGAGAGCCACTGCTGCTCCGGCGGCATCGGGCGGGCCTTGACGATACGGAGCAGCTCGGCGACCGGGGCCGGCGAGTCCACGACCTGGCCGGTCGGCATGATCGTGCCCTGCTCCATGGCGTTGAGCTGGCGCAGTTCCACCGGGTCCATGCCCAGCTTCGCCGCGAGCTTGTCCATCTGGGCCTCGTACGCGAAGCAGGCCTGGACCGCACCGAAGCCGCGCATGGCGCCGCAGGGCGGGTTGTTGGTGTAGAGGCCGATCGCCTCGATCTCGACGTCCTCGATGACGTACGGGCCGACCGAGAGGGACGAGGCGTTGCCGACGACCGAGGCCGTGGACGACGCGTAGGCGCCGCCGTCGAGCACGATCTTGCACTTCATGTGCGTGAGCTTGCCGTCCTTGGTGGCGCCGTGCTCGTACCAGAGCTTCGCCGGGTGCCGGTGGACGTGCCCGAAGAAGGACTCGTACCGGTTGTAGACCATCTTGACCGGCTTGCCGGTGCGGAGCGCGAGGATGGAGGCGAGGATCTGCATGGAGATGTCCTCGCGACCGCCGAACGCGCCGCCGACGCCCGCCATCGTCATGCGGACCTTCTCCTCGGGCAGGCCGAGGCAGGGGGCGATCTGCTTGAGGTCCGAGTGCAGCCACTGGGTGGCGACGTACAGGTCGACACCGCCGTCCTCGGACGGCACGGCGAGGCCGGACTCCGGGCCGAGGAAGGCCTGGTCCTGCATGCCGAAGGTGTACTCGCCGGTGACGATGACGTCGGCCTTCTTGGCGGCCTCGGCCGCGTTGCCGCGGATGATCGGCTGGCGGTGCACGATGTTCGGGTGCGGGACGTGACCGGAGTGGTGGTCGTCGCGGTTCTCGTGGACCAGGATCGCGTCCGGAGCGGTGGCCGAGGCCTCGTCCGTGATGACCGGGAGCTCCCGGTACTCGATCACGATCTTCGCGGCGGCGCGGCGGGCGGTCTCCGGGTGGTCGGCGGCCACGAGGGCGACCGGCTCACCGTGGTGACGGACCTTGCCGTAGGCGAGGACCGGGGTGTCCTGGAACTCCATGCCGTAGTTCTTCGCGGCCGGCAGGTCCTCGTGGGTCAGGACGGCGTAGACGCCGTCCATCGCGAGGGCCTCGGAGGTGTCGATGGACACGATCTCGGCGTGCGCGACGGTGGAGCGCAGGATCTGGCCCCACAGCATGTCCTCGTGCCACATGTCCGAGGAGTACGCGAACTCGCCGGTGACCTTGAGGGTGCCGTCGGGACGGAGGGTGGACTCGCCGATGCCGCCCTTGACGTGGTTCTGGGTGACGTCGGTGGGGGTGCCCACCGGTACGGTGCGTGTGTTCTGAGCCATCGTCAGACCGCCTCTCCCTGACGCTCCTGGCGCGCGGCCGCGAGGCGGACCGCGTCGAGGATCTTCTCGTAACCCGTGCAGCGGCAGAGGTTGCCGGAGAGCGCCTCGCGGATGTCCGCGTCCGTCGGGGACGGGTTGCGCTCCAGCATCTCGTCGGCCGCGACCAGCAGGCCGGGGGTGCAGAAACCGCACTGGACGGCGCCGGCGTCGATGAACGCCTGCTGGATCGGGGAGAGTTCGACACCCTCACCGGTCTGCGAGTCCTGTCCGGGCTTCGCCTCCCACCGCTTGGCGGCGTCGAGCGAGGTGCCACAGGTGCCCGTGGCGCAACCGGCGTGCTCCGCGCGGTCCTTGGCGAACTCGGCGAGGCCCTCGACGGTGACGACCTCGCGGCCCTCGACCTGGCCGGCGGCGACGAGGCAGGAACAGACCGGCACGCCGTCGAGGCGGACGGTGCAGGAACCGCACTCGCCCTGCTCGCAGGCGTTCTTGGAGCCGGGCAGGCCCATCCGCTCACGCAGGACGTAGAGGAGGGACTCGCCCTCCCAGACGTCGTCGGCTTCCTGGGGACGGCCGTTGACCGTGAAATTGACGCGCATGGTTATGCAGCTCCCTCAAGCGTGCGACCGGTTCCGCGGTACTGCTCCCAGGTCCAGCCGAGCTGGCGGCGGGCCATGATGCCGACGGCGTGGCGGCGGTACTTGGCCGTGCCCCGGACGTCGTCGATCGGGTTGGCGGCGCCCGAGCAGAGGTCGGCGAACTGCTTCGCGATCGACGGGGTGATGATCTTGCCGTTGTCCCAGAAACCGCCTTCCTCCAGAGCCGCGTTCAGGAAGGCCTCGGCCTCCTTGGCGCGGATCGGGGTCGGCGCGGCGGAGCCGATGCCGGTGCGTACGGTCCGGGTCTCCGGGTGCAGGGCCAGGCCGAAGGCGCAGACGGCGATGACCATCGCGTTGCGGGTGCCGACCTTGGAGTACTGCTGGGGGCCGTCCGCCTTCTTGACGTGGACGGTCTTGATGAGCTCGTCGGGCTGGAGCGCGTTGCGCTTCACGCCCGTGTAGAACTCGTCGATCGGGATGAACCGGCTGCCGCGGACCGACTCGACCTCGACCTCGGCGCCCGCGGCGAGCAGGGCCGGGTGGGCGTCGCCGGCGGGCGAGGCGGTGCCGAGGTTGCCCCCGACGCCGCCGCGGTTGCGGATCTGCGGGGAGGCGACCGTGTGCGAGGCGAGTGCCAGGCCCGGAAGCTCGGTCCGCAGGTTCTCCATGATCTGGGTGTACGGAACGGACGCGCCGAGGCGGACGTTCTCCTCCCCGACCTCCCACTCTCGCAGCAGCTCGATACGGTTCAGGTCCAGGAGGTACTCGGGGCGCCGGTGGTCGAAGTTGATCTCGACCATGATGTCGGTGCCACCCGCAATGGGCACGGCCGTGGGGTGCTCGGCCTTGGCGGCGAGCGCCTCCTCCCAGCTGGCGGGGCGAAGGAAGTCCATGGTGGCTCTCTTCTAGTGCTTCTAGTGATCGGGGGTCGAACGCATGGGCCCGGGGGGACGGCCGGCCCTCGACTTCATGTTCATGTGCTGTTAACGCGGTGTGTGGCCTAGTACACAAGCCCACGCTCACCCGGGTGCAGTCACCGAAAACATGAAGGAGTTGGCTGGTGCCCGTCGTCGTCTTGTAGATTCGAACGAAAGGCGGAGAACGGCAACCTCTCCGTTTTCCCCTGGAAACGGTGGCACCACGCCACCGTCGACAACACGACACCCACGACCACCCACTCGAAGGAACGGCGGCGACACGATGCGGCTGCGCGCACTGCTGGAGAACGACGCGCTGGGGCTGCGGCTGCTCGGCGGCGACGACGAGCTGGACCGCACCGTCCGCGGTGTGATGACGACTGACCTCAAGGATCCCAGCCGGTACCTGTCCGGCGGCGAGCTGGTGCTCACGGGCCTCGCCTGGCTGCGGGACGCGGCCGACGCCGAGCCCTTCGTCCGCATCCTGGCCTCGGCCGGGGTGGCCGCCCTCGCGGCGGGCGAGGCGGAGCTCGGCGACATCCCCGACGATCTCGTACAGGCGTGTTTGCGCCACCGACTGCCGCTCTTCGCGGTGAACGAGACCGTTGCGTTCGCGACGATCACCGAGCACGTTGTTCGACAGGTCTCCGGCGAGCGGGCGGGCGACCTGGCCGCCGTCGTCGACCGCCACCGGCGGCTCATGACCTCGGGACCCGCGGGCGGCGGCCCCGAGGTCGTCCTCGACCTGCTCGGCTCCGACCTGGACCTGCGGGCCTGGGTCCTGTCCCCCACCGGCCGCCAGATCGCGGGCGCGGGCGAGCCCCTCGACAACGGCCTCGCGGCGACCCTGGCGGGCGAGCACCTGGCCGCGACCCGGACCGGCCGGCGCGGCCCGCACCGGCTGAACCTCGCCGGATCCACGTACTCGCTCTTCCCGATCCGCAACACCGGCCGCGGCCCGGCCCCCGCCTCCCGGGACGTGCGCGAGACGGTCCTGTCGGACTGGCTGCTGGCCGTCGAGGCCGACGCCGGGGACTGGCCCGCCGCCCGTCTCGACCTGCTCCAGGGCGTCACCCAGCTGATCGCCGTCGAGCGGGACCGGCGCGACGCGGCCCGTACGGTACGCCGACGGCTCGCCCAGGAGGTCCTGGAGCTGGTGCAGACGGGCGCCGCGCCCGCCGAGATCGCGGCCCGTCTGCGGGTCGCCGCGCCGGTGCTTCTGCCCGGCCTCGGCTCGGCCCCGCACTGGCAGGTCGTCGTCGCCCGCGTCGAGTGGGAGCAGGAGGCCGGCCAGGGCACCGCCGTGGACGGCGGCCCCGTCGCCCAGGCGCTCCTGGAGGAGATCCTCGTCGACCCGGCGACCGTCGGGGCCGAGTCCGCCGACCGGATCGCCGTCGCGCACAGCGGCGACGAGGCCATCGCCCTGGTCCCGCTGGCCTCCGCGCCGCTGCCGGACAGCGAGGACGAGGGTCCGGCGACCGCGCTGGGCCTGCACGCGGACGCGCTGCTCGCGGCCGTACGCGCTCCGCTCTCCTCCGGCCTCGCCGACGACGGGCGGCTCACGCTGGGCGTCAGCGCGGCCGTGCACTCGGCGGAGGGCCTGCGCGGGGCCCTGGAGGAGGCCAGGCACGCCCGCCGGGTCGCCGCGGCCCGTCCGGGCCGGGTCTGCGCCGCGGGCCACCACGAGCTCGCCTCGCACGTTCTGCTGCTGCCGTTCGTCCCGGACGACGTCCGCCGCGCGTTCACGGCCCGGCTGCTGGACCCGCTGCGCGACTACGACCGGCGCCACCGCGCGGAGCTCATCCCGACCCTGGAGGCGTTCCTCGACTGCGACGGCTCCTGGACGCGCTGTGCGACGCGGCTGCACCTGCACGTGAACACGCTGCGCTACCGGGTGGGTCGGATCGAGCAGCTCACGGGCCGCGATCTCTCCCGTCTGGAGGACAAGCTCGACTTCTTCCTGGCCCTCCGGATGAGCTGATCCAGGGGCCGCCCCCCGCTGCCGGATTCACTCTTTCGGAGGAGTCCATGGGAGTGGCGTCCGGCCTGATGGCGGCCTGTCGGCCGGGGTGGCCGACGGGCCTCGCGGGGGCCTGATCACGGGCCCCACGGCCATCTGACGGGCAGTCGACCACCGCCCGGACGACGACGTCCGCACGAGCCGGACTCTTGTGAAAACTTTCACCTGACCCCTTGGCCAGGTACTGCCCTTCGTGCTGAGATGCGCTTCTACTCAACAGCTCAATGGCGCGCTCGGGGAGGGCAATGTGGCGGATACCGCCATGTCTGGTTCCGAATCAAGGGGCGGCGGAGATCCGTCCCTCGCCTATGGCAAGGAGACTCCCGTGGAGACCGCCATATGGCGGCTCCGCTCCCGAGGTTGCTGGACGGACGCGGCCGCGCTGCTCGCCCCGTACGCGACCGAACCGGCCGCCGCGCTCGAACGGGCGGCCCTGCTGATCGAGCGCTGCCTCTACACCGAACAGGGCTGGGCCGACGCCGAGGAGGCGCTCCGGGCGGCCGAGGCGGTCACCCGTACCGACGAGGAACGCGGGGCCGCGGCCTGCGAACGCGGCTATCTCGCCTACGCGTCCACGCTGCTCGGGGTACGCGACCGGGCGGACGAGGCCCGGATGGCCCTGGGCCGTGCGGCGGCCCTGATCGGCCCCTCGGCCGACGGCAGGCCGCTGCTGGACTTCCGGCGCGGGCTCATCGCCCAGAACCTGGGCGACTCCCCGCAGGCGGCCCGGGCCGCGTACCGCAGGGCGCACGCGGGGGCGACGGCCCAGGGGGACTCGCTGCTGCTCTCCTCCACCTGGCGCCATCTCGCCGGACTCGCCCTGCGGGAAGGCGAGTTGGCGGAGGCCCGGCACGGCTTCGCCGAGTCGCTGCGGATCCGCGAGGAGCTGGGCTACCTGGTCGGCACGGCCCCGGCGCTCACCGCCCTCGCCGACACGGAGACGGAACCGGAGGCCGGCCGGCTGCGCGCCGAGGCCCGGCGGCTCTTCCGCCTCCTCGGCGGGGTCCCGACCTGGCTCTCGACCCAGCTGGCGCCCCGCCCGGCGACCTGAAGTCGCTGACGGAGACGTCTGCTTGATGTTCCGTCAAACGGTCTGCCGATGTGCCCCCTTGCTGCGGTACGGGGGCACATCGGCACCGGTCGTCGGCCGACGAACGCACGTGCCTCGTCAGTCCTGTTACGAGAGCCCGTCGGTTCGCGCGACGACGAAGTGGTTCTCGTCGTAGTGGTCCCAGTCCAGGACGAGATGGAAGCGCTGGTGGTCCTGGAGGTCCCGCGCCGAGGCGACCGGTACACGGGGGACCCCCCGGTACAGGCGGGCGTCCCCCTCCTCCACCAGATCGTCGAGCGCGGTGCGGAGGTCGTCGGGGTCGAGGCCCGTGGTCTCGGCCAGTCGGCCCGGCGTGGTGAACAGCTCCCCGGGGCGGCCGAGGCCGTCGTCGAGGTACCGGGCCAGGGCGTGCTTCCACGGCGCGACGGCGTCACTGCGCCGCAGCGCCCGGAAGGTCTCCCGCAGGCGCTCGGGGAGTGCGAGGACGTCCTCGGGGAGCGGCAGGCGCTCCGGCATCGACCACCGGCCGTCGGTCGTACGGGCGATGCCGAGCGCCACCATCGTGTCGACGAGGTCGCGGATCGTCGCCGGAACGGGGAACCCGCCCGCCCGGAGGGCGTCTTCGCACGCCGCCCGGTGAGCCGCCGTCTCCGCCCGGAGCCGGGCCTCCTCCTCGGCGCCCTCCGCGTACGCGAGATCGTCGGGCTGCAGCCAGAGCACCGGCGAGTCCAGGTCCTCCCCCAGGCCCCGCAGGAAGGCGGCGAGCGAGTCGCCGAACAGCTCCCGCACGACCTCGTCGAGCGTCCCGGTCACCGGCCGTGTCGCGGCCGTGCTCAGGACCATGCACATCAGGAAGGCCTGGTGCCGTGGCAGTACGTGCGGCCACCCGACGGCGAACCAGTCCTGGTGCACCGCGATGTCACCCTCGCCGGCCTTGCTCTCCCCGGCGTCCCGATCAAGCGTCATGGTCGTTCTCCCCTATGTCAGCGGCATACTCACCCGCTCAACAGCCGCCGGGCGGCGGAGGTCACCGTTCGGGCGATGATCGGAAGAACTTCTCCTTCGCCGCCGGTACGAGGCACACCAGGCTCTCGTCGGTTCCGACGAGCAGCGCGCCCCCGCCGGTGACCGCGACCGCGCGCACCGGCGGGCCCGGGCGGAAGGAGAGCGTCGGGCCGCCGTCCGGGCGGTGGAGCTCGACGAGGCCGTCGGCCCAGGCCACGGCGACCACCGGGCCGTAGGGGGTCTCCGTCGCATGCAGGGAGACCACCGGGGAGCGGCGTTCCGCGAGGGGTTCGGGACGCGGGTCGCGCCCCGGGGTCCAGAGCCGGACCGTCCCGTCGACGCCGCCGGAGCAGACGAACGGGGTCTCGGACTCGACGGCGGTCACCGCCGTGACCCGGCCGCTGTGCGGGGCCGCCTGGTGCAGGCCCGTCAGCCCGAAGGCGTGCACGGAGCCGAGCCGGTCCCCCACCACCACCGAGCCGGCGATGGCCGCGAGGGCCGTGCCCGGGTGGCGGGACAGGGTCTTCGAGACGGCCTCGGTGAGCCGTTCCAGGTACGGGGCCCTGGGCACCGTTCCCCGTACGGAGTGCAGCCTGCCCCGCTCGTCCAGGAGCAGCACCGTGCCGTCCGGGGAGGGTGCGAGCGCGGTGACCCGGCCGGGGACGGTGTGCGCGAGGCGCCCGGCGGAGCTCGCGTCGGCCTCGTGGAGCAGGCGCACGGTGCCGGTGCGGTCGCCGACGAGCAGCGTGCCCTCCAACGGGCCGCCGGCGGCGCCGAGTACGGCCACCGGTCCCGGCCACGGCGGCGTCAGGTCACCGCGGTTGCGGGCCCACCGCAGGCGCCAGGCCGCGCCGTCGGCGAGCTCGGCCAGCGCGGGCCGCAGCCGGGGGTCGGCGCCGTCCCCGAGCGCGGCGAGCAACACCAGCGCCCGGTCCGCGGGGTCCTGTGCGCGACAGAGCGACTGACCGGCCCGCAGCCAGGCGGACCTGAGTCCCCCGTGGTCGTCAACCACGCCCCCGTCGGAACCGTCACCGGATCCGGTGACGTACGCGGTGGTGACGAGCAGGGGGTCGGCCGCGCAGACGGCGAGCGGGTCGGAGAGGTCGGGCAGCGGGCGTACGGGCTCCGCCGGGGCGCCGTCGGCGGGCGCGGGCTCGCCCTCCAGGTCCACCACCGTCGCCCGGCGCGCGGAACGCAGGGCCTCGGGGGCGGGGCTGTCGGTCCGGGCCTCGACGACGAGGCGGACCCGCCCCACCTCGGCGAGGTCGCCGATGAGCTCGGTGAGCGCGGCCGGTTCGGCGGCGGCGTGGAGGTCCGTCAGGAGGAGGACGGCGCGGCCCGAAGGACGGGCCTCGCTGGTGGCGAGGGCGTGCACGAGCTCGTCGGGTGACCTGGCCACCACGCCGAGCCGGTCGGCGATCGTCCAGGTCGCGCCGAGCGCGCTCTGCCCGGCGAGCGGGACGAGTGCCCGGGGCGTGCGGCGGCGCTGCCGGCCGGCGCGCGGGCCGTACTGGGCGAGCCAGCCGAGCAGGGCCGTCTTGCCGCTGCCGGGGGCGCCGGTGACGAGGCAGAGCCGGGGCGCCTCGGGGTCGGTGAGCCAGCCGAGCAGGGCCGCGGCCTCGGGTTCCGTACCGGTGACGGCTCGGCGTCCCTCCCATGCCGGGGGCGGGGTCGCGGACGGCATGGGGCACCTCACGGACGATGCGGTACGGGCGGGCTGTCGTCAACGACCTTAGTGCGCCGGGCCTCGCCGGGTGATCAGTACTCGGAACCGGCGAAGTGCTCTCGTACGAGTGACTCGACGACCGGCAGGTCCTGGGCGATCAGGGCGTCGAGCAGGGCCGTGTGCTCGGCGGCGTCGGCGACGAGCTCGCCGTGGCGGAGGACGGGGGCGCTGATCAGCGGCCACTGCGAGCGCCGGTGGAGGTCGTCGGCGACGGCGAGCAGCTGGGCGTTCCCGGCGAGGGCGAGGACCGCCCGGTGGAAGGCCCGGTCGGTCTCGGCGTAGTGGGCGCGGTCGCCCCGGGCCGCGGCGGCCCCGGTCGCCTCGGCGAGCGGGCGCAGCCCGGCCCAGCGAACGGCCGGGACCGTGCGGGCGAGCCGCAGCATGACGGGGACCTCGATGAGCGCCCGGACCTCGGCGAGCTCGGCGAGCTCGCGCGGGGTGCGCTCGGTGACACGGAAGCCGCGGTTCGGCACGACCTCGACGGCCCCTTCGACGGCGAGGCGCTGCATGGCCTCGCGGACGGGGGTGGCCGAGACGCCGAAGCGCTCGCCGAGGGCGGGGCCGGAGTACACCTCGCCGGGGACGAGCTCGCCGCTGACGAGCGCGGTACGGAGGGCCTGGAGGATCTGGTCGCGCACGGAGTGCCGCTGGACGATCCGCGAGCCCGGGACGCCCGGCTCACCGGAGGGGTGCTCCCCGCGGGCCTGTTCCGGTACGCGTACGGCTTCCTCCCGCGCGCGCGGGAGGTCCCGCGGTGCGCGTGCGGCGTCGCCGAAGGGCGGGTACGGCTTCCCCGTCGCCCGCTCGCGCGCTGCGCCCTGCTCCACCCGGGTCCTCCTGCGGCCTCGTGCTGGGCCCGGCTCGCGATACCCGGGTCCCCTGTGCACCATAGGCGAACGGACCGACATATGGGGCACGCGGGCCTCTCCCGCAAGGCAGGGGGCTGTCGGTGGTGAGAGGCGATCGAGATTCGGGTAAGGTAAGGCTAACCTGCTAACGATCGCGATTCGGTGGTCCGCATGACCGTCCCCGCCCTGTTGCCCGCACCCCTCACCTCGCCCGTCGCGGCCTCTTACGCCCGGCTCGCCGAGGTCTTCTCCGGCCTGCGGATAGAGGAATCGGCCCGGGGCGAACGGCTGCCGCGCGGTGCGGGCTGGGTCGGCGCCGAGGAGCTCGCGGCCGGCGGACCCGCCCTCGACGCCTTCCTCGCCTGGGACAACGCCCAGGTGCTGCGCGACTACGGCACCCAGGCCCGCCCCGACGTCGTCGCGAGCTTCGGACTGCACCGTTACGCCTGGCCCGCCTGCCTCCTCGTCACGGTCCCCTGGTTCCTGCACCGCAGGGTGCCCCGGCTGCCCGCCCGGAACGTGTCGTTCCAGCGGACGCTGGGACGGATGACGGTCCGCGTGGAGGAGTTCGCCTGCCTGCCGGACGACCCGGCGGCCACGCTGCCCGGCGCCCGGGTCGTCGCGGACGAGGAGGCCCTGCGGGCCGAGGTGCGCGCCTCGCTCGCCGAGCACTTCGAGGCGGTGCTCGGCGGTTTCGGGCCCCGGATGAAGCGCGGCCGCCGGGCCCTGTGGGGGATGGCGACGGACGAGATCGTCGAGGGCCTCTGGTACATCGGGTCCCTGCTCGGCGAGGAGGACCGGGCGAGGGCCGAGCTCGAACTCCTCATGCCCGGCACCACCGCCACCCGCAAGCCGCACAAGCCGTACGCCGGCTCCGCGGGCTTCCGCGAGCTGGCCGGCTCCCAGGCCGCCGACGGCACCCCGCGCACCACCCGCGACCGGGTGACCTGCTGCTTCTTCTACACGCTGCGCCCCGAGGACACCTGCCTGACCTGCCCGCGCACCTGCGACGCCGAGCGCGTGCGTCGACTGGCCGCGACCGCCTGAGGCTCCCGGGTGATTACGCCACCCGCACGGGTGGCGTAAATCGAACGCAATTCCCTTTCCCTGTGCAGGCGTTCGACCAGATCGCACCTATTCGTATGCCCTGGCACCCCGATGGCGTGCTCTTGCCCGGAAACCCCTTGAGCGCCGCACGGGGTCGGCCAGTATGGGCCGCCAAACGCCCTACTGCGATGCAAGGGACACCGCATGAGACTGACCGACATATCGCTGGACTGGCTGCTTCCGGGCGGCGTGATGGTGGCCGGAGTCCTGACGGCGGTGGCGGTGCTCGCGCGCGGGAAGCGCGCCGGTGACCAGGCCGCGGCCGAGGACTCCTGGGAGCGCAACGAGGAACGCCGCCGACGCAAGGAGGCGGTGTACGGAACGGCTTCCTACGTTCTCCTCTTCTGCTGCGCCGCGGTCGCTGCGGCACTTTCCTTCCACGGACTCGTCGGTTTCGGCCGGCAGAACCTCAACCTCTCCGGAGGCTGGGAGTACCTCGTCCCCTTCGGCCTCGACGGCGCCGCCATGTTCTGCTCGGTCCTCGCCGTCCGCGAGGCCAGCCACGGTGACGCGGCGCTCGGCTCACGGCTGCTGGTCTGGCTGTTCGCCGGCGCGGCCGCCTGGTTCAACTGGGTGCACGCTCCACGCGGCCTCGGCCACGACGGGGCACCGCAGTTCTTCGCGGGCATGTCCCTCTCGGCGGCGGTCCTCTTCGACCGGGCGCTCAAGCAGACCCGCCGGGCCGCGCTCCGCGAGCAGGGCCTCGTACCCCGCCCGCTGCCGCAGATCCGCATCGTCCGCTGGCTGCGGGCGCCCCGGGAGACCTTCGCGGCCTGGTCGCTGATGCTCCTGGAAGGCGTACGGACGCTGGACGAGGCGGTCGACGAGGTGCGCGAGGACCGACGGGAGAAGGAGCAGAACCGGATCCGCCGGCGCGACCAGGTCAAGCTCGACCGGGCACGGCTCAAGGCGATCAACCGCCAGCACCGCTCCTTCGGGCTCGGCCGCGGCGGCGGGGGCGGCGACCGTCAGGTCGAGATGGCGGCGCTCAACGCCGCCACGGGCGCCGGTACGGGCCCGGGTTCCGGATCGGGTGCGGGCTCCGGCTCCGCGACGGCGTCCGTGCAGGCCGCCGTCGCGGAGCCCGCCATAGCGGATCCGGGACAACTGCCGCTTCGACCCCGGCCCTCCCTGCAAGCCGTGAGGGGCGCTGAGCCCCGCACGGGAGACACCCGTGGCACGGATTACCGTGCGGACTCCCGGATGGTGGACCTCACCGCCGAGGACGACACCCAGACACTGCCCCGCCTCGACTCCCTCGAGCGCAAGCTCAAGGACCTCGAGCAGCAGTTCGGCTGAACGGACCCACGGAAACCGGCGGGGCCGCCTCTCAGGCGGCCCCGCCGTTCAGTTCGAACCACACCACCTTGCCCACCTCGTGGTCCTCGACCCCCCAGGAGTCGGCCAGGGACTGGACGAGGACGAGCCCCCTGCCGTGCGTACCGTCGTCGGCGGGCGGTACGTGCGGCCGCGTGAGCCCGGGTACGAAGTCCCGGACCTCGACCCTGAGTTGCTCGGGGACGACCGTCGCGGTCACGACGGCCCCGTGCTCCGTGTGGATCAGGGCATTGGTCACCAGCTCGCTGGTGAGCAGTTCGGCCACGTCGGAGGCGCCCGGTCCGCCCCATGTCCGCAGCAGTTCACGCAAGGCATGCCGCACCTCCGGCACCGCGGTGAGATCGGCGCATCCCACCTTCCTGAGCAGTTGAGTCGGCTGTCGCGCCTCCCCGGCCATAACCCCCACCCATACGTCGTCGAACAGGCTCACGGGGATGCATGCCCCACGGGGGCGCCCGCATTCCCTCAGGGCCGGGGGACGTTGCGCAGGTTGGAGCGGGCCATCTGGAGCATGCGGCCCACTCCCCCGTCGAGGACGATCTTGCTGGCAGAGAGGGCGAAGCCGGTCACCATGTCGGTACTGATCCTGGGCGGGATGGAGAGGGCGTTGGGGTCGGTGACGACGTCCACGAGGGCCGGGCCCTTGTGCTTGAAGGCGTCCTTGAGGGCGCTCGTGAGCTGCTTGGGCTTCTCGACGCGTACGCCGTAGGCACCGGCCGCGCGGGCGATGGCCGCGAAGTCCGGGTTCTTGTTCGTCGTTCCGTACGAGGGGAGGCCGGCCACCAGCATCTCCAACTCGACCATGCCGAGCGAGGAGTTGTTGAAGACGACGACCTTCACCGGCAGGTCGTACTGGACCAGGGTGAGGAAGTCACCCATGAGCATGGAGAATCCGCCGTCGCCGGAGAGCGAGACGACCTGGCGGTTGCGGTCGGTGAACTGTGCGCCGATGGCCTGCGGCAGCGCGTTCGCCATCGAGCCGTGGCTGAACGAACCGATGATCCTGCGCCGCCCGTTGGGCGAGAGGTAGCGGGCCGCCCAGACGTTGCACATGCCGGTGTCGACGGTGAACACGGCGTCGCCGTCGGCCAGTTCGTCGATGACGGAGGCGACGTACTCGGGGTGGATGGGGACGTGCTTCTCGACCTTGCGCGTGTACGCCTTCACGACCCCTTCGAGCGCGTCGGCGTGCTTCTTGAGCATCTTGTCCAGGAAGCGGCGGTCGGTCTTGGCGCGGACGCGCGGGACGACGCAGCGCAGGGTCTCGCGGACGTCCCCCCAGACGGCGAGGTCGAGCCGGGAACGGCGGCCGAGGTGCTCGGGCCGGACGTCCACCTGGACGATCTTCACGTCGTCGGGCAGGAAGGCGTTGTACGGGAAGTCGGTGCCGAGCAGGATCAGCAGGTCGCACTCGTGGGTGGCCTCGTAGGCGGCGCCGTAGCCGAGCAGACCGCTCATGCCGACGTCGTACGGGTTGTCGTACTGGATCCACTCCTTGCCGCGCAGGGCGTGGCCGACCGGTGACTTGATCCGCTCCGCGAACTGCATCACCTCGGCGTGCGCGCCGGCCGTGCCGCTGCCGCAGAAGAGCGTCACCCGATCGGCCGCGTCGATCATCCGCACGAGCGCGTCGATCTCGTCGTCACCCGGCCGGACCGTGGGCCGGGAGGTGACGAGCGCGGTCTCGGCCGCCTTGTCCGGGGCGGGCAGGGAGGCGATGTCGCCGGGCAGCGAGACCACGCTGACGCCGCTGCGGCCGATGGCGTGCTGGATCGCCGTCTGGAGCAGCCGGGGCATCTGCTTCGGGTTGGAGATGAGTTCGCTGTAGTGGCTGCACTCACGGAAGAGCTGGTCGGGGTGGGTCTCCTGGAAGTAGCCGAGGCCGATCTCGCTGGACGGGATGTGCGAGGCGAGGGCCAGGACCGGGGCCATCGAGCGGTGGGCGTCGTACAGGCCGTTGATGAGGTGCAGGTTGCCCGGGCCGCAGGAGCCGGCGCAGGCGGCGAGGCTGCCGGTGACCTGGGCCTCGGCACCGGCCGCGAAGGCGGCGACCTCCTCGTGCCGCACCTGGATCCAGTCGAGCGCGGGGGTACGGCGGATGGCGTCGACGACCGGGTTCAGGCTGTCGCCGACGACGCCGTACAGACGCTTCACGCCCGCGCGCACGAGGATGTCGACGAACTGTTCTGCGACGTTCTGTTTGGCCATGGCTCCATCAACACATGACCCGCCGCGTTACGCCTCCCAGACGGCCACCCCCGTACGGTCGTCGGCGTACCCCGTCACCCTCAGCTGGGTGTCGGCGAGGAAGGCGGCGAGCCCGGGCGGCTCCTGGTCGGCCCAGCGGGCGGCGAGTTCGCGGGCGAGGGCGGGTTCGCCGCGCATCGGCTCGGCGAACCCGGGTGAGGCGAGCAGCAGGGTGTCCCCGGGGCGGGCGACGGAGGCGCGGAAGCGGAACGGCTCGGCGGGCGGTGGCACGGGCTCCTCGACGAGCGGGCCGGGCGCGGTGGTGACGCCGAGGTTCATGGTGAGCCGGTCGCCCTCCTCGGTCTCGGTCTCCTGCGCGGGCGGCGGTGAGCCGAAGCCGACGACGGGGGCGCCGGGCGCGGCAGCGGGTTCGGGGAGGAGCGGCTCGATGTCCTGCCAGGAGCCGTCACGGAGCCGGAAGAGACCGCCGCCGCCGATCCCGAAGAAGACCCGCGTACGGCACTCGGGGTCGGCCGGGACGAGCAGGCAGCGGAGGGTCGCGGTGTACTCGTCGGCGGCGACGCCCCGGTCGGCGGCGCGGGCGCGCAGCTTGCCGTACGTACGGTCGGTGAGCCGGTGCAGTCCGGACTTGAGGTCGCCGCGCCGGCCGGTCCTGATGTCCTCGGAGAGCCGGGCGTGACTGCGGCCGACGGCCTCGGCGATCCACTGGCAGGCGTCGGCGGCGGCGAGGTGGGCGTCGTCTGCCGCGCGGGAGCCGGCGGCGACGGCGACGAGGACGAGCGCGGCCTCGTCGTGGCCGAAGCGGGCGGTGAGCAGGGCGTCGCGGCGGGGTTCGCCCCGGTAGCGGGCGGAGTCGCCGCGTACGGAGGCGGCACGGAGGGTGCAGGTGCCGTAGCGGGCGCCGTCGAGGACGGTGTCGGCGACCAGCTCGGCGAGCTCGCCGGGGCGGGCGACGGGGAGCGCGGTGGGCTCGGCCTCGTAGGTGGGCGGCCTGCTCCCGACGAACCCGGCCGCGCGGGGGCGGGGCAGGGGCACCTGGACCGTGAGGTCGGCTTCGGATTCGTCGGCGCCGGGTTCGGCGGCGGCCTCGGCCTCGGTGTCCGGCACGGAGGCGGGCACCGGCACCTGAACGGTGGGCGCCTCGACGGGCGGGGCCACCGGGGGCGGCGGCCCGGGGAAGGATCGCGGCCCCGCCTCGGGCGGCGCCTCCCAGGGCGCCCTCCCGGTCACGTCGGACGGCGCCGCGAGCGACGCGACCCGGGGATCCGGGAGGCCCGGGAGGCCCGGGAGATCCGTGGAGCCCGGGAGGGCCGGGAGATCCGTGGAGCCCGTGGGGCCCGGGGGCTCCGGGGTCGCGCCGGGTGTCGTGGCGAAGTGGTCGTCGAGTGTGTCACCCGAGACCGTCGGGGCCGTGTCCGGCACCGACTCGTCGTAGAGCTTGTCCCACCAGTTGTCCCCCTGCTGAGTCATGCCCTTATTGTCCACCGCACACGGCGCCCGAAAACGGACATCAGGAAAACCGTTGCTGCGAATGAGTGAGACGCATGAGTGAGACGCATGAGTGGTCCGCCGGGCGACCCCACCCCCCACGGGAAGGACGCCCGGCGGACCGTCGTGATCAGCGCACGTCGTAAGCGCGGACCACGGTCTGGGTGACGGAGTTGCCGTTGGCGTCCGTCAGTTCGGTCTTCAGAGTGACCGGCTTGCCGGACGCGCCCGCGTGGTTGACGGTCGCGGTCCAGTGACCGCCCTGCTGAGAGACCCGCGCTTCGGTCCAGGTCGTGCCTCCGTCGTAGGAGTACGAGAGCTTGGCCGAGGTGAGCGCTGCGGGGGTGTAGCCCGCGTGACCCGTCGCGGTGAGGCCGATCTGCCGGCCGTCGGTCGCGGCGAGGGTCTTGAGTCCGTCCTCCGGAAGGTCGTACCGGGGGAAGAGAATCGGGATGCCCTGAGAATAGACGCTCTCGTCAAGCTTGGAGGTGAATTTCCACACCGAGTTGACGGAGGTGGAGCGGGCCCACACCTTGCTGCCGATCTTCATGGTGTTCTGTTCGAGCGTGTACGTCCCGGCTTCGGACGGTACCTCGAAGGCGCCGAACGGCCAGCCGGTCTCCCCGAGGACCTCGCCGTCGCGGCTGAGGCGGAGGTTGCCGATGTCGCCGAAGGAACCGGGCTCGGCGTAGTGGGTGTTGTCGCCCCAGATGGCGTCGGCGAAGCCTATGAGGTTGCCCTGCCGCTCGGCGACGAGGACCGGTTCGCCGGTCCTGTCGCGGGGGGCGGTGGGGGCGATGACGCCGTCGTACCAGTTCTCGGTGCGCCGTTCCCCGGGCGTGTACGTGTGCGGGGTGCCGATCATGATCTCCCCGAACGGGAAGCTGCTGCCGACCATCGGCTCCCAGGTCGTGTCACCGGCCGAGTAGTACTCGGTGCGGGCGCCGGGCGCGGGGACCGCCTCCAGCGAGGCGAAGCCGATGCGGACGCCGTCCGGACGGCGCGCGGACGGGAAGTCCACGAAGTCGGTGGCGATGCCCGCCGACCCGTGGGTGGCGTCGGTGCGGCCCAGTTCGCCGTCGTGGACCCGGTAGGTCCGGTCGTCGCGGATCGCTCCGGTCTCGGGGAAGGCGAGGCTGTAGACGTACGGGCTCTTCGCGGTGGCCTGCCAGGCGACGGTGACCTCGCCGGCCGCCAGCTTGCCCAGGAGCGCGGTCGCCTCGTCGGACGGGACGGAGAGGACCGGCAGGCCGAGGCCGGCGAATCCACCGGCCGGGTACCAGCGGCCGGGGGCCGAGTGGTACGCGACGACGGCGACGGCGCCGGCGGCCTTGGCGTTCCGGGCGAGGGTGCTCGCGTTGGTGGAGTCGTCGGGCAGTCGGACGAGGGCGATACGGCCCTGGACTCCGGCGGCCTTCAGTTCGTCCGGGGTGCCGGTTCCGGCGTCGACGAGCCGGGCGGAGCCGGTGCCGTCGAGGTTGTCGGAGCCGAGGGTGCCGGTGAGGGGGTGCAGGGTCAGGCCGTCGCCCGTACGGAGCGAGGTGATCTGCGGGGCGGCGGCGCGCCAGTAGCTGCCGAACTCGAAGTCGCCGTCGTCGGCGGAGCCTTCGACCGAGGCGTAGTAGCCGCGGAGGGTGCGCGGCCCGGCGGCGGTGCCGGCGTGCAGCCAGGTGTCGTCCCAGGAGCGGGAGAACACGAGGGTGGCGCCCCGGAGTTCGGTGGCCTTGTCGGTCTTCACCGACAGCTTGTGGGCCTTGCGGGCGTCGAGGACGACGGTGGTGTCCTTCTTCAGCTCCACCTGCGGGCGGCCGAGGTAGCTGAGCGAGTCGTTCAGCTTGGCGCCCTCGCCGGCGTCGGGAGTGGTGACGAAGGAGGAGAGGAAGTAGCTGCCGGGGCGCAGGCGGTAGACCTGGTCGCCGGCGCCGTCGTTGAAGCGGCGCTCGCCGCTGGCGTCGTCGGTGCCGATGACGTCGAGCGAGGAGGCGCCATCGGCCGGCTTGCCCTGACGGTCGATCAACTTGACGCGCAACGTGACGGTTTCGGGCTCGACGTAGAGCGAGAACGGGGTCGAGACGTGGATGCCGCCGGGGCTGGTGGCGAGGACGCGGCCGGTGACGTCGCCGTACTGGGCGCGCTCCAGGCGTGCGTCGGGGGTGAGCTCCAGCGGGACCTGGACGGTGGCGCCGGCCGGGACGGTGACGGTGCGCTTGCCGAGGCGGGCGACCGAACTCCGCACGCGGGAGCCGTCGTTGCCGGCGACCGTCTCTACGGCCAGGTTCAGGGTGACCGGGGCGTCGGAGGTGTTGGTGTACGGGACGGAGACCGTGGTGCGGTCGCTGTCGTCCTGCGGCCAGTTGAAGGTGCCGCCCTGGACGGCGGAGGCGCCGAGGACCGTCTGGTCGATGGCGGCCTTGACGTCGAGCCGGCCGCCGCCGACCTCGCGGACGTCGCCGGGGAGGTCGCTCTCGGCGGAGGAGACGAGGGCGGCCTTGATCTGCTGGGCGGTCCAGTCGGGGTGGCGCTGCTTGACGATGGCGGCGGCGCCCGCGACGTGCGGGGTGGCCATCGACGTACCGGACATGGACTGGTAGGCGTACACGCCCCGGCCGCCGGCGGCAGCCGCGGAGATGGCGACGCCGGGCGCGGCGATCTCGGGCTTGAGGGTGTGGTTGACGATCGTCGGGCCGCGGCTGGAGAAGTACGCGGTGGAGTCGTCGCGGTCGGTGGCGCCGACGGTGAGGACGCTGGGCGCGCAGCCGGGCGAGGAGACCGTGTTGAGGGTCGGGCCCGAGTTTCCGGCGGCGAGGACGAACAACGTGCCCTTGCTCTGGGCGAGTTCCTCGGCGGCGGCGCTCATCGGGTCGGTGCAGTCGGTGGGGACGGAGCTGCCGAGGCTCATGGAGACGACGTCGGCGCCCTGGGCGACGGCCCACTCCATGCCGGCGATGATCCAGGAGGCGGCGCCGGATCCGGAGTCGTTGAGGACCTTGCCGTTGAGGAGGTCCGCGCCGGGGGCGACGCCCTTCTTCTTGCCGCCACTGGCTGCGCCGGAGCCGCCGACGGTGGAGATGGTGTGGGTGCCGTGACCCTGGCGGTCGTCGGCGGTCTCGGAGTCGGTGAAGTTCTCCGAGAGGGTGACGCGGCCCTTGAGGTCGGGGTGCTCGGTGTCGGCGCCCGTGTCGAGGACGGCGACCTTGGTACCGGTGCCGTCGTAGCCGGCGGCCCAGGCCTCGGGTGCGTGGACCTGCTGCGTCGACTGCTCCAGGGTGGCCTGAACCTTTCGGTCGAGCCAGAGCTTCTCGATGCCGGCGGCGGAGCGGGCCCCCGGGGTGTTCACGTCGGCCCAGAAGGTGGCGGCCTGCTTCTTGTCGGCCTTGAGCGCGACGCCGTCGACGGTCTTCAGGACCTGGCCGCGCTGCGCGCCGCGCGGGGCGGCGGGGACCGAGCGGGCGAGGTCGGAGCCGTAGACCGCGATGAGAGGGAGCGTCGTGGTGGAGGCGTCGTCGTAGCCCTGGCGGACGAGCCCGGTGACGTTGAAGAGCTCCTCGTCGACGCGGCCGGCGGCGAGCGCGTCGGTGGCGTCCTCGGGGTAAACGTACAGGTCCTGGCCGGAGCGGCGGGTCTGGACGAGGGGGACGGTGCCGTCCTCGCGGGGCAGCGCGGTGGCGGCCGGGTTCCCGTCGGCGTCCCGAGTGACCAGGACGCGATCTCCGGTGACCAGCGTCACCGTGGCGGTCCGGTCGCCGGCGCGGGCCGAGGCCTCGCTGCCTACCAGCGGTCGCTTGCCGGCCGTGTCGTCCTGCGGCTCATTCGCCATGGACGGCGCGACCGCGGTGACGGCCAGGACGGCGGCGGTCGCCGCCCCCAGGGCCGTACGCGAAATCGGGCGCATCGCTCTCCCCATCTGATTCCGGAAATAAGGCATAAGACACCCGTCTCCGGAGGCTGTTGGTGCTGCGGTGGCGCCACATTGGCAGAGGTGAGGGCGGTACAGGGATGATGGGCAAGGCGGGAATACGCCGTGGCCGTTTCCCGCCAGGTCACCAACGGAACGAATGCCTCCGGTGAATGTCCCGAGAAGATCCGGGGCGTCCGCCGGACGTACGGCGAGGGGTGGGGCAACCATGCTGGGAGCGATAGGGCTCGACGAACGCCAGGAGTCCGCGTACCGCGCCCTGGTCGCGCTGGGCGCGGCCGAGGTCACCGATCTCGCGCACCGGCTCGCCATGCCCGAACGGGACACCGAGCGGGCGCTGCGCCGGCTGGAGTCGCAGGGGCTCGCCGCGCAGTCCTCGGCCAGGACCGGGCGGTGGGTGGCGGCGCCCCCGGGGGTCGCGCTGGGCGCGCTGCTGACCCAGCAGCGCCACGAGCTGGAGCAGGCCGAGCTGGCGGCGGCGCTGCTGGCGGAGGAGTACCGGGCGGAGGCCGCGGAGGCCGCCGTCCACGACCTGGTGGAGGTGGTGACCGGAGCGAGCGCCGTCACCCACCGCTTCCTCCAGCTCCAGCTGGGGGCGACGGAGGAGGTCTGCGCCCTCGTGACGGGCAAGCCCATCGCGGTCACCGGGATGGAGAACGACGCGGAGGAGATGGCCGCGGGGCGGGGCGTGCGCTACCGGGTGGTGATCGAGCGCGAGGTGCTCACCCTTCCCTCCGGGCTGCTCGAACTGTCGGCGGCGCTCGGCCGCGAGGAGCGGATCCGGGTCGCGGACCGCGTGCCCACCAAGCTGGTGGTCGCCGACCGGTCGCTGGCCATGGTGCCGCTGACCGGGCGGGGCGCGGAGCCGGCGGCGATCGTCGTGCACGCGAGCGGGCTCCTCGAATCGCTGATGGGGCTCTTCGAGTCGGTGTGGCGGGAGGCGCTGCCGCTGCGGCTCGGGGCGGGCGCGCAGATCACCGAGGAGGAGGTGCCGGGCCCGGACGTGATGGACCTGGAGATCCTGTCGCTGCTGCTCGCCGGGATGACGGACGCGAGCGTGGCCAAGCAGCTCGACCTGGGGCTGCGGACCGTGCAGCGGCGGGTCAAGGGGCTGATGGAGCTGACCGGGGTGACGACCCGGCTCCAGCTGGGCTGGCACGCGTACGAGAAGGGCTGGGTGGCCCGCGGCTGAGCGGAGGCCGGGCGAGCGGAATCCGGTGGCCGCCGCCCCCGCCGTCGGCGGGTTGACGTCCTCGTACTCCGTCCGTCTGCCTTGACCTGCGCGAACACCGGGATTCCGGCACCCTGGGCAGATGGGTGTGTGGCAGCTCCTGATGGTCGCGACGGTGATGCTGCTCGGCCTGTTCGGGGTGCTGGCGCCCGGCGTGCCGGGGACGTGGCTGGTGTGGGCGGCCATGCTCTGGTGGTCACTGCACGAGCGGACGGACCTCGCCTGGCTCCTGCTGGCCTCGTCGACCGGTCTGCTGCTCCTCACCCAGGTGGTCGTCTGGCAGCTCCCACCGCGCCGCTTCCGTGGCGTCGGCATCACCCGGCGGATGGTGGTCTACGCCGGCGTGGGCGCGCTCCTGGGCTTCGTCCTGGTCCCGGTGCTCGGCGCCATCCCCGGCTTCGTCGGCGGGATCTACCTCGCGGAACGGCTCCGCCTCGGCGGCCACGGCCAGGCCAGGGCGGCGACCCGGACGGTGATGCGGGCGGCCGGAACGAGCGTCCTCGTCGAGCTCTTCTCGTGCCTGCTGATCGTGGGGGCCTGGGCGGGCGCGGTGCTCTGGGGCTGAGCCGGGCGCTCCGGCCGGTCCTGGCGGCCGGACAGGCCCTGAGGGGCACGCCCTGAAAGATCCCCCGGCCCCTGGTCCGCCGGGCGCCTCCTACGGGGCGGTCCCGAGGTAGCGGGCCGCGTACGAGCGCCACGGGCGCCACTCCTCCGTGTCGGCCACGCCCGCCGGGGGCACGTCCGGGTCGCCGAGCGCACGCATCCGGATGAGGGCGGCGGCCTCGGGGCTCACGCCGGGGACGGCGAGCAGCGCGCGCTCGGCCTCGTCGCGGTCGGCGCCCGGGTCGAGGCGTACGGCTCCGTCGGCGAGCGCGCGGGCCAGCGGGCCCGCGACGGGGTGGCCGGTCAGGTCGGCGTGCGCCGGGAAGACATGGGTGAGGGTGCCGCAGGCGGTGGCCAGGGGCGTGCCGTGCGCCTCGACGAGCCGGGCCGACTCCCCGGGCCCGAGGAGGGTCCGCAGCGCGAACTCCTCCGGCTCGGCCGTCCCCGGGGAGCGTACGCCGGGCCGGGCGGCGACCTCGGCGGCGAGCCCGGGGGCGGCGCCGAGGCGCTCGGCGACCGCGTACGGGTCCGCGTCGAGGTCGAAGAGGCGGCGCAGCCGGTGGACGGCGGTGGTCAGGTCCCGCAGCTCGGTGAGGTGGATGCGGGCGTCGAGCCAGCGCCCGGCGGAGCGCTCGTCGACGGAGACGACGCCGGTGCCGTACGGGAGGCGGAGGGTACGGCGGTAGGTGCGGGTGCCGGGGGCGCCGACGACCTCCTCGACGCGGGGCACGGCCTCGGCCGCGAGCAGGTCGAAGACCTCACCGGCGGCGTACGGCCCCCGGTGGGCGAGCCGCAGCGGCACCCCGGCGGCGAGCGCGGTACGGGCTCCCGCGCCGGTGCCCGCCTCTTCCCGCAGGGCGGTGGGGGTGCGGGCGTAGACGGCGCGGATGGTCTCGTTGAACTGGCGGACGCTGGCGAATCCGGCCGCGAAGGCGATCTCGGTGACGGGCAGGCCCGTGGTCTGGAGGAGCAGGCGCGCGGTGTGCGCCCGCTGGGCGCGGGCGAGGGCGACGGGTCCCGCGCCGAGCTCGGCGGTGAGCTGGCGCTGCACCTGGCGGGTGCTGTAGCCGAGGCGTCCGGCGAGTCCGGGCACGCCCTCGCGGTCGACGACCCCGTCGCCGATCATGCGCATGGCGCGGCCGACGACGTCGGCCCGGACGTTCCAGGCGGCGGAGCCCGGCACGGCGTCCGGGCGGCAGCGGCGGCAGGCCCGGAAGCCGTGGCCCTGGGCGGCGGCGGCCGTGGGGAAGAAGGAGACGTTCCGGCGCTTCGGGGTGACGGCCGGGCAGCTGGGCCGGCAGTAGATCCCGGTGGTGCGGACGGCGAAGAAGAACGCGCCGTCGAACCGTGCGTCCCTGCTGCTGACCGCCTCGTAGCGGGTGTCTTCCTCGGTCACGTCTCCCAGTGTGCGGGAACCGACGACACCCGGCTGGCGGGTTTCGGACACGGCGCTGCGCTCGGGGACGCGCAGCGCGAGAACGGCGGATCCGGGGTCCGGGGACGGGCCCCGGACCCCGACGGAACACCACGCGTGCCCCTACCGGGCGCGCCCGCGCTTGGCCTCCATGGCCGCGCGCCCCTCCGCGCCCTTGCGCTTCCAGTCCTTGAGGATCTCGGTGCGCAGGCGGGCGTCGGTCTTGGCCACGATCCGCTGGTTCTCGCGGAGCAGCTTGCGGTAGCTCTCCATGCGGCGCACGGGCAGCGAACCGTCCTCGATGGCCGCCGCCACCGCGCAGCCGGGCTCCGCCTCGTGGGCGCAGTCGTGGAAGCGGCACTCGGCCGCCAGCGCCTCGATCTCGGAGAAGACCTGGCCGACGCCGGTCTCGGCGTCCCAGAGGCCGACCCCGCGCAGCCCGGGGGTGTCGATGAGGACTCCCCCGCCCGGCAGGACGAAGAGGTTGCGGGTGGTCGTGGTGTGGCGGCCCTTGCCGTCGACGTCACGGGCGGCCTGGACGGTCATCACGTCCGTACCGACGAGCGCGTTGGCGAGGGTGGACTTGCCGGCGCCGGAGACGCCGAGCAGGACGGTCGTGCCGCCCGCGACGACCGCGGAGAGCTCGTCGAGACCCTCTCCCGTGGCCGAGCTGAGGGGCACGACCCGTACGCCGGGGGCGACGGTCTCCACGTCCTCGACGAGGTAGGAGAGCCCGGTGGCGTCCGGGACGAGGTCCGCCTTGCTGAGGACGACCGTCGGCTGGGCGCCGGACTCCCAGGCCAGGGCGAGGAAGCGTTCGATCCGGCCGAGGTCCAGCTCGACGGCGAGCGAGACGGTGATGACGACGTGGTCGACGTTGGCCGCGAGGACCTGGCCCTCGGACCGCTTGGAGGAGGTGGAGCGCGCGAAGGCCGTACGGCGCGGCAGCAGCGTCCGTACGTACCGGGGATCGCTGACGCCCTCGGGGTCGACGGCGGCCCAGTCACCGGTGCAGACGACCCGGAGCGGGTCGTGCGGGGTCACGAACGCCGTGTCGGCGCGCACGATCCCCTCGGCGGTGGCGACGTCGCACTGGCCTCGGTCGACGCGGACGACCCGGCCGGGGAGGAGGCCCTGTCGGGCGTAGGGGGCGAACTCGGCTTCCCAGCCCTCGTCCCAGCCATGGGCGGCGAGCGGGTGCCGAGCGTCGGAGGAGTCGGAAGAGAGGGAGGACGGGTGGAGCGAAGCGTGGAACAAGGGGGACCCTTCGAAGGGTGGCCCCGGCGGCGCGCTCTGCGCGCGGAAGTCGAGTGGGTGTCAGCCGGAGACCACAGGGGTGGAAACGATGAACTCCTGAATGCGGGCAGAGCCCGTCACCATGACAGTCATCAATGTCCTCACCTCCTGCTTCTTCTACGACGAACCGACACCGTCCCCGGGAGCGGCGACCGCCGCGCCCCGGAACGAGCAGAACCATAGCCCGCCCCTGAAACACGGCGCCACCGATTTATCGCGGGCCCCCTCGGCTCGCCGCCGGACTCGCTCAGGCGGGACCTTCGAGCCTCGCCACCGCGGCCCGCAGCGCGGCCAGTTCGCCTTCGAGCCGGTGGACCGCCGCGTCCATGAGCAGCACGGGTTCGTACGTGCTCCAGAACCGGACCACGGCCGCGACCTCCTCCTCCCAGAAGGCCTCCGGGTCGCGGACGGTCACCCCGAGGTACCGCGCCATCTCCACGAAGCCCGGCCCCGGCGTGCCGGAGCTCTGTGCCACCACCAGGGCGGAGAGCAGCGGCCGGCGCTGCTCCACCTCGTACGCGCTGACGTTCCCGAGGGCCGGGAACATGGTGCGGAACGGCGGCCTCGACATCCCGGTCGCGGTACCCTCCGGGTCGACGAGCAGCCCGAGTTCCTTGTACGTGAGGCAGGCCTCGGCGGGCTTCGCCGGATCCGCCTCCCGCGCCCGCGTGCTCAACGCACGGTGGAGATCCCGTTCGACGGGCGTGAGCCTGATCATGAAGCCCCCCAAGGCCGCTGCGGTGCCGGTGCCGGCTCCGCCGTGCCCGCGATCCTAGGGGGTCGTCCTGCCGATCGGGCCCGGCGCTCCTCGTCCGGCCTTCGGGCCTGCGGCAGGGCCGTCGGGCTACTCCTTCTCCCAGCCCGAGTGGATGCGCGACTTCACGTCGTCCGGGGGCAGGAACTTGGACCAGCGCTCGGGGAACTCCGAGGGCATGTCCGGGTCGTCCTCGTCGACGTCCTCCGCCTCGGCGCGGACCCGGGCGACGAGTTCGGCGGCCTGGACGGCGCGGGCCCGTTCGTTGGCCTCACGGGCCGCGGCGGTGGCGACGGAGGGCCAGACGCGGTCGATGGCGGCGTTCACCGCGGCGCCGACGAGGACCGCGAAGGCCGAGATGCCGATCCAGAGGAGGACGGCGATCGGGGCGGCGAGGGAGCCGTAGATGGTCGGGCCCTCGACCTGGCTGGTGAGGTAGATCCGCAGCAGGAAGCTGCCGAAGACCCACATCCCGAGCGCGACGAGGGCGCCGGGGATGTCCTCGATCCACGGCGATCTGACGGGTACGGACACGTGGTAGAGCGTCGTGAGGAAGGCGATGGAGAGCAGGATGACGGCCGGCCAGTACAGGACGGCGACGACCTCCGTGCCCCAGGGGACGAGCTCGACGACCCGGTCGGGGCCGACGACCGCGAGGGGCAGCACGACGGCGCCGATGATCAGCGCCACGATGTAGAGCAGGAAGGCGAGGAGCCGGGTCTTGACGATGCCGCGGTGGCCGTCGAGTCCGTACATGACGGTGATGGTGTCGATGAAGACGTTCACCGCGCGCGATCCGGACCAGAGGGCGATGGCGAAGCCGAGGGAGACCAGCTCGGGCCGTTTGCCCTGGGTGACGTCGTCCAGGAGCGGTTTGGCGATGTCGTGGACGCCCCGGTCGGAGAGGACCGTTCCGGCAGCGCGGAGGATGTTCTCCTCGATGCTCGCGACGGTGTCGGTGTTGGTCCAGTCGTCGGCGTAGCCGAGGAGGGCGATCAGGCCGAGGAGCAGGGGCGGCAGCGACAGCAGGGTGAAGAACGCGGCCTCGGCGGCGAGGCCGAGGATCCGGTACTCGATGCACGAGTTGACGGTGTCCTTGAGGAGGAGCCAGACCATCTTCCGCTTGGAGACGTTGCGGTAGAGGACGCGCGCTCGGTGGAGCTTGCTCCAGGGCCGCCGCTCGGACCGGTCCTGCCGGTTCGAGTGATCCGTCCGATCCGTCCCATCCGGCCGGTCGGGCCCCTCGGGCCGTTCGGGTGTTTCTCTTGCTGCCTGCACCTGCTTACCGTATCGGCATGGCAGGGAGCACCCACACCGTGACCAACCAGGCTCCGCCCCTGGCGGGATACGACGTCTTCACGTCCGATCGGCCGCTGGCGGAGGCGGTCGAGCGGCACCTCGCGCCCGCGATCCTGACGGAGGCCCGCGAGGAGCTGGCCCTGTTGGGGCGGGCGAGCGGGTCCGCGCAGGTCAGGGAGTGGGGGGAGCTGGCGAACGCGTACCCGCCGCGGCTGCGGACCCACGACCGGTACGGGAACCGGATCGACGAGGTCGACTTCCATCCGGCCTGGCACCGGCTGCTCGGCAGGTCCGTGGGGGCCGGGCTGACCGACGCGTGGGGCCGTCCGGGTGGTCATGTGCGGCGGGCCGCGGGGCTTCTGGTGGTGTCGCAGGCGGAGGCGGGGCACGTCTGCCCGCTGTCGATGACGCACGCGGCCGTGCCCGCGCTGCGCGCCGAGCCGGAGCTCGCGGAGGTGTGGGAGCCGGCCGCGGCCTCGCACGTGTACGAACGGGAGCTGCGGCCCGTCGCCGAGAAGCCGGGGGCCCTGCTCGGGATGGCGCTCACGGAGAAGCAGGGCGGCAGCGACGTCCGGTCGAACACCACGGAGGCGCGCCCGCTGGCGGCCGACGGGGAGTACGTCCTGACGGGCCACAAATGGTTCTGCTCGGCACCGATGTCGGACGCCTTCCTGGTCCTCGCACAGGCTCCGGCGGGGCTGACCTGCTTCCTGCTGCCCCGGGTCCTCGCGGACGGCTCGCGCAACGCGTTCGCGATCCAGCGGCTCAAGGACAAGCTGGGCAACCGGTCGAACGCCTCCGCCGAGGTGGAATTCGACGGGACGACCTGGGCGCGCCGGGTCGGCGAGGAGGGGCGCGGGGTGCGGACGGTCATCGGGATGGTGGCGGCGACCCGGCTCGACTGCGTACTCGGCTCGGCGGCGCTGATGCGGCAGGCGGTGGCGCAGGCCGTGCACCACTGCGCGTACCGGCAGGCCTTCGGCGGGGTGCTGATCGAGAAGCCGCTGATGCGGAACGTGCTCGCCGATCTGGCCCTGGAGTCGGAGGCGGCGACGGTGCTCGCGATGCGGCTGGCGGCGGCGTACGACGCGGTGGAAACCGACGACGCCACCGCAATCGACGACGCCACCGCAATCGACGCCGCCGGCGAAACCGGCGGCGGCAGCCACGCCGAGCGTGAGCGGGCTCTGCTCCGTATCACCGTGCCGGTGGCGAAGTACTGGGTGACGAAGCGGTGCACACCGGTGGTGGCGGAGGCCCTGGAGTGCCTCGGCGGCAACGGGTACGTGGAGGAGTCGGGGCTGCCGCGGCTGTTGCGGGAGTCGCCGCTCAACTCGGTCTGGGAGGGCTCGGGGAACGTCCAGGCGCTCGACGTGCTGCGGGCGCTGCGGACCGAGCCGGCCTCGTTCGACGCCTTCCTGCGGGAGGTGGGGGCGGCGCGGGGCGCGGACCACCGGCTCGACCGGGCGATCCGGGAACTCCTGGTCGAACTGGCCGATCTGGAGGGGGTCGAGGCGCGGGCGCGGCGGCTCGTGGAGCGGATGGCGCTGGTGCTCCAGGGCTCGCTGCTCGTGCGGTGGGCGCCGCCTGAGGTCGCGGACGCGTTCTGCGCGTCGCGGCTCGGCGGGGACGGAGGGTCGACGTTCGGGACGCTGCCGCACACCCTGGACCTGCGGGCCGTGGTGGAGCGGGCTCGGGTGTCGGTCTGAGGACCGTACGGGCCGATGCCCCACGAGTGCCGGGCTCTTGGGCCGCGCGTACCAGGGGTGGACCCGAGAGGGTCGGCACGCGCGGAGAGAGCGGGGGTGGTGCTGCGCCGACACGGCACCACCCACCGCTCACACCACCCTCATGCACGGGGGCTGTCGATCGCCAGAGTTGCAAAGGGTTGCAGGATTACCCGAACCGGGCCGCGTCAGGTGGTTCCGAACGGCACCATGGGCAGCGACACTCCGGACATCTGCCCCGTGCAGAACCGATACAGCACCGTGGGTGGCTGGGAGAGACCGATGAAGAACACTCAGCTCGACATGAGGCGGCTGGCCGCCATGGACGCCGCCCAGGCCGCCCGACTGCTGCACCGGGTCCGTGAGGAGACCCTCGCGGGCCGTACGCCGCCGATCGCGCCCCGCGCGGTCATCGACGCGTCCTGGCAGCGGATGGCCCGGCTGGGTCTCGACCCCGACAAGAGCACGAGCAGCGTGCTGCTGCAGCGGGACGAACTGGAGCAGCGGCGCAGGGGCACGCTCCTCTCCGAGGTGATGCGGACGCTCAGCAGCGGCCTCGCCGGCATCGCCGACACCTCCCTCCAGATCATGGTGGTCACCGACGAGCACGGCCGGGTGCTGTGGCGCCAGGGCAACCTCTCGGTGCTGCGGCAGGCCAACGGCATCTGCCTGGAGGAGGGCGCGGCCTGGACCGAGCACGCGACCGGGACGAACGCGGTCGGCACGGCGCTCGCGATGGGCCGGGCGGTGCAGGTGCACTCCGCCGAGCACTACGTGCACACGCTGCACAACTGGACCTGCGCCGCCGCGCCCGTGCACGATCCGCGCGATCAGCGGCTCCTGGGGATCCTGGACGTCAGTGGACCGGCGTCCAGCTTCCATCCGGCCATGCTGGCCCTGGTTGCCTCGGTCGCCCAGCTCGCCGAGGCCGAGATGCGGGAACGGCACCGCCGCTCGGTCGAACGCCTTCGGGCCGTTGCCGCGCCGATCCTGTGCCGCGTGGGCGGCCGGGCCGTCGCGGTCGACATCCACGGCTGGACGGCGGCGGTGACCGGGCTCGCGCCGGTGGACCGGATCCCGCTGCCCAAGTCCTTCCGCGCCGGGCGGGTGTGGCTCCCCTCTCTGGGCCTGTGCGCGGTGGAGCCGCTGCCGGGCGGCTGGCTGCTGCGGGTCGAGGAGGAGACCCGGCAGCCGGGGCCCGGCGCGGACGCGGCGAGCCGGGTGGTCCTGGACCTGAGCCGGCCGCGCCGCTGGACGGTGGCCGTCTCGGGCGAGGCGGGCAGCTGGCAGCAGGAGCTCAGCCCCCGGCACGCGGAGCTCCTCTACGTCCTGGCGCTGCACCGGGACGGCCGGACGGCGGCGGAGCTGGCGGACGACGTGTTCGGGGACCGTACGAGGACGGTGACCGTACGGGCGGAGATGTCCCGGGTACGCCGGAACCTCAGCGGCGTCCTGGCGCACCGCCCGTACCGCTTCCGGGAGGAGGTCGCGGTGGAGGTCCTCCGCCCGGACCACCCGGCGGACCTGCTGCCGCACTCGACGGCACCGGCGGTCCGCGCGATCCGTACGGGGACGTAGACGGGGGCGGGGGCGGGGGCGGGGGTAGAGGCAGGGACGTAGACGGGGGCGGGGCGAGGACGTAGACCTCCGTCCCCGCCCCCGTCCCCGCCGTCACGCGTGGCAGGCCGGCAGGCCTCCGTGGTAAGCGACCATCTCGCCGAAGACCCCGACGACGTCCAGCGGCGCGGCGAGTTCCGCGTCGTCCAGCTCCTGCCGGGCGCGGTGCAGGTTGCCCACGAGCCGCTCGGCGTCGAGGAGTCCCGCGAAGGCGCCGAGGTCGCACGTCCGGGCCGTCTCCAGTGCGGTGAGGCCGCTCGCGGCGCCCTCCGCCGCGACCTTCCCCAGCCAGCGCAGGTACTCCTCGGTGGCGTCGAGGGCGTCGGGGCCGGCGAGCGGTCCGTGGCCGCCCACGACCGTGACGGGGTCCAGCGCGCGCAGCCGCTCCAGGGCCTCCAGGGAGCCCCGTACCGTTCCCATCAGGACGAAGGGCGTGCAGCCGGGCATCACGACGTCCCCGGTGAACAGGACCCGCTCCGCCGGCAGCCAGACCACGGTGTCGCTGCGGGTGTGCGCGGGGCCGGGATGCAGCAGTTCCACGCGCCGGCCACCGGCGTGCAGGGTCATGCCGCCGGAGTAGGTGACGTCGGGCAGGACGACCTCGACGTCCCCCCACTCCACGTCCGGCCACAGGCCGGTCAGGGCGAGTCCGGTCTCGGCCATGTCGGTCCGGGTGTGGGCGTGGCTGATCACTGTGGCGTCCGGCCCGAAGACGCCGTTGCCGAAGGTGTGGTCGCCGTGGAAGTGGGTGTTGACCACCGTCCGGCGCGGACCGGCCGCGAGGCGGTCGACGCTCTCCCCCAGCCGCAGCGCCCTGCGTTCGGTGGCGGCCGTGTCGACGACGATCGCGCCGTCGTCCGTGCGGATCACGCCCGCGTTGTTGAGGCACCAGCCGCCGTCGGGCTGGATGTACGCGTGGACCCCGTCGGCGACCTCGACGAGGCGCGGGGCACCGTCAGCCATGGCCGGGCACCGTGACGACGACGGCCGAGTTGAAGCCCCAGCGGCCCCGGGCGAGCACGAGGGCCGCCCGGGCGGAGGTCGGCCGGGGTGTCCCGCGGACCAGGTCGAGGCCGTACGCGGCGGGGGTCTCCCCCTCGTACGGCACGGCCGGGACGAGCCCGTCACGGAGGGCGAGCAGGGCGGTCACCACGTCCAACGGGCCGCCGCCCGCGAGGAGTCGGCCGGTCAGCGCCTTGGGGGCGGCGACCGGGACTCCGTGGGAGCCGAAGATCCCGGTGATCGCCTCGGCCTCGGTCCGGTCCAGCTCCGCGGTTCCCGCCGCGTCCGCGAAGACGATGCCGATGTCCGAGGGGGCGAGGCCGGCGTCGGCGATCGCCAGCTCCGCCGCGCGGCGGAGCGCCGGAGGCCGTCCGGATCCGGGCGGCGGGTCGAAGGTGGCCGCGTACCCCGCGAGTTCGCCGTAGACGCGGTCCACTCCCCTTGCCTGTGCGCCCCGTTCGTCCTCCATGATGAGGAACGCGCCTCCCTCGCCGGGTACATGGCCGTCCGCGAGGGTGTCGAAGGGGAGGTAGGCCCGGTCCGGGTCGTCGCTCGCGCTGATCAGCCCGCCGGACAGGTGCGCGGCCCAGCCCCAGGGGTCCAGGGCCGAGTCGACGCCGCCGGTGACGACGAGCGGGGTGCCGAGCCGGAGGGAACGGCGGGCATGGCCCAGCGCGTCCAGACCGCCGGCCTGCTCGGCGACCAGGGCGACTCCCGGGCCGCGCAGCTTGTGCCGGATGGACACCTGACCGGTGTTGACCGCGTAGAACCAGGCGAACGACTCGTACACGCTGACGAACTCCGGCCCCTTGGACCAGAGGTTGGCGAACTCCCGGTGGGTGAAGGCGAATCCGCCGGAGGCGTTGGAGGTGATGACGCCGATGTCGAAGTCGACGAGCTCGGCCGGGTCGACGCCGCCGTCGGCGAGGGCGTGTTCGGCGGCGACCAGGGCGAGGCGGGTGGAGACGTCGGTCTGCGGGAGCAGCCGGTTGGGCAGGTGGTCCGCCGGGTCGAAGCCGAGGATCTGGCCGGCCAGCCGGGAGCGGTAGCGGGAGGCGTCGAAGCGGGTCAGGGGGGCGATGCCGCCGCGCCCTTCGAGGGTGGCGTTCCAGTACTCCTTGACGCCGAGGCCGTTGGGGGCCACCACGCCGATGCCGGTGATCAGGGCTCGGTCGCTCATGCCGCGGCCTCCTCGGTCCTTCGGAGCACCATCGCGCTCTGGAATCCGCCGAAGCCGCTGCCCACGGTGAGGACGCTGCGCAGCTTCGCCTCGCGGGCGGTCAGCGGGACGTAGTCGAGGTCGCACTCCGGGTCGGCGGTGTGGAGGTTGGCCGTGGGCGGGACGACCTGGTGGGTGAGGGCCAGGAGGCTGGCGGCGATCTCGATGGAGCCGATGGCGCCGAGGGAGTGGCCGACCATCGACTTGATGGAGCTGACGGGCACGGCGTAGGCGTGCTCGCCGAGGCTCCGCTTGAAGGCGGCCGTCTCGTGGCGGTCGTTCTGCTTGGTGCCGGAGCCGTGGGCGTTGACGTAGTCGATGGCGGTCGGGTCGATCCGGGACTCGTCGAGGGCGACGCGGATGGCCTCGGCCATCTCCCGGCCGTCGGTCTTGAGGCCGGTCATGTGGTGGGCGTTGAGGCGGGTCGCGTAGCCGCTCACCTCCGCGTAGATCCGGGCTCCGCGGCGTACCGCGCTCTCGTACTCCTCCAGGACGAACATCGCGGCACCCTCGGCGAGGACGAAGCCGTTGCGGGAGAGGTCGAAGGGGCGCGAGGCGTGTTCCGCGTCGTCGTTGCGGGGCGTGGTCGCCTTGATGGCGTCGAAGCAGGCGGCGACGATCGGGGTGAGGGGGGTGTCGGTGGCGCCCGCCAGCATGACGTCGACGGAGCCCTCCTGGATCAGCCGGCAGGCGTAGCCGACCGAGTCCAGTCCTGAGGTGCAGCCGTCCGAGACGACGGTGACGGGCCCCTCGGCGCCGACGGTCCAGGCGACCTCGGCGCCGAGGATGCCGGGCACCATGTGGTCGTACATGTGGGGGGTCAGGTAGGAGGGGTCGACCTCCCATTCGCGGCCCTGGTCGGAGAGCACCCGGTACTCGCTCTCCAGCGACATCGCCGCCGCCACCGCGCTGCCCACGCTGACGCCGATCCGCTCGGGGCGGATGCCGTCGAAGGCGAGCCCGCTGTCGGCCACGGCGTCCCGCGCGCAGACGACGGCGAACTGCGCCGCCCGGTCCATGCGGCGGATCTCGCGGGGCGAGAGGCCTTCGGCGGCGGGGTCGAAGTCGATCTCGCCGGCCACCTGGGAGCGGCAGGCGGAGGCGTCGAAGGAGGTGATGCTGCGGGTGGCGGTGCGGCCGGAGCTGAGCAGGTCCCAGAACTCCCGCGTCCCCGAGCCGCCCGGGGCCCGCACGCCGAGCCCCGTGACGACGACGCGGCGGCTCATCGGGAGCCCTCCGCCGGGTAGCGGGACAGGGCGTGGCCCTCGGGGCCTGCCGTCGTTCGCTGGATGCACGACATCGGGTGCGTTTTCCCTTCTCGTTTCTGCTGTACGGGTGTTGCTCGGCGCGGGTGTGCTGGTCGGTGCGGGTGTGGTGCTCGGGGTGGGTGTGTCGCTCGGGGTGGGTGTGTCGCTCGGTGCGGGTGTGTCGCTCGGTGCACGTGGTCAATCGGTGCGCGTGGTCACTCGGTACGGGGCTTCCGGCCGGTCACGTGCGCGCACGGGTCACGGGGTGGTGTCGAGGGCCCCGGAGGCGCGGGCCAGCGCGCTCGCCACGGGCGGGAACTGCAGGCCGCTGTGGCCGGCTCCGGCGTTGACGTCCCGCCAGAACCGCTGGAGCGGCTCGGTGTCGGACTGACCCCGGCTGCCCGAGGAGCGCAGCAGCCGGTCGACGGCGTTCGCGAGCAGCTCGGCCGCCAGCGCGCAGTCGCGGCCGTTGCGGGCGGTCAGGACCGGGTCCACGGCCCCGCCGTCGACGACCTCGGCCACGCGGTCGAGCAGCAGGGCGGCCGTGTCGATCTCGCCGTCGGCGCGGGCGAGCGTGAGCTCGTACGGCGACCGGTCGGCGGCGCCCGTGACGGCGGCGGCGGGTGCCCGGAGCTTGTCGCGCGACAGGCCGGACCAGTGGCGCAGGGCGCCGCGGGCCGCGCCGAGCAGGGGGGCCGCCAGGGTCAGTCCGTTGGCGGCCTTCATGGGGACGCGGTGGCAGGGGGCCTCGGCGTCGGGGGCCTTGCCGGCGAGGAGGTCCGCGAGGGCGACGGAGCGCGCGTCGGGGACGGTGACGCCGTCGAGGACGAGGGTGTTGCTGCCGGTGGCGCGCAGTCCGACGTTGAACCACGAGTCCCCGATCGCGTACGAGGCGCGGGGCACCGCGAGGAAGCGCGGCTCCCGGCGCTCGCCGTCGGCCGCCCGGGCGCAGACCAGGGCCCAGGCGGAGGAGTCGATCCCGCTGACGTACGGCCATTGGCCACTGACCCGCCAGCCGCCGGGGACGCGCTCGGCGGTGCCGGCCGCGGCGAGGGCCCCGACGAGCGGGGTGTCCGGCCCGTCCCGCCAGATCTCCGCCTGCCCGTCGACGGGGAGGTGGGCGGCGAGGCGGCCGACGCTCGCGGCGAGCGAGGCGAACCATGCCGCCGAGGTGCAGCTCTCCCCGATCGCGGCGACGGCGGGCAGCAGCGCGCGGAACGTGCCGGCCGAGCCGCCCCAGCGGGCCGGGACGAAGTGCCGCGCGAATCCGGCGGCCAGGATCGGGGTGACGACCTCGGCCGGCAGTCTCCGGTCGGCCTCGGCGGCCGCCGCGTACTTGGCGGCCGTCTCGGCGGCCTCGCGCACGGCGTCCGGGGACGGCGATGTCGGCTGGGTGGCTGGCATGGGGGCTCCCTGAGGTGCTGGTTGCGGGCGCGTCCGGGGCGGCCCCGGACGCGGTCAGTAGGTGCCGAGGCCGCCGCAGACGTTGAGGGCCTGCGCGGTGACCGCGGCGGCTCCGTCGCCGACGAGGTACTCGACCATCGCGGCGACCTCGGAGGGCTCGACGTACCGGCCGATCGGCACCCGGGCGGTGACCCGCTCGAAGGCCTCCTCCTCGGTGGTCCCCCAGATGCCGGCGTAGTGGGTGCGGACCTTCTCCGCCATGGGGGTCTCGACGAAGCCGGGGCAGACGGCGTTGACGGTGATGCCGGTCTTGGCCAGCTCCAGGCCCCAGGCCTTCGTCAGGCCGACGACGCCGTGCTTGGAGGCCGAGTAGGGGGCGCCGTGGAGGACGCCCTGCTTGCCGCCGGTGGAGGCGATGTTGACGATGCGGCCGCGCTTCCTCCCCTGCATGCCGCCGACGGTGAGCACCGCCTTCGTCATCCGGAAGACGCTGTTGAGGTTGGTGTTGACGACGTCGAGCCAGAGCTCGTCCGTGACGTCGGCGGTGATGCCGCCACCGCTCCGGCCGGCGTTGTTCACCAGCACGTCGACGGGGCCGTAGCGGGCGACGGCTGCCGTGACGAAGGCGGTGACCTGGTCGGGGTCGGCGACGTCGCAGGTGCTGCCGTCGGCGTCGAAGCCGCGGTCCTGGAGCTGCTTGACGGCCTCGGCGAGCCGGTCGGCCGACCGTGCGCAGAGGTAGACCCGGTGGCCGGTCTCGGCCAGGCGGGATGCGATCTCCCATCCGATGCCGCTGGTCGCGCCGGTGACCACGGCCACGCGGCCGTTCGCCTGAGTCATGGAGGCCTCCAAGAGGTGTGCCGTGCGAAGGGTGTCGAGGGGGCTCCACTCCGAAAGGCGCGGGGAACCCTGCTCGGCCGACCGTCGCCTCCGGGTCTCGAAGGCCGTTCGAAGCGCGCTCGAAGCGGTCGAACCGGCCCCGAATAAGCGGAACTTCGAGTTCTCCTCGATCGGGCGACGAGGTCCCTTCGAGCGGCCCGACCATGCTTTCGTCTCGCCGGCACCACCGGCCTCCCTGCTCCCCGTCACGGGGCAGGGGCCCACGTACCGCAGCGAGAGAGGCCACACGCACCATGAAGAAGAAGAGCGCGGCGGGGATCGCCGCCGCCCTGAGCATCTCGGCGGCCACCGCAATGCTGGGCGCCGCGTCTCCGGCGAGCGCCACCAACCCGGGCACGAGCACCACGTCGACCGTCGGCTACGTGTGCCAGAGCCGGTACGACGGCACGTGGTTCCCGATCAACGGGTACTCCCGGAACTTCACCACCACGGCCCCGGCGCAGGTCTCCCCCGGCTCCGTGTTCAACGTGTCGTTCGACCCCGCCCCGATCCTGGCGCTCGGCGAGTACAACAAGGAGCTCACCGACATCGAGGTCGCCTACAAGGTGTCGCCCGAGGCCCGCGTCCTCGGCTACAAGCTCGTCGGCGGCAGCAACCTCGGCTCGGCGTCGTTCCATGTCGAGCGCCGTGGCGCCGAGTTCGTCGTCACCTCGCCCGACAGCATCGCCGGCGGCGTCGAGTTCGACCTGCCCACCCTGGTGGTCGCCCTGCGCGCACCCGCCACCCCGGCCACGGTCAAGACCGCCCCCGGCGGTTCGAGCTTCGAGAACCGCTCCTTCGGCTGGAACCGGCTGCACCCCGCGAACAACCAGTGGGACCCGTTCCAGTGCTACGCCAACCCTGCGACCCCTGTCGCCTTCAGCACGACGAACGTCGGCTGACGCGCCTCGCGCGCAGGACGTCCTCCCCGGGGGCGGTCACGGGTCACCCCGTGACCGCCCCCGGCGGCGTGCCCGGCCGTCGCCCGGACTCCCCGCGTCAGACGACCAGTCGCTCCACCACCGTCACCACCTCCGCCGGCCCCGGCAGCGCGGCGATCTCGGCGGCGATGTCACCGGACCGCTTCCGGGGGCCGGACTCCTCCAGGAGCTCCCGGCACGCCCCCAGGACGGTCTCGGGTGTGGCGTCCTCGGGGAAGAGGACCCGGGCGGCGCCGAGTTCGGCGGTCCGGCGCATGGTCGAGGCGAAGATGTCCCAGCGGGGCAGCAGGAGTTGGGCCGCCCCGGCGCCCAGCGCGGTCATGCCGGTGACTCCCCCGCCGTGGTGGACGATCAGGTCGCAGGTCGGAGCGACGACGTCGAGGGGCATCCAGCCGATCCGCACCCGGTGACCCGCGGTCTCCCGCAGCCGCGCCGCCGCCTCCTCGGGGGCCGCCACCAGGATCTCGGCGTCGAAGGTCGCGAGGTCCGCCACCAGCCGGCCGAGGAAGTCCCGGTTGGCCTCGGTCTCGCGGCTGCCCGAGGTCACACAGACCCGGGGCCGGTCGCCCCGGGCGTACATCCACGGTTCGAGCGGTAACTGCCGGTTGTACGGGATCCAGCGCATCGACTGCGCCGGGTCGGCGTCCGGGGGCCGCAGGCTCGGCGGGCAGACGTCGACGCGCAGCTCCGGACCGGGGAGCCCGCCGAGACCCAACGCGTCGAGCTCCGGCCGGAGTTCCTCCGCGGCGTACGGGTCGACGCCCCGGGTGTCGTACAGGTCCCAGGCCTGGCGGACGTACGGGACCCCGAGGTGGGCGGCGAGGAGCGGCGCCGCGTACGACATGCTGCCGCCGACGACGACGTCGGGGCGCCAGCGGGCGGCGAGTTCACGCAGCCCCGGGAGGCTCTCGGCGGCCAGCCTGCCGAACCAGCCCCCGTGGTGGCGGCGTTCCGGCTCGACGCCCCGGGGCATCCGCGGCACCGGCTGCCCGGACCGGTCGGTGCGGATCAGGCTCTCCCAGGTGCGCGGGGTGACCGCCGCACCGGCCAGCCCGATGCCCGTGATGTGCGGGACGAGCTCCTCCGTACCGGCCACGATCACCTGGTGCCCCGCCTGGCGGGCGGCGCCGGCCAGGGAGGCGAGTCCGAAGACGGTCGCCGGGCTGGGCCCCGCGACGAAGAGGATCCTCATGCCGCACCTCCGGTGGTCCGGGTCGCGCGGCCGGTGAGCAGCACGATGCGGCCCGACTGGGCGCGGCTCTCGACGATCTCGTGCGCCTTGCCGACGTCCTCCAGGGGCAGTGTCGCGTGCACGGTCTGCCGGACGGTGCCCGCGAGGAGATGGGCGGTGAGGGTGTCGTGGTCGGCCCGGTACCGCTCGGGCCGCGCGTTCCGCCACGCCGAGAGGGCGAATCCGGTGAGGAAGCGCATCCCGATGAGCTCCATGGGCGAGACGGTGGGAATGCCGAGGCCGCCGCCTGCCGAACCGTAGAAGACGAGCCTGCCGAAGGGGGCGAGGAGGCCCACGCCCTGCCGCAGCACGTCGCCGCCGACGCTGTCGAGGATCACGTCGACGCCCCGCCCGCCGGTGGCCTCGCGTACCGCGTCCGGCCATTCCGGGCGGCTGTAGTCGATGGCCACGTCCGCGCCGAGGGTGCGGGCGTAGGCGCACTTCTCGGGCGTGCCCGCGGTCGCGATGACCGTGCCGGCCCCGGCGAGCCGGGCCAGCTGGACGGCGAGGTGCCCGATGCCTCCCGCGGCGGCGTGCACGAGCACGCTCTCCCCGGGGGCGAGGCCGGCGGTGCCCATCGTGCCCATGGCGATGGGCCCGGGGGCGGGAAGGGCCGTGGCCTGCGCGGCGTCGAGCTCGGCGGGGACCGGGAGCACGGTGTCCGCGTCGACGGCGACGTACTCGGCGTAGGCGCCGTGCAGGGTGAAGGCGCCGACCCGGTCGCCGGTCGCGATCCCGGTCACGCCGGGCCCCAGGGCGACGACCTCGCCGACGACGTCGCCGCCGAGGGTGACGGGGAACTCGGGGCGCCACATGGGGGCGGGGAAGACGTTCCGTCGCATCTGGGTCTGGGCGAAGCCCACGGAGACCGCCTCGGCCGCGATCAGCACCTGACCCGGCCCCGGTTCCGGTATCGGCACCTCTTCGGTGCGCAGCACCTCGGGGCCGCCGTACTCATGGATTCGGACAGCGCGCATGGCGTTCCTCCAGTGAGGGAGAGAGAAGGGAGGGTGGAGGGGGGCGGTTCCGGTCACGATTCCGGCAGGTGGTCGTGGTCCACCCGGCGGGAGCGGGTGAGGAGCCGGCCGTCCTCCTCGACGAGGACGTCCCGGACCAGGCAGCTCGGCGCGATCTCGGGGACCCGCTCGCCCGCCCGGGTCAGCAGCGCCAGGACGTAGAAGGTCGCGTGGATCGTTCCGTCGGTCTGCTCCTGGACGTTCAGCATGTTGAACCAGTGGCGGCGCTGGACGGGTTCACCGGCGAAGCGCTCCGCGTGGAACGCGGCCAGCTCCTTCGCGATGCCGGCCCGGGTGTGGGCGGCCGGCCGGCCGGGCGAGTGCCGGAACTCGCCGTCCTCGGTGAACGTGGCGGCGTACTCGTCGAACCGGCCGCCGTCGAGCGCCTGCATCTGCTCCGCGTGGAACTGCTGCACACGGCTGTACAGGTCGCCGGTGACTCGGGTGGTGGACATGGCTCTCCCTTCGTCAGGCCGCGCGACCGGAGCGCGCGACCGGGTTCAGTACTTCGTGGTGCAGCCGTTGCACGTCGGGCGACGGCTCGATGCCCAGCTCGTCGTCGAGCGAGCGCCACAGGTCGCGGTAGACCTTGAGGGCCTCGGCCCGTCGGCCGCAGTTGCTGAGCGACTCGATGAGCTGGGCGTGGAACCACTCGTTGAGCGGGTACTGCTGGATGAGGGCGCACAGTTCGGGGATGAGGTCACGCTCGTTCCCGAGCTGCTTGAGCGCCTCGATGCGCCGCTCCACCGCACGGACCCGGAGCTCCTCCAGGTACATCGTGTAACCGGTGAGGACGCGGCCGGTGGAGATGTTGGCCAGGGCGGGTCCCGTCCACAGGTCCAGGGCGTCGCCCAGGGTGCGGGCGGCCAGTTCGAGGTGGCCCCGGTCGGCGGCCCGTCGGCCGGACTTCACGAGCTCCTCGAACTCCCGCGTGTCCAGACCGTGTCCGGTCGGATCGACGAGGTAGCCGGGGCTGCGGGTGACGAGGATCCGCTCCCCGGCCCCGGCGAGTCCCTCGCCGACGAGGAGTTTCCGCAGGTGGTAGACGTACGTCTGCAGCGTGGTCAGGGCGCTGCGCGGGGGGTTCTCTGCCCAGAGTTCCTGGATGAACGCGTCGACCGGCACGATCTCCTTGGGGCGGGTGAGGAGCAGGGCGAGGACCTGGCTGGCCTTCGGCGTGGGCGGGATACAGGACCGGCCGTCCTCCGTGGTGATCTCGAAGGGGCCGAGGAGATGGAATTTCACTGGCTGACCTCGGACGTCTCGTTTCCGGTCGGTTCCGGACAAGGGGATGGGTGTCACTGATCTCTGAGGGGGTTCGCGCGTCGGGTCCGCGCGGGAGCCGCGCGTCGAGCACGCGTCGAGGATCCGTCGAGCCCGGCGGCCGAGCATGGCTCCGTGCGAGAGCGCATGCGCGGATTCGAGGATTCGAGGATTCGAGGATTCGTGAACTCCAGGACGGGAGAACGAAAACGATGAGCGGAACCGGCCGGCCCACCGTGGCGGTGATCGGCGCGGGGACGATCGGCCTCGGGTGGATCACCCTGTTCCTCGGACATGGACTGGACGTGCGGGTCAACAGCCGCCGTCCCGAAGCGCGGAGCGTCGTCCTGGGGGGCCTGCGGACCTTCGCGCCCACCCTTCCGGGCGGCGCCGGCCTCGACCCCGAGGAGCTGCTGGAACGGGTGACCTTCGAGCCCGACGTGGCCCGCGCGGTGGAGGGCGTCGACGTCGTCCAGGAGAACGCGCCGGAAGACCTGCCTCTCAAGCAGGAGTTGTACCGGCTGATCGGTGAAGCAGCCCCGGCGCGGGCGCTGTTGCTGTCGTCGACGTCCACGCTGCTGCCCGATGCCATGGGCGAGCGGATGAAGGACTCCGCCCGTCTTGTCGTCGGACACCCCTTCAACTCGCCCCACATCGTGCCCCTGGTGGAGGTCGTCGCGGGTGAGCGGACGGACCCGGCGGCGGTGACGGAGGCCGTCGACTTCTACCGCTCGGTGGACCGGACGCCGGTCGTGCTGCGGCGGCCGATCGCCCGGTTCGTCGCCAACCGGCTCCAGTCGGCGCTGCTCCAGGAGAGCATCCACCTCGTCCGGGAGGGCGTGGTGACGATGGAGGAGCTGGACACCGTCGTGACGCGGTCGATCGGTCTGCGCTGGGCCACGATCGGTCCGTTCCACGCCTTCCATCTCGGCGGCGGGGAGGGCGGTCTGCGGAAGTGGCTCGGCCATCTCGGTGTCGGCCTGGAGAGGAGCTGGGCCGAGCTGGGGTCCCCCCGGATGACCGAGGAGACGATCGACGCCCTCGGTACGGAGGCCGAGCGCCTGTTCGGCGGTACGGGGTACGGGGACCTGTGCCGGGAGCGCGACCTGCGCCACCGCGCGGTGCTCGACGCACTGGCGGCGGTCGGGACGGAGCCCGGGACCGCGACGGTCGGGCCCCGGCCTGACGACCCCGCGCCGGACCGCACCGCGACAGGCCGTCCCGGGACCGGCGGGGCCTCCTCGTGACCGTGCGCGCGGACATCAGGGCCGTACGGGACGCCGAGACCTTCAAGGACGCGCTGTCCCTCCTCGCCTCGCCGCTCACACTCGTGACGACGGCGGACGAGGAGGGGCGCCGGTGGGGGCTGACGGCGAGTTCCGTCACCTCCGCCTCGCTCTCCCCGCCGCTGGTCGTGGTCGGCATCGCCCGCACCTCCAGTTGCGCCGCGGCCTTCGCCACCGCGTCCGGGTTCGTCGTCAACGTGCTCGGGGAGCAGCACCGGGAGCTCGCCCGCCGGTTCGCCACCTCGGGCATCGACCGGTTCGCCGGTCAGGAGCTCGCCGGCTGGCCCGGCTCGCGGCTGCCCTTCGTCCCGGACGCGCACGCGGCCTTCCACTGCGCGGTCGAGGACCGGCTGCGGGTCGGGGACCACGAGCTGCTGGTGGGGCGTCCGACCGAGGTGCTGCTCGACGGGGGTTCCGCGCCGCTTCTCTGGCACGGCCGGGCATTCCGTACGGCGACCTGAACGGAGGACGGGTCAGGAGCGCGAGGCCCCACCCGCCCCGCCCATCCCGCCCGCACCGACGGCTCACACCGCCCCGACGACCCCGGCGGGGGCCCGGACCGCCGCCGTCTCCGCCGCGAGGTCGGCGGCCGCCGCCGTCCCGTAGGCGTCCGCGACACGGGCCGACAGCAGCGCCCCGTCGAGGGTGTACGCCTGCGGTCCCACGGACTCCAGGGCGGTGGTGGCGACGACCGCGCCGAGCCGCGCGGCCCGTTCCGGGTCGTCCTTCCGGGCCGTGGCGGCGAGGAATCCGGCCCGGAAGGCGTCCCCGGCTCCGGTGGGCTCCACGGGTCCGGCCGCGGGGACGGCCGGTACGTCGACGGCCGGCCGGCCCGCGGCCAGGATCCGGACGCCGTCCGCTCCCCGGGTGATCACCCAGGTGCCGACCCGCTCCAGGACCTGCCGCTCGGTCCACCCCGTCCGCTCCTGGACGAGCTGGGCCTCGTACGCGTTGGTGAAGAGGTGGCGCGGCCCCCGCAGGAGCAGCCGCACCTCGTCCCCGTCGAGCCGCGCCAGCTGCTGGGACGGGTCGGCGCAGAAGGCGACGCCGAGTTCGGCCGCCTCCCTGGTGTGCCGCAGCATCGCCTCCGGGTCGTTCGGCGAGACGAGGAGCAGGTCCAGGCCGCCGGCCCGGGCGAGCACCGGCGCGAGGGCGATGTGCCGCGCCTCGGCCATGGCACCGGCGTAGAAGGTGCCGATCTGGTTCTGCTCCGCGTCGGTGGTGCAGATGAACCGGGCCGTGTGGCGGGTCTCGCTGACGTGTACGGAGCCGGTGTCGACGCCGTGGTCCGCCAGCCGCCTCCCGTACTCGGCGAAGTCCCGCCCCACGGCTCCCACGAGCAGGGGGCGGAGCCCGAGGGCACCGAGGCCGTAGGCGATGTTCGCCGCGACGCCGCCGCGGCGTACGTCCAGTTCGTCGGCGAGGAAGGAGAGGGAGACCTTGTCGAGCTCCCCCGCGATGAGCTGGTCCCCGAACCTGCCGGGGAAGGTCAGCAAATGGTCGGTGGCGATGGAGCCTGTCACCGCGATACGCACATCCACTCCAGTCTTTACGGGCTGTACGGGCTGTACGGGCTGTACGGGCTGTACGGGCTGTTCGTTCGTGAGCTTCCTGCGGCCGGTTCAGACGGTGGCGGCCCGGCCGCTGACGTCCTCCCAGTAGGCGGCGAGCGACTCGTCCAGGCCGCGGGTCGGCCGCCAGCCGAGGAGCTCGCGGGCCGGGGCGAGGTCCGTCCGTATCCAGTCCCGTTCCGGTACGGCCCCGGGGTCCTCCGGCCGTTCGACGATGCGGGCGGGCACGCCGCTCACCCGCACCAGGAGGTCCACGAGCCGGCGTACGGGGACGGCCTCGCCGCGCCCGATGTCGACGGCCCGGCCGCTGGCGGACGAGAGGGCCGCCGCGAGCACGGCCGCCGACACGTCCCGTACGTCGACGTAGTCGCGGTGGGCCCGCAGCGGGGCGAGTTCGACGGTGACCGGCTCGCCGCGGGCAGCGCCCTCCACCAGCCGCCGGGCGACCCTGCCGAGCAGGCTGACGTCGGGGGCGCCGACGCCCGACACGTTGGCGACGCGCAGGACGAGCGCCCGCACGGCGCCGTTCGCCGCCGCCTCCAGGACGGCACGGGAGGCGACGAGCTTCGCCTTTCCGTACGGGGTCGTCGGCTCGGGCGCCGGGCCGGGGCCCGGAGTGTCGCCCGGTCGCGGGGTGCCGTCGGGCGGCGGCACCGGGCCGTGTTCGAGTACGGAGCCGAGGTGGACCAGCCGGGGCAGGGGCCGGGGCCGGTTCCGCAGCGCGCCGAGGGCGTCGAGGAGCCGCAGGGTGGGGACGGTGCAGATGCGGTCCATGGCGGCGTCGTCGCGGCTCCAGATGCTGCCGGTGGCGTTGACGACGACGTCGGGGCGCTCGGCCTCCAGGGTGCGGGCGAGGTCGTCCGGCGGCGTCTCCGCCAGGTCGAGGGGGAGGAACCGGGCCGCGACGGGCCGTTCCGGTGCGGTCCTGGCGACGGCCAGGACGTCCCAGCCGGCGGTGCGGAAGTCCGCGCAGACGGTCCGGCCCACGAAACCGGTGCCGCCGAGCACGAGGACGCGCCGGGCCCGGTCCGGGCCCGGTGCGCCGGGGGGACCGGCCGTCACTTGCGTACTCCGACGAGGAACCCGCGGGCCGACACCGGGCTCTCGACCTGCTCGAAGGCGAAGCCCGCGGCGGTGAAGGCGGCCTCGTACCGGTCGCGACCGAAGAGCCGGCACAGGTGGTCCTCGGTGAAGTGCCGTACCCCGTGGTCGGGGTGGGCCACCACGTAGTGGACGCGCATGAGGGACGCCTCACCGGCGGGGGTGGCGAGCGAGGCGTGCGAGACGCGGGCCACGCTGGTCCCTTCGACCTCCACCACGTCGGCGGAGACGTGTCCGGGCGTGAAGGTGTCCGGACCCCACCACGGTTCGACGACCAGGACGCCGCCGGGGTTCAGATGACGGGCGAACGAGCGCAGGGTGGCGTCGAGTTGGTCGGCAGAGTCGACGTACCCGATGGAGCCGAAGAGACAGACGGCGGCGTCGAAGCGACGGCCCAGGTCGAAGTCGCGCATGTCGCCGAGGGCGAGGGGAACGCCGGGCAGGCGGGTGCGGGCGAGGGACAGCATCGACTCGGAGAGCTCCACGCCCTCGACCCGGGCGTACCGCTCGGCGAAGCGGGCGAGGTGGGCGCCGGTGCCGCAGGCGATGTCGAGGAGGGAGGCGGCCCCGGGCATCCGGTCGTCGATCAGGCCGGCGACGGCGGCGGCCTCGGCGCCGAAGTCCTTGCCGCGGGCGCTGTGCAGGAGGTCGTAGAGCTCGGCGGAGTCGTTTCCGTACATGGTCGTCCTCGATGGGGTCGGTATCGGTATCGGTATCGGTGGCGAAACCGGGTGTCAGGGGAGCCCGGCTGACCGTCAGAAGCCCTCGATGGCGCCGGAGTTGATGCAGGCGAGCAGGGTGCGCGCCTGGACGTTCACGTAGCGCGCGTGCCGGGCGAGGGCGCCGAGCTGGCCCGGGGTGATCCAGAGGTAGCCCTCGGGCGGCTCCGCCGGCGCGTCGGGGTCGGCCTCGACGATCAGATACCGGCTCTCTGCGTCGAGGAACCGGCCACCCTCCTCGGAGTGGACCGCCTCGTAGCGGATGCGGCGGGGTTCGGCCGCGAGGACCTCAGCCAGGAACGGGGGCCGGTCGGCGGGGTCGAGGTGGGCGTAGTTCTCCGGGGTGTACTGCACGGTGGGGGCCAGCTCCAGGACGTCGAGCAGGCCGGCCTCCACGCGCGCGTGGACCAGGAGGTGGGGGACGCCGCCGATGCGGCGGGTGAGGAACGCGGTCACTCCGCGTCCGGCCGGTTCGACGAGCGGCTGCGTCCAGCCGGTGACCTCGCGGCTGCCGGCCTCGACGGCGACGGCGACCACGCGGAAGTAGCGCCCGTCGGGGCGCTCGACGGTATTGGGGGTGCGGTGCCAGCCCCGGACCCCGGCGAGGGGGAGCCGCTCGACACGGACCTCGTGGCGGGCGCGCTGGGCGGTGATCCAGGAGAGCAGTTCGAGGTCGGTGTGGAGCGCGCGGGCGAGGGTGTCCCCGGCGGAGGGGGTCGGCAGCCCGGCGAGGACGGTACGCGAGTCCATGTTGACGAGGTTGTCGAGGCGGAGCAGGCGCCCGATCTGACCGAGGGTCAGCCAGCGGAAGTCCTCGTGCGGCGGGACGTCGTCGTCGGTCTCCACGAGGACGTTCCGGTTGGCCTTCCGCAGGAACCAGGAGCCGTGTTCGGACTGGAGGACGTCGGCGAGCACCCGGCCGCGGCGCGGGTCCACGAAGTACTCCAGATAGCGCACGTCCGAACCCTTGTGCACCTTGGTGTAGTTGGAGCGGGTGGCCTGGACGGTCGGGGAGAGCTGGAGGAGGTTCCGGTTGCCCGGTTCCATCTTGGCCTGCATCAGGAAGTGCAGGACTCCGTCGATCTCCTTGGCGAGGATGCCGAGGATGCCGACCTCGGGCTGGTGGATGATCGGCTGCTGCCACGAAGGGACGGGACCGCCGGCGACGGTGACGCCGACACCCTCGACCGAGAAGAACCGGCCGCTGTGGTGGACGAGATCGCCGGTGCCCGGTGCGAACATCCAGCCGTCGAGGTCCGCGAAGGGGATGCGGTCGACCCGGAACCGGTGGGCCCGGAGCCGTTCCGCCAGCCACTCCGCGACCCCGTCCGTGCGCAGACGGGCGCCCTCGGAGGCGGCGGCGGACCGGGCGAGCCGCTGCGGCAGGCCGGCGTCCACGCGCGGGCGCGTCACGGGCACGTCCCGGTACCGACCCCCGGACCCGGCCCCGGTCCCATACCGGCGCCCGACCCCGGACCCGTACCGGCGCCCGACCCCGACCCCGACCCCGTACCGACCCCCGACCCCGGACCCGTACCGCTCTCCGGGCCGGCGGCGGCGCTCCCCCGGTGCTTCACCGGCTTCCACCACCCTGGGTTCTCCCGGTACCAGGTGACGGTGTCCTCCAGCCCCTCCCCGAAGGGGACGCGGGGCTCGTATCCGAGCTGTTCGCGGATCTTGCCGTCGTCCAGGGAGTAGCGCAGATCGTGGCCCTTGCGGTCGGCGACCGGCCGGATCAGGGACTCGTCGGCGCCGCACAGCTCCACGAGCCGGTGGGTGAGCTCCAGATTGGTGATCTCGTCCCCGCCACCGACGTTGTAGATCTCGCCGGCCCCGCCGTCGGCGAGGACGAGCTGGACGGCCCTGCAGTGGTCGTCGACGTGCAGCCATTCGCGGACGTTGCGGCCGTCCCCGTACAGCGGCAGGGGTACGCCTTCGAGGAGGTTGGTGACGAAGAGCGGGACGAGTTTCTCGGGGTGCTGGTGGGGGCCGTAGTTGTTGGAGCAGCGGGTGATGGAGACGTCGAGGCGGTGGGTGCGCCAGTAGGAGCGGGCCACCAGGTCTGCGCCCGCCTTCGAGGCCGCGTAAGGGGAGTTGGGCAGCAGCGGCCGACTCTCCGTCCAGGATCCCGTCTCGATCGATCCGTACACCTCGTCGGTGGAGACGTGGACGACCCGCTCGATGCCGGTCTCCACGCAGGCGTCCAGTACCGTCTGGGTGCCGCCGACGTTCGTGCGGACGAACTCGGCGGCGGACTCCACGGAGCGGTCGACGTGCGACTCGGCGGCGAAGTGCACGAGGCCGTCGTGGCCGGGGAACACGTCGAGGAGCAGCGGCAGGTCGCAGACGTCGCCGTGGACGAAGTCCAGGCGGGGGTGGTCCGCGGGGAGGTTCTCCCGGTTGCCGGCGTAGCTGAGCTTGTCGACGACCGTGATCCGCGCGTCCTCGTAGCCGGGGTAGCCGCCCGCCAGCATGGTGCGGACGTAGTGCGAGCCGATGAAGCCGGCGCCGCCGGTGACGAGCAGCCTCACGCCGCCACCTCGATACGGGTGTGGTCGCCGACCACGAGCCGGTGACCGTCGCCCTCGGCACCGGCGCCGACGACGGCGTTGCGGCCGATCAGCGAGGAGCGCAGGCCGGTCACGGCGCTGATGGAGGCCCCGTCCATCACGATGGAGTCGGTCAGGGTCGTGTCGCGCAGGAGGCAGCCGCGGCCGATCGAGGTGTGGGGTCCGACCGTGCTGTTCTCGATCACCGTGCCGGCGCCGATGACGGCGGGCCCGGTGACCGTGGAGCGGACGAGCCGGGCACCGGCCTCGATCACGACGCGGCCCGTCACCTCGCTGGCGGCATCGACGTCGCCGTCGATGCGGGCGGTCTGTTCGCCGAGCAACTGCCGGTTGCAGGCCAGGACTTCCTCGGCGCGCCCGGTGTCCTTCCAGTAGCCGTCGTACTCGCTCGCCGTGACGCGCGAGCCGTGGGTGACGAGCCATTGGACGGCGTCGGTGATCTCCAGTTCGCCGCGGGCTCCGGGTTCGATGGCGGCGACGGCGCGGTGGATGGCGGCGGTGAAGAAGTACACGCCGATGAGGGCGAGGTCGCTGCGGGGCCGTTCGGGCTTCTCGACGAGCCGTGACACGCTGCCGTCGGGGGCGAGTTCGGCCACGCCGAAGGCGCGGGGGTCGCGGACCTTGTGGACGACGACCTGGGCGTCGGGCCGCCGGGCGGCGAAGTCGGCGGCGATGTCGGCGATTCCACCGGGCAGCATGTTGTCGCCGAGGTACATCACGAAGTCGTCGTCGCCGAGGAAGGGCCGGGCGAGGGCGACGCAGTGCGCGAGGCCGAGCGGCTTCTCCTGCGGGATCAGGGTGATGCGCAGTCCCAGCCGGGAGCCGTCGCCGATGACCTGGGCGATCTCGGCGGCCCAGTCGCCGACGATGACGCCGACCTCGGTGACGCCGATCGCGCGGACGTTCTCCAGGACGTGTTCGAGGACGGGCTTGTTGGCGATCGGGATGAGCTGCTTGGGCATCGAGTAGCTGAAGGGGCGCAGACGGGTGCCCGCTCCGCCGGACAGCACCAGGGCCTTCATGACCGTGCCCCCTCGGTGAGGACCTCCCGCAGGGCGGAGATCACCTTGTCCTGGACGTCCTCGGAGAGCGACGGGTACATGGGGAGGGAGAAGATCTCGCCGGCCAGCCGCTCGGTCACGGGCAGCGAGCCCGTGGCGTAGCCGAGGTGCCGGAAGCCGCTCATCGTGTGCACGGGCCAGGGGTAGCTGATGTTGAGCGAGATGCCGTAGCCCTTGAGCCGCTCGATGATCTCGTCGCGGCGCGGGTGGCGGACGACGTACACGTAGTACACGTGGTCGTTGCCCTCGGTGGTGGCGGGGAGCCGGAGCCCGTCCGGTGCGACGAGGTCTCCGAGGCCCTCCTCGTAGCGGCGGGCGACGGCCCGGCGTCCTTCGAGGTAGGTGTCGAGGCGGCGCAGCTTGCGCCGGAGGATCTCGGCCTGCACCTCGTCGAGGCGGGAATTGTGGCCGGGGGTCTGGACGACGTAGTACGTCTCCGCCATGCCGTAGTACCGCAGGCGCCGCAGGTCGGCGTCGACGTCCGGGTCGTCGGTGACGACCGCGCCGGCGTCGCCGTACGCGCCGAGGACCTTGGTCGGGTAGAAGGAGAAGGCCGCCGCGTCGCCCATGGTGCCGGCCGTCCGGCCGTGGTGGCGGGCGCCGTGCGCCTGGGCGCAGTCCTCCAGGATCCTCAGTCCGTGCTCGGCGGCGAGGCGCTCCAGCGGTGCCATGTCCACGCACTGGCCGTAGAGGTGGACGGGTAACAGGGCCTTGGTGCGGGGGGTGATGGCCGCGGCGACCTGGTCGGTGTCCATCAGGAAGTCCTCTTCGCGGATGTCCACGAAGACGGGGGTGGCGCCGGCGCCGTCGATGGCGAGGACGGTGGGGGCGGCGGTGTTGGAGACGGTGACGACCTCGTCGCCGGGTCCGACCCCGAGGGCCTGGAGGCCGAGCTTCACGGCGTTGGTGCCGTTGTCGACGCCGGTGCAGTGGGCGAGGCCGTGGTAGGCGGCGAACTCGTTCTCGAAGCCCTGGACGGAGGCGCCGAGGACCAGGCGGCCGGAGCGGAAGACGGTGTCCACCGCGTCGATGAGGTCGTCGCGTTCGTTCTCGTACTCCGGGAGGTAGTCCCAGACGTGGGTGGTCATGGTGATCCTTCTGCGAGTGCGGATTCGGAGGGGGCGGGCCGCCTGCGCGGTCGTCGGCGGGCCGGCTTCGCGGTCGTCGGCGAGACGCCTGCGCGGCCGGCGGCGGTCCGGCTTCGCGGTCAGCGGCGGGCCGCGGCGTAGGCTCCGGCGTGCCTCAGCGTGGCCAGGCTGTTCGCGCCCAGCGCCTCGCGGAGGAAGCGGCGCGCCGCCGGTACGTCGGCCGTCTCGCCGAGGACCCGGGTGACGGCGCGGGGCTCGACCACGGCGGTGTGGCGCGAGGTGACGACGGTGGCACCGGTGCCGTCCTCCTCGAAGAGCCAGGTCCCGGTGTGCAGGGCCATCAGCGGGGGCAGGGTGGTCTGCTTGTAGACGATCCGCTCGTACGGGACGCAGACGCGCACCGACTCGGTGGTGTGCGGACTGCCGTCCTTGGTGAGCGTGTCCATGGCCAGGATCTGCACTCCGGGGCCGGCGTCCCGCAGGGAGACGGCGGTGACGTGGGGCAGCCGGTCGGCCCAGTGCTGGGCCTGGTCGATGAAGTCGTAGACGTCCTTGACGTGGCCTTCGAGGCGCACGGTGTCCTCGAAGGTGAGGAAGGTGTCGTTCTCGCCGCCCGGCCGTTCGGCGTGCGCCTTGAGCGCGGCGAGCTCCGCGCGGCTGTTGGCGTCCACGGCACGGTCGATCCAGTCGAGGGTCCCGGCGTCGTCGCCGGCGGCCCGGAAGTCGTGCAGCAGTCGTACGCGGCACTCTTCCGGCCCGGTGGGCTCGATGATCCAGGCGCCGCCCATCGCGGCGATCGGCGGGCTCGGCACCTCCTGCCGGAAGCCGACGCGCAGCCCCGCCCGGTCCAGGGTGCGCCGGGACGTCCAGTGCCTGACCTGTCCGTCGACGGTGGCCCAGAGGCGGATGCGCTCCTCGGTGTCGCCCCGCTCCAGGTGGTCGGCGTGGACGGAGGGAGGGAAGATCGCGGGCCAGCCGCCGACGTCGGCGACGAGCGCGTAGAGCCGGTCGGCCGTCGCGTGGACGGTGATCTCGTGCGCGGTCTCCCGCGTGGTGTGCTGGGTCATGGTCGGCTCCTCGGTGTCGGCGCACGGCTCGGTGCCCGCGCCCGGCGGCTCCGGCGTCACTGCGGCGGGTTTCCGTGTTTGCGTGCGGGGAGTTCGGCGTGCTTCGCGCGGAGCATGGCGAGCCCGCGGACGAGCACCCGGCGGGTGTCGGCGGGGTCGATGACGTCGTCGACGAGGCCGCGCTCGACGGCGTAGTAGGGGTGCATGAGTTCGGCCTTGTACTCCTTGATCTTCTGCCGACGTTCCGCCTCGGGGTCCGGGGCGTCCGCGATCTGCCGCCGGAAGATGACGTTGGCGGCGCCCTCGGCGCCCATGACCGCGATTTCGTTGGTGGGCCAGGCGTACGTCAGGTCGGCGCCGATGGACTGGGAGTCCATGACGATGTAGGCGCCGCCGTAGGCCTTGCGCAGGATCAGTGAGATCCGGGGGACGGTCGCGTTGCAGTACGCGTAGAGCAGCTTGGCGCCCCGCCGGATGACGCCGTCGTGCTCCTGGCCGACGCCGGGGAGGAAGCCGGGTACGTCCACGAGCGTGACGATCGGGATGTTGAAGGCGTCGCACATCTGCACGAACCGGGCCCCCTTCTCGGAGGCGTCGATGTCCAGGACGCCGGCCATCACGGAGGGCTGGTTGGCGACGATGCCGACGACCCGGCCGTCCAGCCGGGCGAGCGTGCACACCAGGTTGGCGGCCCAGCCGCCGTGCACCTCCATGTGCTCCCGGTCGTCGACGAGTTCCTCGATGACGGCCCGGACGTCGTACGCGCGCACGGTGTCGGCCGGGACGAGGTCGACGAGGGCCGGGGTCGCGCGGTCCGGGGAGTCGTCCGGCGGGAAGGCCGGGGGCAGTTCGCGGTTGTTCTGGGGGAGCATCGAGAGGAGGTAGCGGACCTCCGCGATGCAGGTCTCCTCGTCGTCGTACGCGAAGTGCGCGACGCCCGAGGTCTCGGCGTGCACGTCCGCGCCACCCAGGCCGTTCTGGGTGATCTCCTCACCCGTGACCGCCTTCACGACGTCCGGACCCGTGATGAACATCTGCGAGGTCTCACGGACCATGAACACGAAGTCCGTCAGCGCCGGACTGTAGGCCGCGCCACCGGCACACGGGCCCAGCATCACCGAGATCTGCGGGATGACACCGCTCGCCCTCGTGTTGCGCTGGAAGATCCCGCCGTACCCGGCGAGGGCGGAGACGCCCTCCTGGATACGGGCGCCCGCACCGTCGTTCAGCGAGACCAGCGGAGCACCGGCCGCGATGGCCATGTCCATGATCTTGTGGATCTTCGTCGCGTGAGCCTCGCCCAGCGCACCACCGAAGATCCGGAAGTCATGCGCGTACACGAAGACCGTCCGGCCCTCGACCGTCCCCCAACCGGTGACCACACCGTCGGTGTACGGCTTCTTCGCCTCCAGGCCGAAGCCCGTCGCCCGATGCCGGCGCAGCTGCTCGACCTCACTGAACGAACCCGCGTCGAGCAGCAGCTCGATACGCTCACGCGCGGTCAGCTTGCCCTTCGCGTGCTGCGCCTCGGTGGCACGCTCACTCGGCCCACGGAGCGCCCGCTCACGCAGGACGCGCAGCTCGGCACGGGGATCGGGGATGTGGTCAGGGGGTCGGTCCAGGGCGGCGGCTGTCCGCGGTCGGCTGTCGGCTGGCGTCACGGAACACTCCACTTCGAGGGGGGGGTGGCTGCTCTGATCACATGGCGGGAGCGGCGGCTCCGAGGAAGGCGGCGGAGCGCACCCGTACCTCGGGCGGCCCCACCCCCTCCGCGCGTACGGCCACGGCCGCCGCGTACGCGCGGTCCTCGGCGAGGTCCAGGTCGAACACCGTCCAGCCCGGCGGCCTGTGTCGGGTGTCCGTACCCAGGTACTCGGCGGACAGGCCGTGCGCCAGACCCGTGCCGATCCCCTTGAGATAGGCCTCCTTACGGGTCCAGAGCCGGCCGAACGCGGCCGGCCGGACCCGCTCGGACTGCCGTGCCACCTCGGCCCGTTCGGCCGGGTGGAGCGCCGGGAGGCACGCCTCGACGGTGCCGCCGCCCGGTGAGCGCTGGATGTCCGCCCCCACCGGGGCGGCGGCGACGGCGACGAGTACCCGGCCGTGGCTGTGCGAGAGGGAGAAGTGGACGGGCGGTGTGGCGGCGGCCAGTTCGGGCCGGCCGTGCGGACCACCGCACTCGGGGCAGGTGGCCCGGGTGAACCGCAGCTCCCCCGGGGCCGTCCCGGTGTGCAGTGCGAGGACGCGGCGGAGCGCGATGTGGGCGGCGATGTACCGGAGCCGGTCGCCGGGGCCGACGAATCGATCCGCCCGCTCCCGCTCCCGGCCGTCCAGCTCCTCCAGGGCGAGGGCCGCGGTGTCGTGCCGTACGTCGTTCGTCCGCACCAGCCAGACGTCCACGGCGGTCAGACGGTCGGTACGGAACGCAGCTGGACGTTCACGGCCTCGATCAGGCGGCGCGGTGTGGCGGTCTCGGTGAGCGTCTCGTCCTCAAGGGTGATGTCGAACTCGCGCTCAATCCGCGTACCGGTCTCCAGCATGGCGAGGGATTCATATCCGAGCGCTTCGAAATCCACGTCGAGTATGTCACCTTCGAGGTCGACGCTTTCGTCGGCACCGACCCCTTCCTTGAGAATTCGCTTCAGATCACCGAGGTCGAAGGTCCTGTTTCCGGAAGACATAATCGTCCTTTCGCGGGGTCGGATGGGTTCCCCGGCAGGCGTCGGCCCCGGTCGGGCCCGCGGTCGGACCGCGGCCCGACGGGCACCTGGCATACGGGTTCACGTGACGGCGTTCACCTGCGGGATTCGCCACGGCAGAGGAAGTGGGCGCCCCTTACCGCCCGCATCGGACCGCGTCGGGACCGGGGGCTGGGCACATGCCTGGGGAACGTAGCCAACAGCTTCTTCGCCGGACCACCGCCCCGTCAATGGAGATCTTTTAAGATACCGACAAGATCATGTCAAGCAATCGTAAAGTCGTCAGGATCCCATCAACAGCAGGACGGGCTCCGCCAGTAAATCAAGTCGCCCTTGCCGGACCCGAGGAGGGCTTTTACGCTGACCGGACCGCCGCGATCCACCAGCTGGATCGAATTTACAAAGGGGAAACACACCTTGAATTCCCGCGAGACGCGAACGGTCCGGTCACACCACCCCTGCGCCGGCGCCGGGTGCCGGCGACGGCGCGAGACCGGGGCGGGACACGGGCGGCGGGCCGCCGCCGGAGCCCTCCTCTGCCCGGACTGTCAGGGCGATCTCCTCACCGACCTCCGCAGGCTGCCCCCGCTCTACCGGGCCTGCGGTCAACTCCTCGACGGCAGCCGGAGCGTGAGCGGCCCGCGCGAGCACACTTCGGGGGGCGGGTTACCCGGCCTTCCCTTCAACACGGCCGCGTCCGACGTCCGCCGGGAGACCCTGGCGATCCTCAACTCCTGGGCGGGCCTGGTCGCGGAGGCCCGACGGCTCCCCCGCCCCGACCGCACGGTGGAGGCCCTGACGGCCTTCCTCGTACGCCACTCGGCATGGCTGAGCGCACACGGCGCCGCCGGGGACGCCTCCCGCGAGCTGAGCGGGGTGTGCCGCCGAGCCGCCCGCGTGGCCGACCCGGCCGACCGGCGCCGCCTGGTGACGGTCGGCCTCTGTCCCGAGCCGGGTTGCACGGGAAAGCTCCAGTCGCTGATCCGGCCGGACGCCGCCGGACCGCCGCCGGCCGTACGCTGCCGGGCCGAGCCGTCCCACCACTGGTCGGGCGAGCAACTGATGCCGCTCAGGCGGCGGATGACGGCGCGAGCGGCCGCGACACACGGCACACCGCCGCTCGGCACTGGCACGGGCACGGGTACGAGTACGAGTACGAGTACGGGTACGGGTACGGGTACGGGTACGGGTACGGGTACGGGTACGGGTACGGGTACGGGTACGGGTACGGGTACGGGCACCGGCACCGCCGCGACCGAGGCCGCTCCCGTGCGGATCGTGTGGCTCACCGCCTCCGACATCACCCGTCTGTGGGGCACGCCGTCCGGCAGCGTCTACCGGCTCGCCAGCCAGCGGGCGTGGCGGCGACGGAGTCACGGCGGCCGTACGTACTACCACGAGGCCGATGTCGTACGGGCGTTGAGCGAGCAGCGCCCCCGGCCCGTCGCCTGACGAACCGCGACCGCGACCCCGGCTCGACTCCGGCCCCGACCCTGGTCCTGGCCCTGGCCCTGCCCCTGACCCTGACCCGAACCGAATCCGACCCCGACCCCCACTCGACTTCAGCTCCGAGCTCGACCCGGCTCCGACCTCGACCCGGCTCCGGCTCCGGCGACGACTCGGCTCCGTACCCCCTCGCCCCGCGCCTACCAGCGCTCGGCGAGGAGGCCGGGGCCCGGCGGCATGCCCGGAAGCGAACCGTGCCCCGTGCGCAGCCCGTCGAGGGCGATGGCGATGATCCGCCGGTGGGCGTCGCGCGCCGCGTCGACGAGGTCGTCCCTCCCCTGCACCTCGAACTGCTCGGCCAGGGACGCCTTGCCGAGCTGCTCGATGAGGAGGGAGACGTCCACGGTCGTGGCGTCCGGCCGCAGCACCCCCGCCTCGTGGGCGCGCGCCACCAGGGCGCGCGTCAGCTCCTCGGACCGGGTGAACTTCTCGGCCATCTCCGCGGTGACGGGGATCGTGCCGGCCAGCGGACCGAGCGCGCCGCCACTGAACTCGATGGCGGAGGTGACGTAGTGGACGAGCCCCTCCCAGGCGTCCTCGTGCGCGAGCCCCTCCTCCGCCGCCTGGATCCACTGCCCCAGCGACAGCGCGCAGAGGTGCTGGAACAGCTCCTCCTTGGTGCGGTAGCGCCGGTAGAGGCTGGCGATGCCGACTCCGGCACGGGCGGCGATCGCCGCCACGGAGGTATGGGCGCCATCCACGGCAAGGACCTTCTTGGCGGCCTCAAGGAGGGCGCGGTCGTTGCGTTCCGCTTCGGCGTATCGGGGAGCTCGTCGGGCCATGAGCTCACTCTAATCGCTTGCGAAGCGAATCGCTCCGTTATACATTTCAAACGAAGCGAAGCTATCCGTTTGGGAGGGGCGCCGTGCTGTCCGTGGTGATGGAGGAGTTCGGAGGACCGGAGGTCCTGCGGGCTCGACAGGTCGAGGATCCGGTGCCGGGCCCGGGCCAGGTGCTGGTCGACGTGGTGTACGCGAGCGTCACGTTCGTCGAGACCCAGGTCCGCTCGGGCAACGGCCCGTTCGGCCGCCCCGCACTCCCCCGCGTGCCGGGCAACGGCGTGGGCGGTCGCGTCGTCGCCGTCGGCCCCGAGGTGGATCCCGCGCTGATCGGCACGGTCGTCGTCACCACGACCGGCGGCGAGGGCGGCTACGCCGAGCGCGCCCTGGCCCGCGCCGACGAGGTGGTGCCGGTCCCGCCGGGCCTCGCCCTCAAGGACGCGGTCGCCCTGCTCGCCGACGGCCGTACCGCACTCCTGCTGTTCCGGCAGGCGGAGGTCAAGCCGGGCGAGAAGGTCCTCGTGGAGGCCGCGGCCGGCGGAGTCGGCAGCCTCCTCGTCCAGTTGGCCGTGCACGCGGGCGCCCGCGTCGTCGGCGCCGCGCGCGGCGACCGGAAGGCCGAACTCGTCGTCTCCCTCGGCGCCTCGTACGTCGACTACTCGAACGACGAGTGGCTCCGCCGGGTCGGGGACGCGGCCGGCGGCGGCGAGCTCGACGTCGTCTTCGACGGGGTGGGCGGTGCGATCGGCACCGCGGCGGCGAGCGCCCTGCGCCCCGGCGGACGCATCAGCCTGTACGGGATGGCGAGCGGCGCCGACGCGACCCTCGACGAGGACGACCTCGCCGCCCGGCGGATCCGCATGCTCGGGCTCTTCGCCGCTCCGGGCCCCGCCGAGACCCACCCGCTCATCGGAGAAGCCCTGCGGCTCGCCGCGGACGGCGTCCTGCGGCCGGTCGTCGGCCAGGTCTTCCCGCTGTCCGCGGCGGCCGAGGCGCACGCCGCCATCGAGGCGCGGGCCACCGTCGGCAAGACACTGCTGGCCGCCCGCACCCCACAAGCCGACCCGAACGACGCCTCGGACGACGCCTCGGACGACGCCTCGGGCGACGCCTCGGGCGACGCCTCGGGCGACGCCTCGGGCGACGACCGATGAGCACCGAGGCCCGTACCCCGCCGGAACGGGCGGGCGCCCGCGAGTGGACCGCCCTCGCGGTCCTCGGCGTCCCGGCCGTCCTGGTCATGATGAACATGTCGGTGCTCTACCTGGCGCTCCCGACCCTCAGCCGCGACCTGGACCCCAGCGGCCCCCAACTGCTGTGGATCACCGACATCTACGGCTTCATGGTCGCCGGCGCCCTCATCACCATGGGCACGCTCGGCGACCGGATCGGCCACCGCCGGATCCTCCTGGTCGGGGCCGTCGCCTTCACCGCCGCCTCGGTCTTCGCCGCGTACGCGGACAGCGCCGGCATGCTCGTCGCCGCGCGCGCGGTCCAGGGCGTCGCCGCGGCCTCCCTCGCGCCGTCCTCGCTCTCCGTGATCCGCAACCTCTTCCGCGACCCCGGACAGCGCACCCTCGCCATCACCATCTGGATGATGAGCTTCATGGGCGGCGGGGCCCTCGGCCCGCTCGTCGGCGGCGTGCTCCTCCAGTACTTCTGGTGGGGCTCGGTCTTCCTCGTCGCCGTACCGACCATGCTGGTGCTGCTGCTCACCGTGCCGTTCCTCGTACCGGAGATCCGCACGGCAGGCTCGGGGCGGCTCGACCTCGTCAGCGTCGCCATGTCCCTGGTGACCCCGCTCGCGGTCGTGTACGGGATCAAGAACCTCGCCGCGGAGGGCTTCGGCCTCTCCTCGCTGGGCTTCATCGCTCTGGGCCTGGTCGTCGGCGCCGCCTTCGTACGGCGCCAACGACGGCTGGAGACGCCCCTGCTCGACCTCTCCCTCTTCCGCGTCCCCGCCTTCGCCGTCTCGGCCGGCGGCATGATCGTGGTCGGGATGCTCCTCTTCGGTACGAGCCTCCTCACCTCGCAGTACCTGCAGCTGGTGCTGGGATTCGAGCCCCTGAAGGCCGGACTGTGGCAGCTGCCGACCGCCGTGGGCGGCACGATCGTCGCCCTCTGGGTCTCCGGTCTCGCCGCCCGCTTCCAGCCCGCCGTCCTGATGAGCGCGGGCGCCGCCTTCGCCGTCCTCGGACCGGTCATGCTCACCCAGGTCGACGGCGGCCCCGGCTTCGTGGTCGCGGGCTCGCTGCTCCTCTTCGCCGGGCTCACCCCGTTCATGGCCCTGGGCACCGGCCTGGTCGTGGGATCCGCCCCGGCCGAGCGGGCCGGCGCGGCCTCGGCCATCTCCGAGACGGGCGCGGAGCTCGGCGGCGCGCTCGGCATCGCGACGCTCGGCAGCGTCGCCACCGCCGTGTACGGCGGCTACATGGCCGACCATCTGCCCCGCGGCCTGCCCGCGGAGTTCGCCGGACCCGCCGGCGAGACGCTGCCCGCGGCCCTGGAGGCCGCCCGGCAGATCCCCGGCACGCTGGGAACCGCGCTCGCGGACACCGCCCGGGCCGCCTTCACCCACAGCCTGCACGTGCACGCGCTGATCCTGATCCCCCTGCTGGTCGCCCTCTCCGCGCTCACGCTCACGCTGCGCCGCCGCGGAGAGCCGGCCCCGCAGGGCGAGACGTCCCCGACATCCCCCGACGACCGCGCCGCGGCTCCCGCCCCGGTCGCCGACTGAAAGGAACCCCTGGTCATGAGGGTCGAGGTGTACTTCGACATCCTGTGCCCCTGGTGCTACATCGGGAAGCGGAGGCTGGAGACCGCGCTCCGTGGGCGCGCCGACGTGGAGGTCGTCTGGCGCAGCCTGGAACTCGACCCGGAGGGCAGCCCGACGGCCGGCCCGACGGCGGCCGAGGTGATCGCCCAGTACCAGAGCAGCCCGGAGCGGGCGGCCGACCGGATCCGGCAGATCCAGGCGCTCGGCGAGGCCGAGGGGCTGCGGCTCGACCTCCACAAGGCCCGGCCGGTCAACTCCTTCGACGCGCACCGGCTGGTCCGGCTGGGCGCCGCGCACGGGCTGGCCGACGCGATGGTGGAGCGGCTGCTGTACGGGTACCACACCGAGGGTCTCGACATCGCCGCCCCCGAGGTCCTGGAGAAGCTGGCCGTCGAGGCGGGGCTCGAACCGTCCCTGGTCCGCCGGGTACTGGAGGGGACGGAGTTCGGGGAGAGCGTGCGCGCCGACGAACGGCGTGCCGTGGAGATCGGCGTCAGGGGCGTTCCCACGCTGGTGGTCGACGGCGGCCGGCCGACCTCGGCCGTCCAGGGCCCGGACGTCCTGGCCCGGCTGCTGAGCCCCCGGTCGGATGGCTGACGCCACCGCGGGGTCCCGGCGAGGATCGACCGCCCTCGCCGGGACCCGCCGGAACTCCGCTCACTCCCGGCGGTGCCGGCACCCCCTCACTCCTGCCGGAACCGGAATCCCACTCCTCGGACGGTCAGGATCCACCCGCTCTCGCGCAGCTTGCTCCGCATCGAACTCACATGGGTGTCGATGGTCCGGCTCGCCTGCGGGCTCAGCCCCGCCCCGGCCGGGTGCCCCCAGACGTCGATCATCAGGCGCTGCCGGGACACGACCACGCCCGGCCGGCTGGCGAGGTAGTGCAGCAGGTCGAACTCCTTGCGGGTCAGCGTGATCGGCCGCCCGTCGAGTTCGACCTCCCGGGACTCGCTGTCGAGGCTGAGGCCGCCCCGGGAGAGGGTGGGCCGGCGCTGACCGCCGATCCGGGCGCCGACCCGTCGCATGACGGCGTCGATTCGGGCCATCAGCTCCCGAAAAGAATAGGGCCGCTCCAGACAGTCGTCGGAGCCCGCCTGCAGCCCGAGAATCCTGTCGAGTTCGGCGGACTCGCCAGCGAAGGATATAATCGGCGTGTCTCCCGCCGCGCGCATACGACGGCAAACTTCGATTCCGTCGATATCGGGCAGACCGAGATCGAGCAGTACGAGGTCGGCATTCTCGAATGCGTCCAGAGCCTCGGCCCCGGAACCGACCACAATGGTGTCGTGGCCGTACCTTCTCAGGCCTTCTTTCAGCGACTCCGCCTGATCTCCTTCGTCCTCGACCACAAGGACGCGCATTCGATCCCCCTCCGGGTTACCGCCGCCCCAACATACGGTCAGAAGTTTAACAAACCCAACGGATGACCTCCAGGACGCCAAAGTAAAATCGGGCCGGAAAGTCGCCACCCATAGGGGCTTTTGCCTCGATTCCACAATGACCGGGCGCAGTTTTCCGTCACGGCAAATCGATCGCTTTTAGCCATTCTCGGAATTGCCGGACGGCCGGACGGCAGGCCCGCCACCCCCGCACCGGCGACCCCGGTGGCCGCCCCGGGCGGGCTCGTGATGCGATGACGTCATGCACATCACGCTCACCACCTGGTCCCTCGAACAGACCTCGTCGTCCGATCTCCGCCCCTCCCGCGCCCCGGAGGGCGACGACGTCACGATCGCGCGGGCCGAGGTCCCCTCGCCCGAGTACAGCCGCTTCCTCTACACGGCGGTCGGTGGCGACATCCGCTGGAACGACCGCCTGGCGCTCACGTACAAGCAGTGGCAGGAAATCGTCGACAAGCCGGGGTCCGAGATCTGGGTGGCGTACGACCGGGGGACGCCGGCCGGGTACGTCGAGCTCGACCCGCAGCCCGACGGTGTCGTCGAGATCGTCTACTTCGGCCTGATCCCCGCCTTCCGGGGCCGCGGGATCGGCGGGCACCTCCTCTCCGAGGGAGTGCGGCGCGCCTGGGACCTCGCCGAGCGCTGGCCCGAGCGGGAGACCACGAAGCGCGTGTGGCTGCACACCTGCTCGCTCGACGGCCCGCACGCGATGGCCAACTACGAGCGGCGCGGCTTCCGGCTCTTCGACACCAAGGTCGAGGAAGTGGAGGAGTCGGAGACCCCCGGCCCGTGGCCCGGTGCCCACGCCTGAGACGTACGGAAACCACGCGAAGGGGCCCCGACCGGGCCCCTTTTTCGTGACCCACGACACAGCGTCTCGCACACCGAGACATCAATGTCCATATCGTGGACGATGCTGGACTGGGTCCAAAGTCCCGTGACACGCTTCCGTCATGTCTGGAACTGGAACTGCCTTGGTGAGTCGGCGGCACGTCGACCTCGGCCGCATGTCCAGCGCCATCTGTCCGGCGCGCTGAGACCACCAGCACCGCCGCGATTTCTCTTCTGCCCGACCCTGCTGCGCACTGACGCGCCACCCTCTGACCTCAGCGCGAGTGTGCAGGTCAGAGCCGCCCTCTCGCAGTCCCGAAGGACAAGACGCCATGGCCGCCACCCCGGAAAACCCCACACCCGCCGCCGCCCGCCGCAAGGCCGGGCGCCACCGTGGCGAGGGTCAGTGGGCCGTGGGGCACTTCACCCCGCTGAACGGCAATGAGCAGTTCAAGAAGGACGACGACGGTCTCAATGTACGGACACGTATTGAGACGGTCTATTCGAAGCGCGGTTTCGACTCCATCGACCCCAACGACCTGCGCGGACGCATGCGCTGGTGGGGCCTCTACACCCAGCGCAAGCAGGGTCTGGACGGCACCAAGACGGGTGTCCTGGAGCCGGAGGAGCTGGACGACGAGTACTTCATGCTCCGGGTCCGCATCGACGGCGGCCGGCTGACCACGGCCCAGCTCCGGGTGATCGGCGAGATCTCCGAGGAGTTCGCCCGCGGCACCGCCGACATCACGGACCGGCAGAACGTCCAGTACCACTGGATCCGCATCGAGGACGTCCCCGAGATCTGGAACCGCCTGGAGGCGGTCGGCCTGTCGACCACCGAGGCCTGCGGCGACACCCCGCGTGTCGTGCTCGGCTCGCCCGTGGCCGGAATCGCCGAGGACGAGATCATCGACGGCACGCCCGCCATCGACGAGATCTACCGGCGGATCGTCGGCAACAAGGACTTCTCCAACCTGCCCCGCAAGTTCAAGTCGGCCATCTCCGGCTCGCCGCTGCTCGACGTGGCGCACGAGATCAACGACATCGCGTTCGTCGGCGTGCGCCACCCGGAGCACGGCCCCGGCTTCGACGTGTGGGTCGGCGGCGGTCTGTCCACCAACCCGAAGCTCGGCGTCCGCCTCGGCACCTGGGTCTCCCTCGACGAGGTCCCGGACGTCTACGAGGGCGTCATCTCGATCTTCCGCGACTACGGCTACCGCCGGCTGCGCAACCGCGCCCGGCTGAAGTTCCTCGTCGCCGACTGGGGCCCGGAGAAGTTCCGCCAGGTCCTGGAGGACGAGTACCTGCAGCGCAAGCTGGCGGACGGGCCCGCCCCCGAGCAGCCCGCCGGTCAGTGGCGCGATCACGTCGGTGTCCACCGCCAGAACGACGGCCGGTTCTACGTCGGTTTCGCGCCGCGCGTCGGCCGGGTCGACGGCGCCACGCTGACGAAGATCGCCGAGATCGCCGAGGCCCACGGCTCGGGCCGCGTCCGCACCACCGCCGAGCAGAAGATGCTCGTCCTCGACATCGAGGAGGCGCAGGTCGAGGGGATCGTCTCCGCCCTGGAGGCCATGGACCTGCGGGTCACCCCCTCGCCCTTCCGGCGCGGCACGATGGCCTGCACCGGCATCGAGTTCTGCAAGCTCGCGATCGTCGAGACGAAGGGCCGCGGCTCCTCGCTCATCGACGAGCTGGAGCGCCGGGTCCCGGACTTCGACGAGCCGCTGACGATCAACATCAACGGCTGCCCGAACGCCTGCGCCCGTATCCAGGTCGCGGACATCGGTCTCAAGGGCCAGCTGGTCCTGGACGACGAGGGCAACCGCGTCGAGGGCTACCAGGTGCACCTGGGTGGTGCGCTCGGCCTGGAGGCCGGCTTCGGCCGCAAGGTCCGCGGCCTCAAGGTCACCGCGGCCGAGCTCCCGGACTACGTGGAGCGGGTCCTCAAGCGCTTCCAGGCGGAGCGCGAGACCGGCGAGCGCTTCGCGACCTGGACGGCCCGCGCCTCCGAGGAGTCCCTGTCGTGAGCGAGCGTGCCGCACCGTTCCACTGCCCCTACTGCGGGGACGAGGACCTGCGTCCCAACGAGCAGGGTCACGGCGCCTGGGAATGCGCCGCGTGCAGCCGAGCCTTCCAGTTGAAGTTCCTGGGGCTGCTCGCCCCGGGCACTTCGGGCAACACCCCTGGGAGGGAAACGATATGACGGTCACCCAGATCGGACAGGACGCCACCGCGGCCGACCTCAAGGCACTCGCCGAGCAGGCCGGCCGCGACCTGGAGGACGCCTCCCCGCTGGAGATCCTCCGGTGGGCGGTCGACACCTTCGGTGCGCGCTTCTGCGTCACCTCCTCCATGGAGGACGCGGTCGTCGCGCACCTCGCCTCGCGGGTCCGCCCCGGTGTGGACGTCGTCTTCCTCGACACGGGCTACCACTTCGAGGAGACCATCGGCACCCGGGACGCCGTGGACGCCGTCATGGACGTCAACGTCATCACCCTGACCCCGCGTCAGACCGTGGCCGAGCAGGACGCCGAGTACGGCCCGAAGCTGCACGACCGCGACCCCGACCTGTGCTGCGCGCTGCGCAAGGTCAAGCCGCTGGAGGACGGACTGGCCGCGTACGGCGCATGGGCCACCGGCCTGCGCCGCGACGAGTCCCCGACCCGGGCGAACACCCCGGTCGTCGGCTGGGACGAGAAGCGGCAGAAGGTCAAGGTCTCCCCCATCGCCCGCTGGACGCAGGACGACGTCGACGCGTACGTCATGGAGCACGGTGTCCTCACCAACCCGCTCCTGATGGACGGTTACGCCTCCGTCGGCTGCGCCCCCTGCACCCGCCGCGTCCTGGAGGGCGAGGACGCCCGCGCCGGCCGCTGGGCGGGCCGCAACAAGACCGAATGCGGGCTGCACGGCTGATGACCACCACCCCTCAGACCTCCCACACCTCCCAGGAGAACCACGTGACCGGTGCCACCATCTGGCTCACCGGCCTGCCGAGCGCCGGAAAGACCACCATCGCGTACGAGCTGGCCGGCCGCCTCCGCGAGGAGGGCCACCGTGTCGAGATCCTCGACGGCGACGAGATCCGCGAGTTCCTCTCCGCGGGCCTCGGCTTCACCCGCGAGGACCGCCACACCAACGTGCAGCGCATCGGCTTCGTCGCCGAGCTGCTCGCCTCGCACGGCGTCCAGGTCCTGGTCCCGGTCATCGCCCCGTACGCCGACAGCCGCGAGGCGGTCCGCAAGCGTCACCACGCCGAGGGCACCGCCTTCGTCGAGGTGCACGTGGCGACCCCGGTGGAGGTCTGCTCGGTCCGTGACGTGAAGGGCCTCTACGCCAAGCAGGCCGCGGGCGAGATCAGCGGCCTGACCGGCGTCGACGACCCCTACGAGGCCCCCGAGACGCCCGATCTGCGGATCGAGTCCCAGAACCAGACCGTGCAGGAGTCCGCGGCGCAGCTCCACGCGCTGCTCACCGAGAGGGGTCTGCTGTGACCACCGTCGTCAACGTCCATGAGGCGACCGACAGCCCGTTCGCGCTGTCGCACCTCGACTCCCTGGAGTCGGAGGCCGTCCACATCTTCCGCGAGGTGGCGGGTGAGTTCGAGCGGCCGGTGATCCTCTTCTCCGGTGGCAAGGACTCGATCGTCATGCTGCACCTGGCGCTGAAGGCCTTCGCCCCGGCGCCGGTGCCCTTCACGCTGCTCCACGTGGACACGGGGCACAACTTCCCCGAGGTCCTCGACTACCGCGACCGCGCGGTGGCCCGGCACGGGCTGCGGCTGCACGTGGCCTCGGTGCAGGACTACATCGACGCGGGCAAGCTGCGCGAGCGTCCGGACGGCACGCGCAACCCGCTGCAGACCGTGCCGCTGACCGAGGCGATCCAGCAGCACCGTTTCGACGCGGTGTTCGGCGGCGGCCGCCGTGACGAGGAGAAGGCCCGCGCCAAGGAGCGGGTGTTCTCCCTGCGTGACGAGTTCTCGCAGTGGGACCCGCGCCGTCAGCGCCCGGAGCTGTGGCAGCTCTACAACGGCCGCCACGCGCCCGGCGAGCACGTGCGGGTCTTCCCGCTGTCCAACTGGACCGAGCTGGACGTCTGGCAGTACATCGCCCGTGAGGGCATCGAGCTGCCGGAGATCTACTTCGCCCACGAGCGTGAGGTGTTCGCCCGTAACGGCATGTGGCTGACGGCAGGCGAGTGGGGCGGCCCGAAGGACACCGAGACGGTCGAGAAGCGGCTCATCCGCTACCGCACCGTCGGTGACATGTCCTGCACCGGCGCGGTCGACTCCGACGCGACCACGCTCGACGCCGTCATCGCCGAGATCGCCGCCTCCCGCCTCACCGAGCGGGGCGCGACCCGCGCCGACGACAAGATGTCCGAGGCCGCGATGGAAGACCGCAAGCGCGAAGGGTACTTCTAATGAGCACGTCCACCGAGCAGTTCGCCGAGTTCGCCGACGTCTCCGCGACCACCCTGCTGCGTTTCGCCACCGCCGGATCCGTCGACGACGGCAAGTCCACGCTGGTGGGCCGTCTGCTGCACGACTCCAAGTCGGTCCTCACCGACCAGCTGGAGGCCGTCGAGGCCGCGTCCCTCAAGCGCGGCCAGGAGGCACCCGACCTGGCGCTCCTCACCGACGGTCTGCGGGCCGAGCGTGAGCAGGGCATCACGATCGACGTGGCCTACCGCTACTTCGCCACCGCGCGGCGCCGGTTCATCCTCGCCGACACCCCCGGGCACGTGCAGTACACCCGGAACATGGTCACCGGCGCCTCCACCGCCGAGCTGGCCGTGGTCCTGGTCGACGCCCGTAACGGTGTCGTCGAGCAGACCCGCCGGCACGCGGCCGTCGCCGCGCTGCTGCGTGTCCCGCACGTGGTCCTGGCCGTGAACAAGATGGACCTCGTCGAGTACGCCGAGCCCGTCTTCGCCGCGATCGCCGAGGAGTTCACGACGTACGCCTCCGAGCTCGGCGTCCCGGAGATCACCGCGATCCCGATCTCCGCACTCGCCGGCGACAACGTCGTGGAGCCGTCCGCGAACATGGACTGGTACGGCGGCCCGACGGTCCTGGAGCACCTGGAGACCGTCCCGGTCAGCCACGACCTGACCGCCTGCCACGCCCGTTTCCCCGTGCAGTACGTGATCCGGCCGCAGACCGCCGAGCACCCCGACTACCGGGGTTACGCGGGCCAGATCGCGGCCGGCGCGTTCCGCGTCGGCGAGGAGATCACCGTCCTGCCGTCGGGGCGGACCTCCACGATCACCGGGATCGACGCGCTCGGCGAGTCCGTGGACATCGCCTGGGCCCCGCAGTCGGTCACGATCCGGCTCGCCGACGACATCGACATCTCGCGCGGCGACCTGCTCGCCCCCGTCGGTGACGCTCCCACGACCAGCCAGGACGTCGAGGCGACGGTCTGCCACGTGGCCGACCAGCCGCTCGCCGTCGGCCAGCGGGTGCTGCTCAAGCACACCACCCGCACGGTCAAGGCCATCGTCAAGGAGATCCCCTCGCGGCTGACCCTGGACGACCTCTCCCAGCACCCCAACCCCGGGCAGCTGGTCGCCAACGACATCGGCCGCGTCGTCGTACGCACCGCCGAACCGCTCGCGCTCGACGCGTACGCGGACTCCCGCCGAACCGGATCGTTCCTGTTGATCGACCCGGCGGACGGCACCACACTCGCGGCCGGCATGGCGGGCGAATCCTTCGCCACGACCAAGGCCGTCGCCGTCGTAGAGGACGAGGAAGGGTGGGACTTCTGATGTACCAGAACATCTACGCCACCTTCGCGAAGGAGGGCGGCCGGGTGGGCTCCGGCGCCCTCGGCGCGGGCCGGGGAGGTGTGGCGCGATGTGCGTGCTGACCTCGATGCACCGTGTGAGCGGTGCGACACGGCTCCACCCGCTCCACCCCGAACGACATAAACGCAGACTTCGCAGAAGTTGAATCGAGGGGAACACTTCCCGTGCCTGCCACCACCCGTACCACCCTGCGCCGCGGCCTCGCCGCCGCTGCCGCCCTGCCGCTGCTGATCGGCGCTCTCGCCTCCTGCGGCTACGGCTCCGACGCCAAGAACGACGAGAAGAAGGTGGCCGCCGAGGGCGAGAAGCTCTCCGCCGACACCGTACGGCTCGGGTACTTCCCCAATCTCACGCACGCCACCGCGCTCGTCGGTGACCAGGAGGGCATCCTCCAGAAGGAGTTGGGCGGCACGAAGCTCGTGCCCACCACCTTCAACGCGGGCCCGTCCGAGATCGAGGCGCTGAACGCGGACTCGATCGACATCGGCTTCATCGGCCCCTCGCCGTCCATCAACGGCTATGTCAAGACCAAGGGTTCCAACCTGCGCATCATCGGCGGCGCCGCCTCCGGTGGCGTGAAGCTCGTGGTGAACCCGGCGAAGATCAAGACCCTGGACGACCTCAAGGGCAAGAAGATCGCCACGCCGCAGCTCGGCAACACGCAGGACGTGGCCTTCCTCAACTGGATCTCCGAGAAGGGCTGGAAGGTCGACGCCCAGAGCGGCAAGGGCGACGTCTCCGTGGTCCGCACGGACAACAAGGTCACCCCGAACGCCTACGCCTCCGGCGCCATCGACGGTGCCTGGGTGCCGGAGCCGACCGCGTCGAAGCTGGTCAGTGACGGGGCGAAGGTCCTCCTCGACGAGTCCGACCTGTGGCCGGACAAGAAGTTCGTCATCACGAACATCATCGTGTCGCAGAAGTTCCTGACGGCTCACCCCGACGTCGTCGAGGCCTTCCTGCGGGGCGCGGTGAAGACCAACGAGTGGATCAACGCCAACCCGGACAAGGCGAAGGCCTCGGCCAACGCCAAGCTGAAGGACCTCTCGGGCAAGGCGCTGGGCGCGAAGGTCATCGACGCCGCGTGGCCGTCCATCCAGTTCACCAACGACCCGCTGGCGGCCACGCTGCAGGCCCAGGCCGACCACGCGGTGAAGGCCGGTCTCCTGGAGAAGCCGGAGCTGTCCGGCATCTACGACCTGAAGCCGCTCAACAAGGTCCTGAAGGCCACGGGGCAGCCCGAGGTCTCCGACGCCGGTCTCGGCGTGAAGTAACCCCCGAGCAGCCGACGCCAGACACCCGTGCAGCAGCCCGAGTTCAGCATTCCCAGGAGGTGACGACCATGGCCACGACCGCGACGCTCGCCAAGGCCGAGGACCGTGCGGCGGTGACCCATGCCGCCCGTATCGAGCATGTCTCCAAGTCCTTCGGCGGACCCGCCGGCGGGCAGCTCGTCCTCGACGACATCTCGCTCGATGTCGCCCCCGGCGAGTTCGTCACCCTCCTGGGAGCCTCGGGCTGCGGCAAGTCCACGCTGCTCAACCTGGTCGCCGGGCTCGACCGGCCGTCCGCGGGGTCCATCGAGACCCCCGGCGGCCGGCCGGCCCTGATGTTCCAGGAGCACGCCCTCTTCCCGTGGCTCACCGCGGGCAAGAACATCGAACTGGCCCTGCGGCTGCGCGGGGTCGCCAAGGCCGAGCGTCGTGAGGAGGCCGAGCGGCTGCTCGACCTCGTCCGGCTCGGCGGCTCGTACGGCAAGCGGGTCCACGAACTGTCCGGCGGCATGCGCCAGCGCGTCGCGCTGGCCCGCGCGCTCGCCCAGGACAGCGACCTGCTCCTGATGGACGAGCCGTTCGCCGCGCTCGACGCCATCACCCGGGACGTGCTGCACGACGAGCTGACCCGGATCTGGCGGGAGACGAAGGTGTCGGTGCTCTTCGTCACCCACAACGTGCGCGAGGCCGTGCGGCTGGCCGAGCGCGTCGTGCTCCTCTCGTCCCGGCCGGGCCGGATCGCCCACGAGTGGACGATCGACATCCCTCAGCCGCGCCGCATCGAGGACTCCGACGTCGCGGAGCTGTCCCTCGAGATCACCGAGCACCTGCGTGGGGAGATCCGCCGTCATGGCCAGCACTGAAGCCACTCCGAGGACGCCCAAGACACCGAAGGCCGACGACCTCGCCGGTCTGGAAGCCGGTCTGGACGCCCTGGACAGCGTGCAGATCCGGCGGACCCCGGTCCGTGAGGTGCTGCTCAAGAAGGCGCTCCCGCCGCTCCTCGCCGTCGCACTGATCCTGGTCGTGTGGCAGGTGCTGGTCTGGGCGAAGGTCACCGACGAGTACAAGCTCCCCGCACCGTCCGCGGTGTGGGACAGCCTGACCACGATGTGGCTGGAGGGCACGCTCCTCGACGTCCTGTGGACCAGCGTCTCCCGGGCCCTGCTCGGCTTCCTCATGGCGGTCGCCATCGGCACCCCGCTGGGTCTGCTGGTCTCCCGCGTGAAGTTCGTGCGCGCGGCGATCGGCCCGATCCTCTCGGGGCTCCAGTCGCTGCCCTCGGTCGCCTGGGTGGCTCCGGCCGTGCTCTGGCTCGGCCTGAACGACAGCATGATGTTCGCGGTGATCCTGCTCGGCGCCGTCCCGTCGATCGCCAACGGCCTCGTCGCCGGCGTCGACCAGGTCCCCCCGCTCTTCCTGCGGGCGGGCAAGACGCTCGGCGCGACCGGGCTCAAGGGCGCCTGGCACATCGTGATGCCTGCCGCGCTTCCCGGCTACCTGGCCGGCCTCAAGCAGGGCTGGGCGTTCTCGTGGCGTTCGCTGATGGCCGCGGAGATCATCGCGTCCTCTCCCGACCTGGGGCTCGGCCTCGGCCAGCTCCTGGAGAACGGCCGCAACAACATCGACATGGCGGGCATCTTCCTGGCGATCATCCTGATCCTGGTCGTCGGCATCGCCATCGACCTGCTGATCTTCAGCCCGCTGGAGCGCACGGTGCTGCGCCGCCGCGGCCTGCTCACGAAGGGCTGAGTCCGACCGTGAACCGCCCCGTCCTCCTCGTCATCGCCCACGGCAGCCGCGACCCGCGGCACGCGGCGACCGTCCAGGCGCTCGTGCGCCGGGCCGGTGCGCTGCGGCCGGGGCTGCGCGTGGAGACGGCGTTCCTGGACTTCAACCTGCCCTCGGTGACGGGGGTGCTCGACCGGCTCGCCGCCGACGGAGTACGGGACGTGGTGGCGCTGCCGCTGCTGCTGACCCGGGCCTTCCACGCGAAGGCCGACATCCCCGCCGTCCTGCGGCAGGCCCCGCCGTCACTGCGGATCCGGCAGGCGGAGGTCCTCGGACCCTCGCCGCTGCTGATCGCGGCGGTGGAACGGCGGCTGTACGAGGCCGGGCTCACGCCCGGCGACAAGAGCGCGACCGGGGTCGTCCTGGCCTCGGCGGGCTCCACAGACCCGGAGGCGATCGCGGTGATCGCAGAAACGGCGCGGGAGCTGCGGCGCACCGGTTGGTGCTCCGTGCGGCCCGCGTTCGCCTCCGCATCCCTTCCCCGTACGGAGGACGCCGTCCGGGCCCTCCGTACCGATCCCGGCGTGCGGCGGGTGGCCGTCGCCCCGTACGTGATCGCCCCGGGCAGGCTCCCGGACCGCATCGCCGCCGGCGCGTCCGAGGCGGACGTCCTGGCGGACGTCCTCGGCCCCTCCCCCGAACTGGCCGCGCTGCTGGTGGAGCGGTACGACGGCGCGGTGCGCGCCCCGGAGCGCCTTGCCGTGGCCGCGGGCTAGCCCGCCGGACAGGCCCTAGCTGAAGTCGAGACCGCCCGTGCGGGTCCTCTTCAGTTCGAAGAGGTCGGGGTGGGCCGCCAGGACGCGGAAGCTGTCGAAGAGTTCGGCCGCCTTCTCGCCGCGCGGGACCGCGCGCAGCACCGGGCCGAACCAGGCCGTTCCGTCGACGTGGAGCGTCGGCGTCCCGACGTACGCCCCGGCCTCGGGGTCCTTGCCCGCGTCGTGGCTGCGTCGGACGGCCTCGTCGTACGCCGGGTCGTGGGCGGCCGCGGCCAGTTCGGCGGGGAGGCCGAGTTCGGCGAGGGACTCGGCGACGACCGCGTCGAAGTCCTTCTGCTTCCGCTCGTGGATACGGGTCCCGTACGCGGTGTAGAGCGGGCGCAGGATCTCCTCGCCGTGCTCCTCGGCGGCGGCCGCCGCCACGCGCACCGGGCCGATCGAGGCGTCGACGAGCTCGCGGTACCAGTCGGGCAGGGTGTTGCCCTCGTTGTGGAAGTACAGGCTCATGACCTTGAAGCGGAGGTCGACGGGCCGGTGGCGTTCGACCTCCAGGATCCAGCGGGAGGTGATCCACGCGAAGGGGCAGGCGGGGTCGAACCAGAAGTCGACGGTGGTGCGGAGTTCGGTCTCGGTGTCCGTGCCGGTCGCGGTGTCCGTGCCGGTCGCGGTGTCGATCACGGTCGCGGTGTCGGTCTCGGTGCTCGTCATACGGTCGAATCTAGCCAGCGAGTGGCCCGCCGCTGTGGGCCACTCACGAGCCGGTGTACTGGGCCACTTCGGCCGTCACTCCTCGCTCGCCGCCCTCGTCATCTCCACGAGCTTGACCACGGTGTTCCAGTTCCGGGCCGTGGCCACGAGACCCTTGACCACGGCGGGGCGGGAGACGACGTCGCCCAGCTTCGAGCGGCCGAGGCCCTCGGGGACGTACAGGTAGAGCACGCGGTCGCCGAGGGCGAACTCCTCGGGGAGGTACGCCTCCCGGTCGATCGCGGCGAAGCGCTCGGGGTCCGCGGGGCCGGAGTAGTAGATGGCGTGCAGCTGCTTGCCCTCCAGCTCGGCGGCCGGGAACGGGCAGGCCTCGGCGACGGCCGCGAGGTAGTCGGCGTCGCGGACGAGGCAGTCGACGCGGAAGCCGAAACGGCCCTCGATCGCGTCCTCGAGCTCGGTGCCGAGCTCGTCCTCGGTGGCGGTCGAGTCGGTGGTGAAGACGGCGTTCCCGCTCTGCAGGTACGTGCGGACGTCCCGGTGGCCGAGACCTTCGACGAGAGGACGGAGCTCCGCCATGGGGACCTTGCGGTGGCCGCTCACGTTGATGCCGCGGAGGAGGAGCGCGTATGTCTTCGCCATGCGTTCACCTTAGGTCGGCCACCGCGCCGCGTGGGGGGCGGCACGGTGGCCGGTTCGAACACTCTCCGATGGGAGCGATCCGGGAGAAGACCCTTCACCCATCTGTGACTTATTCAACAAGGTTTCGTAATGACGAATTCATCATTTGCGTTGATAGCGGACGAGCACCCGGTCGCCCGCCCCCACCAGCCGTCTGCACCGGGGCGACCTGCCCGGATGCGAGACTTTGGCGCAGACGCAGAGGTAGGGAGAGGTCGATGGACGAGGCGCGGGCGCGGGACATCCTGGCCGCGGCGGGGCTGCCGGTCGCGGAGGCGAGGCTGCTGGCTCTCGGGGAGAACGCGGTCTTCGCCGTGGGCGACCTGGTGGTGAAGGTCGGCAGGGACGCCGAAGTGTTCGGGCGCGCCGAGCGGGAGCTGGCGCTGGCCTCCTGGCTCGCGGAGGCGGGGGTTCCGGCCCCCCGGGCCGCCGAGGAGAAGCCGCGGCTCGTCGAGGGGCACCCGGTCACCTTCTGGCACCGGCTGCCCGACCCGGTCCGGCCCGCGGAGCCCCGCGATCTGGCCCCGCTGCTGAAGGCCGTGCACGCGCTGCCGGCGCCGGAGGGCTTCACGCTCCCCCGGCGTGAGCTGCTCGGCGGGGTCGAGCGGTGGCTGCGGCTCGCGGGCGACGCGATCGACCCGGCGGACGCGGCCTTCCTCCGGGAGCGGCGCGACGCCTTCGCCCCGGCGGCCGCCGCGCTCACCCCGCACCTGACGCCGGGCCCGATCCACGGCGACGCGCTCCCCCGGAACGTCCTCGTCGGCCCGGACGGCCCGGTCCTGATGGACCTGGAGACCTTCTCCTCCGACCTGCGCGAGCACGACCTCGTGGTGCTCGCGCTCTCCCGGGACCGCTACGGCCTCGACCCCGCCGCCCATGACGCCTTCACCGAGGCGTACGGCTGGGACGTCCGGGAGTGGGAAGGATGCGCCGTGCTGCGGGGCGCGCGGGAGACCGCGAGCTGCGCGTGGGTGGCGCAGCACGCGCCGACGAACCCGAAGGCGCTGGCCGAGTTCGAGCGCCGGGTGGCCTCGCTGCGGGACGGCGATCCCGAGGTCCGCTGGTATCCGTTCTGACATCATGGCCCCCGTCGAACCGGGCGTCGGGAACGGGGTGTTGTGATGCGGGTGGAGCTGTCGGACGTCACGCTGGACGTCGAGGTGAGCGGCGAGGGACCGGCGGTGCTGCTGGTGCACGGCTTCCCCGACAGCCACGAGCTCTGGCGCCACCAGGTCCCGGCCCTGACCGCGGCCGGGTACCGGTGTGTCGTCCCGACCCTGCGGGGCTTCGGCGCGTCGGACCGGCCCGGGGGTGGCGCGGAGGCCTGTCACCCGGTCAAGCACGTGGGAGACCTGCTGGAGCTGCTGGGCCGGCTCGATGTCGACCGGTTCCACGCGGTCGGCCACGACTGGGGCTCGGGCGTGGTGCAGGGGATCGCGCAGACCGTGCCCGACCGCGTGACGAGCCTGACGCTCATGTCGGTGGGCAGCATCGCGGCGATCCTCGACGCCGGCTGGGAGCAGCGGCAGCGCCTCTGGCACCTGACGATGTTCCAGCACGAGGGCCTCGCCGAGGAGTGGCTCTCCCGGGAGGACTTCGCGCATCTGCGCGACATGCTCTCCGACCACCCCGAGGCGGAGACGGTCCTGGAGCCGCTGCGTGCTCCGGGCGCGCTGACCGCCGCTCTGAACATCTACCGGTCGGGACTGCCGATCGAGGCCCAGCTGACCCCGCTGCCGGCGCTCCCCCCGCTCTCCGTCCCGGTCATGGGCGTCTGGTCCACCGGCGACCGCTTCCTCACCGAGCGGCAGATGGTGGACACCGGCGAGTACGTCACCGGTCGCTGGCGCTACGAGCGCGTGGCGGACGCGGGCCACTGGTTCCCGCTCGATTGTCCGGAGAAGGTGAACGAACTCCTGCTCGCCTTCCTCAAGGACAACGGCTAGGCCTCGCGGGCCTCGGCCATGATCCGCCGGACAGGCCCTAGGCCTGGGCGAATACCGCCGGCCGCAGCGGCCAGGTGGATTCGACGACCGCTTCCGCGTCGCCCTTGCGGCGCAGGAAGGCCTGGAAGTCCTCGGCCCAGACGCGGTACCAGCCGATCTGGCGCTCGTGGAGCTGGGCCGGGTCCAGCTCGGCCACCTGACGGTGCCGCTCGGCTATCGCGACGGCGACCCGGACGGCGGCGAGCGCGTCGGCGGCGGCCTGGTGGGCGGCTTCGAGGACGACGCCGTACTCCCCGCAGACCGCTTCCAGGGTCCGCTTGCCGCGCCGGTAGCGGTCGACGGCGCGGTCGATGGTGTACGGGTCGACGACCGGGCCGATCTCGACGCCGCCGAGCCGCTCGCTCAGCGAGGGCAGTCCGTGGCGACGCAGCTCGGCGGAGAGGAGCGTGAGGTCGAAGGAGGCGTTGTACGCCACGATCGGGACGCCGTCCTCCCAGTACGCGGCGAGCGTCCTCGCGATCTCGTCGGCCACCTCGCGCACCGGCCGGCCCTCGGCCGCCGCGCGCTCGGTGCTGATGCCGTGGATCGCGGAGGCCTGTTCCGGGATGCGGATGCCCGGGTCGGCGAGCCAGTCCCGCCGTCGTGTGACGTGTCCCCCGCCGTCGACCTCGATGATCGAGGCCGTGACGATCCGGGCCTCCAGCGGATCGGTGCCGGTCGTCTCCAGGTCGAAGCCGACCAGCGTGTCGCCGTGCCAAGCCATCGGGTCCTCCTTACGTGATCTCCCCCGTGGTGGTGACCACCCTCGCACGCGCCACTGACAACGCCCTCGGGCGGCGGTCAGGAGACGGGACGGGAGTCGAGCCACACGGACTCGAACTCCTCCCGATATGTCTCGAAAAGTCCGTGTTCGCCGTCCCCGCTCGGCTGACCGTGGCGCACCACGCTCCGGCCGCCGCCTCGCAGGACGAGCACCGGGGCCTCCATGCCCCGGGCCTTGCGCAGATAGGACTGCACGACGCCCACCCCGTCCGGGCCGTCGCCGTCCACCAGGTACGCGGTGAAGCGGGGGGTCTCGTCGAAGACGTGGATCTGGAAGGCGCCCGGATCGCGGAGCTTGGAGCGCACCCGGCGCATGTGCAGGATGTTCATCTCGACCGAGCGGCTGAGCTCGCCCTTCCTCAGGCCGAGTTCCCGCTCGCGCCGCTTGACGGCGCTGCTCGCCGGGTTGAGGAAGAGCAGTCGCGTCCGGCAGCCGGACTCCGCGAGCCGGACCATGCGGCGGCCGGAGAAGTTCTGCACGAGCAGATTGAGACCTATGCCGGTGGCGTCGAGCCGGCGGGCGCCGCCGAAGAGGTCCTCGGCGGGAAGCTGCCGCTGGAGCCGCACCCGGTCGGAGTGGACGGAGACCACGTCCGCGTACCGGTCGCCGACGAGGTCCTCGACCGCGTCGACGGGCAGTCGGTCGGCGGACGGCACCCCGGCCCCGCTGCCGAGGATCTCCAGGAGGCGCGCCGAGGCCCGCTCGGACTGGGCGAGCACGGTCAGCGAGAGCGCCCGGTTGCGGGAGACGACGTTGCGCGTGACCTCCAGCTCGTCGAGGGCGAGCTCGACCTCGCGCCGGTCGTCGAAGTAGGGCTCGAAGCAGGGCCAGTGCTGCACCATCAGCTCGCGCAGCTGCGGGAGCGTGAGGAAGCTCAGGACGTTGTCGTCGGCCGGGTCGAGCAGATAGCCCTTGCGCCGCGAGACCTCGCGGACGGCGACGGCCCGCTGCACCCACTCCTGCCCTGCGGGGCCGGCCGCGGCCACGACCCACTCCTCGCCGTGCACGGGCTCGTACACGGGCCGGAGGACGGCCGCGACCACCGCCCGCAGTCGCTGCTCGACGAGGTTGAGCCAGATGTAGGCGCGCCCTGCGCGCTGGGCACGGGTGCGCACCTCGCCCCAGGCCTCGGCGCCCCAGTCGAGCTCCGCCCCGATCTCCACCGGCCTGGCGACGGAGACCGTCCCGGGCGGCACGGCCGCGCCGGGCGGGACCGCTCCGGGCTGCACCTCGGCGGGCTCGGCCGGGCCCCCCTCGTGACCCGCGTCCCCTGGGGGCAGCTCCAGACCTCCCGAGCTCACCCGCGCACCGCCTTCTGCTCCTGGAAGCCCGTTTCGACCACTCCGACAACGATCAAGGAAGGGTACTCCGCGAGCGGGAGGCGGTGCAGCAGGATCGTCAGGCTCCTTGCTCAACTCCCCAGATCGGGCTGTCCGTTCTGCGAGGCGAGATCGGATGGAGTGAGCGGATTCATAGCGGTTACGTCCCTGGGCGCGAGCTGGAAGCCCTGCCAGTGGACCGGCATCGGCTGCTGGTCCTCGTCCCGGGCGATGTGATGGAACCCGATGTTGACCCACACGGACGGTTTGGTCAGAGTCTCCCCGTTGACCCATTTGTCCACGCTGTCACCGGCGTTGGTCCCGCAGTTCCCGATGTTGTTGCTCGCGTACTGCTCGCAGGCCCGCGCCTGGGTGAAGTACACGTCGTGCTTGGTGAAGCCGCGGCCGGCGTGGGTGGTGGTGTGGCCGGGCACGATCTCGTACGAGCGGGCGTGGCCGTCGGCGTTCTTGCCGGTGCCGCTGACCACCCGCCACCACCGCATGTTCCTGGCGTCGCCGGCGAGCTCCTTGGTGACGACGGTGCGCTTCGTCTTCACGGTCGGACCGCCGCCACCCGCGGCGGGCGGGGTGACCGTCGAGTCGAACTGCTCGATGCGGTCCTTGGTGGAACCGTCGAGGCCGAAGTCGAGCTTCCAGAAGACGTTGTGTGCGTGACTGGTGGCGTAGGCGCGGGCGCCCTTGCCGATGGGCCAGCCACGGCCGTCGGTGGCGTTGTAGTCGACGGGCGAAAGGCTGCCGGTGGCACCGACGTTGGCGCCGATGGTGCCGTCGGCGGAGAAGCGCCACTCGGAGATGTACTCGTACCAGCCGACCTTGTTCACGGTGTAGACGAGCAGGTCCTTGCCCTGCACCTGGTAGACCTTGTCGCCGCCGTCGCTGGCCATGCGGTACGCGTGGCCGCGTGCCCTGGTCGTGGTGCACAGGCCCTTGACCTGGCCGACCTCGGGCACCTTGATGGTGGAGATGGTGCCGCCGGGGCACTCGGCGGGCTTGAGGTTCTGCAGGCCCCAGCCGAAGCCGGCGCCGGTGAGGTCGTCGTACTCGGCGACGCCGTCGTCGTACGGCACGTGGATCTGGGCGAGCCGGGCGCTGGTGAGGACCTTGATGGGCGCGGCGCCGGGCGGCTGGTAGGTGACGCGGTCGAGCGTGAGCCCGGCGTCGGTGTTGTAGCGCCAGCACATGTTCCAGACGGCGCCGCCTTCGAGCTTCTGCGTGATGCGGTACGCGGCCGAGCAGACGGGCTGGACCGGCGGGCGCGGTGCGGCCGTCGGCAGGGGCGGGGACGGCGGGCGGGGCACGGCGGTCGCGGGTCCCGCGGCGGCCGTGGCCGTGCCGAGCAGGACGGCCGCGGTCAGGACGGCGCCCCTCCTGCGGGTACGCGTGGTTCGCTGGGTGGACATGGGAACGTACTCCCTCGTACGGAGATGTCGTGGAACGGGAGAACCGTCTGCGGCGGTGGTCAGCCGACGCGTGTGACGGTCCTCGCGGAGAGGTCGACGATGAGGTTCCGGGTGTCGATCCAGGCCCCGTTGAGGACCTTGGTGACCAGCCGGACGCACCGGTGCCCGCCGCATTCGGCGAGCTGCCCGGGCACGTTCGCCTCGCGGTAGGGGCGGTAGACGTCGCCGTTGAACCACAGCTGGTCGGCGGAGGTGAGCTGCTTGCCCGTGGCGTCCTTGTAGTCCTCCTTGACGCCCTTGCCGAGGGGGCTGGCGAGGATCAGCTCAAGGGCCTCCCGCAGCTCCTCGGGGTGGGCGGAGGGCTGGACCCCGCGCTGCGCCGCGGACCGCTCGACCTTCCCCGTGCCGAGGTTGACCGTCCGGGTGACGAGCTCGTCCCGCGCGTAGTCGTAGAAGCGGACCTCGGCGCGGCGTGCGGCGTCCCCCGGCAGCGGGTCGGCGAGCACGGTGCCCAGGTGCTGCGGGCCGCGTCCTCCCTCGACGTTCTGCCGGGCGGCGGCGCCGGACGGGGTCAGCGCCAGCGTCTCGGCCCGTGCGAGCTCGTCGTCGGTGAGCGGGTCGGTGCCCACGCCCTTCTTCCCCTCGGCGGCCGCCGGGGCCACGGTCGCCGGCGGCGGCGCCGCGGCCTGCCCCTGCGCCCCGAGGCCGGACTCCGCCGCGCCGACGGCGTCCGCACCCCCGCTTCCTCCGCCCACACCGGTCGCACCGTTCGCACCGTCGAGCGTGGTGCCACCCACAGGCCTGGGCGCACCTTCCCCCGCTGCCGAGACCCCCGGCAGACTGATCGCGACCGCGACGGCGGTTCCCGTCACCGCCATGGCCGCTCCGGCCACCACCTTCCCCAGGTGGCGACGCGCTATTTCGTACACACTTCCCCCTCTTTCCCCCTCTTGTTCTGCGGTCACCCGGTAGGACGGGGCGAAGTCCTAGGAGGTTGCCCCTCTTTCGGGCAGGATCTGGCCGAAGAACACCTCCTAAACCCGGACAGAAGAGGAAGAGTCGTATCCATGCAAGTCTGGCCGGGACAGGCGTACCCCTTGGGCGCCACCTATGACGGAGCGGGAACCAACTTCGCGGTCTTCTCGGAGGCCGCCCACAGGATCGAGCTGTGCCTGCTCCACGACGACGGCTCGGAGACGGCGGTGGAGCTGCGCGAGACGGACGCCTTCGTCCGGCACGCCTACCTCCCGGGGGTGATGCCCGGTCAGCGGTACGGGTTCCGGGTCCACGGCCCGTACGCCCCCGAGCGCGGGCTGCGCTGCAACGCCGCCAAACTGCTCCTCGACCCCTACGCGCGAGCCGTGTCGGGGCAGGTCCGCTGGAGCGAGGCGGTGTACGGATACCCGTTCGGGCGGCCGGACGCCCGCAACGACCTGGACTCCGCCCCGGACACCATGACGTCCGTCGTGGTCAATCCGTACTTCGACTGGGGCGACGACCGGCGGCCGCGCACCGAGTACCACCACACCGTGATCTACGAGGCCCATGTGAAGGGCCTGACGATGCTCCATCCGGACCTCCCGGAGGAGCTGCGCGGTACGTACGCGGGGCTGGCGCACCCGGCGGTGATCGGCCATCTGAAGGAACTCGGCGTCACGGCGCTGGAGCTGATGCCCGTTCACCAGTTCGTGAACGACCACCGGCTCGTGGACGCGGGACTCTCGAACTACTGGGGCTACAACACGATCGGATTCTTCGCCCCGCACAACGCCTACGCGTCCTGGGGCGACCGGGGCCAGCAGGTCCTGGAGTTCAAGTCGGCGGTACGGGCGCTGCACCAGGCGGGCATCGAGGTCATCCTCGACGTGGTCTACAACCACACCGCCGAGGGCAACCACCTGGGCCCGACGCTCTCCATGCGGGGCCTGGACAACCCCTCGTACTACCGGCTCTCGAACGACCCCCGGTACTACACGGACACGACGGGCACCGGGAACTCGCTGCTCATGCGCTCCCCGCACGTGCTCCAGCTCATCATGGACAGCCTGCGGTACTGGGTGACCGAGATGCACGTGGACGGTTTCCGCTTCGACCTGGCGGCCACCCTGGCCCGGCAGTTCCACGAGGTGGACCGGCTCTCCTCGTTCTTCGACCTCGTGCAGCAGGACCCGGTGGTCAGCCAGGTGAAGCTGATCGCCGAGCCGTGGGACGTGGGCGAGGGCGGCTACCAGGTGGGCAACTTCCCGCCGCTGTGGACCGAGTGGAACGGCAAGTACCGGGACTGCGTACGGGACCTGTGGCGGGGCGAGCCGCGCACGCTCGCCGAGTTCGCCTCCCGGCTGACCGGCTCCTCCGACCTCTACCAGGACGACGGGCGGCGCCCGCTCGCCTCGGTCAACTTCGTGACCTGCCACGACGGTTTCACCCTCCGCGACCTCGTCTCGTACAACGAGAAGCGCAACGAGGCCAACGGCGAGGGCAACCGGGACGGCGAGAGCTACAACCGCTCGTGGAACTGCGGCGAGGAGGGGGAGACCGAGGACGTCGGGATCACCGAGCTGCGCGCCCGCCAGATGCGCAACTTCCTCGCCACGCTGATGCTGTCGCAGGGCGTGCCGATGCTGAGCCACGGCGACGAGTTCGGCCGGACGCAGAGCGGCAACAACAACGCGTACTGCCAGGACAACGAGGTGTCCTGGGTGCGGTGGCCGAAGGAGAACAGCGAGGCGGAGGCCACGCTGCTCCGCTTCACCCGGTCGATGGTGCGGCTGCGGCGGGAGCACCCGGTGTTCCGGCGGCGGCGCTTCTTCCACGGACGGCCGGTGGAGGGCACGCACGACGAGCTCACCGACATCGCCTGGTTCACCCCCGAGGGCGAGGAGATGACGTCCCGCGACTGGCAGGCCGCGCACGCCCAGGCGTTGACGGTCTTCCTCAACGGCAACGCCATCTCGGAGCCGGGCACACAGGGCGAGCGGATCGCCGACGACTCCTTCCTGCTGATGTTCAACGCCTCGGCGAAGGAGCTGGAGTTCGTGGTGCCGGACAGCCACGGCCGGTACTGGCGGACGGTGGTGGACACCTCCGATCCCGAGGGGATGCCGCCACAGGAGGGCCCGGAGCTCACGGGCGGCGAGCGGGTGACGCTCGCACCGCTCAGCCTGACCGTTCTGCGGCGGCCCGTCTGACGGCGGGCTTCCCCGCCGCGCGCGGCTCCGGCATCCGTACCGTCCAGGAGAGCAGCGCGCAGGCCACGGCCGCGCCCACCGCCACCGCGAAGGCGGCGGGCGCGCCGTGGCCCTCCGCGAGCCGGCCGGAGGCGGCGAGGGCGAGGGCCTGACCGCCGACGATCCCGCTGGTGAGGAAGGCCATGGACTCGGCGAGCCGGGCGGCCGGCACGGTCCGCTCGGTGAGCCCGAAGACCGTGATCAGGTGCGGGGCGTAGGCGGCGCCGAGGACGACGACGACCGCGTACAGCGCGCCGAGCGAGTCGACGAGGAGGAGCGGTACGGAGAGGACGACGAGCCCGGCGGTGGCGGCGCGCCAGCGGGTGGTGAGCCCGATGCGGGCGGGCACGGCGGCGAGCGAGAGGCCGACGGCGGCGCTCATCACGCCCATCGCGGCGTAGACGAGCCCCGCCTGCGCGGGCGCGCCGAGCGCCTCGGTGAGCGCGGTGATCCCGGCCTGCGAGGCGCCGAACATCGCCCCCTGGAGGACCATCGTGCCGCGCAGCGCGTACGCGGAGCGGGGCAGTCGCGCCCGCTCGGCCGCGTCCGGACGGGTGACCGGGTCCGGGTCCGGATCCGGTGCGGTGGTCCTGGCCGTGGGGTGCAGGGCGAAGGCCGAGCCGCAGACGACGAGCAGCAGCGCGGCCGCGAGGAGCGCCGCGGCGGGGTGGGCGAGGGCGGCGGCGAGGCCGACGAGGGCCGGGCCGAGGACGAAGGACACCTCGTCGAGGGTGCCCTCGAAGGAGAGCACGGCGCCGACGAGCCGTTCGTCGCAGTCGCCGGAGCGGCGGGCGAGGGCGACCGCGCGGGTCCGGGCGAGCGGCCCGACCTGGGGGACGGTGGCCCCGGTGAGCGCGCCGAGCAGCATCAGCCAGCCGGTGGCCGCCTGGGCGAGCGCGGCGAGGACCAGGACGGCGACGGCGACCGCGTTGGCGAGGGAGGCGGCGAGGACGACTCCGCGCTGGCCGTGCCGGTCGGCGAGGCGGCCGATGACCGGTCCCGCGACGGTCTGTCCCGCCGCGAGCGCTCCGCCGGCGAGGCCGGCCGTGGCGAGCGAACCGCTGGTCTCGGCGACGAGGAGCAGGCTGCCGAGCTGACACATGGCGGTCGGCAGCCGGCCCAGGAAGGAGACGGCCGGCAGGACCGGGCCGAGCAGCGAGAACGTGTCGCGATACATCCGGAGCATCCCGCGAACGTAACGCGATGCACCCGAACGAGCGCATGGGGCGATGACACAGAAGCCCTCGTGCGGGGTACGTACGTTCGCATGACCTCCCTCCCGGCCCTTTCCGCGCTCCCCGCCGCCACCTACCGTCTCCAGCTCCAGCCGGATTTTCCCTTCGCCGCCGTCGAGCGGGCCGTGCCGTACCTCGCCGGACTCGGGGTCTCGCACCTGCACCTCTCCCCCGTCCTGGAGGCGGTGCCCGGCTCGACCCACGGCTACGACGTCACCGACCACCGGTCCGTACGGGCCGAGCTGGGCGGCGAGGAGGGGCTGCGGGCGCTCGCGGCGACCGCGCGGGCACACGGCCTCGGCCTGGTCGTGGACCTCGTCCCCAACCACATGGCGGCCTCCCCCCGGCACAACCACGCGCTGCGGTCGGTGCTCCGCGAGGGCCCGGACTCGCCGTACGCCCGCTGGTTCGACGTCGACTGGCGGGCCGGGGACGGCCGGCTGCTGTTGCCGGTGCTGCCCGCACGGCTCCCGGAGGTGCGGGACCGGTTGCGGGTCTCGGGCGGGGCGCTGCACCTCGACGGGCAGGAGTTCCCGCTGCGGGCGGGCACGGAGGGGCTGCCGCTCGACGAGCTGCTGGATGCCCAGTGGTACCGGCTCGCCTGGTGGCGGCTGGCCCGCACCGAGCTCAACTACCGCCGCTTCTTCACCATCTCGGAGCTCATCGGGGTGCGGGTCGAGGATCCCGAGGTGTTCGCGGCGACCCACGCGAAGATCGTGGAGCTGGTGGCGGACGGGGTCGTCGAGGGGCTGCGCATCGACCACCCGGACGGGCTCGCGGACCCGCAGGGATACCTGGAGGACCTGGCGGCGGCGACCGGTGGGCGCTGCTGGACGGTGGTGGAGAAGATCCTCACGGGTTCGGAGACGCTGCCCGCCGCCTGGCCGGTGGCGGGCACCACCGGGTACGACGCGCTGCGGCAGCTCGAAGGAGTGCTGACCGATCCGGTGGGTGTCGATGAACTGGCCCGTGTCTACCGGGAGTTCACCCACAGTGCCGCGGACCGGGGCGGCGACTGGGAGGCGACCGCGCGGCGCGCGGCGTACGAGGTGGTGACGCACGACCTGGCCGCCGAGACGGCCGCGCTGACGCGGGTCGCGGAGCGGATCTGCGCGGCCGACCCGGCGCTGCGGGACCACGCCCCCTGGGCGCTGCGCACCGCGATCCGCGAACTCCTCGTCCGGGTACCGGTCTACCGGACCTACCGGACGGGCGGCGAGGAGGTCCTGACCCCGGCGGCGGCGCGGGGCGCGAAGGCGGCGTTCGCGGTGCCGGAGGAGGCGACGGCCGTCGATCTCGTACGGGAGTTGGCGCTCGGGTCCCTCGGTGACGGCCCGGAACACCGGGCGTTCCGGGCCAGGTTCGCGCAGACGTCCTCGGCGCTGCGGGCCAAGTCCGTGGAGGACACGGCCTTCTACCGGTACGCGCCGCTGCTCTCGGCGAACGAGGTGGGCGGGGACGCGGGGCACCCGGCGGTGTCGGTCGACGCGTTCCACGCGTACTGCCTCCGGATCGCCCGGGACTGGCCGGCCGGCGGGACCGTGCTGTCCACCCACGACACCAAGCGCAGCGCGGACGTCCGGGCCGCGATCGCGGTGCTCGCCCAGTGCCCGGAGACGTGGGCCGCGCTCCTGGCGGAGGTCGCGGGGGTGCCCGCACCCGATCCGCACCTGGCGTGGACGGCCTGGCAGACGGCCTTCGGCTTCGGCGTCCCGGACGCGGACCGGCTCGGGCCGGCGATCCTCAAGTCCGTACGGGAGGCGGGGCTGCGGACGAGCTGGACCGAGCCGGACCCGGCGTACGAGCGGGCGGTGGCCGAGTTCGCGGCGGCCGGGCCCGGCCGGATCCCGCTGAGGACGGCCTCGGCGGCGGCCTTCGCCCTGGAACCGCACATCCGGGCCCACGCGCTCGGTGCGGCGCTCGCGCAGCTGACGATGCCGGGGGTGCCGGAGCTGTACCAGAACACGGAGCGGGAGTACCGGGCTCTCGTCGACCCGGACAACCGGGCCCCGTTCGCGACCGGCCCGGAGGACGACAGGACGGCACTGGTCAGGGCGGCGCTGCGGCTGCGCCGGGAGCGCCCGGAGGCCTTCGGGCCCGGCAGCGTGTACACCCCGCTCGCGGCGGACGGCCCAGCCGCGGCCCACTGCCTGGCCTTCGCCCGCTCCGGCGCGGTGGTGACGGCCGTGACCCGGCTCTCGCTGCGCCTCGCGGAGGCAGGCGGCTGGCAGGACACGGAGCTGGTCCTGCCGGACGGCCACTGGGCCGATGTCCTGGACGGAGTACGGGAGTTCACGGGCGGACCGGCGACGGAACTCAAGCTCGCGGAGCTCTTCGCGGACCGGCCGGTGGCACTGCTCGCACGGCTGGACGACTGAGCGCTCCCGGGGACCCCCGGGAGCGCTCGACCGATCAGAAGCGGGAGGCTCGCGTGACCTCGCACTGGGTGTACTCGGAGCCGTCGCCGGTTCCGATGTACGGGGTGGTCACTTCGGCGCTCGCGGAGGCGCCCGCCGCGACCGCGATACCGGCCTTGATCGCGGTCGCCGGGGTGACGTTGCCGCCCGCGGCTCCCTTGAACTTCATGGTGACGTTGTAGTCGTAGTCCATCGAGTTGTCGTTCTTCACGGTGATCCGGGCGACGAGCTTCTTGGTCGCCTGGTCGTACGTGCACTCGTCGATGGTCACGTCGCGGATGGCCTTGTCGGCGCTGCTGGAGCCGCCGGGCAGGGAGCCGCCGGAGGTGCTGCCGGAGGAGCTGTCGCTGTCGTTGTGGTTGCTGGAGCCGGAGCTGCCGCTGCTGCTGTTGTTGTCGCAGCCGCCTCCGCCCGAGCCGCGGGCACCGGTCAGGGCGACGATCGCGACGGTGGCGACGGCTACGGCGCGGACATGACGCATCTTCATGTTTCAATCCCCGTTGAAAGTGGCAAGAAAGAGGGGCTCTTTGACGAGCGCACGACACCCTAGCAGCGGTGTCGGGCCGCCCGTCCACGCCCCGGATCAGCCACCCGGTCAGCCTCCGGGGCGGACGATCAGGCTGCGCGGCGCCCGGGTGATGAGACCGGTGGGGGTGGGCCGGAAGCCGTCGGCGAGGCGCAGCCGGGGCATCGCCGTGAAGAGCGCGCGCAGGGCGTACTCGGCCTCCAGGCCGGCGAGCAGGACGGCGGGGCAGAAGCCGCTGCCGTAGGTGAGCTGGCCGGAGTCGTCGCGGAACGGGTCGAAGCGGTCGGGCTCTCGGAAGCGCTCGGGGTCCCGGCCGGCGGAGCCGACGAGCAGGGCGACGGAGGCGCCCGCCGGGATGATGCCGCCGCTGACCCGGACCTCGGCGCGGGTACGGCGTACGGCGATCTGCACCGGAGGGTCGCGGCGCAGGGACTCGGCCCAGGCGCGGGCCACGAGCCCGGTGGGGGCCTCACGGAGCGCGGCGACCTGGTCGGGGTCGGCGAGGACGTTGCCGAGGAAGGAGGCGAGCGCCTTCTCCCGTACGGCGATCTGGCCCCCGCACTCCCCGGCGAGCGCCCCGGCCGCCCGGCCGCGCACGAGCCGCATCATGTCGCGGTAGGGCACGCCGACGGCGGCGGCGACGGTCCCGGCGGGCAGCCAGTGGCAGAAGTCGGCGACGAGGTCGGCCTGCGGGCGTTCGGCGATGCGGCGGGCGAGGACGTACGCCGTGCGTTCGGTGACGTTCCTCAACTCGGCCATGTCGACGTCGATATGGGCCCGGACGCAGGGTGGGTCGCCTGGTCGGTGCCCGTGGGTGAAGCGGTTGTCGGTGAGGGCGGCGGCGACGTCCGCGTACCGACTGAGGACCCAGGCGCGCAGCAGCGGGTCGTACGTGAGGGGGAACTCCTCGCGCAGCGTGCGGTGAATCGCGTGCGGGTCGCGCGAGGCGCCGGGGTCGAGGGGGCTCGGTGCGACGGTCCGCCCGGTGGGCGGGAAGGGTCCGGCGGGTCCCGAGGGCGCTGCGGGTCCTTCGGCCGTCGGGTCGGCGATGGTCCGCACCCGGCCCGGGAAGGTGGTGCCCCGGAGGGCGGTCGCGCCGGGCGTCACGGTCGGGATCGCCGCGGACACCGCGCCCGGCGTCATCGACGGCAGGCTCGTCCAGGGGTCCCCTGACTCCTCCGGCCGGTCGTTCCGTACGCCTCGGTTCGGTATGCCGCGGTTCCGTGTGCCGCGGTCCGGCTCGTCGCTCATCGCGCCCCCTGTCGATCGGCGGTGGGTGCCGCGGCCGGACATTCGTGGCACGCGTCTTCCCACCTCATCACCGGGCGGCCCTGGGGGCGCGTCACGTACCGCCGAACGGGTGATGACCGAGGAGGTGAGCAGCCGAGGAGGGCAGCGGCCGAGGAGGTGAGCAGTCGAGGAGGGCAGCGGCAGCCGGGCGGCCGGCTCAGCCGTGGGAGAGCCGGAACGACATCTGGCCGAAGCCGACGACGTCCCCCGGCCGCACGACGACCGCGCCGGTGACCCGTCGCCCGTTGACGGTCGTCCCGTTCGTCGAGCCGAGGTCGCGCAGCACCCACATCCCGCTCTGCAGCGAGAGCTCCGCGTGCAGCCGGGAAGCCGTCTCGTGACTGAGCCGCAGACCGTTGACCGGGTCGCGGCCGATCCGCAGCGGATGCGGACCCGGGAGCGGCAGCAGCAGCTTCGGCAGCCGCTCCGCGTGCCAGGCGCGCCCGATGCGCGCCGTGAACGCCGACATCCGCTCGACCGCGCCCACGACCCGCCGGGTCCAGGTGGACTCGGTCCGCAGGTCGGCGACGAGCAGGTCGAGCTCGTCCGATCGGCGGGCCTGGAGCGCGCGCTCCATCCGGTAGACGAAGGTGTCGTGCGAGAGGCGGCCCTGGGCGGCGCCCTCACGGAGCAGTCCCAGCGCGCGGTCCCGCTCGGCGTCGGTCAGCCGAGGGGTGTTCGCCGGAAGCTCGAAGGGGGTCGTCACACCCGTGATTGTCGGTCCGTCGGGCCCGCAGTGTCCAGAAGGGCCCCGGACCTGGGAACTCCGTTTCGACTCTACAAGATCACTGCTACGGTCTGCGATCTCCACACCAGAGATCCTCAGGGGGATACGCGACGTGACCACGTCCACTTCTTCGGCCGTTCCCGACCTCGTCATACGCCCGCTCGCCGGGCCGGAGGAACTGGACCTGTTCCTCCGCCTCACGTACTCGCTCGACCACGAGCTGGCGGACGACCTCGCCACCGGTCGCCGCCTCCCGGAGTGGATGTGGGTGGCTCTGGACGGCGACCGGCTGCTCGGCCGGATCGCCTGGTGGACCAACAAGGCGGGCGGCGAGCCCCTGGCGCTCGACTTCTTCGACCTGACCCCCGAACTGTCCGGGCTGTCCGAGGACGAGCGCGCCGAGATCGGTCTGCGGCTCCTGGAGACCGCGACGGCCGCGGTCGTCCCTGCGGGCACGCAGCGCCCCGAGTTCGGGCGGTTCATGCCGGCGGACTGGCGCGAGGTCCCGGAGACCCGGTCCGTCCTGGAGTCCCTGTTCGCGGTACTGGAGCGGACGGGCGCCCGTCCGCTGGTCGAGCGGCTGCGTCTGGAGTGGCGGCCCGGCACGTCCGTGCCGGAGCCGAAGGGCCGGCTGGAGTTCCGGCCGGTGCGGGACCGCGAGGACCTGGTCGCGCTGATGACGCCCGTCATGGAGGGCACGCTCGACGCGCACGGCCAGGCCGACCTGGCGACCGGGCTCTCGGCCCGGGAGGCGGCGGAGCTGCACTACGACGAAGAGCTCGCGCACTACACCTCGCCCCAGGAGTGGTGGCAGGTCGCGCAGCTCCCGGAGAGCGGCGAGCCGGTCGGTTTCGTGATCCCCGCGCGGAACAACTACCACCACACGATCGCGTACATCGGCGTGCTGCCCGCCCACCGCGGCAACGGCTACATCGACGACATCCTGGCGGAGGGCACCCGGATCCTGGCCGCCACGGACGTCCCCCGGATCAGGGCGGCGACGGACCTGGCGAACGTCCCGATGGCGGCGGCCTTCGCCCGGGCGGGTTACGTCACCTTCGAGCGGGCGATCAACTACGTGTGGGACGCGCCGGGCGCGTCGGAGTCCTGACTGCCAGGATGGACGCGGTAGTCAGTCGTTGAGTGGTGGAACCGTCGACGAGGGGATGCGCGTGCTCTTCGAGGTGTGGGCGCCGAGCGCCCGTGACCGGGTGACTCTGGAGCTGAACGGCACCGGGCACCCCCTGGAAAGGGACGCCGAGCGGGACGGCTGGTGGACCGGCGTCGTCCCCGCCGACGACGGCGACCGGTACGGCTTCGCCCTCGACGACGGGCCCGTCCTGCCGGACCCGCGCTCGCGGCGCCTGCCCGACGGGCCGGACGGCCGGAGCGCGGTCGTCGACCACTCCGCGTACGTCTGGGGGCACGAGTCGCCGCGCCTTCGGCTGCGCAGCGCCGTCCTGTACGAGCTGCACGTCGGCACCTTCACCCCCGAGGGGACGCTCGACTCGGCGGCCGCAGGCCTCGGGGAGCTCGCGGGCCTCGGCGTCACCCATGTGGAGCTGATGCCGCTGTGCCCCTTCCCCGGGGTACGGGGCTGGGGGTACGACGGGGTGGCGCCGTGGGCGGTCCACGAGCCGTACGGGGGCCCGGAGGCGCTCAAGCGGTTCGTGGACGCGGCACACGGGCTCGGCATGGGCGTGGTCCTGGACGTCGTCCACAACCACCTGGGCCCGTCCGGCAACCATCTCCCGGCCTTCGGCCCGTACTTCACGGACACCCACCACACGCCGTGGGGCGCGGCGGTGAACCTGGACGCGCCGGGTTCGGACGAGGTCCGGGCGTACTTCCTGGGGAGCGCGCTGGCCTGGCTGCGGGACTACCGGATCGACGGACTGAGGCTCGACGCGGTGCACGCGCTGGCCGACACCCGGGCACTGACGTTCCTGGAGGAACTCTCCTCATCCGTGGACGAGTTGGCGAAGGAGCAGGGCCGCCAGCACTTCCTGGTCGCCGAGTCCGACCTCGCCGATCCGCGCACGACGACCCCGCGCACGCTCGGCGGCCTCGGCGTCCACGCCCAGTGGAACGACGACTTCCACCACTCTCTGCACACCGCGCTGACCGGTGAATCGCAGGGGTACTACGGCGACTTCGCGCAGGCTCCGATGGCGGCGCTCGCCAAGACCCTCACGCACGTCTTCTTCCACGACGGCACGTACTCGACGTTCCGGGGCCGCCGCCACGGCCGCCCCGTGGACCGGGAGCGCACCCCGGCCCACCGCTTCCTCGGCTACGCCCAGACCCATGACCAGATCGGCAACCGGGCCCTGGGCGACCGCCTTTCGGCCGCCCTCTCCCCCGGTCTGCTCGCCTGCGCGGCGACGCTCGTCCTGACCGGTCCCGCCGTGCCGATGCTCTTCATGGGCGAGGAGTGGGGGGCGACCACCCCGTGGCAGTACTTCACCGACCACACGGACCCGGAGCTCGCGGAGGCCGTACGGCGGGGCAGACGGCGGGAGTTCGCGGAGCACGGCTGGTCCGAGAACGAGGTCCCCGACCCGCAGGACCCGGCCACCCGTGACCGCTCGGTCCTCGACCGCACCGAGCGCGAACGGGACCCCCACAAGCGCCTGCTGGCCTGGCACCGCCAGCTCATCGCCCTCCGCCGCACCCTGCCCGACCTGACCGACCCGGACCTGGCCGGCGTGAAGGTCGCCTACGACGAGGAGTCCCGCTGGCTGGTCTTCCGCCGCGGCGACCTGCGCGTGGCGGTCAACCTGGGCAAGGAGCCCGTGGCGATCCCCCTCGGATCGAACGGCCGCGACCGGGTCCTCGCGGCCTGGGACCCGGTCGGCGCGCCGGACGCGGACGGGGTGCTGCGCCTGCCCGGCGAGTCGGCGATCGTCCTGACGGACGGCTGAGGGGCCGGAGCCCGCAGCGGCTACTCGACGATCGCCATCTCGTGCGGGGTGTTGTTGAAGCGGCGCCCCGCACCGTCCTCCGTCGCCGTCACGATGTCCTCGATGCGGACCCCGAAGCGGCCCGGCAGGTAGACGCCCGGTTCGATCGAGAAGCACATGCCGGGGACGATCGGGAGCTCCTCGCCCTCGATCATGTACGGGGGTTCGTGCGTCGTGACGCCGATGCCGTGGCCCGTGCGGTGGATGAAGTACTCGCCGTACCCGGCGTCCGTGATGACCTTGCGGGCCGCGCGGTCGACCTCCTGGCAGGCCACACCGGGGCGTACCGCCTCGAAGCCCGCCTGCTGGGCCTCGCGGACCAGGTCGTGGACGCGCTGCTCCTCGTCGGTCGGTTCGCCGACGTGGACGGTACGGGTGGTGTCGGAGCCGTAACCGTGCTTGAGGCCGCCGAAGTCGAGGACGACCATGTCGCCGCGCTCGATGACCCGGTCGCCCGCCTCGTGGTGCGGGTTGGCGCCGTTGGGGCCGGAGCCGACGACCGTGAAGTCGACCTGGGAGTGGCCGAAGCCCATGAGGAGCGCGGCGAGGTCGGCGGCGACGTCGGTCTCCCGGCGGCCGGCGAAGCGGACCTTGAGGATCTCGCCGTACGCCTGGTCGGCGGCGGCACCCGCTGCCGCGATCCGCGCGAGCTCGTGCGCGTCCTTGACGCCCCTGAGCATCGGCAGGGCCTCGGTGAGGGAGACGTACGAGGTGCCGGGCAGGGTCTTCTGGAGGCCGAGCAGGTGCATGGCCCAGGCGTTGTCGCTGACGCCGAAGCGCCCTTCGACGTCGAGGAGGGGCGCGGTGACCGCGTACGGGTCCTTGCCGTCCGTCCAGTCGCGCAGGGTGAGCGCGGACGCCCCCGTGGCCTTCTCGGCGTCGGGCGCCTCCAGCGTCGGGACGACGAGGACCGGCTCCTGTCCCGCGGCGAGGACGAGGACGGTGAGGCGCTCGGTGATCGCGGTCGGCTGGTAGCCGGTGAGGTAGACCAGGTCGGGGCCGGGGGCGACGAGCACGCCCGCGAGCCCGGCGTCCGCCGCGGACTCGGCCGCGCGGGTCATCCGGGCCCGGTAGTCGTCCGCGGTGAAGGGGGCGACGTCTTCCTGCGTGGGGGTCCTCGACATGGGGGCTCCTTCTCGGGCTTCGGCGACGTACAGCATCCTGCCCCCGGCCGGGCCCCGGCGCGAACTCAGCGACGCCCGGGGCTCGGCGCTCGGCGCCGGTCCGGCCCTGCCCCGAGCTCAGCGCCCTCCGGGGCCCGCCGCTCCCTCAGCGCCCTCCGGGGCCCTGCGCGATGAGCTGCTCCAGGAGCTCCTGGAAGTCGTCGCCGACGACGATCCTCAGGTCGCCGCGCTCCTCGTCGTGCTCGCTGAGCTGGGTGAGCGTGCCGCCCCGCCACCAGAAGACGTACGGGCTGATGGCCCCCGGCGTGTCCTCGTACCCGGAGGCGGCGAAGGAGGCCATCGCGCCGAGCGCCGGGATGATCGAGGTGTCCCGGATGGGGTGGAAGGCGAGCTGGTGGCGGAAGGGCAGGGCGACGAGCGCGCCGTGCTCGCCCAGCGGCAGCCCGGTGACGCGCTGGGCCACGCCGTCCAGGTCGAGGACGCGGCTCGCCGTGTAGAAGGAGTCGCCGAGGATGATCTCGAAGCACATGCCGTCGGCGTCCCTGACGGTCTCGTGCTCCTCGACGGGCAGCCCCCGCAGGTTCCGCAGCGCCCGGTCGCGGAGCTGCGCGTGGCCGCCGAGCCGGTCGAGCGCCTCGTCGGTGAGCATCATGACGCTCTCCGGCAGGTCGAGCGCGAGGACCTCGTAGAGGCCGGGGGCGACGGTCCTGGCGTAGCCGAAGGCGTTGGCGTCGATGCCGTCGCCGCTGACGACCCGGGGGTAGAGCTGGGACCGGATCTGCTCGGGCGGAAGGGTCTCCAGGGCGGACGGCCCGTCCATCGCCCGGACGACCAGCTCGATGTGACGGTCGATCATCTCCGGCCACACGCGCGGACCCCGGCGGTCCTGGTGGCAGACGGCGGCGAGGTTGCCGAGGCCGAACCTGCGCCCCTTGTCGTCGACGACGTGGTCGGCGTAGACGGTGACCTCAAGGCCGAGTTCGGCGAAGGCGGTGCGGACCCGGCCGCGGAAGAGCGCCGCCTCGCGCTGCGAGAAGTACGCGAACCCGGGATCCCTCGGTGCGTCCTCGCCGTCCCGCTTGGGTCCTCGTCGCAGCCAGCCCACGCGTGCCCGCCTTCCTTCGCCGTTGTCGACAGGGTAGCGAGTACGGGTGTCACCGCTTGAGCCGTCGAGTGAACTCGGCCACGGGTCCGGCCGGTTCACCCCCTCCGACGCCGGGGAGGAGGAGTTCGGTGCGGTGCACGAGGCGGGGTGCGACCAGGGGGACGGCGACGGCGTCCGGCACGCCGTCCGCCACGGGGAGGGGCAGCAGCGCGAGTCCGTGTCCGGCGGCGGAGAGCGCGGCGAGGGTCCGGGTGTCGGTGCCCTCGTACCGCAGGGCCGTGCGGAATCCCCGTCCGGCGGGCCCGCCGTGGACGGCCCGCAGCTGGTCGAGGGGGATGCCGGCGCCCGGCGCGTCGAGCCAGCGGGCGTCCACGAGGTCGTCGAGCCGGATCCCGGCGCGCCCGGCGAGCGGATGGCTCGCGGGCAGGACGACGGCGAGCGGCTCCTCGGCCACGCCGGTCGTGGCGAGCGGGGCGATGTCGGGCAGCCGCAGCGGGTCACTGGGCGCGACGATCCCGTCGACGAGCCCGACGTCGGCCTCGCCGGTGGCGACGGCCACGGGCACCCGCTCGCGGGGCAGTCCGCGCAGGGTGACCCCGGTGGCGGGAAGGGCCGCGAGGGTACGGGCGTGCAGGGCGAGCGGGGACGCCGCGACGCTCAGGGTGGCGCGGGGCGCGGCGGCGAACCTCCCGAGATCGGCGCGGGCCGCGTCGAGGCGGAGCAGCAACGCCCCTGCGTGTTCGAGGAGTCGCTGCCCGGCCGGGGTCGGCTCGACGGGCCGGCGGCTGAGCAGCGGAAGCCCGAGGTCGGCCTCCAGGGCGGCGATGTGCTGGGAGACGGCGGACTGGGTGTAGCCCAGCTCGCGCGCGGCCTCGGAGAAGGAGGCGAGCCGGGCGACGGTGACGTACGTACGGAGGAGGTGCGGGTCCACGGAAGCGTCAGGAGCCGTCGGGGGCGGTGAGGAGGGCGCGGGCGTAGTGGGAGAGCGAGCGGTTGTAGCGGGGCAGCAGGGGCGCGAGGGCGCCGAGGGCGAGGGAGGTGGCCTCGCGCTCACGGCCGGTGTCGGCGAGGGCGAGGGCGAGGAAGGCGTCGACGGCGCCGGAGAGGGCGGCCTCGTCGGCGTCGAGCCGGTCGGCGGGGATGTCGCGCTCGGCGGTGAGGAGTTCGACGCTGCGGTCGGGGCGGCCGAGGTTACGGAGGCTGCTGGCGAGCTGGATGACGGCCCGGCGGCGGCGCAGCCCGGTGAGGCCGCCGTCGAGGGCGCGCCGGTAGAGGCGGACGGCTTCCTCGGGCAGACCGGTGGAGTCGTGGGCGGCGCCCTGTTCGAAGAGGGCCGCGGGGTCGTCGGCGGGCCGCTCGGCGGCGAGCTCGGCGACGAGGGCGCGGAATACGACGGGCTCGTGGTCGTCGAGCCGCTCCCAGAGCGCGGCGACGCGGCGGTCCCAGTCCCGCGGATCGGACTGCGGTGCTTCACGGTCGGTGGCCATGCGACCACCCTATCCACGGCGACATAAGCATTCGTGATGGAGCGTGCACGAATCATCGTTGGACGTGAACGGAGGGCTCCGACCAGCATGGTCGTCATGAACACGAGCACCTCTCACCCCACGCCCCGCATCGCCCTGGTCGGCGACCGTTCCCCGCACGTCAGGTCGCACGTCCGCATCCCCGTCCTCCTCGACGCGCTCGCCGAGCGGGACGGGCTCGCGCTCGACGCGTACTGGATCCCGACGGGCGACGCGGCGACGCCCGGCGCCGTCAAGGGCTTCGACGCGGTGTGGGTGCTGCCGGGGAGTCCGTACGCGAGCGAGGCGGGGGCGCTGGCCGCGATCCGCACCGCCCGCGAGGACGCCATCCCGCTGCTCGGCACCTGCGCCGGCTTCCAGCACGCCCTGCTGGAGTACGCGCGGAACGTCTGCGGTCTGAACCGCGCCGCGCACGCCGAGAACGACCCGGGCGCGGACTCCGGCGACCTGCTGATCGCGCCGCTCGCCTGCTCGCTCGTCGGCCACGAGGGCGTCGTCCGGGTCACCCCCGGCTCGCTCGCCGAGCAGGCCCTGGGCGCGGAGCGGACGACCGAGCGCTACCACTGCGACTACGGTCCGGACAGCCGGCACCTCGACACCCTGCGGGCCCATGGTCTGCGCTTCACGGGCGTGGACGAGGAGGGTGGGATCCGCATCGCGGAACTCCCCTCGCACCCCTTCTTCCTGGCGACCCTGTTCCAGCCGGAACTCGCGGGCGACGGCACCCGCCCGCACCCCCTGGTCCGCGCCCTGGCGACGGCGGCGGTGCGGCACGCGGGGAAGCGGGCTCCCTAGGGGGTGTCTTGCCGATCACCCCCGAGGTTCACACGCGGGTCAGGTGACGGCCCACCACGTCGAGCAGCCGCTCCGTCTCCTCCGGGGAGCCGAGCCCGCGCTTGGGCAGCACCTCCACGAGCAGGATGTTCGGGTCACGGCTGAGGAGCACCACGTGATCGCGGGTCTCGCGGTAGCCGCGGAAGACCGACCAGCGCTGGAGGAGCGTCACGTGCGCGGTCTCGGCGGTGATCCCCGTCCCGCTCACGGACGTCCGGTACTCGCCCTGCCATTCGACCGTGCGCAGCGCGTGGTGGGCCTGGAAGTGCGGGACCGCCCAGATCAGGGCGGCGCAGAAGCCGGCGAGCGCGATCGACACCGTGAAGCTCCGCTGTGCGGCCACGAGCAGCAGGGCGCTGCCGCCGAACAACAGCGTGAAGGCCCAACGGACGATGTGGAGGCGCCGAAGGCGTTCCCGCACGAGGACAGCCGTGAGGATGTCGGCACGCGTCGGCCGGTACACCAGCTCGACCGCGGCCTGTGTTCCGGCCTGTATTCCGGCCTGTGTTCCGTCCTGCCCTGAGTCCATGACCATGGCAGGGGATCGTACTGTCCCCCTAACTCATCCTCACGACCAGGTGGGCACGGTCCCGACCCCGGGCCACCACAAGGGCGTTGGCCTCGTCGGAGTCGTGGACCCAGCGCTCGGCCCCGGCCCGGTCCTTGCCGAAGCGGACGTGGCGCTCGATCAGCCGGGGGACGCGGCGGCGGTCGTCCAGGTCCAGGTACCAGGCCTCGTCGAGGAGGGGCAGGGCCGCGGCCCAGGGGCCCTCGTCATGGAGGAGGTAGTTGCCCTCGGTGACGACGAGCGGGACCTCGGGCGGGACCGGTACCGCCCCCGCGATCGGCTCCTCCAGGGAGCGGTCGAAGGCCGGCGCGTAGACGGTGACGCCGGGCTCGGGGGCACGGAGCCGGGCGAGCAGCGCGATGTACCCGGCGGCGTCGAAGGTGTCGGGCGCGCCCTTCCTGCCGGCCCGGCCGAGGCGCTCGAGCTCCGCCTGCGCGAGGTGGAAGCCGTCCATGGGGACGAGCACGGCGAGCCCGTCGAGGCGGGCGACGAGCCGTGCGGCGAGCGTGGACTTCCCGGCCCCGGGCGCACCCGCGAGGCCGAGGATCCGGCGCCGCCCGGGCGTGCTCCCGGCCTCGGCGAGGGCCCGGACCCGGGCGGCGAGCCGGTCGAACTGCTGCGCGTCCATGCGGGGCATTGTCGCACCGGGCGAGCCGGTTGACGCGGGTAGATTCCTCCCTATTAGGCTTGGTCTCCATGCCGTCCATCGCACTCGTCACCCTCGTCGTCCGTGACTACGACGAGGCCATCGCCTTCTACACCGACGCCCTCGGCTTCGACCTCGTCGAGGACACCGACCGGGGCGGCGGCAGCCGCTGGGTCGTCGTCCGTCCGCGCGGCGCGGCCGGGGTCGGCGGTCTCGGGAACGCCGGCCTGCTCCTGGCCCGTGCCAAGAACGAGGCCGAGGCGGCCTCCGTCGGCAACCAGACGGGCGGCCGCGTCGGCTTCTTCCTCCATACCGAGGACTTCGCCCGCGACCACGCCCGGATGACGGCGGCGGGTGTCCGCTTCCTGGAGGAGCCGCGCCACGAGCCGTACGGCTCGGTCGCCGTCTTCGAGGACCTCTACGGAAACCGCTGGGACCTCCTCCAGCCGGCGGACGCCTCCGCGTAAAACCGCTGTCGCACGGCCCGTCGCCTTCCCTACACTCGCGTCTCGGCGCACCGTTCGGTGCGCCGACCGGCACCTGACCGAGGGGGGAGACGACCGTGCGAAGCCGTAGCAACAGCCGTGGCGCCGTCGCCGTGTCGCCCTCCCGTGCCCGGTACGACGTGATCCTCGCCTCCTCGGCCGAGCGGTGGCGGCTGCGCGCCCGCCATCGCCGCCCGTGACGACGCCGTCCTCCTGACAGGACCGACCGGCCGCCGTCCGGGAATCGCGCTGCCCCGTTTCCACGCAGCAGCGAAAGGCACGAGACCGTGCGTACCTCCCTCACCACCCACACCGTTCGCAATCTCGGCATCCTCGCCCACGTCGACGCGGGCAAGACCACCGTCACCGAGCGGGTCCTGTTCCTCACCGGCGCCACCCACAAGCGCGGCGAGGTCCACGACGGTACGACCGTCACCGATTTCGACCCGCAGGAGCGGGACCGGGGCATCACGATCTTCGCCGCGGCCGTCAGCTGCGACTGGGCGGGCCACCGGATCAACCTGATCGACACACCGGGTCACGTCGACTTCTCCGACGAGGTCGAGCGCTCGCTGCGCGTCCTCGACGGCGCCGTCGCCGTCTTCGACGCCGTCGCGGGCGTCGAGCCGCAGAGCGAGACGGTGTGGCGGCAGGCGGACCGGCACGGCGTCCCGCGCATCGCGTTCGTCAACAAGCTGGACCGCGCGGGCGCGGAGCTCGACGGCGCCGTGGAGTCGATCCGTACGCGCCTCGGCACCGTCCCGCTGCCCGTCCAGCTCCCCATCGGGCGCGAGGACGGCTTCACCGGCGTCGTGGACCTGGTCCGGATGCGGGCGTACGTGTGGGCCGACGGCGCCGACACGTACACCGTCCAACCGGTCCCCGACGAGCTCCGGGACGAGGCCCGGCACCGCAGGCGACGCCTGGAGGAGACGGTGGCGGAGCTGCACCCGGCGGCCCTGGAGGAGTTCTGCGCGGACTCCGCGCTCTCCGAGGAGACGCTGACGGGCGCGCTCCGCGACCTCACCCTCGGCGGTGAGGCCGTGGTCGTGCTCTGCGGCTCGGCGTACCGCAACCGGGGTGTCGAACCGCTGCTGGACGCCGTCGTCGCGTACCTCCCGGCACCGTCCGACATGCCGCCGGTACGGGGCGGGACACCGGCGGACCCGGAGGCACCGTTCACGGCGCTCGCGTTCAAGGTGAGCGCGACGGCCACCGGCCGTATGACCTACGTCCGCGTCTACGCGGGCACGATCGCGAAGGGGGACACCGTGCTCGACACCACCACCGGCCGCACCGAGCGGATCTCCCGGATCCTGCGCGTCCAGGCCGACCGGGCGACGGAGATGGACACGGCGCGCGCCGGCGACATCGTCGCCGTCGTCGGCCCGAAGGCGGCCCGCGCGGGGGCGACGCTCTGCGCCCCGGACGCGCCGGTCGTCCTCGAACCGCCGACGACCGCCGACCCGGTGGTCTCGGTCGCCGTGGAGGCCCGCCGGAGCACGGACACCGGCCGCCTGGCGACGGCCCTCGCCCGGCTGTCCGAGGAGGACCCGTCGCTGGTCGTACGGTCCGATCCGGAGACGGGCCAGACGGTCCTCTCGGGTCTCGGCGAACTGCACCTGGAGGTCGCGGTGGAGAAGCTCCGGCGCGACCGGGGCGTCGAGGTGACGGTGGGCCGTCCGCAGGTGGCGTACCGGGAGACGGTGACGAAGGGCGTCACCGGCCTGCTGCACCGCCATGTCAAACAGGACGGCGGCGCCGGCCAGTTCGCCCACGTCGTCATCGACGTCGAACCGACGGGCTCCGACGAGGAGTTCGCGTTCCTCTCCACGGTCACGGGCGGCCGCGTACCGCAGGAGTACGTCCGTGCGGTCGAGGCCGGCTGCCGGGACGCGCTCGTCGAGGGCCCGCTCGGCGGCCACCCGGTGACGGGTGTCCGGGTCACGCTCACGGACGGCGCCACGCACCCGAAGGACTCCTCGGAGATGGCGTTCCGCACGGCGGGCCGCTTCGCCCTGCGCGAGGCGCTCCGCGCGAGCGTGATGACGCTCCTGGAACCGGTGGCCGAGGTCACGGTCACCGTCCCGGCGGAGTCGGTCGGCGCGGTCCTCGGCGACCTCGCGGCCCGCCGGGGCCGGGTGACGGACTCGACGACCCGCGCCGGTACGGCGGTGGTCTCGGCGAAGGTCCCGCTGGCCGAACTCTTCGGCTACGCGTCCCGCCTCCGCGGCCGCACCCAGGGCCGGGGCACCTTCACCACCCGGCCGGCGGGGTACGAAGCCCTTCGGGGCTGAGGCCGAGCTCGGCCCGTACGGTCCTCCGACCGTTACGCGGTCGAGCACCGTCCACCGCGGGGCCGGCGCCGCCACCAGGAGCAGGCCGCGCCCGCCCTCGTCGAGAGGGCCGGGCGCGGCCGGACCGGCCACCGGCCGGACACGTTCTCACCGGCGGAGTCGTACCGCCGGGGTGAACAGGACTAGTAGGGCATGGTGTGAACGACGTTGACGGGTTCCTTCGTGTTCGTGTCCTGGGCGCTGGCGGTGGCGGTGGTAATCGCCAGGGCTGCGACGGACAGGAAGGCCGCGATCACGATCCGGGCCTTACGGGATGCGTTCATTGGTGGACCTCATTCTCGTTGTTTGGGGTCTGGCGGGTCTGAGGGTTGAGAAGGGGCGGAGGATTCACGAACCGCCGGCTCAGCGCATGACGGACGAGAAGTTGTCGAGCTGGATCCAGGTGACCTTGTTGGTCGACTGGGGGCCGAGGGCGTTGACGGCGCCGGCCGTGTTGACCTCGACGCGGCAGGCGTTGACGCCCTGGCTGTTGTTGCGGGGGCAGACGCCGCGGGTCAGCTTGGGCGGGCGGAGGGGCTCCGGCAGTGTGCCGATCTTGTCGTCGGCGACGAACGCGCAGGTGATCAGGCCGCGCAGCTGGAGGAACTCCGTGCCGGCGAGGCGGATCACGCGGGCCTCGGCCGGGGAGAGGGGGTCGTTGTGCACGTCCGGCTCCAGGGCGATCGGCGTCCAGTCGACGACGATCTGGCAGCCGTCCGCGGGGTCGACGGCCGCGGCGGGGGTGGCGGTCAGCAGCGGGGCGCCGACGGCGACGGTGGGGGCGGCGAGGGCCGCGGCGAGCAGGGAGCGGCGGCTGGTGGTGCGCTGGGTCATGGTCGATCCTCCCGGTCGGGTGGGACAGGCGGGCTGGTGTGCGGGGGCGGCGGCCGGGCGGGGGTTCATCGCCAGGCGACGGAGAAACCGTCGAGGTCGATCCAGGTGACGGCGTTGTCGCTGGTGGGGCCGTACGCCGAGAGGGCGCCGGTGATGTTCGCCTCGACGCGGCACACGCAGCGTCCGGTGTTGTTGTTGCGGGGCACGTTCGCGCGGGTCGTGTGGGTGGGACGCAGCCGGTGCGGAAGGGTCGCGATCCTGCTGTCCGCGGTGAGGCCGGGGGCGCAGGTGAGGGTGCCGCGCAGCTGGAGGTAGGTGGTGCCGGCGAGGGCGATCAGGCGGCCGCGCGGGGGCTGGGTGCCGGGCGTGATGCCGGGTTCGAGGGCGAGGTCCTCCCAGTCGGCGAGGACCTTGACACCGTCGACGGCGGGCTTCGTCGGGTACCAGCTGATCGTGACGTCGCGCGAACCGGTCGTGCCCGGGACGGTGTTGCTGAAGCCGAGCAGCAGGCGCTTCTCCCCGGTGGCGGGGTCGACCTCGATGGCGACGCCCTCGGGCTCGCGCCGGGCGAGGCCGTCGGCGCTGGTGACGACCTGCCGGTCGACGCGCTCGCCGGTGGTCCACGAGTACGAGGTGAGGAAGGTGACGCCCGGGAAGCCGTCGACGGGGAGGGTCGCCGGGTCGTCGTCGTAGACGTACGGCGCCCACTGGTACCAGTAGAGGACGTCTCCCAGGACGGTGTAGCCCTGGGAGGTGAGCGCGGCCTCCAGGGGGTAAGGCGACGGCACGGCGGGGGTCGTCTCCTCGTCCACGCACGTCGAGGGGAGGCCGTCGCAGTCCCGCATGACGAAGGTGGTGCCGACCGGGACCCAGTTGCCGGCGGCGGCAGCGGCGAGATCGTAGCGGGTGAAGGTGCGCTTGCCGCTCTTGTGGTACATGACGCACAGGAGGTTGTTCACCGGGTCGATCGTGGGCCCGGTGCCCGCGGTGCTGCCGGGGGGCGTGAACTTCCGCAGTGCCGGGGAGTTCGCGTCGAGGATCGTGTTCTCGTCGTAGAGGAACCGCGTGACGGCCTTGCCGAAGGCGGCCTTGACCGTACCGTCGGCCCGCTTGGTGAGGTGCAGCGGGCCGACCTCGGTCCAGATGTAGGTCGCGGTGCCCTGCGGCTCCACGCCCATCGAGATGCCGTGCCCGAAGCCCCGGAGCTGCATCGAGTCGATGACCTCGCCGGTCAGGCGGTCGATGCGGTTGAGCCGCATGTTGCCCTGCTCGATGTCCTGCTGGCTGCCGCTCTCCATCTGGAGCACGAAGACGTACCCGTTGCGGGTGTCGGTCGCGATGGCCTGCGGCGCCGGGCCCTTCACCAGGTCGACGGTCTGGACGAGCCTACCGGTGACGCCGGCCAGGTCGACGCCGTTGGCGTCTGTCTTTGCCATGGTTCTCTCTCCCCCGGGACCCCTGATGGAGCCTCATCAAGAGATGATCATCACATGGGGCAGGGGCGGCCGTGCGCCCGGAGGCGTGTGCCAGGATGCGCGTATCCGCCCGCCACCGCACCTGGCCGGGCGGGTGCCGTACGACACGAGGAGCAACACGATGAGCACGATCCCCGGCGGCTATCTCTCCGAGCTGTTCTCGCTCGACGGGCGCACCGCCCTCGTCACCGGCGGCAGTTCCGGGATCGGCCGGGCCATCGCCGGGGCGCTTGCCCGGGCCGGGGCGCGGGTCGTGGTCCTGGCGCGCAAGGAGGACGAGCTCGTCGCGACCGTGGACGAGCTGACGGCCGAGGGCTGCCGGGCCGCGTGGGTGAGCGCCGACCTGAGCACCCGTGAGGGGATCAAGGCGGGGGCAGAGGCGGCCGTGGCCGTCTACGGCGAGCCGGACATCCTGGTCAACTCGGCCGGCATCAACCTCCGGCCCCCGATGGGCGAGTTGAGCGACGAGGTCTGGGACACGACGATGACCGTGAACCTGGAGGCGCCGTTCCTCCTGGGCCGGCGCTTCGGCCCCGGCATGGCCGAGCGCGGCTTCGGCCGGATCATCCACATCACGTCCCAGCAGGCGCACCGCGCCTTCGTGCAGAGCGGGGCGTACGGGGTCTCCAAGGGCGCGCTGGAGTCGCTGGCCCGCTCGCAGGCCGAGGCGTGGTCCCCGTACGGAGTCACCGCCAACACCCTGGTCCCCGGCTTCGTCATGACCCCGCTCAACGTGCGGCTCTCCTCCGACCCGGAGAAGGTGGCCGCCCTGGCCGCCCGCACGATGGTCGGCCGCAACGGCCTCGCCGGGGACTTCGCGGGCGCCGCCGTCTTCCTGGCGAGCGCCTCCTCCGCGTACGTCACGGGGCAGTCCCTCTTCGTGGACGGCGGGTTCTCCGTCCACTGAGCGGACGGGACTCCCCTCAGGGGCCGAGCGGAGCCGCCGACCAGGCGGCGAGGGCCTGGGCGCAGTCGCCCAGGGACGCCGCCGTGGGGCCGAGGGACGCGGACGGACCGGCCGACAGGGTCAGTGCGGGCCCTTCGGCCGGGTTGCCCACCGTCACGGCGCACTCCACGGTGGCGGGCGGGCCCTCCGTACCGCGCGGGACGGGAATCGTCAGGGTCAGTTCGCAGGTGGCCGCGTGCGTGCCGGAGCCGTCGAGCCTCCCGGTCATCGCCGCGATCAGCGGTTCGGTGCTGCTGTCCAGGGAGCCCGGGCCCAGCGGGAAGACCTCGTCCAAGGCCACGACGCCGATGCCTCGCAGGGTGGTCGCCCGCAGGCGCAGCGCCCGGGCGCCGTACACGCCCGTGCTGTGCAGGACGTAGACGGCGACGAGCGCGGCTCGTACGGCGGCGGCGAGGTCGGTGGAGTCGCCGGGCAGGGGGAAACTCCAGCGGGGCGCGCGGAGTCGTACCGGTGCGATCCCCTCGGCGAGCGCGGTCAGGCCCTCGCGCACGGTCGCCCCGAGGAGCCACGCGCCGCCGGGGCCGAGGAGGACGAGCCGGCCTTCCTCGTCGACGGCGAGCGGCGCGTCCGTGTCCGTACGGCCGAAGGGGAAGAGCCGGACTCCCAGGTCGGCCGCGAGCCGGTCGAGCCGCGGGCTCGCGAAGCGGGCCTCTCGGGGGTCGACGACGCAGCCGGTGGCGGCGACCTCGCGCCCGCCGTCCGGGGCGGGCGGGACGCGCAGGCCGTGGAACTCCCGGACGGCCCGCTCGGCGGCGGGGAAGACGCTCCCCTGGCGGACCGCCACCGTCGTCAGGATCGCCAGCATCGCGGCGTCCCCCTCGTCCCGCCCGTGCCTCCAGCCGGCCTTCGTCAGCACGTCGTCCACGGGAGTGTCACCCCTCGCCGTGGAGGACGTCGATGCCGAGACGGTCGAGGAGCGCCGCGCACGAGCGGCAGACCTCTGCCTCCGTGCCGTGTTCGGGGTCGCCGTTCGGGCGGATCTTACGGGCGACGAGCGCCGCGCCCTCGAAATGCGGGGCCGCCTCGTCCAGGGTGATCGTCCGGCCGTCGGCCCGCTGCCGGTCGAGGCCGAAGAGCTCGTCGGAGACGAGCGCGGACTCGGCGCAGTAGCCGACGAACGGCTCGCGCAGGGACGGCGGGAGCGCGTCGAAGAACTCCTGGACGGCGGGGTGGAGGTGAGGCTCGCCGTCACCGGCGAGGTTGGTGTGGCTGGTGATCATGCCGTGCATGAGCAGCGACGCCGCCGTACCGGGAATCAGCTCAGACAAAGTAGTCCTCCGCGTCCTGCATGGGGGCGTGGGCGAGGCTGATCATCGCCTCGTGCTTGTCGGCGCCCATGTAGTAGTCGCCGGTGTGGTGCAGGTAGAAGAACCGGCCCTGTTCGTCGATGACGAGAGGCGATCCCTCCGACGAGTCCCAGCCGACCGGGAAAAGCCGTGCGCCCAGCTTGCCGCTCAGCTCGGCGATGTCGCCGGAGGTCGAGTCCCAGACGAGGGCGGGCAGGAATTCGAGGTACTCCTTGCGCCGGGCGTCGATGGTCACCCGGAGTCCCGCGTGCTCCGTGAGGAAGTCCGTGGCTGCGGCGAAGGGCTCCAGGGGAAAACCCTCGCTCCGGCACTCCTCGGTGATCTCCGCGACGATCGCGGGGATCCGGTCGGCTACGTTCCGCCCGGGGAACCATCCGAACTCGCCGAACCAGGCATCGACGTCGGCCGGGGTGTTGAGGTGAGGCACACAGGCTCCTTAACCGGTGTAGGCGGTGATGCCGGCCATGTCGAGGGCGATCTCGCACGAGCGGCACGGTGGTTTGTACTCGTTGTGGTCGAAGAGCCCCTGGCGGTCCCGGCCGATCTGCACGGTGTACATCTGTGCGTCTTTCAGCGCCTCGCGCACGTGGTCGAGGCTGCTGATGGACGTCCCCGTGGGGTCGAGGTGGCGCAGCCGGTCCGAGATGAGGTTGGCCTCCGCGCACTTGCCGTGTCCCCCACCAGGGTGTACGCCTTGCCCTTCGAGCCGCTCCTTCACCTGATCGTAGAGGTCCTGCGCGGCCGGGTGCAGATCAGGTTTGTCCTGGCCGGATCCCTTCGTGGCGCTGGAATGGCTGGTGACGACCCCGTCGTGGAGCATGCTGCCGGAGCACGCACCGTCCTTGAGGATGTTCGTGCCGGGCGGGAAGTGCGTCTTGGCCATGTCGATCTTGTGCTTGGGATCGTCCGGGTTCTTGGGATCGGCCTTACGTGCCTTGTCGGCGAGGTCGCGGGCCTCCTGAACGAGCGCCGCCCGCTGTTGCTCCGGAGTGAGGCCGCGTACGTCGAGCGGGTCCGTCCGGTGGTGGTTCATGGTGCCTGCGGATCGGCCGTGCCACGGCGGGGCCGGTGTCATGCGGTTGCTCCCGCCGTTCCCGCTCCCGTTCCCTCCCCCGCCGCCTCCGCCGCCGCCTCCGCCGCCGTTCCCGCCGCCCCCGCCGTTCCCGTTGCTGTCGTGGTCGCCCTTGCGCTGGCGGGCGAAGCGGTCGCGGAGCGCGTCGTCGGTGTTCTTGTGGTCGACCGAGATCCGCTTGACGGCCTTGGGGAGGGTCTGGCCGACGTGGTCGCCCATGTTCTTCGCGGCCTTGGTGAGGGCTTCGAGGGCCTTGTCGGCGATCGGGTCGATCGCGTCGGCGATGGAGTCCCGTCCCCGGGCCCGGCCGTGCGCCGTCTTGGCCTTCGTGAGCTTTCCCGCCGTCTTGCCGTGGATGCCCGCGCTGACGGTGTTGAGCTGGGTGGAGGCGTGGTCGTGTTCCTGGTGCTCGATGTGCAGGTTCCTCAGGCCGCCGCCGGGGCCCTTCCCACCGCCGCCACCGCCGCCACCTCCCCCGCCGACCGAGGCCAGGTTCATGGCCTCCTTGCCGGACTGGACTCCTTCCTTGAAGCCCTCCTGTCCGGCGTCCTTGGTCCGGTCGAGGTCGACCTCCTCCTGCAGACCGATCGCCACGGCGCCCAACTGGACCACGAGGTCGGCGGCCATGCCCTCCAGGGCGGCCACGGCCGGCTCGGTCATCGCGGCCACGATGTAGCCGACGGCCTCCTCCACGCACTCCTTGATCAGCCGCTTGATCACCTCCTGCGTGGCCCGCATCGCCCCCGCGCCGATCAGCGCCGACAGACCACCCGTCACCGGGATGAGGGAGATCGCGATGCCCGCCTCGGCGGCCAGGTAACCGAGCTGCACCAGCGCGGCGAGCTTCATGCCCTCGATCGCGCCGGCCGCCGTGTCCAGGCCGCCCGCGACCGTCCGCGCCGCGCCCGAGATGTCCTTGAGGTGTTTGCTCTTGACCTTCGCCCAGTGCTCGTTGAGCGCGTCCATCGACTCGCCCTGACCGGACGACAGCAGCCGCTCGAAGTGGTTGTTCGCGAGCTGCCCGTCGTCCTCCAGGTCCTCCGCGAACTCCCGGAGCGCGTCCGCCATCTCGCGATACGCGTCCTCGTCGACGTTCGGCCAGGCCACGCCGATCAGATCGAGAAGTGTGTCCGCCCAGTCCGGAACCGTGACCGCCACGTCTCCCCGCCCCCCGTTGCCGACTGTTTGCAATGCCGAACAGTCCTACCACAGGGGACGGCTGACGATTCGTCCAGGGCGGGCGGTCAGCCCTCTTCCGGCTCCAGCCGCAGCGAGATCGAATTGATGCAGTACCGCTGGTCCGTCGGAGTGGCGTAGCCCTCGCCCGCGAAGACATGGCCCAGGTGCGAGCCGCAGCGCGAGCAGCGGACCTCGGTGCGGACCATGCCGTGGGTGCGGTCCTCGATCAGCTCGACGGCGGAGCTGTCCTTCGGGTCGAAGAAGGACGGCCAGCCACAGTGCGACTCGAACTTCTCGTTCGACGTGAAGAGCTCCGCGTCGCAGGCCCGGCAGGAGTACACGCCCTTCGTCTTCGTGTCCGTGTACTCCCCGCGGAACGCCGGCTCGGTGCCCGCCTGGCGCAGCACCTGGTACTCAGCCGGGCTGAGCTCCGCGCGCCACTGCTCGTCCGGCTTCTCGACCTCGTACGACATGTGCTCGCTCCTCAGCAGCTCGTCAGCTGGACAGGTGGTCCAGGATCCGCGGGCCCAGGTCCGTGACGTCGCCCGCGCCCATGGTCAGAACGAGATCGCCGGGCTTGGCCATTCCCGCGATCACGTCCGGGACGGTCGCCTTGTCGTGGACGGCCGTGACGTCGGCTCCGGCCCGCTGCGCGGCGGCGATGATCAGCTCGCTGGTGATGCCGGGGATCGGGTCCTCGCGGGCCGGGTAGATGTCGAGGACGACCGAGGCGTCGGCGAGGGCCAGCGCGTCGCCCATCTCCTTGCCGAGCTCCTGGGTGCGCGAGAACAGGTGGGGCTGGAAGACGACGAGCAGGCGCGCGCCTCCGGCGGCACCCCGCATGGCCTCCAGGTCGGCGGTCATCTCGGTGGGGTGGTGCGCGTACGAGTCGATGACCTGGACGCCCGCGGCCTCGCCCTTGAGCTGGAGGCGGCGGCCGACGCCGGTGTAGGCGGTGAGGGCCTGGGCCAGCTCGGCCGGGTCGATGCCGACGCGGGCGCCGGCGGCGAGGGCCGCGGCGGCGTTGTGGGCGTAGTGACGGCCGGGGACCGAGACGGTGAAGGTGTGCTCGACGCCGTCGAGGAGGACGACGACCTCGCTCTTCATGCCGTTCGGGGCGATCTTCAGGATGCGGGCGTCGGAGTCCTCGGACTCGCCGACCGTGACGATGTTCAGACCGTCGCGGTCCGCGACCCGGCGGGCCAGCTCGCGGGCGCCGGCGTGCTCGCCGACGACCAGGGTGCCGCCGGGGCGGATCTTGGCGGTGAAGGCCTCGAAGGACTCGTAGATCTCGTCCATGGAGGCGTAGTTCGCGTGGTGGTCCAGCTCGACGTTGAGGACGATCGCGACCTCGGGGTCGTACTTCTGGAAGCTGCGGTCGCTCTCGTCGGCCTCGGCGACGAAGACGTCCCCGGAGCCGTGCCGGGCGTTGGTGCCGGGGCCCGCGAGGTCGCCGCCGATGGCGTACGAGGGGTCGAGACCCAGCTCGGTGAGGGCGACGGCCAGCATCGAGGTGGTCGTGGTCTTGCCGTGCGTACCGGCGACCGCGATCGCGCGCAGGCCGTCCATGAGGGAGGCGAGCGCGTCGGAGCGGTGGACGACCGGGATGCCGAGCTCGGCGGCGCGGGCCAGCTCGGGGTTGTCGGCGCGGATGGCGCTGGAGACGACGACGGCGGAGGCGTCGTCGGCGAGGTGCTCGGTGGCGTGGCCGATGTGCACCGTGGCGCCGAGGGCGCGCAGGGCCTCGGCGGTCGGGGACTCCTTGGCGTCGCTGCCGGCGACCTTGGCGCCACGCTGGGCGAGGATCTTCGCGATGCCCGACATTCCGGCACCGCCGATGCCGATGAAGTGCGGCCGTTCCATGGCGGCAGGGATGGCGGGTGCCATGTGGATCTCTCCCCGGGGGTGCGTCTGGGTGTTTCGTACTGGAAACCCCAGCCTAGTGGCTCGCGCCGGGCGCCCCGGGGCACGGAGGGCCGACCGTGTCCGCGCCCCCTGCACGGGGCGCGGACACGGGCACCCTCAGGTGTTCCTCACTCCTCGCTGTGGGCGAAGAGCTTGAGCACGGGTACGCCGACCTTGTGGCGGGCGCGGGAGGCCCAGTCCCGGTGGAAGAACTCCTCCACGTAGTGCGGAGCGGTCAGGACGATCACCTCGTCCGCCTCCGCCTCCTCGACCACCGCCTTCATCTTGGTGAGCGGATGGTCCTCGACGACCTGGCCGACGGCTTCGCAGCCGGCCTCTCTCAGGGCCCGGAGCGAGTACTCCAGGGCCTGCTCGGCGGGAACCCGGGCGGCCTTGCCCTCCAGTTCCTCGCCCTCGTGGGCGGCTTCCTTCAGTTCGCCCATGGCGACGTCGTCGATGGCACGCAACAGCACATCGGCCTGGTCACCACGCGGCTGCATAAGGACGATGAAGGACACGCCCTCTTCGCCGTGCAGCGTGGTGACGAACTCCACGTCGACCGACGTCAGGGGCTTCTCGATCATCAGAACGCTTGTGAACACCTCAGGAGCCCTTCTGCGGAAACCATCCTTCCCCGTGCCCGCACGGGGTCTGCGACATAAGTGTGCCCAGCGGACGGAAAGCGGAACGACAAATTCCGCCGATTGTCAGATCCGACGGTAGCGGGTGAACAGGAAGCCGTCCTGCTCCAGCACCGAAGCCACCGCGAAGCGTGTCGGGACGGCCACCGCGGGACCTCCGGCGATCCGCTGAGCGTCACCCGCGGTCATCGTCGGCGAGAGCGTCAGACACAACTCGTCGAGGACCCCCGCCGCCACGAACTGGCCGAGCAGCCGGGGACCGCCCTCGGTCAGCTGGCGCCGCAGCCCGCGCTCGGCGAGGACGGCCACCGCGCGGGCCGGGTCCACCCCGGCCCCGTCACCGGCGATGAGCACCTCGGCGCCCGCCTCCCGGGCCGCCCGCACCCGCCCGGCGGGCGCGGCGGCCCCCGTGAGGATCAGGGTCGGCACCAGCGGCTCGGTGAAGAGCGGCAGCGAGAAGTCGAGGTCGAGGGAGGCGGTGACCACGGCGATCACCGGCGCGGGGCCCTGCCCGGCGGCGGACCGGCGGGCGGCGAAGGCCTCGCGCGCCCTGGCCGGGCGGTACCCCTCCAGGCGAACCGTTTCCGCACCCACGACGACCACATCGGCGAGCCCGCGCAGAGTGCCGAAGATCCGCATGTCGGTGTCGGAGGAGAGCGGCTGGGAGCGGCCGCCGTGCTGCCCCGCCCCGTCGAGCGAGGAGACCATGTTGGCCCGCAGCCACGCACCGTCCCCGACCGGATACGCGTAGGCGTCGGCCAGCTCGTCGAGGGACCACTCCCGGTCACCGGCCGGGACCTCCCCCGCGGTGGTGTCGTGGGCTGTCATGTCCGTCACAGAGAGCAGGCGTCGCATCCTCGCAGTCTGGCATGGCGCTTACAGTGGGGAACTGTGTCGACCCGCACCCTCACCGACGCGGCCTCCACCGAGGCCGCCCCGCTCTCGCTCTGCTCCCGAGAGCCCCACGTCCCCGCCGACCGTCTCGTCGCGGAGATGGTGCCGCCACCCCGTTTCGACTCGGTACGGTTCGACACGTACCTCCCGGACCCGAACCAGCCCAGCCAGACGGACGCCGTCAAGTCGCTGAGCTTCTTCGCCGAGGGCCTCGGCGGGGCGCACGCCTCCGGCGCCGGCAAGCGCCGCTGGTTCGCGAAGAAGCCGTCCGCCCCGAGCGGGCCGCGCGGGGTCTACCTGGACGGCGGGTACGGCGTCGGCAAGACCCACCTGCTGGCCTCCCTGTGGCACGCGACCCCCGCCGCACCCTCGCTGAAAGCTTTCGGCACCTTCGTCGAGCTGACCAACCTCGTCGGCGCGCTCGGCTTCCAGCAGACGGTGCGGACGCTCAGCGAGCACCGTCTCCTCTGCATCGACGAGTTCGAGCTCGACGACCCGGGCGACACCGTCCTCGTCTCCAGCCTCCTCGGCAAGCTCGTCGAGGCGGGCGTGGCGCTCGCCGCCACCTCCAACACGCTCCCCGGCAAGCTCGGCGAGGGCCGCTTCGCCGCCGCCGACTTCCTCCGCGAGATCCAGGGCCTCTCCGCCCACTTCATGCCGCTGCGGATCGACGGCGAGGACTACCGTCACCGCGGCCTGCCCGAGGCCCCCGCCCCGTACTCCGACCAGGTCGTCACGGAGACGGCGTACGCGACGCCGGGTGCCTCCCTCGACGACTTCCCGCACCTCCTCGACCACCTCGCCAAGGTGCACCCGAGCCGGTACGGCGCCCTCACCGACGACCTCACGGCGGTCTGCCTCACCGACGTCCAGCCGATCCCCGACCAGTCGACGGCCCTCCGGCTCGTCGTCCTCGCGGACCGCCTCTACGACCGCGAGATACCCGTCCTCGCCTCCGGAATGCCCTTCGACCGGCTGTTCAGCGACGAGATGCTGAACGGCGGCTACCGCAAGAAGTACTTCCGGGCGATCTCCCGGCTCACCGCGCTCGCGCGCGACGCAAAGGGGCTTGTCGGGCAGTAGGTTGGGGGCCATACCCGATCGAAAGGGATCCACCATGGCCACCGTGCGTCACGCCCACACCGTCTGGCAGGGCGACCTCCTCAAGGGCTCCGGCGTCGTCACCCTCGACTCGTCCGGCCTCGGCTCGTACGACGTCTCCTGGCCGGCCCGGACCGAGGAGCCGAACGGGAAGACGAGCCCCGAGGAGCTCATCGCCGCCGCGCACTCCTCCTGCTTCTCGATGGCCTTCTCGAACATCCTGGCCAAGGCCGGCAACACGCCGACCCGCCTGGAGACCAAGGCGGACGTCACCTTCCAGCCGGGCGAGGGCATCACCGGCGTCCACCTGACCGTGCGCGGCGAGGTCCCCGGCCTGGACGCGGACCGGTTCCAGGAGCTCGCCGAGGACGCGAAGAAGAACTGCCCCGTCAGCCAGGCGCTCACGGGCACGACGATCACGCTCACCGCCGAACTGGCCTGACCCCAGGTCAGTTCGCCCGCCACATGAGGCTGTTGTGGCCCGCATGGTTCACGTGTCACCACACTGCGTGATACACACATGCGGGTCACACGTCACAGCACGCGTCACCACAGACGCCACAGCACAGCGCACACCTGTCCGCCAACAGGAAAAGTGGGTTGCCTCATGTCCGCGACACGACGTCAGATCCTCTCCCGCACCGGCGCGTCCGTCTCCGGGATCGTCTTCGCCGGCGCCTTCGCCGAGCTCTTCGCCGGCAGCGCGGCGGCCGCCGGGAACGGGAACCGGGGCGGCTACGGCCCCCTCCTTCCCGACCCCGCGGGACTCCTCGACCTCCCGGCCGGCTTCCGCTACAAGGTCCTCTCCCGGCAGGGCGATCCGCTCCGCTCCGGCGAGGGACCCGTCCCCAGCAACCACGACGGCATGGGCGCCTTCGCCGGCCGTCGCGGGCGCGTGCACCTCGTCCGCAACCACGAGAACCGGGTCAGCGGGCGCGTCGGCGTCCCGACCGTCCCCGGTCTGACGTACGACCCGGCCGCGAAGGGCGGGTGCACGGCCCTCGAACTCGACGGCCGGAACAACGTCCTCGGCGAGCGCGTCGCCATCGCCGGGACCGCCGTCAACTGCGCGGGCGGGCACACCCCCTGGAACACCTGGCTGACCTGCGAGGAGACCGAGGACAGGGCCGGGACCAACGGCTACACCAAGGACCACGGCTTCATCTTCGAGGTCGACGGCGCCGACCCGCACCGCACCGGGGCCGTCCCCCTCACCGCGATGGGCCGCTTCCAGCACGAGGCGATCGCCGTGGACCCGTCGAACGGCATCGTGTACGAGACGGAGGACGCCTTCCAGCAGCCCTTCGGCCTCTTCTACCGCTTCCTCCCGCACAAGCCCCTTGGCGGCACCGGCTCGCTGCGCGCGGGCGGCGCCCTGGAGGCCATGCGGGTGCCCGGCGTGCCCGACCTCTCCGTGGTCCAGGAGACCGGCGCGCGCTTCGAGGGCGTCGAGTGGGTCCCCGTACCGGATCCGCAGGCGACCGAGACCCCCATCAGACTCCAGGACTTCGGGCCGAAGGGCATCACGCACGCCCAGAAGCTGGAGGGCTGCTACTGGGGCGGGCGGGCCGTGTACTTCGTGTCCTCCTTCGCCCGCCTCAAGGACGGATCGGGCGCCGGCCACTTCGGGCAGGTCTGGAAGTACGAGCCGCACCGGCGCCGGCTCACGCTCGTCGTCGTCTTCGGCCCGAGCACGAACATCCAGCTCCCGGGCGAGTCACCGGACAACATCTGTCTCACGCCGAGCGGCGGCCTGATGGTCAGCGAGGACGGCGACGGGGCGCAGCACGTCTACGGGGTGAGCAGGAGGGGCGAGGTGTACCCGGTCGCGCGGGGAGCGCAGAACATCGGGACGCCCGAGGCCCCGGAGTGGGGCGAGTTCGCGGGCGTCACCTTCTCGCCGGACGGCTCCACGATGTACGTGAACTGCTACACGCCGGGGACGACGTTCGCGGTGACGGGTCCGTGGTGCTGAGCTGACCCGGTGGGGTGAGTGACGGGTGGTCGCACTCCGCGCGCAAAGCGCTCGTGGCGCGACCACCCCGGGGGTGGCCCGAGGTCGCGGGCGACCAGGTTCCGTCGCAGGATCGGGGCAGGACCAGCGGCGCGGCGGAAGGCTCACCAGGTGGCGACGAAGGACGACCGGAAGAAGAGCCGGCGGGACGCACCCCTGCGTGACGTCCTGCGCGTCCCCGGGGGCGAGCGGATCGACCTCACCGCGTACGACGCCTCGGCGATCCCGGCCGGCCCCGCCGACAAGGCGGCCGGCCTGGCCGCCACAGCCGCCCTCGCGCCCCGACTGGCGGACCTCCACGAACGGCTGTACGCGTCGAGCACGGCCGGCGACAGACGACGGCTGCTGCTGGTCCTCCAGGGCATGGACACCAGCGGCAAGGGCGGCACGGTCAAGCACGTCATCGGCCTCTTCAACCCGTCCGGCTGCCGCATCCGCGCCTTCAAGGCCCCGACCCAGGAGGAGCGGAACCACCCCTTCCTCTGGCGGATCACGAAGGCGCTCCCGCAGCCGGGCGAGATCGGCATCTTCGACCGCTCGCACTACGAGGACGTCCTCATCGCCCGCGTCCGCGACCTGGTCCCGCGCGCTCGGCTCGAACGCCGCTACGACCAGATCAACCACTTCGAGAAGTCCCTCGCCGACGACGGGGTGACGGTCGTCAAGGTCTTCCTGCACCTCTCGTACGAGGAGCAGCGGAACCGGCTCCTGGAACGCCTGGACACCCCGGAGAAGCACTGGAAGTTCAACCCGGGCGACATCGAGGAGCGGTCCGTGTGGCCGGCGTACCAGGAGGCGTACGAGGTCGCCCTGGAGCGCTGCACGACGGCCGAGGCCCCGTGGTACCTGGTCCCGGCGGACCGCAAGTGGTACCGGAACTGGGCGATCAGCCGACTGCTGCTCGAACACCTGGAGGGGCTGGACCCGAAGTACCCGCCTGGGGACTTCGACGTGGAGGAGTGCCGGCGGCGGCTCCTGCTGACGTGAGCGGCCGCCGGCGGTGGAGGGCTCTCGGCCGGGGTCAGCCGAGGGTGACGGCGCTGCCCCACCAGTAGTTCTCCGGGACGTTCCAGGAGCGCAGCGGGGTGCCGAACAGGCCCGAGGCGTCCGACTTGAACGTGTAGAACGCCGCCCGGCCGTCGCTGTAGCCGTAGAACGCGGACACGTCCGACCGGCCGTTGCCGTCGTAGTCGCCGGAGGCGATCCGGACGTTCTCCACCCACCAGTTGCCGGGTTCGGTGGTCCAGGACTTCACCGGGTTCTCGAACGTGCCGTCCGTCTTCGTGGTGAAGGTGAAGAGGGAGATACCGCCGTCCTCGTAGCCGTACATCGCGGCCACGTCGGCCCGGCCGTTGCCGTCGTAGTCGCCCGCCGTCAGCTTGACGTTCTTCCCCCACCAGTAGTTCTCCGGCACGTTCCAGGACTTCACGGGATCCGCGAATCCGCCGTCCGTCCGGGACTTGAACGTGAACAGGGCCGCCCGGCCGTCCTCGTACCCGTAGAACGCGCCCACGTCGTCACGGCCGTTGCCGTCGAAGTCACCCGAGGCCAACTTGACGTTCTCGCCCCACCAGTAGTTCTCCGGGACGTTCCACGAACGGAGCGGGGTACCGAACAGACCCGAGGCGTCCGAGGCGAAGGTGTAGAGCGCGGCCGCACCGTCGCTGTACCCGTAGAACGCGGCCACGTCGTCCCGGCCGTTGCCGTCGAAGTCACCCGACGCCAACTTCACGTTCTCCGGCCACCAGTTGCCCGGCGCCGTCGTCCACGACTTCACCGGGGCGGCGAAACCACCGTCGGGCTTGGACAGGAACGTGAACAGCGCCACCGATCCGTCGGCGTAGTCGTACATCGCCGCGAGGTCCGCGCGTCCGTCGCCGTTGAAGTCGCCCGCCACGGGCTTGATGCTGCGGTAGGTCCAGTTGCCGGGGGTCACGTTCCACGACTTGACGGGGTTGGCGAACCCGCCGTCGCTCTTGCCGAGGAAGGTGAAGAGGGCGACCGAACCGTCGGCGTAGCCGTAGAAGGCCGCGTTGTCGTCGCGGCCGTCGCCGTTGAAGTCCGCGTTCACCCGGGAGGCCGCGTCGTCCCGCCAGGCCTGCTCGGCGGATTCGCTGGGGTAGGGCTCCGCGGTGTCACTGCCCAGGCCCGCGCGGGGGCCGCAGGTGGGCCAGGCACGTTCCCCCTGGCCGGCGAGGACCTCTTCGCCGATGAGGATCTGTTCCTTCTTGGTCGCGAGGTGCGGATAGGTCGCGAAACGGCTGCCGCCGAAATCCCTCCAGGTGCTGAGCTTGAACTGGAGGCCGCCGTAGAAGCCGTTGCCCGTGTTGGTGGACCAGTTTCCGCCGCTCTCGCACTGGGCGACCTCGTCCCAGGTGGCGACCGACGCGGCGAGCGCGGGCGACGCCGGCAGCATGGCCGCCCCGCTCAGCAGCAGCGCCGTCGTGAGCGCGCCGCCGACTTTCGTACCAAGGGTCTTGCGTCCCATGAAGGTTCTCACTCCGTCTGTGTGCGGGAAGGGCGGCGCCACCGACAGGTGCCGCCGCCCTGAGTCGGTTCCGGATCAGCCGAGCTTCACGTGGTCGCCCCACCAGTAGTTCTCCGGGACGTTCCAGGAGCGCAGCGGGGTGCCGAACAGGCCCGAGGCGTCCGACTTGAACGTGTAGAACGCCGCCCGGCCGTCGCTGTAGCCGTAGAACGCCGCCACGTCGCCGCGACCGTTGCCGTCGAAGTCACCGGAGGCGATCTGGACGTTCTCCACCCACCAGTTGCCGGGTTCGGTGGTCCAGGACTTCACCGGGTTCTCGAACGTGCCGTCCGTCTTCGTGGTGAAGGTGAAGAGAGCGACTCCACCGTCCTCGTAGCCGTACATCGCGGCCACGTCGGCCCGGCCGTTGCCGTCGTAGTCGGCAGCCGTCAGCTTGACGTTCTCGCCCCACCAGTAGTTCGCCGGCACGTTCCAGGACTTCACGGGGTCCGCGAATCCGCCGTCCGTACGCGACTTGAACGTGAACAGAGCCGCCCGGCCGTCCTCGTACCCGTAGAACGCGCCCACGTCGTCACGGCCGTTGCCGTCGAAGTCACCCGAGGCCAACTTGACGTTCTCGCCCCACCAGTAGTTCTCCGGGACGTTCCACGAACGGAGCGGGGTACCGAACAGACCCGAGGCGTCCGAGGCGAAGGTGTAGAGCGCGGCCGCACCGTCGCTGTACCCGTAGAACGCGGCCACGTCGTCCCGGCCGTTGCCGTCGAAGTCACCCGACGCCAACTTCACGTTCTCCGGCCACCAGTTACCCGGCGCCGTCGTCCACGACTTCACCGGATCCGCGAAACCACCGTTCGCCTCCGACGTGAACGTGAACAACGCCACCGAACCATCGGCATAGTCGTACATCGCCGCGAGATCGGCACGACCATTGCCGTCGTAATCCCCAGCCGTCAACTTCACACTCTTGAAAGTCCAGTTACCCGGCGGACGCGTCCACGACTTCAGCGGAGCATCGAAACCACCATCCGCCCGCGCCAGGAACGTGAACAACGCCACCGAACCGTCGCCATACCCGTACAGCGCCGCCACGTCATCCCGGCCGTCACCGTTGAAATCCGCGTTCACCCGGGACGCCGCGTCCTCGCGCCATGTCTCGGGCTCGGGCTGCGGGGCGGTGTCGGGGGCGACGTCCACGTAGTTGCGGTCGATGTTGAGGGACACTCCGCCGTGCGTCTCGCTCACGTCGCCCGCGTACTGGTGCACGCGTCGCTTGCCCTGCCAGTAGGTGCTGCCGGGCAGGCCCATCGAGGAGTTGGAGACGTCCGCCACGCCGTTCCAGTTGGCGACCCACAGCACGTCGGGCTTGGCGTAGCGGGAGTTGCTGTGCAGGGCGGCCAGGTCGCCGGAGTTCTGGACGTTGATGTACACGCCCGGACGGAAGCCCAGTTCGCGGACCCTCGCGCTGTAGCCGGAGAGGTAGTCGAGGACCCGGGTGCGGTAGGTCGTCGAGGGGTAGGGCTCCATGTCCGTGTACAGCACGGTCTGGGCCGCGAAACCGAGCGCCTTGGCCCTGTCCACCGCGTCGTCGGCGGATTGCCTGCCCTGTGTGGTGGCCACGTCGGGCGTGATTCCCCTGGCCTGGAGCCCCGCGTAGATCGGGATCATGTGCCAGCCCTCGGCCGTACGACCGGACACCCATCCCGCGGTCAGGTTGGGCTGGGCGCAGACCCTGGTGGGGCCTCCGATGTAGATGCCGACGCCCCGGTAGGGCGAGGCCTGCCATGCCTGCATCAGGCTCGCCGAGGGGGCCGCACAGGCGTCGAAGGCCTTGCCGGTGTATCCCGTGCTGGGTGCTGCCGCCACCGCCATCGAGGCTGCCGCGCGGGGAGCGGGGAGCTCGCCCGGGACCGCCGCCGGCCCGATGCGGCCGGAGCCGATGACGCGGGAGACCGTGTCGGGGGTCGTGCCGTAGACGGCCGTGACGAGCAGTCCGGCGCCCTCGACGGCCACGGTCGACTCGCGGCCCGTGGTGGCCGCGACGCGGGCCGGAAGGGGGTGACCGGCCGGCACGCGGAGCACGGACGCGGGGTCCGGGACGGCGGCCCCGGCCAGGGGTTCCACCACCAGGGAGTCCGCCCGCTCGCCGACCGCGTCGGCGGGGCAGGACTGCTGTGCTCCGGGGCGCCCGAGGTAGACGGTGGCCGTGTCGAACCGCACGCACGTGCCGGGCGACTTCTCCAGGTCGACGACGCGCCAGTGCGCGGGGACGTCCAGGCGCAGCCCCCGGTACTCCACCGGCTTGGAGTCGCCGGCCGATGCGGACACCTCGGGGACCTGCGGGAGGGCGGACGCCGCGGAGGCGGTCGCGCCGGGTAACGCGAGAGCCGTCAGCGCGGCGGCGACGGTCCAGCCTCTGTGCGGTTTTCGAGTGGTACGGGCAGGAGATGTGCGCATGGTGGGGCTCACTTCCGGTGTACGGGGCGAAGGGCCACGAAGGGAGGCGGGGTGGTGAGAGGGGCGGGACACGGGTCGGGGCCGCCCGGCAGGTGCCGGGCGGCCCCGACCGGATGCGGACGGGCCGGGCGTCACATGCTCGGCCGAGTCCGGATCAGCCGAGCTTCACGTGCTCGCCCCACCAGTAGTTCGCCGGCACGTTCCACGAGCGCAGCGGGGTACCGAACAGGCCCGCCGTGTCCGACTTGAAGGTGTAGAGCGCCGCGCGGCCGTCGCTGTAGCCGTAGAAGGCCGCCACGTCCGACCGGCCGTTGCCGTCGTTGTCGCCCGAGACGATCTGGACGTTCTCGCCCCACCAGTTGTCCGCGGGCACGTTCCAGGACTTCACCGGGCTGTTGAAGGTGCCGTCGGTCTTGGTCGGGAAGGTGTAGAGCGCCGCGCGGCCGTCGCTGTAGCCGTAGAACGCGGCCACGTCCGACCGGCCGTTGCCGTCGTAGTCGCCCGCGGTCAGCTTGACGTTGGAGAAGTTCCAGTTGCCCGGCTCCGTGGTCCAGGACTTCACCGGTGCCACGAATCCGCCGTCCGTCTGGGACTTGAACGTGAACATCGAGACGGTGCCGTCCTCGTACCCGTACATCGCGGCCAGGTCGTCGCGGCCGTTGCCGTCGAAGTCACCGACGGCGAGCTCGACGTTCTCGCCCCACCAGTAGTTCTCCGGCACGTTCCAGGAACGCAGCGGGGTGCCGAACAGACCCGAGGCGTCGGGCTTGAAGGTGTAGAGCGCGGCCGCACCGTCGCTGTACCCGTAGAACGCGCCCACGTCGTCCCGGCCGTTGCCGTCGAAGTCACCCGACGCCAACTTCACGTTCTCCGGCCACCAGTTACCCGGCGCCGTCGTCCACGACTTCACCGGATCCGCGAAACCACCGTTCGCCTCCGACGTGAACGTGAACAACGCCACCGAACCATCGGCATAGTCGTACATCGCCGCGAGATCGGCACGACCATTGCCGTCGTAATCCCCAGCCGTCAACTTCACACTCTTGAAAGTCCAGTTACCCGGCGGACGCGTCCACGACTTCAGCGGAGCATCGAAACCACCATCCGCCCGCGCCAGGAACGTGAACAACGCCACCGAACCGTCGCCATACCCGTACAGCGCCGCCACGTCATCCCGGCCGTCACCGTTGAAATCCGCGTTCACCCGGGACGAGGTGTCCTCCTTCGGCTCCTCCGGCTCCGGGACGACGTCGTCCACGATGCCCTTCAGGCGCACCGGAGCGAAAGGCCCGTTACCGCTGTAGTAGGGGTACGGAACGATGCGGTGGTGGACGCCGCTGGGGGTGAACTCGTAGCCCCAGTAGGCGGTCTTGTCGCTGCTCGTCCACTCCTCGAAGAGCACGATGTGGCCGCCCGCGCCGGCGTCGTCGTCGAGCAGGGCGTCACCGGGCTTGAGGTCGGCCTTCGTTATCCACTCGGCCGTCCCCGGCACGAAGTTCGGGGTCGCCAGCGAGGAGTCGAGGCCCCACGCCATGGAGACGTAACCGGAGCAGTCCATCCGGTAGCCCTGGTAGTAGTTCGTCCAGCTGTAGTCCAGGCCCTTTCCGACCCAGGACTTCGCCCGCGTGATGACCTCGCTCCGCGTGATCCCCGCCGCTGCGGTGAGACTCCGCTGGGCGGTGTCCCTGCGGAACTCCTCGGGCACCGGGGTCACTTTGCCCTGTCCCGCGCCTGGATAGTCCGGTCGACCCGCCTCCGCGGCCGGATGCCTGTCCGCCGCTCCGCCCTGCTGGGCGAACGCGGCACCGGTCGCGCCGAGTCCGAGGGCCGTGGCCGCGCACAGGGCGACGGTGATGCGGCGGGTGGTCCTGATTCTGGTCATCTTCTGCCTTTCCATAGGGTTTTACCGTGTTCCGCAAGAGAGACGGTGAGGGGGGTGTGGAGAATTCACTCACTGCCAGCCGAGCGTGGCCTTGACCAGCACGCTGTCCGTCATTGTGCTGATGCTGATTCCGGTGAAGGTGAACGCGAGAAACAGGGTGGCGACAAGACGGGCACGCGACACGGCGAAGTCCTCTGGGATAATAGGTGAATTCGGCGAACCGAAATGCGGATACTCGGATCCTGCACCAGAGCGCGGCACGGGTGAAGCATGCGACGTTGTCCGCATCGGGACACGGCCGCTTAGGGACACCGCCCGCCGTCGGGCACATCGTCGACGGCGTGGAGCCTCACCGCTCCAGGAACGACCAGACCAGGACCGCGTCGCAGGAGACGGCGACGAATCCCCATGCCGGATGTCGGTTCAGCGCGCGGGCGCACACCGCGGCGGCCGTCTTCTCGGCGGCGACGAGGCTCTCCACCCGGAGGAACAGGCCGACAACGGCCTCCCGTCCGGAGAGGCGGTGCACCGTGGCGTGCTCCACGCCCTCGCCCGGGACCGCCGCGGCGAGGATCTCCCGCGCCATCTCCTGGTCCGGCTCGCCGTCAACAAGGCGACACAGCCGCACATGGATCAGATACATCCATCGATCTTCGTGAGCCACGCCGCACGTTCCTCCGGTCTCGGGCGTCCCCAAGCGGCCAAGGCCACAACCGGCCACATCAGCATGCACTTCGGTCACTCGAGCAACAGTGCGATGGACACCGTGTGATGATTCGTGGACGTATCTATGGGGGGTACACACATGCTTGACGCGCTGGGGATCGACACCCGAGCGGAACACATCTACCGAATGCTGCTGCAGCACGCCGACTGGGGGGTCGCGGAGCTGGCGGCCTCCCTCTCTCTGTCCGAGGCCGAAGTCCGGGCGGCGCTCGACCGGCTCAGCGAACTGTCTCTCCTGCGCCCTTCCGCCACGGAGCACACCCGGCTCCACCCCGTCAGCCCCGAACTGGCGATGGAGTCGCTGCTCGCGCGCCAGCAGGCGGAGTTACTCGCACAGCAGCAGAAGCTCGAGACGTCCCGTGCCGCGGCCGCCCAACTCATCGCGGACTGGGTGGGCTTCCAGCCCCTCACGGACTCTCCCGGTGTGGAGACGCTCGTCGGGGTGGACCGGATACGCGACCGGTTGGCCGAGCTGAGCCGCCACATCGACAGTGAGGTCATGGCGTTCGTTCCGGACGCACCCGACGCGCAGAACATCGAATCGGCCAAGCCACTGGACGCGAGTCTGCTGTCCCGCGGCGTGCGGATGCGCACCCTGTATCCCGAGTCCGTACGCAACAACCCGGCCGGGACCGACTACGCGAACTGGCTCGCGGCCATGGGCGGCGAGGTACGCACCACCCCCGACATCCCGGTCCGCATGACCGTCATGGACCGGCGTGTCGCCATCCTGCCGGTGTACGGCGAGAACAGCGGGCACAGCGCTGTCCTGCTCACGGGGGACGGTACTCTCACCGCGCTGTGCGCCCTGTTCGACCTCGCCTGGGACCGGGCCGACCCGCTCGGCACGGCGAGAACGCGCGATGAGCGCGGACTCACGTCCCAGGAACGCGAGACGCTTCGCCTCCTGGAGCACGGGCACACCGACGAGGCCATCGCGAAGCGGCTCGGCATCTCCACCCGCACCACGCGCCGGATCGTGGCCGGGGTCATGGACACGCTGGGGGCGCGAAGCCGCTTCCAGGCCGGGGCGCTGGCCTCGCAGCGGGGCTGGCTCGCCGCTCCGGTCCCCCCGCACACGCGGAACGACACCCCCTAGGGGGGCGGCGATGGTGCGTCAGCTCCGGGCGTGGACTCCGGGGGTTGCTGCTGTCGAGTCGCGAGCGTCAGCCACTTTGATCGGTTAACTTCCGATCGTGAACATTTCTGTACGGAAGATGGCGGCGCTTGGCCTCTTGGGTGCCGTCCTCGTCGGCTGTGGCGGGGGCGGCACCGACCGGACCGGACCGTCCTCCCCGTCGAAGGAGCCGGCCGCCACCGGCAGCCCGTCGCCCCGCGCCGACGCGGCGGCCGGACCCAGGCCGGCGGCGGGACCCGCCTCGGCGGAGGCGGCCCGCCCGTCGGAGGCGGCCCGCCCGCCCGTGCGCACCGCGCCGCCGACCATCGCCCCGGGGCCCGGCGGGCTCACCCCCGTCTACAGCCGCCGCACGGGCGGTGCCGAGAAGGTCGTCGCGCTCACCTTCGACGCCGACATGACCGCCGACCAGGGCCCCCGCGCCGCACGCGGTGAACGCTTCGACAACCCGGAGCTCATCGCGACCCTGCGCCGCCTCTCGGTGGACGCCACCGTCTTCATGACGGGCCGCTGGGCGGAGGAGTACCCGGACCAGGCCAAGTCCATCGGCGGCGACCCGCGCTTCGAGATCGCCAACCACTCCTACAGCCACTACGCCTTCGCGTCCCCCTGCTACGGCCTCCCGACCGTCGCCGGGCCCGACATGACGGCCGACGTGCAGCGGGCCTTCGACTCCTTCCGGGACGCCGGGGCCGTCAACGTCGTCCCCTACTTCCGCTTCCCCGGCGGCTGCTACGACGACGCCGCCCTGCGCGCGCTCGGCCCCGCCGGAGTGACGGCCGTCCAGTGGGACGTGGTCAGCGGCGACGCCTTCGCGAAGGACGCGGACGCCGTCGCCCAGCAGGTGCTCGACGGGGTGAAGCCCGGTTCGCTCGTCGTCATGCACTGCACGCGCAGCGCCGCCCCCGTCACCGAGCAGGCGATCCGCCGGATCGTCCCGGAGCTGCGGGCGCGCGGCTACCGCTTCGTGAAGGTCTCGGAGCTGATGGGCGGCAGCTGAGGGAGGCCGGGGGGATCAGCCCGAGCAGGCCGTCCGCTGGGCCTCCTGCCACTCGCAGACCGGGCAGAGCGTGATCCCCTTGACCGACTCCGCGTACTCGGTCGGCTCCTGGCACAGCACACAGGAGGCGAACGGCCCCTCGGCCGCCGGTTCGTGCTTCGGGCCGGCGGGCTCGGAGCTGTCACAGTACGACGTCGACTCAGTCATGCCTTCGAGCGTACTCACTTCCCGCGTCCTCATTCCAGGCGTGCCGTGGCCCGGCAGGCGAGGGCCGCCGTCGCGGTCGCGAGGAGCACGGCGCCCGCGCACGCGAGCCAGGGAAGCTGAGCGGTCGTCGTACGGGAGCCGGTGACCAGGGCCGTCAGGGCCTGCCGCGCCGGAGAACCCGTGGTCACCAGGGCGAGAAGCGAGCCGGCGACCAGGGCCGCGACCGACCAGCCCGGGGCCTTGAGAAACGGGCGGCCGGTCAGGGCGCCGACGGCGGCGCCCGTCAGGACGCAGGCCGCCGTCGCGAGGAGACCGGCGCCCGTGGCGGCGAGCGGGCCGACACCGCGCCGGTCGCCGATCGCGGTCAGCCCGAGGACGGCGACGACGCCGAGGAGCGCCGGCAGGGCGGTGCCGGTGAGGAGCGCCGCGAGGTGGGCACGGCCCCGGCCGGCGGCCGCCGCGACCACGCTCCGGGCGGCGGGCGGTTCCTGGGTGAGGCAGATCCGTACGCACCAGGCCGTCACCGGCAGCAGACCCGCCGCCGCGAAGCCGAGCGCGCCGAGCACGGGCTCGCCCGCCCGGACGCCGACGGCGAGGAGCGCCGCGTAGAGGAGGAGCGGTGCGAGCCAGCGTTGCGAGCGGAGCAGCAGACCCGCCTGGTAGCGCAGGAGCGCCGTCATACGCGTACGCCTTCCTCGGTGCCGAGGTGGTGGATGTGCCAGGAGGCCGCGAGGAGCGCCGCGAGGAGGGCGTCGGAGTGGGCCGCGTCGACGGTCAGGACCAGGGCGCGGGTGGGGTCGTCGGGACCGGGCGGCTCGGTGGCGGGAGCGCCCGGGAGGCCCTCCGGGAGCGGCTTCCCGCCGGATGCGGTGATCCGGACCCGGGGCCCGGGCGGCGCCTCCCGCTCCTCCGCCGCGGCCCGCACCCGGCCCGCCTCCACCTCGTACACCGCGTCCGCCTCCCCCGCGAGGCGGCGCGGGTCGTGGTCGACGAAGACGACCGTCCCGCCCGCCGCGACCCGCTCCCGGACCGCTCGGTCCAGCGCGGTGCGGGCGGCGGTGTCGAGGCCGGTCCATGCCTCGTCGAGGACGAGGAGGTCCGGGTCGGCGATCAGGGCCTGGGCGACGGCGACCTTCTGGCTGGTGCCCTTGGAGAGTTCGGACAGTGCGGTAAGGGCGTGCTCTCCGGCCCCGAAGCGCTCCAGCCACTCCGCCGCCCCGGACTTCGCCGCCGCCCGGCCGAGGCCCTGGACGCGGCCCAGGTGGACCAGGTAGTCGGCGGCCGTGAAGGGGAGGGCGGCGGGAAAGCGTTCGGGGACGTACGCGGTGCGGGGCGGGCGGCCGGTGAGCCGGCCCTCGCTCGGGGCGTCGATCCCGGCGACCAGCCGGAGCAGCGTCGACTTGCCGGTGCCGTTGGTGCCGACGACCCGGACGAGCGCGGAGGCGGGCAGGTCGAGGCCGACCTCGCGCAGGACCCATGGCCCGCGCGGGCCGTACCGGCGTCCGACCCGCTCCAGCCTCAACCGGCCGGGGGCCACGGCGGGGTGAGGGGGCTCCGCGTGAAGATCGCTCCTCATGAGGGGCATCCTGTCCCGGCGGCGTGGTTCCCGACAAGAATCCCCCCGTCGTCCGCCCCGCGGCGCGGTGGCAGACTTGCCGGGTGAGCAGCGATGAGACCGACGTCCGCGACGAGAAGCCCCAGTTCGTCCTCCCCCTGGTCGTACGGATCGAGCGCGACGCGCCCCCGTCCCGTACCGACGCCCTGGAGACCGCCGCGCGGGCCGTCCTGGAGATCCTCACCGACGACCGCTCGGTCGGCGAGGGCGAGTGGGCGGAGGCCGTGGCCGACTGGCAGGACGCCCGGATCCGCAAGGTCGTGCGCCGGGCGCGCGGCGGGGAGTGGCGGCGGGCCGGCGATCTCCCCGGAATCACCGTGACCGGTACGGAGGCGGAGGTACGGGTCTTCCCGCCGGTGCCGCTCGACGGCTGGCCCAAGTTGCTGGCCAAGCTCCAGGTGTCGGGCACCGACCTCGACGACCCGGCCGCGCCGGGGCCCGTACCGGACGGGGCCGTGGTGCTCTGGATCAACCCCGGGCTCGACATGTCGGCGGGCAAGACGATGGCTCAGGCCGGGCACGGCGCGCAGCTGTTGTGGTGGGCGATGCCGGACGCGGACCGGAAGGCCTGGCAGGAGGCGGGCTTCCCGCTCGCCGTGCGCACCGCGACGCCGGAGCGCTGGGCCGCGCTGACGGCGGGCGACAGTGGGCTGCCCGTGGTGCGGGACGCCGGGTTCACGGAGATCGCGCCAGGGAAGACGGTCGTGTCCGAGGGAAGCCGTCTCTTCGCTCCTCACCTGCGGCTGCGACAGCCGTAGGGGACTCGGGGCATCACGTCACACGGAGGCCGCTCCCGTCAGTCCGCCTGCTGCCGGGTCCCCGTCCACGTCGACAGCTGGGCGCACTTCACCGAAGGCCGTGACGACCTGGTCGCCGCGTTCACCGCCGCCGGGCTGCTCGACCGTCCGGACCTGGACGGAACCCCCGCCGGGAGCCGGAACCTCAAATGAAGCTCTGAACGTCCCCCTTCCGGGATTCGAATGTCGCCGCCGGGGCCATCAGGTGGGTGACTGAGGACCGAAGGAGGGGGACATGACGGAACTCGGCATCGGCATCGGCTGGCGTCCCGAGATCGCGGAGGCGGTGGAGGCGCTGCCCGGCGTCGACTGGGTCGAGGTGGTCGCGGAGAACATCTGCGCCGACCACCTGCCCGACCCGCTGACCCGGCTGCGGGAGCGCGGCGTGACGGTCGTCCCGCACGGGGTCTCGCTGGGGCTCGGCGGCGCGGACCGCCCGGACCCGGCGCGGCTCGCCGCACTCGGGGAGAAGGCGGTGGCGCTGGGGGCGCCGCTCGTCACGGAACACATCGCGTTCGTACGGGCCGGGGGGCCGCTCACCGCGTCACCGCTCCTCGAAGCGGGCCACCTGCTGCCCGTACCCCGGACCCGGGACGCGCTCGACGTGCTCTGCGAGAACGTGCGCATCGCCCAGGACGCGCTGCCCGTACCGCTCGCCCTGGAGAACATCGCGGCCCTGATCGCCTGGCCGGGGGAAGAGCTGACGGAGGGGCAGTTCCTCGCGGAGCTGGTGGAGCGTACGGGGGTACGGCTCCTCATCGACGTCGCCAACCTGCACACGAACCACGTCAACCGCGGCGAGGACCCGGCGAAGGCCCTGTCCGAGCTGCCGGTCGAGGCCATCGCGTACGTGCACGTGGCGGGCGGCGTCGAGCGTGACGGCGTCTGGCACGACTCGCACGCCCACCCGGTGCCCCGTCCGGTCCTCGACATCCTCGCGGACCTCGCGTCCCGGGTCGCGCCGCCGGGGGTCCTCCTGGAGCGCGACGACGACTTCCCGCCGGCGGAGGAGTTGGCGGCGGAGCTGACGATGATCCGGGGGACGGTCGCGCGCGGCCGGGCGACCGCGCTCCGGAGAACGGTCACGCCCACCCGACGGCCCGCCGCTCCGGCACAGCCACTGCTCATCGGCGCGGGCGCCCGGGTATCGGGCGGCGCGATGCCGAGCGCGGTCGCGGATCCCGTCGTGGAGACGGTCGCGGATCCGGTCGTGGAGACGGTCGTGGCCACCAAGGCGGTCGCGACCGGTGAGGCCATAGCGGCTACCGAGGCCGTCGCGGCCGGTGAGGCCACGGCGGTCGCCGACACCGTCACGGCCGCCGACACCGTCACGGTCGCCGAAGCCGTCACGGTCCCCGGCACCCTCGCCGACGCCGACGCGGACGCTGCCCCGGCCCCGCCCCGCGACGCCGCCCGGCAGCGCGTCGGGCTCGCGCAGGCCTCGTTGTTGTCGGCGCTGGTCGCCGGGACGCCCGCGCCCGAGGGGTTCGACAGCCGGCGCCTCGGCGTGCAGAGCCGAGCGCTCGCGGCCAAGCGCGCCGGAGTCGTCGCGAAGGTCGCGCCGGAGCTGCCGGAGATCCTCGGCAAGGGCTTCCGCCCGGCGTTCCTGTCGTACGCCAGGACCCGCCCCATGACCGGCGGCTACCGGCGCGACGCGCTCGACTTCGCCGAGCACCTGCTGCTGGCCGACCGCCCCGAGGACCCGGCCGCCCGGCGGCGGCTCACGGAGTGGTGGCAGGACCGTTCCGGCAGCCGTCCGCCCGGCCGTGCCGTCCGCCTCGCGCGGGCGGCCCGCCACGTCCTCGTACGGAGGTGACCGTGAACTCCCTGGCCGTCGTCTTCTATCTGGCCGGTGTCACCGGCATCGCGCTGCTCATCACCCGGGTCGTCCGGTCGGGCGGCGGCTCCGGCGGGCCCGTCCACGACCGGTACGAGGTCGCCTTCCTCAACGGCGGTCCGGCCCGGGTCGTCGACACCGCCCTCGCCGCCCTCCAGGCCGACGGCCGGCTGGCGATCGGCGGCCCCGGCATCGTCGCCGTCGTCAGGCCCGTCGCGCACGACCCGGTGGAGCGCGCCGTGCTCCAGGAGCACGCGGCGGCCCCGCACGGGGCCCTGCACCACCTCCGGCTCGCCGTCATGCGGCACCCGGCGGTCCAGGAGATCGGCGACGGACTCGCCGGGCGCGGGCTGATCGTGGAACCGGCGAGGCGCCACACCACCCGCAGTTGGTGCCTCGCGCTCGGTCTCACTGCCTTCTTCCTCTTCCCGGTCTCGGTGATCCTCACGGTCCTCGACCTCGCCACCGCACCGGAGATGTCGGTGCCCTTCGTCGTGAAGGTGCTGCCCGTCCTCGCCGCCGCCGGGGTCACGGCCATCGCGTGCGGGGCGATCTCCGGGAAGCAGGTCACCTCGGCCGGGCAAACCGCCGTCGCGGCGTACGGACGCGCCCACGGTCATCTCGCGGACGCCGGGCACCTCGTGGCCCTGTACGGGCTGCGGGCGCTTCCGGACCCGGTACTGCGGGAGCAACTCCTCGCCGCCGCCCGGGTCTACGCACCGCGCCGCGGCGGCCGGAGGCGCCCCTCGTCCGGGCACTTCTCCCCCACGGACGTGGGCGCCGCCGGTGTGGTGGCCGTGTGGTGCGCGGGGAACAGCTCCTGCGGCGGGGGCGGCGGGGGCTCCTCCTCGGGCGGGGACTCCGGTGCGTGCTCCTCCGGTTCGTGCTCCTCCGGCTCCTGCTCGGGCGGCGGGTCCAGCTGCGGCGGCGGGGGCGGCAGTTCCTGTTCCAGCTCCAGCGGAAGCTCGTGCTCCAGCTCCAGTTCCAGCGGGAGTTCCTGCTCCAGCTCCAGTAGCTGATCACCCGTTCGAGTGGCGGGCCCGGCTGTCCTCCCGTAGAACTCGGACATGGTCTGGGTTCCGCTTCTCCTCGTGGCATGTGTCGTGGCCGGCATCGGCTGCGCGCGGCTGTGCCGGGCCACCCTCGTGGCGGCCCGGCCCGCACCCCCCTCCCTCACGGAGGAGGACGCCGAGCTGACCGTCCTCGAAGCCGCCTACCTCGCCGGCGGGCCGTTCCGCGTCATCGACCTCACCCTCGTCTCGATGCACCGGCAGCGGCGGCTGCTGCTCGCGCACACCGGCTGGGCGACGGTCGTGGACCCCACCGGCGGGTACCGGGACGACCTGGAGAACGCCGTGCTCGGTGCCATCGGGCCCGGCGGCCAGTCCCCGATCCCCGCCGTCCGTCCGGTGGTGGCCGCCGCCGACTCCGTACGGTCGCTCGCGCAGCGGCTCGTCGACCGGGGGCTCGCCGTGTCCGAGGCGGGCCGCCGGGAGATCGCGGCCGGGGTCCGGTCGGTGCGGGCCGCCTTCCTGCTCTCCCTCGTGCTCGGGGCGGCGGCGGCGCTCCTCGTTCCCGCCGCCGAACGGAACCTGGTCATCGCCGCGTTCACCCTGCCGCTGCTCGCGTCCGGGCTCTGTCTGCTGATCGGCCGGATCGAGGTGTACCCGTACACCCGCTGGGCCTCCCCCGCCGGACAGCGACTCCTCTCCGGTCTCTCGCGCGCCGATCCGCTCACCGCGCTCGCGACGCGCGGCCCCGCCGTCCTGGAGCCCGAGCTCCGCGACGCGCTCCGGGGACACGCTCCCGCACGCCTGCCCTAGGGGGTGTCTTGTCGATCAGACCGGGCTCGCGGGGCCTGGCACCGCGCCTCGCCGCGTTGTCGTCACTCGCCGACATCCCCCGTAGCCCTTCGGGCACGGGAGGTGCCCCCACCGCGTCGACTCCCTCCTCCGCCTTGCGATCCACGGCACCAGACCCCGCTCCCTGATCCGGCCCGATCGACAAGACACCCCCTAGCCCCTGCGACACGAGGCCGGAAACGCGAAAAGGGCCCGTGAAGGGCCCGGAAATGACGCCGGTGCGGCGCGCGTCATGCGCGCCGCACCCGGAGCCGGACCCGGTGTCGCTGGAGCGGAGGCAATGAAGACGCCCGCCGTCTGATCTTCCGGGTCAAGGGGTGGCGCGCCGACTGGGAGCCGGGCCGCCACCGGGTTCGTACGGCCGTGTCAGGCCAGGCCCGCCACCAGGTCGGCGACGCTCTTGCGGCGACCGGTGTAGAACGGGACCTCTTCGCGGACGTGCATCCGCGCCTCGGAGGCGCGCAGGTGGCGCATGAGGTCGACGATGCGGTGCAGCTCGTCGGCCTCGAAGGCGAGGATCCACTCGTAGTCGCCGAGCGAGAAGGAGGCGACCGTGTTGGCGCGGACGTCGGGGTAGCCGCGGGCCATCTTGCCGTGGTCGGCGAGCATGCGGCGACGGTCCTCGTCCGGCAGGAGGTACCAGTCGTAGGAGCGCACGAAGGGGTAGACCGAGATGTAGTCGCGCGGGTTCTCGTCGGCCAGGAAGGCCGGGATGTGCGACTTGTTGAACTCGGCGGGGCGGTGCAGCGCCATGTTCGACCAGACCGGCTCCAGAGCGCGGCCCAGCTTGGTGCGACGGAAGAGGCTGTACGCCTCCTGGAGCTCGTCGCTCGTCTCGGCGTGCCACCAGATCATCACGTCGGCGTCGGCGCGCAGACCGGAGAGGTCGTACGTGCCACGGACGGTGATGTCCTTGGCGGCGAGCTGGTCGAACAGCTCCTGGACCTCGTCGGCGTAGCCGGCGCGGTCCTCGGGCAGAACATCGCGCAGCTTGAACACAGACCACAGGGTGTAGCGGATGACCTCGTTGAGGTCCTTCGCCTTCTTACCGGCGTTCGGGATCTTTTCGGGCGCACTCATACGCCTATTCTCGCCCGTCACGAGGAGTGCCCTGCACCGGGGTCGGTCCTTTTCGACGTGGCGATGGTCTCGCCCGCGATCTCACCCGTGATCTCGTCGGCCGCGCGGTGGGCCGAGGCGACGCACGCGGGGATGCCGACGCCGTCGTACGCGGCGCCCGCGACCCGCAGTCCGGGCAGGGCGGAGACGGCCTCGCGGAGGCGGGCGACGCGGGCGAGATGGCCTACGGGGTACTGGGGCAGGCCGCCGGTCCAGCGGGTGACCGTGGTGGCGACGGGGCGGGCGGCGAGCCCGGTGGCGGCGGCGAGGTCCTTGAGGGAGGCGGCGACGAGGTCGGCGTCCTCCCGGTGGACCTGCTCCTCCTCGCCGTGGCGGCCGACGGAGGTGCGGAGCACGAAGAGGTCGGGGGCGCCGTCGGCGACCCACCGCCACTTCCGGCTGGAGAACGTGGAGGCCTTGATCGTGTGGCCGTCGACGGGCGGCACGAGGAAGCCGGAGCCGGACAGGGCGGGCATGTCGGCGCGGCGGAAGGCGAGGGTGATCAGGGCCATGGAGGCGTACGCGATCTCCGCCAGCTCGGCGGAGGCGGCGGGCGCGTGCTCGGCGAGGAGCGCGGCGGCGGGCCCGGCGGGGGTGGCGAGGACGACGGCGTCGGCGGCCAGGACCCGGTCCCCCGCGACGACCTCCCAGCCGGCCGGTCCGGTGCGGCGCAGGGCGGTGACGGGGGTACGGGTGAGGATCTCGCCGCCGGCGGCGCGGACGGCGGCGGCGACGGCGGCGGGCAGGGTGCCGACACCGCCCTCGACGCCGAGGAAGACGGAGCCGCCGAGGCCGGTGGCGGCGCCCGCGGCGTCGGCCGGGACGGCCGCCCCGGCCTGCTGCACGGCGTGGACGGCGGCGGTGAGCGTGGGGTGGCGGCGGGCGGCCTCGAAGAGGGCGGGGACGGCGGCCTTCATCGAGATCCGGTAGGCGTCGCCGGCGTAGACCCCGCCGAGGAGGGGTTCGACGAGCCGGTCGACGACCTCGTGGCCCATGCGGTCGGCGACGTACGCGCCGATGGCGATGTCGTCGCCGATCTCGGTGGGGGGCAGCTCGCGGTCGCGTGCGATCCGGCGCACGCCCTCCTCGGAGAGGAGCCCGTCGACCGCCTGGCCGTCACCGGGGACACCCATCACATGGCCCTTGGGCATGGGGATCAGCTCGCCCCGGGACCAGACGGCGGCGGTGGTCGTGGCCGGGGCCTGGAGCCGGTCGCCGAGGCCGACGGCCCGGGCGAGGGCGACCGCCTCGGGGCGGCGGGCCAGCAGCGACTCGGCGCCGAGGTCCACGGGCGCTCCCGCGATCTCCCCGGCGAGGAGCTTGCCGCCGAGCCGGTCGTCCGCTTCGAGGAGGGTCACCCGGTGGCCGGCGCCGACCAGCCGGAGGGCGGCCGCGAGTCCGGCGATTCCGCCTCCGACGACGACGACGTGGGATCCCGTGGTGTCCGCGTTCATGGGACCACTCTCTCAAATGGCCCGCGCGCTCCCGTTCCGAGGCCGGAACGTGACCGCATCGCTACCGCCGGACGGCAACCCGCACCGCCCCCTCCGCCGTCCAAGGGGCACGACTCGTCACCACCTGGGGGATCCCATGAGCAGAACACGAACGGTGTCACGGACGCGGACGGCGGCCGCCGCGGCCCTTCTGACGGCCTCGCTCGTCCTGACCGGCTGCGGCGCGGGCGGCATGACGGACGCGGGCGGCACGCGGGACATGAGTGCGGAGAAGCCCGCCGACGCGGGCGCCCAGGCCGCGAAGGGTGCCGCCGACTCCTCCTCGGGCAGCGAGGCCACGTCCGCGACGCCGGGCAAGGCCACGCAGCCGCAGCACGTCATCCGTACCGCGTCGCTCACCGTGGAGGTGGCGGACGCGGCGAAGGCCCTCGCCACGGCCCGCGGGGTGGCGACCGGGGCGGGCGGGCGGGTCGAGAACGAGACGACGGAGCGGCTCGACGACACGTACGTCACCTCCCGCGTCGTGCTGCGGGTGCCGCAGGAGCAGTACGACACGGTCCTCACCGAGCTGGCGGGCACGGGCAAGCTCCTGGCCCGCAAGGCCGACGCCAAGGACGTCACCGAGCAGGTGGTGGACGTGGAGAGCCGGATCGCCACGCAGCGGGCGAGCGTGGCACGGGTGCGGACGCTGATGCAGCGGGCGGAGAAGCTGGCCGACGTGGTGATCCTGGAGGGCGAGCTGAGCCGCCGTCAGGCGGACCTGGAGTCGTTGCTCGCGCAGCAGTCCTCGCTGAAGGACCGGACGTCGATGGCGACGATCACCCTCGAACTCACCGAGAAGGAGAAGCCGCACGTCGAGAAGGACGAGGAGGAGGGCCGCCCGGGCTTCGGTGACGCCCTGTCCGGCGGCTGGAACGCCCTGGTGGGCGCGCTCGCCTGGATCGGCCTCGTCCTGACGGCCCTGGCCCCGTGGCTCGCACTCGCCCTGATCGCCTTCCTCGTATGGCGCCACGTGATCCGCCCGCGCCGCACGGCGCGCCGGGCCACGGCCGCCCCGGAGACCCGTCCCCTGCCGGAGGCGAACGCCGCCGGGGTGGCCGCTCCCGCCGAGCGCCCCGACACCCCCGGAACCGGCGAGTGAGCCGAAGGGGCGCGGCCGGGGGAACACCCCCGAGCGCGCGGAGCCTCCTGAGGAACGAAGGAGGCGAGCACGGTCGGGGCCGTGAGTCCGGCTGGAGCGCCCCGGAGGCGAACCGAGCCCTCAAAATAGGGGGATGAGCGAACGACTGATCGTGATCGGGGGCGACGCGGCGGGGATGTCCGCCGCGTCGCAGGCGCGCAGGCTCAGGTCCGCCGGGGAGTTGGAGATCGTCGCCTTCGAGCGCGGCCACTTCTCCTCGTACTCGGCTTGCGGCATCCCGTACTGGGTCGGCGGTGACGTCGCCACGCGGGGCGAGCTGATCGCCCGTTCCCCGGAGGAGCACCGGGCCCGTGACATCGATCTGCGGATGCGGACCGAGGTGACGGCGATCGACGTGCCGGGCGGGCGAGTCCTCTCCCGGGACCTCGACGCGGGTACGGAGGCGTGGACGGGCTTCGACAAGTTGGTGATCGCGACGGGCGCCCGGCCGCTGCGGCCGCCGCTGCCCGGCATCGACGCGCCCGGGGTGCACGGGGTGCAGACCCTGGACGACGGGCAGGCGCTGCTCGACTCGCTGCAGCGGACGCCGGGGCGGCGCGCGGTCGTGATCGGCGCCGGCTACATCGGGGTGGAGATGGCCGAGGCGCTGCTCGCCCGGGGCTACGAGGTGACGGTCCTGACCCGCGGCGAGCAGCCGATGACGACGCTCGACCCGGACATGGGCCGGCTGGTGCACCGGGCGATGGACGGCCTGGGGATCACGACGGTCGTCTCGGCGGAGGTGACGAAGATCCTCACGGGCGCGGAGGGCCGGGTCCGGGCGGTGGCGACGGCCGACGCCGAGTATCCGGCGGACGTGGTGGTCCTGGGCACGGGCGTGGTGCCGGAGACCTCGCTGGCCCGGGCGGCGGGGCTGCCGCTGGGCACGTACGGCGGGCTGCTCACCGATCTCGCGATGCGGGTGCGCGGCCACGGGAACATCTGGGCCGGCGGTGACTGCGTGGAGGTCCTGGACCTGGTCTCGGGCCGGGAGCGGTACGTCCCGCTGGGGACGCACGCGAACAAGCACGGCCAGGTCATCGGGGCGAACGTCGGCGGTGACTACGCCACCTTCCCGGGCGTGGTGGGCACGGCGGTGTCGAAGGTGTGCGACCTGGAGATCGCGCGGACGGGTCTGCGGGAGAAGGACGCCCGGGAGGTGGGGCTGCGGTACGTAACGGTGACGGTGGAGTCGACGAGCCGGGCCGGCTACTACCCGGGGGCCGCGCCGATGACGGTGAAGATGCTGGCCGAGCGGCGTACGGGACGGCTGCTCGGGGTGCAGATCGTGGGCCGGGAGGGCGCGGGCAAGCGCGTGGACATCGCGGCGGTGGCCCTGACGGCGGGGATGACCGTGGAGGCGATGACGGCGCTCGACCTGGGGTACGCGCCGCCGTTCTCGCCGGTGTGGGACCCGGTGCTGATCGCGGCCCGGAAGGCGACGGCGGCCGTTCGGGCGGCGGGATGACCCGAACGGCAGAGTGACGCGACGTGACGGATTGCACGACATCCGTCACCGTGAGTGTGTGGTCGCATGATCCGACACACCGCGCGTGCGCTCTGCGCCGCCTCGCTCGTCATAGCCCCGCTCGCCCTGACCGTGACCCCCGCCCACGCGGTCACGACCTGCACGGTCAACGGCTTCCCGGTCACCGGGACGGTCGTGTCCGGCACCGCCGGCAGCGACTTCATCCGCTGTGCCTCGGTCGCCGGCGGCGACCAGGTCAACGGCCTCGGCGGCAGCGACACCATCGTCGTCACCGGCTCGGTCGCCGGTCTGGTGACCGGCGGCCCGGGCGCCGACTACCTCAGCACCCCCGGCACGATCTCCGGCACGGTGTCCGGGGGTGACGCGGCCGACTACCTCACGGCCGGGACCGTCGCCCCGACCGGCGCCGTCACGGGCGGGGCCGGGAACGACTACCTGCGGGTCGCCACCAACGCGGGCGTCGTCGACGGTGGCCTCGGCGTGGACTTCTGCCGGGTGGGCGTCGGCTTCCCGCCGGTCGGCTGCGAGGGCTGAGGCGCGTCCGCCGTCGCGCGGACGGCCGGTCAGACGGCCGTCCGCGTGTGCACGTACTCGACGAGGCGGCTCAGGGCGTCCGGGTCCATCGACGGCATCACGCCGTGACCCAGGTTGAAGACATGCCCCTCCAGGCCCTTCGCGGCGGCCAGGACCTCGTCCGTCTTGGCCTCCACGACCTCGCGCGAGGCGAAGAGCACGGCGGGGTCCAGGTTGCCCTGGAGCGCCTTGCCGGGGCCGACGCGGCGGGCGGCCTCGTCGAGCGGGACGCGCCAGTCGACGCCGACGACGTCCGCGCCCGCCTCGCCCATGAGGCCGAGCAGCTCGCCCGTACCCACGCCGAAGTGGATGCGGGGCACGCCGTAACCGGCGACCGCGTCGAAGACCTTCACGGAGGCCGGCATCACCGAGCGGCGGTAGTCGGCCGGGGCGAGGGCGCCCACCCAGGAGTCGAAGAGCTGCACGGCGGAGGCGCCGGCCTCGATCTGCACCTTGAGGAAGGCCGAGGTGATCTCGGCGAGGCGGTCGAGCAGGTCGGCCCAGAGCTGCGGGTCGCCGTACATCATCGCCTTGGTGCGCTCGTGACTGCGCGACGGGCCGCCCTCGACGAGGTAGCTCGCGAGGGTGAAAGGCGCGCCGGCGAAGCCGATGAGCGGGGTGTCGCCCAGCTCGGCGGTGAGCATCCCGATGGCCTCGGTGACGTAGTGGACGTCCTCGGGGGTCAGGTCGCGCAGCCGGGCCAGGTCGGCGCGGGTACGGATCGGGTCGGCGACGACCGGGCCGACGCCGGGCTTGATGTCGAGGTCCAGGCCGATGGCCTTGAGCGGCACGACGATGTCGCTGAAGTAGATCGCCGCGTCGACCTTGTGGCGGCGCACCGGCTGCAGCGTGATCTCGGTGACCAGCTCGGGTCGCATGCACGACTCGAGCATGGGGATGCCCTCGCGGACCTTCAGGTACTCGGGGAGGGAGCGCCCCGCCTGCCGCATGAACCAGACAGGGGTGTGCGGCACGGGCTCGCGCCGGCATGCCTTGAGGAACGCGGAGTCGTGCGTCCGCGACTGCTGCTTCGTCTGCTGGCCCTGCGGGCGGTCATTGGCACTCACGACCAGAATCTTCGCATGTGGCGGGAAGCCGCTCGCCCGGGCCGGGTGTCCCTCCCCGCGCGAAGGCCCCGTTCCGCCTACTCTTCCCCGCATGGCTGCGGCTCAGGGACATTTTTCCGATCATTCCGACGGCAAGAGAGGGACGGACGAAACGGCGGACAGTACGGAGACGAATCCGGTGCCACCCGCCTTCCGGCGGGCGGTGGAGGGGCTGCGATCGGCGCGACTGCGGTCCGAGATCGAGATCGACCCGACCAGGCCCCCGCAGCGCCTGGCCCCTTACGCGTACGCGGTGGAGGCGGCCGTCGTGGACGGCGAGGACGATCTGGCGGACGGACGGCTCGTGCTGCTGCACGAGCCGGACGGGCACGAAGCATGGAAGGGCACGTTCCGGCTGGTGACGCTCGTCAGGGCGGAGCTGGAACCGGAGATGGCGGCGGACCCGCTGCTTCCCGAGGTGTGCTGGTCCTGGCTGACCGGGGCTCTCGAGGCACGCGGACTCTCGTACGGGGAGGCGAGTGGGACCGTCACCATGGCGGGCTCGCACTACTTCGGCGGGCTCGCGGACCGGAGGCCGGCGACCCAGATCGAGATCCGGGCCTCATGGACACCGCGCGAGGGGCTCGGCGGGGTCCCGGACACCGGCGCGCATCTGGCGGCCTGGTGCGATCTGCTCTGTCAGATCGCGGGGCTGCCTCCGGCGCAGGCCGATCCACCGGCGGGTCCTGCGGGGACGGTGACGGGCGCGGGGGTCGTCTCACTGCCCCAGCGACGGGGCCCCCAGCAGGCGTAGGAGCGCCTCCGACGGGCCCTCTCCCGCGGGACGGGAGGGGGCCCGCTCGTAGGATGATCGATCACGCGTCCGAATTGCCCTAATTGTTACTCACCAAATCGTGATCTTTCCCTAAAGGCGGGCGGCCCAGCTGCCGAAGGAGTGAGTGACCCCTTCACAGCACGGGTTCGCCCCCCGGCTTCATCCCCGAGCCGGCTCCGTCCCGCATCCTTCTCCCCCCAGGAGGCCTGGTGTCCGTTCTCCTCGAGCAGCCCGCAAGCCTGGTCGCCTACCGCCCGAACAAGCCGACGGCCATGGTCGTCGTGGCCGACCCGCGCGTCCGCTCCACCGTGACCCGCCACCTGTGGGCCCTCGGAGTACGTGACGTGATCGAGGCTTCGTCCATCGCGGAGGCCCGTCCCCGCGTCGGCAATCCACGCGACATCTGCGTTGCCGACGTCCACCTGCCCGACGGCAGCGGCCTGACCCTGCTGTCCGAGACCCGCGCCGCGGGCTGGCCCAACGGCCTCGCCCTCTCGGCCGCCGATGACATCGGCGCCGTACGCAACGCCCTGGCGGGCGGCGTGAAGGGCTATGTCGTCACCGGTACCCGCACCAACATCGGCCACCCGACCCGACCCGGAGCCGCACCCATCGGTTCCGCCGCCGCGCGTCTCGGCCACCGCCGCCCCCCGGGTGCCCCGAGTCACCCGGGCGGCTACCGCGAGCTCTCCGGCCGTGAGGTCGAGGTGCTCCGGCTCGTCGCGGAGGGCCAGTCGAACAAGGCGATCGGCGTCTCCATGGGGCTCTCCGCCCTCACCGTGAAGAGCCACCTCGCCCGCATCGCCCGCAAGCTGGGCACCGGCGACCGCGCCGGCATGGTCGCGGTGGCTCTGCGGACCGGAATCATCCACTGACGGAAGGCCCGCGGAAAGCTCGCGCCTGTCGACGGAACGTTCCGTCGACAGGCGCTTGCCGTTCACCGATACCCTTGACAGGTGACCGACGCCCAAGAGACCGCAGCAGACACAGCACTGCGCACCACCGGGGGCGGCCCCCCGGACGACGATGTCCCTGCGAATGGGCTTCCGATCCCGTTGCTGGAGCCCCGCGAGGGGATTCCGCCCGTCGTCGAGACGGAGGAAGCCCTCGCCGAGGTGATCGCCGCCTTCGCCGCCGGGAGCGGCCCGGTGGCCGTCGACGCCGAGCGCGCCTCCGGCTACCGCTACGGGCAGCGCGCCTACCTCGTCCAGCTCCGGCGCGAGGGCGCGGGCACCGCGCTCATCGACCCCGTGGGCTGCCCCGACCTCTCGGGGCTCGGCGAGGCGCTCGCCGGGACCGAGTGGATCCTCCACGCGGCGACCCAGGACCTTCCGTGCCTGCGTGACATAGGCATGCTCCCGACCTCGCTCTTCGACACCGAGCTGGCAGGACGGCTCGCGGGCTTCCCGCGCGTCGGCCTCGGCGCGATGGTCGAGTCCGTACTCGGCTACGCCCTGGAGAAGGGCCACTCCGCCGTGGACTGGTCCACCCGCCCGCTGCCCGAGCCCTGGCTCCGGTACGCGGCCCTCGACGTCGAACTCCTCGTCGACCTGCGCGACGCGCTGGAGAAGGAGCTCGACCGGCAGGGGAAGCTGGACTGGGCGCACCAGGAGTTCGACGCGATCGCCTCCGCGCCGCCCGCCCCGCCGCGCAAGGACCCGTGGCGCCGCACCTCCGGGATGCACAAGGTGCGCCGCCGCCGCCAGATGGCGGTCGTACGGGAGCTGTGGACGGCCCGCGACAAGATCGCCCAGCGGCGGGACGTCTCCCCCGGCAAGGTGCTGAGCGACACGGCGATCGTGGAGGCGGCGCTCGCGGTCCCGGTGACCGTGACCGCGCTGACGGCGCTGCCCGGCTTCGGCAACCGGATGGGCCGCCGTCAGCTGGAGCAGTGGCAGGCCGCGGTGGACCGGGCCCGGGCCCTCCCGGAGAACGAGCTGCCCCAGCCCGGCCAGCAGATCGCGGGCCCGCCCCCGCCGCGCGCCTGGGCGGACAAGGACCCGGTCGCGGCGGCCCGCCTCTCGGCCGCCCGTGCCTCGGTCTCGGCACTCGCGGAGGAGCTGAACCTGCCGCAGGAGAACCTGATCACCCCGGACACGGTGCGCCGGGTCTGCTGGGAACCGCCGGCGCCGGCGACCCCGGAAACGGTGGCCGCCGCCCTGAGCGGGTACGGCGCCCGCGCGTGGCAGGTCGAACTGGTGACCCCGCTCCTGCTGGAGGCCCTCGCCGCGACGGCGTGACCCCGCTTCGAGGGAGCCCCCGGCTGCGTGCGGCCGGGGGCTCCGTCGTCCCGTGGGGCACAGGGGACCTCTGTGGGCCTCCTACGGGACCGGGCTGAGGTTCCCGGCGGTGTCCATGTCGAAGACACCCTGGGTCTTGCCGTCGACCTTGAGGTGCTTGAGCCAGTGCTTCGAGAGGTTGTGCACGTTCTTGTGCTGCATCTCCCAGACCACCGAATGCCCCGCGCAGGCCAGTTTGACCATCAGCTTGTGCGAGCCCGCGACGGCGTCGTAGAGCGCGGGGACCGAGAAGTTGAGCTCGGGGTCGGAGTTGGGCGGCGACGTGTTCACCTGGGTGTCGTGGTCCCCGTACACCATCAGCACGGGCACGCCTCCGCCGAGGACACCGCCTTGGGACGCGGTCGTCTCGTTCCAGCCCCACCGGACGAAGTTCCGGATCCGGTTGAGGCCCTCCGGCGGCCCCCATGTACTTCCCTTCGCGTCGTTCTCCATCATCGCGGCCCACACCCTCTCGACCATGCCGGGTTCACGCTGGTCCTCGCAGGCCAGCTCCGTGTTCCACCCCGACTCAAGACCCCACCTCGTGGCCAGGAACATCGGGAAGCCCGGCTTCGGCAGCATGCTCGGCGGGGTCGACGTGCCCTTGGGCGGGAAGATCGGCGCCAGCAGGAACAGGCTCTCCACCTTGCCGGGGTTGTTCACCGCGTACGGCCCCATGGTGAACGCCGCTGCGGACCAGCCGATGAACGCGACCTTGTCCACCTGGCGCTCCTTGCGGATGTACTCCACGACGGTGTGGAGCTCGTCCCGGTCGCTGTTCGAGTTGTTCAGCTGGAACGCGTAGTTCACGGGGCCCGGGGTGAAGCCCGGCGGCCTCGGCTTCAGGAGGTTCTGGTTGGCGGGGTTGGCATTGTGCGGGTCGTCCATCTTGGGACGCGGCGACCGTCCGGAGCCCTGGAGGTCCATCATGAAGACGTCGTAGCCGGCCTTGGCCAGGTGCTCCGCCCAGCCGTAGGAGGTGTGCTGGAGATCGAAGCCGGCAAGCACCGGAACGCTCCGGCCGTGCAGCATCAGAACGGCCTTGCGCTCCGGGAGGAGCCCCAGGGGCGTGCCGTCCCGCTCGCGCACGATGAGCTCGACGGGGTCGTTCTTGTTCGCGGGGACGGTGGACGTGTGGGGGACCTTGAGGTCCTGCGTGATGATCGGCATGGGATCCCTTCCGTGCGCTCGGTCCGGGGGCCTCGCGCCCCGGCCGTGCCAGCCTCGGGCCTGCCGGGGACCGGACGCCGCGACACGGCCGCAGCCCTGGGCCCATCGGGTTGCAGGACCCTTCGATCGGACGGGCGTACGCGGGGGGCGTGCGGCCGTCCCGGCGGGAACCTCGTCGTGTGACGTTCGCCGCTTGGGCCCCAGGGGCTGGGCAGCCCGGTTACCCGCAAGTAGCATGGGGGAAGCAAGCGCACGCTTAGGCGTGTCGCCGCAGCAGCAGTGCCACCCCGCACCCTGGAGGAGAGCCATCGTGCCTCGTAGCGTCAGGGATGTCGTCTTCGTCGACGGCGTCCGCACCCCGTTCGGCAAGGCGGGCCCGAAGGGCATTTACCACGAGACCCGCGCCGACGACCTCGTCGTCAAGGCCATCCGGGAGCTGCTGCGCCGCAACCCCGGCCTCGACCCCGCGCAGATCGACGAGGTCGCCATCGCCGCGACCACGCAGATCGGTGACCAGGGTCTGACGCTCGGCCGTACGGCCGGCATCCTCGCCGGGCTGCCGCAGTCGGTGCCGGGCTACTCCATCGACCGCATGTGCGCCGGCGCGCTGACCGCCGTCACCTCGGTGGCCGGTTCGATCGCCTTCGGCGCGTACGACGCCGTCATCGCCGGTGGCGTCGAGCACATGGGCCGTCACCCCATGGGTGAGGGCGTCGACCCGAACCCGCGGTTCGTGAGCGAGAAGCTGGTCGACGAGTCCGCCCTGTTCATGGGCATGACCGCCGAGAACCTGCACGACCGCTACCCGAGCATCACCAAGCAGCGCGCCGACGAGTACGCCGTGCGTTCGCAGGAGAAGGCCGCCAAGGCGTACGCCGACGGCAAGATCCAGCAGGACCTGGTGCCGATCTCGGTGCGCCGGACCGACGCCTCCACCGGTGAGACCGGCTGGGGCCTGGTCACCGCCGACGAGCCGATGCGCCCGGGCACCACCCTGGAGTCGCTGGCGAACCTGAAGACGCCGTTCCGCGTCCACGGCAACGTCACCGCGGGCAACGCGGCCGGTCTCAACGACGGTGCCACCGCCTCGATCATCGCCTCCGAGGACTTCGCCCGCGAGAACAACCTCCCGGTCAAGATGCGCCTCGTCTCGTACGCCTTCGCCGGCGTCGAGCCCGAGGTCATGGGCTACGGCCCGATCCCGGCCACCGAGAAGGCCCTCGCGAAGGCCGGTCTGTCCATCGAGGACATCGACCTCTTCGAGATCAACGAGGCCTTCGCCGTCCAGGTCCTCGCGTTCCTGGAGCACTACGGCATCGCCGACGACGACGCCCGCGTCAACCAGTACGGCGGCGCCATCGCCTACGGCCACCCGCTCGCCTCCTCCGGCGTCCGTCTGATGACGCAGCTGGCCCGCCAGTTCGAGGAGAACCCGCAGGTCCGCTACGGCCTCAACACGATGTGCGTCGGCTTCGGCATGGGCGCCACGGTCATCTGGGAAAACCCCCACTGGGAGGGCAAGTGAGCACCACCGCCGAGCTTCTGAAGGGCGCCGCGGAGCTCTTCCCCGACGAGGTCGTCACCAGCGCCCACGTGCGGCACTTCGAACTCCCCGCCGGTGCGGGTCGGTTCGCGCTGATCACGCTGGACAACGGCTTCGACCACACCAAGCCGACCACCTTCGGCCCGCAGTCCCTCGCCAACCTGAACACGGCGATCGACCAGGTCGAGGCCGAGGCCGCGAACGGTGAGATCGTCGGCGTCGGCATCACCGGCAAGCCGTTCATCTTCGCCGTCGGCGCCGACCTCAAGGGCGTCGAGCTGCTGAAGAAGCACGACGAGGCCCTCGCCATCGGCAAGGGCGGCCACGACGTCTTCAAGCGTCTCGCCGCGCTCGCCGTGCCGACCTTCGCGTACTACAACGGCGCGGCCATGGGCGGTGGCGTCGAGGTCGGTCTGCACTGCACCTACCGCACCGTGTCGAAGGCCCTGCCGGCCTTCTCGCTGCCCGAGGTCTTCCTCGGTCTGGTGCCCGGCTGGGGCGGCTGCGCGATCCTGCCGAACCTGATCGGCGCCGAGAAGGCCGTCTCGGTCATCATCGAGAACTCGCTGAACCAGAACCGTCAGCTCAAGGGCAAGCAGGTCTTCGAGCTCGGTATCGCCGACGCGCTGTTCGAGGGCGCGGACTTCCTGGAGCAGTCGCTGATCTGGACGGCCTCCGTCCTGAACGGCTCCGTGACCGTCGAGCGCCCCGAGATCGACCGTGGTGAGGGCTGGGACCAGGCCGTCGCCAAGGGCCGTGCCATCGCCGACTCCAAGGTGCACGGCGCCGCCCCGGCCGCCTACCGCGCCCTCGACATCATCGAGGCCGCCAAGGACGGGGACCTGCAGAAGGGCTTCGACGCCGAGGACCAGGCCCTCGCGGACCTGATCATGGGCGGCGAGCTGCGCTCCGGCATCTACGCCTTCAACCTGGTGCAGAAGCGCGGCAAGCGCCCCGCCGGCGCCCCGGACAAGTCGCTGGCCCGCCCGGTCACCAAGGTCGGCGTCGTCGGTGCCGGTCTGATGGCCTCCCAGCTGGCCCTGCTCTTCCTGCGCCGCCTGGAGGTGCCGGTCGTCCTGACCGACATCGACCAGGAGCGCGTCGACAAGGGCGTGGGCTACGTCCACGCCGAGATCGAGAAGCTGCTCGGCAAGGGCCGGATCAACCAGGACAAGGCCAACCGCCTCAAGGGCCTGGTCTCCGGTGTCCTCGACAAGGCCGCGGGCTTCGCGGACGCGGACTTCATCATCGAGGCCGTGTTCGAGGAGATGTCCGTCAAGCAGAAGGTGTTCGCGGAGGTCGAGGCGGTCGCCCCGGCGCACGCGATCCTCGCCACCAACACCTCCTCGCTGTCGGTCTCCGAGATGGCGTCGAAGCTCCAGCACCCGGAGCGCGTGGTCGGCTTCCACTTCTTCAACCCGGTCGCGATCCTCCCGCTCCTGGAGATCGTCCGTGGCGAGAAGACGGACGAGGCCTCCCTCGCCACCGCCTTCGGTGTGGCGAAGAAGCTCAAGAAGACCGCGGTCCTGACGAAGGACGCCCCGGCGTTCGTCGTGAACCGCATCCTGACCCGCTTCATGGGCGAGATCCAGAACGTCATCGACGAGGGCACCTCGGTCGAGACGGCCGAGAAGGCCATCGAGCCGCTCGGTCTGCCGATGTCCCCGCTGGTCCTCCTTGAGCTCGTCGGCCCGGCGATCGGTCTGCACGTCTCCGAGACCCTGAACCGCGCCTTCCCGGAGCGCTTCACGGTCTCCCCCAACCTGAAGGCCGTCGTCGAGGCCGGCAAGCGCGGCTTCTACGTCTACAAGCCCGAGAACGGCTTCAAGCCGGAGCTCGACCCCGAGGTCGCCGCCCTCCTCGTCCAGGGCGACTCCGTCCTGACCGAGGAGCAGGTCCGCGACCGCGTCCTGGACGCGGTGGCGCAGGAGATCGGCCTGATGCTGGAGGAGGGTGTCGTCGCCGAGGCGCAGGACATCGACCTCTGCCTGATCACGGGCGCGGGCTGGCCCTTCCACCTGGGCGGCATCACGCCGTACCTGGACCGTGAGGGCGTCTCCGAGCGCGTCAACGGCAAGCGTTTCCTCGCGCAGGGCGTGGCGAGCGTCCCGGCGTAACACCGGAGCTCTCACCCCCGCAGGGCGTACGCGAACGGCCCCGGCACCTGGAGAAGGTGCCGGGGCCGTTCCCGTGGCGGCCGTGGGCGGCCGCCGGGCGTTCACCTGACGGGGCGCCACGCCTCCAACAGGAGACTGTCGGCCCCGGCCTTCTGGCGCGTGGTGATCAGGGACGTCCCACCGACCAGCGCCATGACGACAAGGCCTCCGTCGGCCCCCTGGGTGAGCGTGGTGACCAGCGGTCCCTGGGGATCGCCCGTCTCGGTCCACGAGACGCCCGACATCTCCCGCTCGCTCTGGTACGCGGCGAGGGCGAGCCGTCCGTCCGCGGACTGCTGGGCCAGGACGGTGTGGTCGAAGCCGTCGATCACGCAGCGCGTCGCGGACAGCGGGCCCGTACCGACCGCGTCGAGGAGCGGCATCGGCTGGGGCATGCGCTCCGGGGACCAGACGCAGACCCGCCCCTCCTGGTCGAGGTAGAACACGGTGGCGTGCCCGGACGGGCCCGTGACGCCCGCCATCGTGCCCATGGTCACCTGGGTGGGGAGGATCGCCTCGCGGATCGGCTTGCCGCCGGACTCGCGCTGCACGTAGCGCAGGAGACCCGTGGCATGCGAGGTGTACAGCTCGACGAAGCCGTCCCCGTTGGTGAGGGCGACGGGCGAGGGGTCGGTCTTGGAACCCAGCAGGTCCCACCAGGGGTGCCAGCCACCGGCGTCCTTCTGCGCCCGCACGCTGATCCCGCCGCCGCCGTTGCGGCTGAAGACGTACGCCCGGCCGATCCCGTCCACGGTCACGGACGGGGTCCCGGTCCAGGGGTACACCTTGTTCGGGTGGCCGAGCGACTTCCACTCCAGCGCCGGACGGCCCGTCTGGTACTGGGTCGTGTGCACCAGTTCGACGTGGTCCGGCTCCCCTCCGGCCAGCGGGCGCCACCCCACGAGGTGGGCGTAGCCGTCACGGCCCTGGCCCACGGAGAGCCCCTGCGTCAGCCCGCCGCCGAGCGACACGGGTTCGCTCCAGCGGCCGTCGGCGCTCTCGGTCCAGCGCACCACTTCGCCGTTCCGGGGCAGGTAGACGCTGAATCTGCCCTCCTTGCCACGGGCCAGCCAGGAACCCCGCAACTGTGGGGCGGTGGAGGAACCGTGGGGGTGGACGGCGGGTGTCTCGGATCGATTCGCCATGGGGGTCCATCACTCCGGTCGTCAGGAGGCGGGTCGGATACGGACCGACTGTAGTCGCCCGTCCGGACCCTCTCCGCCGCGCCGTCGACCCCGGCCCGCGGCTCCCGCTCAGTACTTCGCTTCCCGGCCCTCCCGGCCCAACCGGCTGTGTCCGCGCCCGTACAGGAAGTACACGACGATGCCGATCGCCATCCACACGGCGAACCGGAACCAGGTCTCCCCCGGCAGGTTCAGCATCAGCCAGAACGAGGCGGCGATGGAGAGGATCGGCAGCACGGGCACCCACGGGGTGCGGAAGGCCCGCGGCAGGTCGGGGCGGGTCTTGCGGAGCACCATGACGCCGACGGCGACGACGACGAAGGCGAAGAGCGTGCCGATGTTCACCAGGGTCGCGAGCTCGTTGATGCTGGTGAAGCCGGCGACGATGGCGATGATCACACCGAGCAGGATCGTCGGGCGGTACGGCGTCCGGTACTTCGGGTGGGTGATGGAGAAGAAGCGCGGCAGCAGGCCGTCGCGGCTCATCGCGAAGAAGACGCGGGTCTGGCCGAGAAGCAGGATCAGACAGACCGTGGTGAGGCCGACGGCGGCGCCGAAGCTGATCACGCCCGCGTAGAAGGGGTGTCCGGCGGCTTTGAAGGCGTCGGCGAGCGGGGCGCTCACGGAGAGCTCCGTGTAGTGCTGCATACCGGTGACGACGAGGGCCACGGCCACGTACAGCACGGTGCAGATGAGGAGGGAGCCGAGGATGCCCCGGGGCATGTCCCGCTGCGGCAGCTTGGTCTCCTCGGCGGCGGTGGCCACCACGTCGAAGCCGATGAAGGCGAAGAAGACGACCGAGGCGGCGGTGAAGATGCCCATCACGCCGAAGTTGGTCGGCTCGTAGCCGAACAGCGTCTGGATGAGCGGGGAGTCCCAGTTGGAGCCGCCGCCCTCCGGGGTGACGGCCGGCGGGATGAACGGGTCGTAGTTGTCGCCGACGATGAAGAACAGGCCCGCGACGATCACGATCATGACCACGGTCACCTTGATCGCCACGACGACCGCGGTGATCCGGGCGGACAGCTTCATGCCCAGGACGAGGATCACGGTCAGCACCAGGACCAGCAGGAACGCCAGGATGTCGAAGGAACCACCCGGTGCGTCAGGGCCTTCGAGCGAGGCCGGTAGGTGCCAGCCGATGTTGTCCATGAGCGAGCGGACGTAGCCCGACCAGCCGACGGCGACCACCGCCGTACCCAGGGCGAACTCCAGGACGAGGTCCCAGCCGATGATCCAGGCCGGCAGCTCGCCGATCGAGGCGTACGCGAAGGTGTACGCCGATCCCGCCACCGGCACCGTCGAGGCGAACTCGGCGTAGCAGAGGGCGGCGAGGGCGCAGACGATGCCGGCGGCGACGAAGGCGAGGGCCGTGGCCGGTCCCGCGTTCTCCTTGGCGACCTTGCCCGTGAGGACGAAGATGCCCGTGCCGATGATGACGCCGACGCCGAAGACGGTCAGATCCCATGCGGACAGGGACTTCCGGAGCGCGTGCTCCGGCTCCTCCGTGTCGCGGATCGACTGCTCGACCGACTTGGTCCGGAAGATTCCGGAGTTCGCCCGTGGCTGCTGGTCCGTACTCACCGTCGTACCTCCATGCCAGGGAGTTGCCCGTTCTATGGTCAGAATGCACGCGAAAGGGCCGGTCGGCACTCCGAAGAGTGATCCGACCGGCCCAAAGGTGACGCGGGGTGACGCAGACCGTCAGTCGCGCGCGGGCTCCACGGCCTTGGCGCTGCTCTCGAAACGTCCGTCCAGGCGCGAGACCAGGCCGGTGACCTGGCGGGCGATGTCCGGGGCGGTCAGACCGATCTCGGCCATGACCTCGGCGCGCGAGGCGTGGTCGAGGAAGCGCGGCGGGATACCGAAGTCACGCAGCGGTACGTCCACACCGGCGTCGCGCAGCGCCTGGGCGACGGCCGAGCCGACGCCGCCGACGCGGCTGTTGTCCTCGACGGTGACGACGACCCGGTGGCGCTCGGCGAGCGGGGCGAGGGCCTCGTCGACGGGCTTGACCCAGCGGGGGTCGACGACGGTGGTGGAGATGCCCTGCCGGTCGAGGAGACCGGCGATCTCCAGGCACATCGGGGCCAGCGCGCCCACCGAGACCAGGAGGACGTCGGGCGTGTCGGTGCCGGGCTCACGGAGCACGTCCATGCCGCCGACGCGGCGCAGCGCGGGGACGGCCGGGCCGACCGCGCCCTTGGAGAAGCGGACCACGGTCGGGGCGTCGGTCACCTCGACGGCCTCGCGCAGCTGGGCGCGGACCTGGTCGGCGTCGCGCGGGGCGGCGAGCCGCAGACCGGGCACGACCTGGAGGATCGACATGTCCCACATGCCGTTGTGCGAGGCGCCGTCGGTGCCGGTGACACCGGCCCGGTCCAGGACGAAGGTGACGCCGCACTTGTGCAGGGCCACGTCCATCAGGACCTGGTCGAAGGCGCGGTTGAGGAAGGTCGCGTACACGGCGAAGACCGGGTGGAGGCCGCCGGTGGCGAGGCCGGCCGCGGAGACGGCGGCGTGCTGCTCGGCGATGCCGACGTCGAAGACGCGCTCCGGGAAGGCCTTGGCGAACTTGTCGAGGCCGACGGGCTGGAGCATGGCCGCGGTGATCGCGACGATGTCCGCGCGCTCCTTGCCGAGCTCGACCATCTCCTGGGCGAAGACGCCCGTCCAGTCGGCGCCGGACGAGGCGATGGGCAGACCGGTGTCGGGGTGGATCTTGCCGACGGCGTGGAAGCGGTCCGCCTCGTCCTGCAGGGCAGGCTGGTAGCCGCGGCCCTTCTCGGTGAGGCAGTGGACGATGACCGGGCCGCCGAAGCGCTTGGCGCGGGTCAGCGCGGACTCCAGGGCCTCGATGTCGTGGCCGTCGATGGGGCCGACGTACTTGAGGCCGAGGTCCTCGAACATGCCCTGCGGGGCGATGAAGTCCTTGAGGCCCTTCTTGGCGCCGTGCAGGGTCTCGTAGAGCGGCTTCCCGACGACGGGGGTGCGCTCCAGGATGTCCTTGCCGCGGGCGAGGAAGCGCTCGTAGCCGTCGGTGGTGCGCAGGGTCGCCAGGTGGTTGGCGAGGCCGCCGATGGTGGGCGCGTACGACCGCTCGTTGTCGTTGACGACGATGACGAGCGGGCGGTCCTTGGCGGCGGCGATGTTGTTCAGCGCCTCCCAGGCCATGCCGCCCGTGAGGGCTCCGTCGCCGATGACGGCGACGACGTGGTCGTCCTTCCTCAGGACCTCGTTGGCCTTGGCGAGGCCGTCGGCCCAGCCGAGGACCGTCGAGGCGTGCGAGTTCTCGATGACGTCGTGCTCGGACTCCGCCTGCGAGGGGTAGCCGGAGAGGCCGCCCTTCATCTTGAGCTGGGAGAAGTCCTGGCGGCCGGTGAGCAGCTTGTGGACGTAGCTCTGGTGGCCGGTGTCCCAGAGGACCTTGTCCTTCGGGGAGTCGAACACGCGGTGCAGGGCGATGGTCAGCTCGACCACACCGAGGTTGGGGCCGAGGTGCCCGCCGGTCTTCGAGACGGCGTCCACGAGGAACGTCCTGATCTCGTCGGCCAGCTGGTCCAGCTGTTCCGGGGAAAGCCGGTCCAGATCTCGCGGTCCCCTGATACGGGTCAGCAGAGCCACCCGTGCCTCCTTGCGTTTGAGCTGGTCGAGCTTGCCGATTTGTCGAGTCTAATGTTCCGTCTTGGATCGCGGACATCGGGCCGGGGGGTGAGGCATCACCCTCACGGCCGACATGTCGCTGATCTGTACGGCTGCGCACGGCCTTCCACGAGCCCGCGTACGGACTCGTGCACTGCTCCGGACGCAGCAGTGCCCGGCGCCGGTTTCGCGGCGCCGGACACTGTGGCGAGCGTTACGCGCGGGACGACCCTACGCGCGACCCGCCGTCTTCTGCGTACGACGGGATACCGAGTCGATGATCACGGCGATGAGCAGGACCGCTCCGGTGATCATGTACTGGATCGCGTTCGAGGACAGGTTCATCTGGTTGAGGCCCTGGACGATGGACTGGATGACCAGGATGCCCAGCAGCGCCGACCAGACCTTGCCGCGTCCGCCGAAGAGGGACGTACCGCCGATGACCGCGGCGGCGATGCACATCATGAGCTGGTTGCCGCCACCGAGGGAGCGGTCGGCGCCGCCGGTCGCGGAGGCGAGGAACAGGCCGCCGATCGCGCCCATGGTGCCGGAGATCATGAACACCGAGACCCGGATCCACGAGACGTTGATGCCGGCGCGGCGCGCGGCCTCGATGCCGCCGCCGACCGCGAAGACCTGACGGCCGTACGTGGTGCGGCGCAGCACGAAGTCGGTGACCAGCAGGATCACCAGGAAGATCACCAGGGAGAGCGGGAGGCCCTGCTCCTGGTTGAAGCCGTACGCGGCGACGAGGACCAGGACCGCCAGGACGGCGGTACGCAGGATGATCTCGCTCTGCGGGCGGTGCGGCAGCTCGGCGGCCTTGCGGCGGCGGGAGTCGCGCAGCTGGGCCAGGTAGAAGGCGGCGACGACGACCACGGCGAGGCCGTAGGCGGCGGCGACGTCGGAGAAGTAGTACTTCGTGAGGTCGCCGACGAAGCTGCCGATCGGGGTGGGGATGGTGGACCGGTCGCCCATGACCCAGGTCTGCAGACCGGCCCAGCCGAGGAAGCCGGCCAGGGTGACGACGAAGGCGGGCACGCCGATCTTGGCGAACACCAGGCCGTGGAAGGCGCCGATCAGGGTGCCGGAGAGGATGCCGAGGACGATCGCGAGGCCGTCGGGCATGTCCGTGCCGAGGACGCCCCAGACCGCGCCGGCCAGACCCGCCACGGAGCCGACGGCGAGGTCGATCTCGCCGAGCAGCAGGACGAAGACGATGCCGACCGCCATGATGCCGGGGCCGACCGCGTACAGCGTGATCTGGTCGAGGTTGTACGAGGTGATGAAGTTGCCGGTCAGCGCCTGGAAGACGATGCCGATGACGATCAGGCCGACGACGACCGGCAGCGAGCCGATCTCACCCGAGCGGATCTTGCGCTTGAACTCGTCGACGTATCCCTTGAGGCCCTGCTCGCGGACGAGGAGGCGGGGGTCGACGGCGGGGATCGCGGCGGCGGCCGGGGTCTCGGTCACCGGGGCCTGCTCGTCCGGGGTACGGGGCTCGGGCAGCGCGGCCTCGTCGCTCGCGGTGGGAGGGGTCTTGCTCACTTCGCTACCTCCGCGTTGCGGGCCTGGCGGCGGGTCACGGCGTTGTCCGTGGCTCCCGTGATCGCGGCGATGATCTCTTCGTGCGTGGTGGTGGCCACCGGGAAGGTGCCGTTGTTCCGGCCCAGGCGCAGCACCGCGACGGTGTCGGCGACGGCCTTCACGTCGGCCATGTTGTGGCTGATGAGGATGACGCCGAGGCCCTGCTCGCGCAGGCGCTCGACCAGGTCGAGGACCTGGGCGGTCTGCTCGACGCCGAGGGCGGCGGTCGGCTCGTCCAGGATCACGATCTTGGGGTTGCCGACGAGGGCGCGCGCGATGGCGACGACCTGCCGCTGGCCGCCGGAGAGGGCGGCGACGGGGATGCGGACGCTGGGGATGCGGATGGAGAGGGTCGAGAGGAGGTCCTTCGCCCGCTTCTCCATGGCGACCTCGTCGAGGACGCCGCCCTTCTTGATCTCCCGGCCGAGGAACAGGTTGGCGACGACGTCGAGGTTGTCGCAGAGCGCGAGGTCCTGGTAGACGGTCGCGACACCGAGGTTCTGGGAGTCGTGCGGACGGTTGATCTCGACCGGCTCGCCCTCCCACTCGATGACGCCCTCGTCGATGGGGTGCACGCCGGCGATCGTCTTGACGAGCGTCGACTTGCCCGCTCCGTTGTCGCCGACGAGCGCGACGACCTCTCCTGCGTGGACTTCGAGATCGACACCGGAGAGGACCTGAACCGCTCCGAACCGCTTGAAGATCCCGCGCAACGCCAACACGGGCGTCTGGGACACGTGAACCAACTCCTTCGCCACCGGTACGGCGGCGGGCACGGCGCGCCGCCCGGGCGGCGCCGAAAGTCTGAGGGGGGCTTGCACGTCCGGCTCCCGGACCGACAGCGGGGTCTGGGTCGGCCGGGAACCGGACGGCGTGGGTGGGGACGGGGCCCTTTCGCGACGCGCCTCCGCCGCACGAGCCTTCACCTCTTGCACAGGACACCTGGCCGGGGGCCGGTGCCGTGGGGCGGGGAGGCCGGGGAGGGGCGGGGGCGCGGGGGTCCGTCGCCGGGGGTGGGCCGGTGGGCCCGGTGCGGGCCTTGAGCCTTCGGGGCTCCGGCCCTGGGGGGTTACTTGATGCCCAGCTCGGTGCACTTGGCGGCGAGGTCCGCGGTGCAGATGTCCGCGGCCTTGTAGATGCCGTCCTGGATCACCGTGGTCTGGATGTTGGTCTTGTCGACCACGACCGGGGCGAAGAGCGTGGAGGGCACGCCGTCGGTCTCGCCCTGCGCGCCGAGCTCCTTGCCCTGGAGCAGGTTCACGGCGAACTTGGCGGCCTCGGGGGCCAGCTGGAGCGGCGACTTGTAGATGGTGAAGGTCTGCGAGCCGGCGACGATGCGCTGGATGCCCGCGACCTCGGCGTCCTGGCCACCGACCGGGATGCCCTTGACGCCGGCGTTCTCCAGGGAGGTGATGATGCCTCCGGCCATGCCGTCGTTGGCGGAGTAGACGGCGCCGATCTTGTCCTTGCCGACCGAGGAGATCGCGGCGGACATCTTCTCGCCGGCGACCTTCGGGTCCCACTCGCCGGACGCCTCGTAGGCGATCTTGCCGACCTTGCCGTCGAGCGCGGTGTGGGCGCCCTTCTTGAACAGACCGGCGTTCGGGTCCTTCTCGTCACCGTTGATCATCACGACGTTGGCGGTGGCGGCCTTGGCGCCGAGGGCGGCGAGGAGCGCCTGTCCCTGGAGCTCGCCGACCTTGTTGTTGTCGTGGCTGACGTAGGCGTCGGCACCCTCGACGGCACGGTCGTACGCGACGACCTTGACGCCCTTGGCCTTCGCGTCCTTGACCCAGCCCGCGGCCTTGGCCGAGTCCACCGGGTCGAGGGCGATGACCTTGACGCCGTCGGCGATCAGCTGGTCGAACTGCTGCTTCTGCTTCACGACGTCGGAGACCGCGTTGTTGTACACGACCTCGCAGTCGGAGCAGGCGGCCTTGACGGCCTTCTCGAACTGGGGCTTGTCGAGGGCCTCGTACCGCGAGGTCTTGTTCTCCGGAAGGAGCAGACCGATCTTGGTCGAGCTGCCCTTGTCCTCACCGTCGCCGCCGCCGGCCTGGCCGCAGGCGGCGAGCGAAAGGGCCATCGAGACCGCGGCCGTGGCTATGACGGCGCGACGCGTCACTGCGTTCATGTGGGTTGCCTCCCTGACGAGGCCGCGACGTTGCGGCCGAGGTGGCTCGAAGTCAACTCGGCCGCAACACCGTCGTCAAGAAGTAAATCCTTAACGAGATGACAACGGTGCCGTTCGTTATCTAAGTGAAGGCAGGAGTGGAGAGCGGGGCAGCGGTCGGCAGGGCGCTCCCCAACAGGGTCGAATCACCCATTTCACTCAGTGCGAGGGCGAGGGCGCCGAGTACCTCGGCCCGCCCGCCGAGCGCCCCCTGGGCCAGCGACAGCTGGCGGGCGGCGCTGGGGATCGCGTACCGCGAGACGGAGTCCCTGATGGGCGCGAGGACCAGCTCACCGGCCTCGGCGAGGTCGCCGCCGAGCACCACCCTGCTGGGGTTGAGGAGGTTACAGAGGTTGGCGACACCACTGCCGATGTGCCGGCCGACGTCGGCGATCACCCGGCGGCAGCCGGGGTCGCCCGCACGGGCCAGCTGCACGACCCGCTCCATGGTCAGGTCCGGGCCGTGGCTGGGCTGCAGGAGCGGCAGGACGTACCGGGCGGCGGTGAAGGTCTCCAGGCAGCCGCGGTTGCCGCAGCGGCAGACCGGTCCCGACTCGTCGAGGGTGATGTGCCCGATCTCGCCCGCGGTGCCGCCGGGCCCCCGGTAGACCCGACCGTCGATGACCAGACCGGCGCCCACGCCGCTGGCCACCTTGATGTACGCGAGGTCCTTGACGCCCCGACCGCTGCCCCAGACCAGCTCGCCGAGTGCGCCGAGGTTGGCGTCGTTGTCGACGTGCACGGGGACGCCGAGCCGGCGGGAGAGCTCCTCGGCCGGGTTGATGCCGCTCCAGCCCGGCAGGATCGATGTCGAGCCGAGCAGCCCGGAGGAGACGTCGATGGGTCCCGGTACGCCGAGACCGACGCCGATCACCTTGTCGCGGCCGATCCCGGTGGCCGCGATCAGCCGGGTGACCAGCTGCTCCGCCCGGTCGAAGCCCTCGGCCGCGGAGGCGTCCACATCGAGCGGCTCGGCCTCCTCGGCGAGGACCTGGTGGGCCAGGTTGCCCACGGCGACCCGCAGGTGGGTGTGGCCGAAGTCGACGCCGATCACGATGCCGGCGTCCCCGGAGAGCGCGACGCTGCGCGCCCTGCGGCCCCCCGCGGAGGTGGGGGTGACCTCGACCGTTCCCCCGTCCTTCAGCTCCCGGACGATGTTGGAGACCGTCGCGGCGGACAGGCCCGTCGCCCGGGCGATCTCCGCCTGGGTGAGCGAGCCGGCCATCCGCACCGCCCGGACGACCCGTTCGAGATTGGCCCTGTGCAGAGACGTCTGCGATCCCGGAGTCTCCATCGACTCACTCACTCCCACCGTTTTCTCCAACATGTGAACTCTAAGGGGACGCTTTCGGCTTGCTCCCCGTCAAGACCTTGAGGGGTGGGCATGGGGTGTCACGGCACACGAAGGGCCCCCGGCGCGCCTGCGCCGGGGGCCCTGGTGGCCCTGAAGTCCCTGGGGAGGAGGGGTGGCCGCTACTTCACGGCGCCGGCCGTCAGACCGGCCACCACCTGCCGCTGGAAGATGATGTACGCGGCGAGGACCGGAAGCATGGCCATCACCAGACCCGCGAAGAGACCGGACCAGTCGCCCTTGTAGCCCTGGCTGACCGCGAGCTGCACGAGGCCCTGCGAGAGCACCTTCTGCTCCTGCTCCGTGTTGAGCACGGTGGGCAGCAGGTACTGGTTCCACTGGCCGAGGAAGTTGAAGATGCCGACGCTGATGAGGCCCGGCCTGGCCATGGGCAGCATGACCTGGAAGAAGGTCCGGGTGTGCGAGGCGCCGTCGATGCAGGCCGCCTCCGCCACCGAGCTCGGCAGGGTGCGGAAGAAGGCGGTCAGGAAGAAGACCGTGAACGGCAGCGAGTAGGCGATGTAGACGACGATCAGGCCGTGCAGCGAGTTGAGCAGGGCCATGTTCTGCATCACGTAGAAGAGCGGCACGAGCGCCAGGATGATCGGGAAGCTCATCCCTCCGATGAAGAGGAAGTAGATGAAGCGGTTGCCCGGGAACTCGAAGCGGGCCAGCACGTAGGCCGCCATCGAGCCGAAGAGGAGGGTGCCGACGAGCGAGCCGCCGACCACCAGGATCGTGTTCAGGAAGTAGTCGCTCATGTGCGCGTCGGTCCAGGCGCGCGACCAGTTCTCGAAGTGCAGCTTGTCGGGCAGCGACCACGGCGCGGTGAAGATCGACCGGTCGGTCTTGAAGGAGGTCATGACCGCCCAGAGCAGCGGCATGACGACCATGATCGCCCAGATGATCAGGACCCCGTGCGAGAAGACGTTGAGGACCCCGCCCTCGCGCTTGGACTCCTTGCGCGCGAGGGGGGCCGCCGTCTTGACCGGCACGGTGTCCGCGCCGCCCGGGGAGCCGGGGGTCTTGTCGAGGCCGGTGGAGGCAGTGTCGGTCGTCTTCATCAGAACTCCAGCCGCTCGCGCCGGCCCACCTTCATCACGAGGGCCGCGAAGGCCAGCGTGACGAGGAGGAGCGCGACACCGATGGTCGTTGCGTAGGCGGCCTGACCGTCCCGGAATGCCTTCTGGTACACGTACAGCGGCATGACGATGGTGGAGTAGTCGGGCCCGCCGCCGTTGGGGCCGACGGTCATGATCTGGACGACGGCGAAGGACTCCGCGCCGAGCGCGAGGATGCCCATGTAGATCCACCCGGACTGCACGGTGTCCCAGAGCAGCGGCAGGGTGATCTTGAAGAAGGTGGTGAAGCGGTTGGCGCCGTCGAGCAGGGCGGCCTCGTAGAAGTCCCTCGGAATGGAGGCCATGCCGGCCGAGAAGAGGACGACGAAGAAGCCGACCGTGGACCAGACGAGAACCGCCATCACACAGATGAGGGCGAGATCCGGGTCGCCGAGCCAGTCCGGCTGGATACTGCCCAGACCGACGACCTTCAGTGCGGAATTGATGGCTCCGCTATTCGGGTTGTACGCGAACTGGAAGAGCAGCGCGACGATCACGATCGACAGCACCTGCGGGAAAAAGTAGACGATCTTGTAGAACGACGATCCGCGCACACCCGCGATGGCCGCTCCCCTGCGGCGCCGACCGCCGACATTGAGCATGAACGCGAAGAAGAGTGCGAGCCCGACGGTCACCAGCGGCAACACCACGGCGAGGGTCAGACTGTGCTGGAGCGATTTCCAGAAGATCTCGTCGTCCAGCATTCTGCTGTAGTTGTCGAATCCGACCATCCCGAATTCGGGACTCAGCCCGGTCCAGTCCGTGAACGAGTAGTAGATGGACTGGATGAACGGCCAGATGACGAAGAGCGCGTAGAGCGCGAGGGGTGCCGCCAGGAACCCCACGATGAAACGGTTCTTGCCGTGCTGCATTCCTACCGACCCCGATCTTCCCGCGGAGGCGCGCCGCGGGTGCCGCGCGCGAAGGAACCGGGGCCCGCTCCCGGTCGGCGGGAAGGGGCCCCGGCACTGCTCACTGGTGCTTGTAGTGCTTGATGCTCGTGTCCTTGGCAGCCTCGTCGGCGAACTTCTGGATCTTCTTGATGGTCTCGGCCGGCGTCGCGCGGCCGGCCATCATCTCGCCGATGCCGGCGACGCCGATCTTCTCCTTCTGCAGGGCGACGTACCAGTCCTGCAGTCGCGGGTTGACGACGTTCTGGCCGGCCTTCTGCAGGGCGGCGACGCCGGACTTGAGGCCCGGGGTCAGCTCGATGCCGTCGGTGCCGCCGTTGAAGGCGGAGAGGGACTTCACGGACTGCGTGAAGTTCTTGGACGAGGCCTCGCTGAGCATGACGCGCAGCTGCTCCATGCCACCCTCGGCGTTCGCCGCCTTGGCCGGGACGATGAAGGGCTCGCCGCCGGAGGCCCACATGGTGCCGAAGGGCATCTTGTCGGAGGCGTCGAGGCCGCTCGGCGCCGAGACCGCCAGGTCGAAGTCGGCCGGCATGGTCTTCGCCGCCTCGTTCTCGACCCAGGAGCCGTTCGGGATGAAGAGCGCCTTGCCCTCGGTCCAGGCGGTCTGCGACTGGATGTGGTCGAGGCCGGGGGTGCCCTTGAGGATGTAGCCCTTGCGCTGGAGCTCGTAGTACGCCTCGAAACAGGCCTTGACCGCGGGGTGCTCCCAGGCCTTCGGCTCCAGGTTGTCGATGGCGTCCAGGACCTCGCGGCCGCCGACCTTGCCGATCATCGGGTAGAGCGAGAAGGGGAGGTAGTACGGGTGCTTGCCCGCGTACGTCCAGCCGGCGATGCCCTTCTTCTTGGCCTTCTCGCAGACGGCCAGCATCTCGTCCCAGGTCTCGGGGTACTTCGCGTCGAGGGAGTCGAGCAGCTTCTGCGAGTACCAGACGCCGTAGACGGTGTACGCGTAGTAGAGGACCCAGACGGGGGCGCCGTCGAACTGGCCCATCTCGACGATTCCGGGCCGCAGGGTGTCGCGGACCGTCTTCTTCGGGTCGTCGAGGGAGGGCGCGTCGAGGAGGGCGGTGAGGTCGGTCAGCTGCTTCTGGCCGACGAGGACGCCCATGTCCATCTGCTCGGCGCCGGAGTTGTCGATGAGGTCCGGCGGGTTGCCACCGTTGAAGCGCGGCTGGAGGACCGTCGTGATCTTCTGGGTGGGAGTGAACTTGACCTTGGCGTTGGGGTAGTTCTTCTCATAGATCTTGATCGCGTCTTTGGCGTACTGCTGTCCGAATCCGCCGTCGAAGAGGACGAAATCGAGCGGTGCCGCCTCGTTCACCCCGAGCGGGTTCTTTTCGGACTTCGTACCCTTCTCGACCTTTTCGTTGCCATCGCCGCCGCTGCTCGCACAAGCGGAGAGGAAGCCCATCGTCGGCACCGAGATCAGACCGATCGCCGCGGAGCGCTTGATCAGATCGCGACGGCCGAGGCCGCCCTCATTGGTGTGTGCGGAGGTGGATCCCATGCTCAAGTCCTCGCCTTCATTCAGGACTCAGGCGGTGTACCGGTCGCCCGTAACTCACTCGCCACAGGCGAAGGGCCCCGCCACCGCGGTCATTTGCAGCCGGGTCGTGCACGCGTCGGGCCGTCGTCGGATTGATCCGACTGGCTGGACGCCGACAGGTATAGTCCACTTCCCTTCACCGGAGCAAGATCGAAAGCAGGTTTCAGCGGCCATCTTTCCCGAGTTGAGACCTCCGGGATAAGCGCGCCGAATCTGCGGCGTTTCGTCCAACCGTTGCCCCTGTAACACCCTTGACAGCACATCAGAGCTCCGCCTAATGGGGGCTTCTCGGCACCCTTGGCGGCGCGGCGCGGGGCCGTCGCGGAAGCGAACGGGGAACTGAACGGGCAAAGGGGACAAACGTCGGCGACCGAAACAGTTGTGTCACAAACCGGTTGCCCGGTGAAGGTTCCGTAAGGAGGATCCGGGATCATAGAGATCCGCCACCCCGTGCCCCTGGGACGGGCGCGTGGCGGAACCTGCCTCATTCCATACGGATCTGGAGTATTACGTGGCCAACTCTTCTGGCCTGAACCGCACGGGCATCCTGTCCCGTGTCACGGTCGCGGCGATAACGGCCGCCCTCGTCGGCACCACCACCTCCGCCGTCGCGGCGGACGCTCCGCAGGAGCGCACGGTGTCCGGTGTCCAGCAGTCGGCTCCGCAGGCGAGCACCTTCGCCGCGTCCACCGCCGCCGTCACGCCCGTCAACGCGCTCTACGGCGTCACCAACACGGGCGTCATCTGGGGCTACACGCCGAGCGGCCAGGGCGGCCTGACCCGCCTGACCGAGAACTCGGGCACCGGCTGGAACTACAGCAAGCACATCAACCAGGCGGACCAGGACGCCGACGGCCGCTCGGACGGCCTGTGGGACGTCACCGGCGGCACGCTGTACTACACCAAGTGGAGCACCACGCCCCGCGCCCTGGGTGCGGGCTGGGGCATCTACAACAAGCTGCTCTCCGCCTCGAACACCGGTGGTGCCGCGGCCGACGACCTGCTCGCCCGCGACTCCGCCGGCGTGCTGTGGCACTACCTGGGCTTCGGCAACGGCTCGCTGGACCGCCGCGTCAAGATCAGCGCCGGCTGGGGCATCTACAACCAGCTCGCCGGCAAGGGCGACCTGACGAGCGACGGCAAGGCCGACATCGTCGCCCGCGACGGCGCGGGCGTCCTGTGGCTGTACAAGGGCACCGGCAGCTACAGCGCGCCCTTCACCAGCCGCACCCGCATCAGCGCCGGCTGGAACATCTACAACAGCCTCGTCTCCGTCGGCGACATCAACTACGACGGCATCACGGACCTCATCGCCCGTGACACCACCGGCGCCCTGTACCTGTACAAGGGCACCGGCAACGCCTCGGCCCCGCTCCAGGGCCGGGTCAAGATCGGTACGAGCGGCTGGAACGGCTTCAAGCAGCTGTTCTGACCGTTCGCCCGCTCGCCGGATGGACAACCGAAAGGGCCCCGCTCCTCTTCCGAGGAGCGGGGCCCTTTCCCGTTACCGGATCCGGTGGCGTCAGCCGCGGATCAGGTTGCGGAGCACGTACTGCATGATGCCGCCGTTGCGGTAGTAGTCCGCCTCGCCGGGGGTGTCGATGCGGACGACCGCGTCGAACTCGACACCGGTGTCGGTGGTGACCTTGACCGTGCGCGGCGTGACGCCGTTGTTGAGCTCCTCGACGCCGGTGAAGGAGAAGGTCTCCTCGCCGGTCAGGCCGAGGGACTCCGCGTTGGCGCCCTCCGGGAACTGGAGCGGCAGGACGCCCATGCCGATGAGGTTCGAGCGGTGGATGCGCTCGTACGACTCGGCGATGACGGCCTTGACGCCGAGGAGCGCGGTGCCCTTGGCGGCCCAGTCGCGGGACGAGCCGGAGCCGTACTCCTTGCCCGCCAGGATCGCGAGCGGGGTGCCCTGCTCGATGTAGTTGCGCGAGGCGTCGTAGATGAACGACACCGGCGCGTCCGCCTGGGTGAAGTCGCGGGTGAAGCCGCCCTCGGTGCCCGGCGCGATCTGGTTGCGCAGGCGGATGTTGGCGAACGTGCCGCGGATCATGACCTCGTGGTTGCCTCGGCGCGAGCCGTAGGAGTTGAAGTCACGACGCTCCACACCGTGCTCGGTGAGGTACTTGCCGGCCGGGGTGTCGGCCTTGATGGCGCCGGCCGGGGAGATGTGGTCGGTGGTGACCGAGTCGCCCAGCTTGGCCAGGACGCGGGCGCCGACGATGTCGGTGACCGGGGTGGTCTCCATCGTCATGCCCTCGAAGTACGGGGGCTTCCGGACGTAGGTGGACTCGGTGTCCCACTCGAAGGTGTTGCCGGTCGGGATCGGCAGCGCCTGCCACTGGGCGTCGCCCGCGAAGACGTCCTGGTAGGACTTGTTGAACATGTCCTCGCCGATGGCGTTGGCGACGACGTCGTTGACCTCGGCCTCGGTCGGCCAGATGTCCGCCAGGTAGACCGGCTTGCCGTCCTGGTCGATGCCCAGGGCGTCCTTGGTGATGTCGACCTTCATCGAGCCGGCGAGGGCGTACGCGACGACCAGCGGCGGGGAGGCCAGGTAGTTCATCTTGACGTCGGGGTTGATACGACCCTCGAAGTTACGGTTGCCCGAGAGCACCGAGGTCACGGCCAGGTCGTGCTCGTTGACGGCCTTGGAGACCTCCTCCGGCAGCGGGCCGGAGTTGCCGATGCAGGTGGTGCAGCCGTAGCCGACGAGGTTGAAGCCGACCTTGTCGAGGTACGGGGTGAGGCCCGCCTTGTCGAAGTAGTCGGTGACGACCTTCGAGCCCGGGGCGAGGGTGGTCTTGACCCACGGCTTGCGGGTCAGGCCCTTCTCCACGGCCTTCTTCGCGACGAGCGCGGCGGCGACCATCACGTACGGGTTCGACGTGTTGGTGCAGGAGGTGATCGCGGCGACGGTGACGGCGCCGTGGTCGATCTCGTACGTCGAGCCGTCGGGGGCCGTCACGAGGACGGGCTTCGACGGGGCGCCGTTCGGGTGGTTCGCCGGGGCGTCGGAGGCCGGGAAGGACTCCTTGCCCGCCTCGTCGACCTCGTCGACGTAGTTGCGGACGTCCAGGGCGAACTGCTGGGCGGCGTTCGCGAGGACGATGCGGTCCTGCGGGCGCTTCGGGCCGGCGATGGAGGGGACGACCGTGGAGAGGTCGAGCTCCAGCTTCTCGGAGAAGTCGGGCTCGGCGGCCGGGTCGAGCCAGAGGCCCTGCTCCTTGGCGTACGCCTCGACGAGCGCGACCTGCTGCTCGGAGCGGCCGGTGAGCTTGAGGTACTTCAGCGTCTCGCCGTCGATCGGGAAGATCGCGGCGGTGGAGCCGAACTCCGGCGACATGTTGCCGATGGTGGCGCGGTTCGCGAGGGAGGTCGCGGCGACGCCCTCACCGTAGAACTCGACGAACTTGCCGACGACGCCGTGCTTGCGCAGCATCTCGGTGATCGTGAGGACCAGGTCGGTGGCGGTGGTGCCGGCCGGGAGCTCGCCGGTCAGCTTGAAGCCGACGACGCGCGGGATGAGCATGGAGACCGGCTGGCCGAGCATCGCGGCCTCGGCCTCGATGCCGCCGACGCCCCAGCCGAGCACACCGAGGCCGTTGACCATGGTGGTGTGGGAGTCGGTGCCGACGAGGGTGTCGGGGTACGCCTGGCCGTTGCGGACCATGACCGTACGGGCCAGGTGCTCGATGTTCACCTGGTGGACGATGCCGGTGCCCGGGGGGACGACCTTGAAGTCGTCGAAGGCGGTCTGGCCCCAGCGCAGGAACTGGTAGCGCTCCTTGTTGCGGCCGTACTCCAGCTCGACGTTCTGGCCGAAGGCGTCCGCGGTGCCGAACTTGTCGGCGATGACCGAGTGGTCGATGACCAGCTCGGCCGGGGAGAGCGGGTTGACCTTCGCCGGGTCGCCGCCGAGCTCCTTGACGGCCTCGCGCATGGTGGCGAGGTCGACGACGCAGGGCACACCGGTGAAGTCCTGCATGATCACGCGGGCGGGCGTGAACTGGATCTCCTGGCTCGGCTGAGCCTGCGAGTCCCAGCCGCCGAGGGCACGGATGTGGTCGGCGGTGATGTTCGCGCCGTCCTCGGTGCGGAGCAGGTTCTCCAGGAGGACCTTCAGGCTGTAAGGGAGGCGCGCGGAGCCCTCGACCTTGTCCAGCTTGAAGATCTCGTACGACTCGTCGCCCACGCGCAGCGTGCTGCGGGCGTCGAAGCTGTTCGCCGACACGACAGTCTCCTTCATCAATGTGCGCGTACTACCGTCATGCTGCCGCCACGACCCCTCGCCGATCCGCTAAGGTAAGGCTTAGTTAGGGAACCCTTACCGGGCGGGCGGCCACGGTGCGCCGTAAGCAGTTATCTCGATGTCGAGATAACTCTAGTGCATCACCGCCGCGCGGTCATGCCCGGCAGCCCTGATCTGTCGCAGTGAAGGTCGAGCATGGCCACCGAGGACCGGTGAACGCCAGGCCTTCCCGGCGAAGACCGGGGGCTGTCGGGGCGAATCCCGGGGGTGTCGGGGGCTGGATGTCCGGAAAGCCGGAGAACGAGAGCCGCTCCGGCCGCCTCGGTACTGTGGCTGCGCATGACCGACCCCGAGATCGAGATCACCTCAGACCTGGTCCACTACCCGCTCCAGGAGCAGCACGGCCCTCACGGGAGAGGCGCTGTGCCCTCGCTGGTGAGCGTACGACCGCCGGAGAGCGGTCCTCTGGTCGAGCGGATCATGTCGCTGGGTCGGCGGGAGGTCGTCTTCCGGGCGGACGAGGCCGTCGCCGATGCGCTCGACGCGCTGGTGGCGCGCCTTTCCGACGACGGCGTCGACGCCGTCGAAGGCGGGGAGGTCGACCTGGGGTGGGACAGCATTCGATTCGACGACCGCGACGGCGTGTTGATCGCGACGACCAAGGACGGTCACACCACCCGCGGCCGGGTTCGACGCGACGACGTGACGCAGCTGCTGTGGACACTGTCGGCATGGGACCGCGTGGCGCGGCTGTCGGGGCTGGAAGCACCGGTGCCGACTCACTGGCGTGATTGGCTCTACATGACCGTCGGCATCCTCAAGACCGATCGCGTACTGGAGTGCCGACGCGACCATACGGATGGTTCCACGCTGTGGTTCATCGGCGGCGAGCCGTTCGACGAGGACCTGGTCGACCGACTCGCGGGCGACATCGCCCAGTGCGTCGAGCTCTTCGCGTTGCGGCCTGAGGCCGCCGCGGTGCTGGGGCTGCCCCTCGGATATGTCGGTGTCGTCGAGAAGGAGCGCGGGGTCGTCGAAGTAAGGGACCCGCAGGGCACCGTCCTCTTCTCCGAGCGCTGATCCGCGGCACAGGTGAAGGAAGAGCGGCCGCCCGCCGGTCAGGCCGTGGCGACGAGTCCGCCGGTCAGGGAGTGGTGACGAGTTCGCCGAGCTGCGCGGCGAGCCATGGCCTGCGGCCGCCTGCCCGCATCCGGCCCCACGCGACCGCCTTCCAGATCGGCGTGCGCCGGAAGGAGACCAGCAGGAAGGTGGTCGGCGCCACCGTGATCCTGCAGTCGTACGCGCGCGGCGGGGCGTCGCGGGTCACCGTCATCGCCCCGCCGTCGACGACGACCGCGAGCCTGGGCCCGCCCTTGACCACCAGGTCGAACGCGAGGCTGACACCCCGCGCCTTATCCGCATCAAGGGCCAGCCGCATCATCGTCGGCATCGACTGACCGATCACCAGGCTCGCCTCGTCCGGGCCGATCGGCCACGGGAGTCGGGCGCCGCGCGCGATGTCCAGGCCGTGCACGAGGGTCTCGCTGAGCATCAGGCCGGTCACCACCGCCACCGTGAGCGTCGCCCCCTCCCCGTACCAGGGGGCGGTGACCGGGGTGTCCGGGGCGAGGCCCGCGGTGACGCGCAGGAACGCCTCGCCCCGCTCGGCGACGAACTCGCCCAGGCGGGCGCGCTCCTCGCCGGCGAAGAGGGCGACGGAGGTGGCGTTCATGGCCGTGACCCGCTCGACGAACGGCAGGTCGCCGGGCGGCAGGATGCCGCCCCACTCCACCGACTCGTCGGCGGAGACGACGGCGCAGTACGCGAGGTACACGGCGGCAAGGTGCGCGCCGACGTCACCCACCGACCACACGGGGACGCCCGAGGGCGCGTCGGGGTCCGGTGCGTCGCGCAGCAGCCGGACCAGCCGCGGGACCGCGGCGGCCAGCGCGGCGCGGGTCTTCTCGTGCTCGATGACGGGGTCGAACGTCGTGACGGTGCCCATGCCACTCCCCCTGACTGCGGACGGGCCCGCAGATTACCGCCGAGTAGCCCGGCGGCGATAGGGATCCGCCCCGATCCGGGCGCCGACACGGCGACAGGGATCCGCCGATCCGGCAACGACACCCGGACGGCCGCTCCCGGATGGCCGGGGGCGTCCGACAGCCCCAGGATCGAGCCATGTTCACCGGCGCGCATGTGATCCTCTACACCCGGGACGCGGACGCCGACCGCGCCTTCCTCAAGGACGTTGTCGGCTTCCCGCACGTGGACGCCGGCCGGGGCTGGCTCATCTTCAGGCTGCCGCCCGCCGAGATCGCCGTCCACCCCACGGAGGGCGAGCCGAAGCACGAGGTCTACCTCATGTGCGACGACATCACCCGGACCCTGACGGACCTGGAGGACCGGGGCGCGGAGATCTCACGCCCCATCACCGACCAGGGCTGGGGCCTGCTCGCGGCCGTCCGGCTGCCGAGCGGCACCGAACTGCCCCTGTACGAACCGCGTCACCCGACCGCGCACACCCTGTCACCCTGACGGCCCACCCCAATGTCGGGCGTCATCTCATATCTGAGATAACGTGACGCCATGGCAGACGACTACCTCGTACGCATCGGCAAGCTCATCCGTGACGCCCGGCAGCACCGCGGCTGGACACAGACGCAGCTCGCCGAGGCGCTGGCCACGAGCCAGAGCGCCGTCAACCGGATCGAGCGCGGCAACCAGAACATCAGCCTTGAGATGATCGCCCGGATCGGCGAGGCCCTCGACAGCGAGATCGTGTCCCTGGGTTACGCGGGCCCCATGCACCTCCGCGTCGTCGGGCGCCGTCGGCTCTCCGGAGCCATCGACGTCAAGACCAGCAAGAACGCCTGTGTCGCGCTGCTCTGCGCCTCCCTCCTCAACAAGGGCCGCACGGTCCTGCGCCGCGTCGCCCGCATCGAGGAGGTCTTCCGGCTCCTGGAGGTCCTCAACTCCATCGGAGTGCGCACCCGCTGGATCAACGACGGGGTCGACCTGGAGATCGTGCCGCCCGCCGAGCTGGACATGGAGTCCATCGACGCCGAGGCCGCGATCCGCACCCGCTCGATCATCATGTTCCTCGGCCCGCTGCTGCACCGCATGGACCGCTTCAAGCTGCCGTACGCCGGCGGCTGCGACCTCGGTACGCGCACGATCGAGCCGCACATGATCGCGCTGCGCCGCTTCGGCCTGGACATCACGGCCACCGAGGGGATCTACCACGCCCAGGTCGAGCCCTCGGTCTCCCCCGACCGCCCGATCGTCCTGACCGAGCGCGGCGACACGGTGACCGAGAACGCGCTGCTCGCCGCCGCCCGCCACGACGGCGCGACCGTCATCCGCAACGCCTCCTCCAACTACATGGTCCAGGACCTGTGCTTCTTCCTGGAGGCGCTGGGCGTCCGGGTCGACGGCATCGGCACCACGACCCTGACCGTGCACGGCGTGCCGCAGATCGACGTCGACGTCGACTACTCCCCCTCCGAGGACCCGGTCGAGGCGATGAGCCTGCTGGCCGCCGCGGTCGTCACCGAGTCGGAGCTGACGATCCGCCGGGTGCCGATCGAGTTCATGGAGATCGAGCTCGCGGTCCTGGAGGAGATGGGCCTCGACCACGACCGCTCGGCGGAGTACGCGGCGGACAACGGCCGCACGCGCCTGATCGACCTGACGGTCCGCCCCTCCAAGCTGGAGGCGCCGATCGACAAGATCCACCCGATGCCGTTCCCGGGCCTGAACATCGACAACGTCCCCTTCTTCGCGGCCATCGCGGCCACGGCGCAGGGCAAGACCCTCATCCACGACTGGGTCTACGACAACCGCGCCATCTACCTCACGGACCTCAACCGCCTCGGCGGCCGCCTCCAGCTCCTCGACCCCCACCGCGTCCTGGTCGAGGGCCCCACGCGCTGGCGCGCCGCCGAGATGATGTGCCCGCCGGCCCTGCGCCCCGCGGTGGTCGTCCTCCTGGCGATGATGGCCGCCGAGGGCACGTCGGTCCTCCGCAACGTGTACGTCATCAACCGCGGCTACGAGGAGCTCGCGGAGCGCCTGAACTCGGTCGGCGCGCAGATCGAGATCTTCCGGGACATCTAGTCAGTCGGATCCGAGGCCCCCTCACACTCCGGAGAGAGTGAGGGGGCCTCCGGTGTTTCAAGGGGGCGTACTGGGCCGTGGCTTCGTCGCCGGAAAGTCGGGTGTCGCGATTCAGCCGACTGGTGCACGGAGCGTGAAGCTTCTGTGTATGTTGAGCGCCGCTCAACCTCTCATCCCCCAGGAGTCCGCGATGACGCAACCGCCGCCGCCCGGCTACGGATACCCCCAGCAGCCCCCGCAGTGGGCGCCCGTCCCTCCGCCGAAGAAGCAGAGCAACGGGTGGAAGATAGCCACGTTCGTCCTCGGCGGCCTGTTCTTCGTGTCCTGCACCGCGAATGTCGTCTCCGCCGGCAGCGACGAGGACAGCGGCAGCCCCAAGGCGAAGGCGACCCAGTCCGCCGCCGAAGCCGCCGACAAGCCCAAGGCCGTCGCGCCCGCGAGTAAGCCGCCTGCCGAGAAGAAAAAGAAGCCGGAGACCGCGGAGCAGCCGCCGGTCACGATCACGGCGTCCAAGGCCGCCTTCAAGCGGACCGTGCTGCATGACAGCGACGACTACACGTCCGTGAAGGTCACCGTCGCCAACAACACCGACGACAAGATCCACGTGAACCCGCTGTACTTCGAGGTCACCGACAGCGAGGGCGTGAAGCACTCCGCCGAGATCTTCGGATCCGAGTCCGATCTGCGCGCTGTCGACCTGTTCAAGGGCGAGAAGGCCGTCGGCACCATCACCGTGAAGGGCAAGGTCACGCCGGTGAAGGTGTACTACCGCAAGGGCGGCTTCGGCACGTCCTACAGCGCCCCCGTGAAGTAGCGGCCCGCCGCGAGTAGCGACATGTGCCCGGGGGTGTCAGGCGCCCGGGACGATGCCGCCCTTGAGGCGTTCGAGGTCCGAGGGCCTGACCTGGATCACGATGAGGGCGATCAGGAAGGAGAGGATCGCGAAGACGGCGGCCACGATGAATCCGGCCGAGACGCCGTTGGTCAGGACCTCGTCGCTCCAGGGCGGCGGGAGTTGTCCGGTCTCGGCGAAGCGGGCCTTCTCCAGTGTCCCGGCCTGGGCCAGGAAGGCCGGGACCTGCTTGTCGGCCTCGTTGCGGCTGGCCGTGCCGAAGACCGTCACGAGGATCGACAGACCGAGCGAACCGCCCACCTGCTGGGTCGCGTTGAGCAGGCCGGAGGCGGCTCCGGTGTCCTTGACGGCGACGTTGGAGAGGGCCATCAGCGTCAGCGAGACGAACATGAACCCCATGCCGAAGCTGAAGACCAGCATCGGACCGAGGATCGAACCCAGGTACGTCGAGTCGATGTTGGTCAGGGTGAGCCAGGAGAGGCCGACCGCCAGGCAGAGCGAACCCACCACCATGAACGGCTTCGGGCCGAACTTGGGCAGGAGTTGGGAGGTGATGCCGGCGGCGACCGCGATGACGGCGCTCACCGGGAGGAAGGCGAGACCGGCTTCGAGCGGGCTGAAGTCCAGGACGGTCTGCACGAAGAGCGTGAGGAAGAAGAACATGCCGAAGATCGCGGCCGCGAGGCAGAGCATGATGCCGTAGGTGCCCGCGCGGTTGCGGTCGGCGAACATGTGCAGCGGGGTGATCGGCTGACGGGAGCGCCGTTCCACCAGGACGAAGGTGACGAGCAGGACGACCGCCGCGGCGAAGGACGCGATCGTGTACGGGTCGCGCCAGCCTTCCTGGGCGGCGCGGATGAATCCGTAGACCAGCGCCACCATGCCGAGCGTCGAGGTGAGCGCGCCGGTCACGTCGAAGTGGCCGGGCTGGCGCGCGGATTCCTTGACGTGCCGGGGTGTCAGGAAGGCGATCAGCAGGGCGATCGGCACGTTCACGAAGAAGATCCAGCGCCAGTCGAGCCATTCGACCAGGATGCCGCCGGCGAGCAGGCCGATGGCTCCGCCGCCCGCCGACACGCCCGCGAACACCCCGAAGGCACGGTTGCGTTCGGGGCCCTCTTCGAAGGTCGTGGAGATCAGCGAGAGCGAGGTCGGCGAGGCGATCGCGCCGCCGACGCCCTGGAGGGCGCGGGCCGCGAGGAGTTGCCAGTCGCTCTGGGCGAAGCCCGCGAGCAGGGAGGCGAGTCCGAAGAGCAGGACGCCGAAGATGAAGACCCGGCGCCGGCCGAGGATGTCGCCCGCGCGGCCGCCGAGGAGCAGCAGTCCGCCGAAGGTGAGCGTGTAGGCGTTGACGACCCAGGACAGGCTGGTGGTCGAGAAGTCCAACGACTGCTGGATGTCGGGCAACGCGATGTTCACGATGGTGATGTCGAGGACCACCATCAGCTGACAGGAGGCGATCACGAACAGGGCGATGCCCTTGCCGTCTCCGCCGCTCTTGCGCGGGACTGTCGCCGTCGGGGTGGTCGGCTTCGGATCACTGGTCATGGCTACTCATGACGCATCGCGTCCTACCGGAAGGAGCCGTGGGCCGGTCGGTCCACCTTTCGACACTAAGCCAGGGCCGGATGGGTGACCAGTTGATCAACGGCGGCTCCGCCGGCCGGTCAGGCGGGGGCGGGATCGTCCAGGACGGCGAAGCCGTCCAATTCCACCCGCGCCTGTTCGTCCCAGAGGCGTACGACTCCGATCACGGCCATCGCCGGATAGTCGCGGCCCGCCAACCGCCGCCAGATCCGGCCGAGTTCGGCGGCGTGGGCGCGGTAGTCGTCGACGTCGGTGGTGTAGACGGTGACGCGCGCGAGGTCGGCGGGGGTGCCGCCGGCGTGCCGCAGGGCGGTGAGGAGATTGCCGAGGGCGGTGGCGAACTGCTCGGTGAGGGTGTCCCCCACGACCTTCCCCTCGGTGTCGAGCGCGGTCTGGCCCGCGAGGAAGACCAGGCGGGTTCCGGTGGCGGTGACGGCGTGGGAGAAGCCGGTGGGCGGGGCGAGTTCGGCCGGGTTGTGGCGGTGGAGGCTCATGCGGAAACCGCCTCCTCGGGACGCCTCGCGTGCGCCGCGTACAGCTCCTTGGCGATGATCGCGCGCTGGACCTCCGTGGCCCCCTCGTAGATCCGGGGCGCGCGCACCTCGCGGTAGAGGTGTTCCAGGAGGTGGCCGCGTTGCAGGGCGGCGGCGCCGTGCACCTGGACGGCCGCGTCGACGACGTACTGCGCGGTCTCGGTGGCGAGGAGTTTCGCCATGGCGGAGCGCCGGGGGACGTCCGGGTCGCCGCTGTCGTACGCGGTGGCCGCCGCGTAGACGAGGAGGCGGGCGGCCTCCGTGCGGGTGGCCATCTCGGCGATCCGGTGGGAGACGGCCTGGAGGTCGGCGAGGACGCCACCGAAGGCGGGGCGGGCGGCGGTGTGGGCGACGGCGGCGTCCAGGGCGGCCTGGGCCATGCCGACGGCGAAGGCTCCGACGCTGGGCCGGAAGAGGTTGAGGGTGTTCATGGCGACGTGGAAGCCCCGGTCCGGTTCGCCGAGCAGGTCCTCGGGGCCGACGGGGACGCCGTCGAAGGTGAGGGTGCCGAGGGCGTGCGGGGAGAGCATGTCGAGGGGTTCGCCGCCGAGTCCGGGGCGGTCGGCGGGGACGAGGAAGGCGGTGACTCCCCGGGATCCCGCGCCCCGGGTGGTGCGGGCGAAGACGGTGGCGAAGTCGGCCTCGGGCGCGTTGGAGATCCACCGTTTCTCGCCGTGCAGGCGCCAGCCGCCGTGGCCGTCGGGGACGGCGTCGAGGGCGAGGGCGGCGGCGTCGGAGCCCGCGCCGGGCTCGGAGAGCGCGAAGGCGGCGACGGCCCGTCCGGCAGTGGCCTCGGGGAGCCAGCGGGCGCGCTGCGCGGGGGTGCCGAAGGCGGCGACGGGGTGGGTGCCGAGGCCCTGGAGGGCGAGGGCGGTCTCGGCCTCGGTGCAGACCTGGGCGAGGGACTCGCGCAGGAGGCAGAGGTCGAACGCGCCGGCGTCGAAGAGGCGGGCGAGGAGGCCGAGCTCGCCGAGGGCGGCGACCAGGGGGCGGTTGACGCGGCCGGGCTCACCCTTGGCGGCGAGGGGCGCGAGACGGTCGGCGGCGAGGGCACGAAGCTCCGCACACCAGGTGATCTGTGCCGGATCGAGCGAGAATGCGGGCATGTGGGCCCTCTCCGGCGCCCTGCGGCGCCCTGGTCACTGCGCCGTCCGGCGCCCTGGCATCGGTGCCGTCCGGCGCCCTGGCATCGGTGCCGTCCGGCGCCCTGGCATCGGTGCCGTCCGGCGCCCTGGCGTCGGTGCCGTCCGGCGCCCTGGCGTCGGTGCCGTCCGGCGCCCTGGCGTCGGTGCCGTCCGGCGCCCTGGCGTCGGTGCCGTCCGGCGCCCTGGCGTCGGCGCTGTCCGGCGCCCTGGTCCCTGCGCCCTGCGGCTCCCTCATGCCTGCACCGCCCGGCGCCCTTGTCGCGAACCGTTGACTGTCGTCACCAACACGATACGCTCGTGGAGCGTTGAGCGACCCCACCACGACAGGGGGACGGACTCATGGAGCTGACACCCTCGGCCCACCTCGACACCTTCACCCGCGACCGGCTGCCCCCGCCGGAGCGGTGGCCGCATCTCCTCTTCGACCTGCCGGAGCTCGCCTACCCCGACCGGCTCAACTGCGGGGCCGAACTCCTCGACCGTACGGCGGAACGATTCGGCGCGGACCGACCCGCCTTCCACGACGGCGAGGGCACGGTCTGGAGCTACGGAGAGCTCCGCGACCGCGTCGACCGGATCGCCCATGTCCTCACCTCCGACCTACGGGTCCGGCCCGGCAACCGGGTACTCCTGCGCGGCCCCACCACCCCCTGGCTCGCCGCCTGCTGGCTCGCCGTGATGAAGGCCGGTGCCGTCGCCGTCACCGTCCTCGCCCAGCAGCGCGCCCCCGAGCTGGCCGTGATGGCGGACGCGGCCGGCTGCACCCACGCGCTCTGCGACGCCCGCGTCCTCGACGAGCTCCTCGCCGCCCGGATCCCGGGCCTCCGCGTCACCCCCTTCGGCGGGGAGGGACCGGACGACCTGCTGGCGCTCGCCGCCCACCACCCCGACCGGTACGAGGCGGTGGCGACCGCCGCCGACGACGTGGCCCTGATCGCCTTCACCTCCGGAACCACCGGACGGCCCAAGGGCTGCGTCCACTTCCACCGGGACGTCCTCGCCGTCGCCGACACCTTCTCCGCGCACGTCCTGCGCCCGCTGCCCGACGACGTCTTCGCCGGTTCGCCGCCACTCGCCTTCACGTTCGGCCTCGGCGGGCTCGTCGTCTTCCCCCTGCGGGCCGGGGCGAGCGCGGTCCTGCTCGAACAGGCCGGGCCCAAGCAGCTGCTCGCGGCCATCGAGCGGCACCGGATCTCGGTGCTCTTCACCGCCCCGACCGCCTACCGCGTGATGCTCGACGAGCTGGCCGGCGGCACCGCCCCCGACGTGAGCTCGCTGCGGCGCTGCGTCTCCGCCGGCGAGAACCTGCCGGAGGCCACCTGGTCGGCCTGGTACGGCCGGACGGGCCTGCGCCTCATCAACGGCATCGGCGCCACCGAGCTCCTGCACATCTTCATCTCCGCCGCCGACGGCGACATCCGCCCCGGCACCACCGGCCGCCCGGTCCCCGGCTGGCAGGCCCGGATCGTCGACCACGAGGGGCGGGACGTCCCGGACGGCGAGGAGGGGCTGCTCGCCGTGCGCGGCCCGGTCGGCTGCCGCTATCTGGCCGATCCGCGCCAGGCCGAGTACGTACGGGACGGCTGGAACGTCACGGGCGACACGTACGTCCGACGGCCCGACGGCTGGTTCCGCTACGTCTCACGGGCCGACGACATGATCATCTCGGCGGGGTACAACATCGCGGGACCCCAGGTCGAGGAGGTGCTCCTCGACCACCCGGACGTGGTCGAGACGGCGGTCGTCGGCCGCCCCGACGAGCTGCGCGGGCAGATCGTCGTGGCGTACGCGGTGGTACGGGAGGGGGTGCCGCACGACTCCGTCACGGCCGCCGCCCTACGGGCCTTCGTCCGCGCCCGCCTCGCCCCGTACAAGTCGCCCCGCCGGATCGTCTTCCTGGACGCCCTGCCGCGCACCGCGACCGGCAAGCTCCAGCGCTTCCGACTGCGCGACCCGTCCTGATCCGGCGCCGGGCCCGTCCGTCCCACCCCCTAAAGTGATCACGTGGCCGAGCAGCACACTCCCCGTTCCCTGATCGTCTCCCTGTACGGCGCGTACGGCCGTGCGCCCGACGACTCCCCGATGCCGGTGGCCGCGCTCATCCGGCTGCTCGGGGTGCTCGGCGTGGACCCGCCCTCGGTGCGGTCCTCGGTGTCGCGGCTGAAGCGGCGCGGGCTGCTGCTGCCGCGCCGGACGGCCGACGGGGCCGCCGGGTACGCCCTGTCGGAGGACGCCCGCCGGCTCCTCGACGACGGCGACCGCCGGATCTACGCCCGTACGGAGCCGAAGCTCTCCGAGGGCTGGGTCCTCGCCGTCTTCTCGGTCCCCGAGGCCGAGCGCCACAAGCGGCACCTGCTGCGCTCGCGGCTCGCCCGGCTCGGCTTCGGCACGGCGGCGCCGGGCGTCTGGATCGCGCCCGCCCGGCTGTACGAGGAGACCCGGAACACCCTGGAGCGGCTGGAACTCTCCCCCTACGTGGACCTCTTCCGGGGCGAGCACCTGGGGTACGCGGCGACGGCCGAGGCGGTGGCCCGCTGGTGGGACCTGCCGGCGATCGCGGGGCTGCACGAGGAGTTCCTGGCGGTCCACGAACCGGTGCTGCACGCCTGGCGGTCGGCGCCGGGCGGCGCGGAGGACGCCTACCGGGCGTACCTGCTCGTCCTGGACTCCTGGCGGCGCCTGCCGTACGCGGACCCGGTGCTGCCGGCGGAGCTGCTGCCCGACGACTGGCCCGGCCGGGGCTCCTCGGAGGTCTTCGCGGCCCTGCACGAACTGCTGTGGGACCGGGGAGCGGATTTCGTCCGCCCGTTCGTCACCGGGAGCGGGGACACCCCCTAAGGCCTGTCCGACAGACCCTGGTTCCGCGCCCGGTTCCGTACCGTCGTCGCCCGCAGCAGGCAGGCGAGGCCCGCCGTCGAGAGGATCGCGCGGACCAGGTTCCACGCGACCCAGGGGCCCTCGAAGGCGGCCCGGGCCGCGGCCGGGTCGCGGGTCGCCGCGAGGGCGTCGTTGAGGGGGACGTTCACCGCCGAGGTGACCAGGAAGACCGCCACGCAGAGGACGGCCGCGGCGATCGTCCAGGTCCGCGCCCGGGTGGCGCGGTGCTGCCAGGCTGCCACCGCCGCGAGGACCGGGGCGGCGAGGAACGGCGTGAAGAAGACCGGGTTCTGGATCACGTCGTTGATGTTCCGCATCACCTCGACGAAGACCCGGTCGTCGCTGCGCGCCAGCGCCGGCATGACCGAGCAGACGTACGCGAACCACACCCCCGCCAGCAGTCCGGTCGTCACCGTCGCCGCGCCGAGGACCGCCCCGGCACGCTTCCCACCCGTGTTCTGTGTCATGTCCCCATTCAAGTGGGGGGACCGGGGCGGCGAACATGGTTCCGCGTCACACCCGCATACGCGAGCGTCCACGCGGCCGGTCCCTCTACTCGCGACGGCCCGTCGGGGGCGGGCGGCTGCCCGCGCGGTACGGGGCGGGCCAGGGTGCGGCCGGGCCCTCGTAGCCCTGTTCGGCCGCCGCGTGGAGGGTCCAGTGCGGGTCGTAGAGGTGCGGGCGGGCGAGGGCGCAGAGGTCGGCGCGGCCCGCCAGGAGCAGGGAGTTGACGTCGTCCCAGGAGGAGATCGCGCCGACGGCGACGACGGGGACGCCGACCGCGCCGCGTATCCGGTCGGCGTACGGGGTCTGGTACGAGCGGCCGTACTCGGGGCGCTCTTCGGGGACGACCTGGCCGGTGGAGACGTCGATCGCGTCGGCTCCATGGGCGGCGAAGGCACGGGCGACCGCGAGGGCGTCCTCGGGGCTCGTGCCGCCGTCGGCCCAGTCGGTGGCGGAGACGCGGACGGTGAGGGGGCGCTCGTCGGGCCACACCTCCCGTACGGCGTCGAAGACTTCGAGCGGGAAACGGAGCCGGCCGTCGACGTCGCCCCCGTAGGCGTCGGTGCGGTGGTTGGTGAGCGGGGAGAGGAAGCCGGAGAGCAGGTACCCGTGGGCGGCGTGCAGTTCGAGCAGGTCGAAGCCGCTGCGGGCGGCCCGCCGGGCGGCGGACGTGAACTCCTCGCGTACGGCGGCGAGTCCGGCGCGGTCGAGGGCGTGGGGGGTCTGGTTGACGCCCGCCCGGTACGGGAGGGGCGAGGCGGCGACGAGCGGCCAGTTGCCCTCGGGCAGGGGCTGGTCGATGCCCTCCCACATGCGCCGGGTGGAGCCCTTGCGGCCGGAGTGGCCGAGTTGGACGCCGAGCGCCGTCCCCGGGGCCCGGGTGTGGACGAAGGCGGTGATCCGGGCCCAGGCGTCGGCCTGTTCGTCGGTCCACAGGCCCGTGCAGCCGGGGGTGATGCGGCCCTCGGGGCTCACGCAGACCATCTCGGTCATGACGAGTCCGGCGCCGCCGAGGGCCCTGGCGCCCAGGTGGACGAGGTGGAAGTCGCCGGGGACGCCGTCCTCGGCGACGTACATGTCCATGGGTGAGACGACGATCCGGTTGCGGAGGGTCAGGCCGCGCAGCCGGAACGGGGTGAACATGGGCGGGACGCCGGGCGGGCAGCCGAAGTCGCGTTCCACGGTGGCCGTGAACGCCGGGTCGCGCAGCCGCAGGTTGGCGTGGGTGACGCGGCGGCTGCGGGTGAGGAGGTCGAAGGCGAAGCGGCGGGGCGGGCGGTCGACGCGGTCGGCGAGCTCCTCGAACCAGTGGAGGCTGGCGGCGGCGGCCCGCTGGGTGGATTCGACGACGGGGCGACGCTCGGCCTCGTAGGCGGTCAACGCCTCGGCGAGGGTGGCGTGTTCGTCGAGGCGGCCGGCGAGCGCGAGGGCGTCCTCGACGGCCAGCTTGGTGCCGGAGCCGATGGAGAAGTGGGCGGTGTGGGCGGCGTCGCCGATGAGGACCGTGTTGCCGTACGACCAGCGCGCGTTGACGACCGTACGGAACGCGGTCCAGGCGGAGCGGTGGGAGCGCAGCTCCCGGCCGCCGAGCGCCTCGGCGAAGATCTTGGCGCAGCGGGCGGTGGACTCGGCCTCGTCGAGTTCGTCGAACCCGGCGGCCCGCCACACCTCCTCGCGCATCTCGACGATGACGGTGGAGGAATCCGAGGAGAAGGGGTAGGCGTGGAGCTGCATCACACCGTGCTCGGTCTCCGCGATCTCGAAGCGGAAGGCGTCGAAGGGGAAGTCGGCGGCGAGCCAGATGTAGCGGCAGCGGTGGGTCGTGATCCGGGGGCGGAAGTGCCGGGCGTGGGCCTCGCGGGTGCGGCTGTGGACGCCGTCGGCGGCGACGACGAGATCGTGGGTCGCGGCGAGCTCGGCGGCGGGCGGGGCCTCGGTGCGGAAGCGGAGCCGTACGCCGAGCTCGGCGCAGCGGGTGTGCAGGAGCTCCAGGAGGCGGCGGCGGCCGAGGGCGGCGAAGCCGTGGCCCGTGGAGGTGGTGCGGTGGCCCCGGTGGACGACGTCGATGTCGTCCCAGCGGACGAGTTCGCGGCGGAGCGCCTCGTACACGGCGGGGTCGGCGTCCCGGATGCCGCCGAGGGTCTCATCGGAGAGGACGACACCGAAGCCGAAGGTGTCGGAGGGCGCGTTCCGCTCCCAGACGGTGACCTCACGGGACGGGTCGAGCCGCTTGAGGAGCGCGGCGGCGTAGAGCCCACCGGGGCCGCCGCCGATGACGGCGATCCGCAGGGGTGGGGGGAGGGAGGGAGGGGGCGGTCCTGGGGTCGGCAGCGGCTCGGCCGCCTGGAGTGGCCCCCGCGGCGGCTCGGCCGGCGGCGGTCCCGTCGGCGGGAGCGGCCCGGTGGTCTGCGGTCGTCCTGCCGTGGCGGCGGCCGTCATCGCTAGCGGCCCTGCCATGCCGGGGGGCGCTTCTCCGTGAAGGCCGCGTGGAACTCGGCGTAGTCCTCGCCGTGCATCAGGAGGGCCTGCGTCGCCGCGTCCATCTCGATCGCCGCGGCGAGCGGCATGTCCAGCTCCGCCGTGAGCAGGGCCTTCGTCTGGGCGAGCGCGAGCGCGGGGCCGTCCGCGAGGCGGCGGGCGAGGGCGGCGGCGCGGGTGTCGGCGGCACCCTCCTCCGTCAGTTCGCTCAGCAGGCCGATGCGCTCCGCCTCGTCGGCCCGGACGGGCTCGCCGAGCATGAGGAGCCGGGTGGCGTGACCGAGGCCGACGACCCGGGGCAGCAGATAGGCCGCACCCATGTCGCCGCCGGACAGGCCCACCCTGGTGAAGAGGAACGCGAAGCGGGTCGTGGGGTCCGCGACCCGGAAGTCGGCGGCGAGGGCCAGGACCGCCCCGGCGCCCGCCGCGACGCCGTGGAGGGCGGCGACGACCGGGAACGGGCACTCGCGGAGCGCCCGGACGACCTGGCCGGTCATCCGGTTGAAGTCGAGGATCCGCGCGGTGTCGAGGTCGAGCGTGGCGCCGATGATCTCGTCGACGTCTCCGCCCGAACAGAAGCCGCGCCCCTCCCCGCCGAGGACGAGCGCGCGGACGGTCCGCTCGCGGGAGAGCTCGGCGAGCAGGTCGCGCAGGTCGGCGTAGGCGCCGAAGGTGAGGGCGTTGAGCTTCGCGGGGCGCGCGAGGGTCACGGTGGCGACGCCCTCGTCGAGATCGAGGCGCAGGTGCCGCCAGCGTTCGGTGCGGGTCGCGGATCCGGTAAAGGGGCTCATCCGGAACGGCCTCCTTCCTCCGTTCGGAGGGTATCACCGTACTGTGACTGTCGTCACGAGTACGCGATAAAGGGGGTGTGAGCTCCGACCTCACAAGGTCCCGGCAGGTTCGTGACCGAAGTCCCTACCGACCGGGGAGGGGTGCCCTGGGAACCGGATTTTGCGCCTCGTAAGGTTGAAACCAGGACGTCTCGGGATACCCCGCCCCACTCGCCCACCCGCCCCCCTCGGTGAAGGGAGCCCTGCCCCATGCCCGAAGCCACCGGACCCGCCGACACCGGATCCGGACCTGCCGACACAGGACCCGGAGCCTCCGGACCCGGAACTCCCGACATCGGAGCCGCCGCCATCGGACCCGCCACCATCGGACCCGCCACCAGTCGACCCGCCCCCCTCGGAGCCGCCGCCGTCGGACCCGCCACCTCCTGGCGCCTCCGGCTGCCCCACACGACCGCCGCGGTGCCGATCGCCCGCGCCCTGATCCGTACCGCGCTCAACGACATCGACCCCGTCGTCGCCGACCTCCCCGACAGCGACACCGCGGAGCTGCTCACCGCCGAGCTCGTCGCCAACGCCGTCGAGCACACCGCCGGCCGGGGCCCGATCGAGCTGGTCGTCGAGCTGCTCTCCGCCCCCGGCGGCTGCCAGATCGAGGTTCACGACTCCGAGCCGCCCCGCCCCGGCGAGCTCGTCTGCCCCGAGCCCGACACCGAGGTCGACCCCTGGCAGGAACACGGCCGCGGCCTCCTCCTCATCCGCGCGCTCAGCAGCGACTGCGGCCACCGCCCCACCGCGCACGGCAAGGCGGTCTGGTTCACGCTCCCGGGGATACCCGCGCAGCGCCGTCCTCAGGAGCCGTGACCAGCCGAGAGTGGCGGCGCCCGTAGAACGCGTACACCAGCGCGCCGACGACCAGGAACACGGCGAACTGCACCCAGGTCGTCCAGCCCGTGCCCCAGATCAGGTAGAGGCAGAAGCCGATGCCGAGCGCCGGGCTCAGCGGATGGAACGGCACCCGGAACGAGCGCCGCAGTCCCGGATCGCGACGGCGCAGCACCATCACCGCGAGGTTGACGACCGCCATGATGGCGAGCGTGCCGAGCGTGGTCAGGTTGACGACCACGTCGAGCGAGGCGAAGGCGGCCGGGACCGCGAAGACGGCGGCGACGATCCAGGTGTCGGCCACCGGGGCCGCGGTGCGCGGCGAGACCCGTTCGAAGATCCGGGGCACCAGCCCGTCGCGGGACATCGACAGCAGGATGCGGGTCTGCCCGTACATCACCGCGAGGACATGCGGGGGCTCTCATCTCTGGTGGTGCATGCGTGAGGGGGGTTCGGCCATGCATGCCCGAACCCCCCTGAAGGATGCGACGAAAAGCCGCAACACGCATATCCACCCGAACAGGCGTAAAGCTATGCCTGCGCCCCCTCGACAGGGCCCGCCATGGTGGCCACGAGGACCGCCTTGATCGTGTGCATCCGGTTCTCGGCCTCGTCGAAGACGACGGAGTGCGCCGACTCGAAGACCTCGTCCGAGACCTCCAGCTCGGTCAGTCCGTGCCGGGCGTGGATGTCGCGACCGACGGCCGTGCCCAGGTCGTGGAAGGCCGGCAGGCAGTGCAGGAACTTGACGTCCGGGTTCCCGGTGGCCCGCAGCACGTCCATGGTCACGGAGTACGGGGCGAGGGCGGCGATCCGCTCGTCCCAGACCTCCTTGGGCTCGCCCATCGACACCCACACGTCCGTGGCGACGAAGTCGGCGCCCCGGACGCCCTCCGCGACGGACTCGGTGAGGGTGATCGTGGCACCGCTGGCCTCCGCGACCTTGCGGGCCGCGGCGACGATCTCCTCGGTCGGCCAGTAGGCCTCCGGGGCGACGATCCGTACGTCCATGCCGAGCAGGGCGCCGGTGACCAGGTAGGAGTTGCCCATGTTGAAGCGGGCGTCGCCGAGGTAGGCGAAGGCGATCCCGTCGAGCGGCTTGTCGCAGTGCTCGGTCATGGTGAGCACGTCGGCGAGCATCTGGGTGGGGTGCCAGTCGTCGGTGAGCCCGTTGAAGACGGGGACTCCGGCGAAGGCGGCGAGCTCCTCGACGGCGGCCTGGCTGTCACCCCGGTACTCGATGCCGTCGAACATCCGGCCGAGGACGCGGGCGGTGTCCTTGACCGACTCCTTGTGGCCCATCTGGGAGCCGGAGGGGTCCAGGTAGGTGGTGGAGGCACCCTGGTCCGCGGCGGCGACCTCGAACGCGCAGCGGGTGCGGGTCGAGGTCTTCTCGAAGATGAGGGCGATGTTCCGGCCACGCAGCCGCTGGACCTCGACGCCCGCCTTCTTGGCGGCCTTGAGCTCGGCCGCGAGCGCGAGCAGGCCGCGGAACTCCTCGGCGGTGAAGTCCAGCTCCTTGAGGAAGTGGCGGCCGATGAGGTCTGTGGCCATGGGACGCGCTCCTGGGGGTACGGGTCGTGGGGACGGCGGTCTCGAACCCTTGGAAGTCTATACGAACATCAGCATTTATATACAGCCCCTCGTTGCGGCCCGCGTTCCCGCGCCGCCCGCGCCGCGCGACGCGCGCTCAGGTCGCGTCCCGCTCCACCGGGCAGCTCATGCAGCGCGGCCCGCCCCTCCCCCGGCCCAGCTCGCTGCCCGGGATCTCGATCACCTCGATGCCCTGCTTGCGCAGGTGCGTGTTCGTGGTGACGTTCCGCTCGTACGCCACGACCACCCCCGGCTCCACGGCGAGCACGTTGCACCCGTCGTCCCACTGCTCCCGCTCCGCCGCGTGCACGTCCTGCGTCGCCGTCAGGACCCGGATGTCCTGGAGCCCCAGGGCCGCCGCGATCGCGCTGTGCATCTGCTCCGGCGGGTGGTCGGTGACCCGCAGGGACTGACCCGCGTCACCCGGCTCGATCGTGTACGAGCGGAGCATGCCGAGCCCCCCGTACTGGGTGAACGTGTCCTGGTCGACCATCGTCATCACCGTGTCCAGGTGCATGAACGCGCGCCGCTTCGGCATGTCGAGCGCGACGATCGTGCGCGCGGAACCGGCCGCGAACAGACCCCGCGCCAGCATCTCCACCGCCTGCGGAGTGGTGCGTTCACTCATCCCGATGAGCACGGCGCCGTTGCCGATGACCAGGACGTCCCCGCCCTCGATCGTCGACGGGTAGTCGCGCTGCCCCTCCGACCAGCGGTGGAACGGACCGGCCTCCGGGCCCGTGAAGAGCGGGTGGTGCCGGTAGATCGCCTCGAAGTGCACCGTCTCGCGCTGCCGGGCCGGCCAGCGCATCGCGTTGATCGAGACGCCGTCGTAGATCCAGGCCGAGGTGTCCCGGGTGAAGAGGTGGTTCGGCAGCGGCCCGAGGACGAAGTCGTCCAGATCGAGGGCGTGGAAGCGGACCGACGTCGGCTCCCGGTGCGCCGCCAGAAACTCCCGCTTCGTCATGCCTCCGACGAGCGCCTCGACGAGCGTGCCGGCGTCCAGCGAGTCGAACGCGGCCCGCAGGTGGTCGGCGGCCAGCGGACCGTACTCCTTCTCGTCGAAGACCCGGTCCAGGACCAGCGCACGGGCTTCGGGCACCTCCAGGGACTCCCGCAGGAGGTCCCCGAAGAGGTGCACCTCGACTCCGCGGTCGCGCAGCACGTCGGCGAAGCCGTCGTGCTCCTGGCGGGCCCTGCGCACCCAGAGCACGTCGTCGAAGAGGAGGGCGTCCTTGTTGGACGGCGTGAGCCTCTTCAGCTCCAGATCGGGGCGGTGGAGGATGACGCGGCGCAGCCGCCCGGTCTCGGAATCGACGTGGAAACCCATGGGCCCATCCTGACGGAGCGGGGCGGCCGGGGCCCGTCTTTCGGGCCGTCGGAACGCGGATCAGTAGGACGAGGAGGGCGAGGTCGAGGGCGAGGGCGACGGCGAGGTCGACGGCGAGGTCGACGGCGAGGTCGACGGCGGGCACGGAGGTGGGGCGGCGCGGGAGGCCCGGGACGCGCCGGGCGCCGTCAGCGGCGGCGCG